>CAJIYT010000009.1 GCA_905181715.1 uncultured Candidatus Poseidoniales archaeon
TGGCTCGATTTCCATCTCGGGGTTGATATCTTCTTCTGCCATGAGATGGGCCAAGTGCTTCAATGGCATATCGCTTGCGCAACGAAAGGACTTGATATGAAAAAGCCTGAGGCAGACATATGGCAGACCGAGTTGTCCGTGATGAAATCCATCGCGACATCCTCATTCCAGAGCCTATTGGGGCCTTAATCGATACAAGAGAGTTCCAGCGCCTCCGTAATATCTTGCAACTTTCTACTTGCCACTATGTATTCCCTTCTGCTAGTCATAATCGTTTTTCACATTCTATCGGTGCTTATCATCTTGCAGTTAAACTTTGTAACTCATTAGAAGAGTATCAACCTGGAATCTTTACCGATAATGATGCAGAACTGGTGGAAATCGCTGCATTATTGCATGATGTTGGCCATCCTCCATTTTCACATCTATTAGAGAATCCAGCGGTCTTCGCTACTTTCCATACTCATGAAAAGTGGGGTAAAATGATTCTTCAATCCAATACCACCGAATTGGGTGTCGCTTTGAACAATCATTTGGGTGATGCTGGATGTCGTCGATTATTCGCCATTATGGATGGATTAGAACAATGTGATGGTAAAGTAATCCCGCGCTTCCTAAAAGAGATAGTCTCTTCTCAACTCGATGTAGATCGTATGGATTATTTAGTGCGTGATCAACATAATACAGGTGCGCAGATAGGTGGCTTTGACATCGATCGTGTGTTCCGTGCATTACGTGTCGGGCAAGATGGTCGTATCTACGCGAAGGCGTGGGGGCTTCCAGCGATTGAAGCATATCTGGTTACCCGTTATCACATGTACAACCAGGTTTACTACCACAAGGTCAATGCTCTAACCCAATGCTATCTCACAGGGATGTTAGAAAGAGCAGGATTTTTGGCCAAAGAGGGTCTTTTGCAGTTGTCACCAGCGCTTACAAGTATGTTAATTGATGAGGATTTATCGGTCAAAGATTACATTCGTTTGACAGATGCTGACATCAATGTGGCACTTAATGAATGGTCTGATAATGACGATGTTCTACTCTCTTCATATGCCAGTAAATTACTCAGTAGGCGTGACTTTCACAAATCGATACGAATTGCTGAACTAGATATAGAGATGGCAGAGATTTTACGGCCGCATCTACTTGAGATATTAGCCGAATCAGGTTATGAAGAGACCGATCTAATCACTGCTACAATTAAGAAAAAGGGCTACAAGCCTTATGTTGAGGGTATTATTCTTGAGGACGGAAGAGATGTGTGCGAACATTCGGCTTTGGTTCGTTCTCTTGTGCCCGCCAGTGAATTAGCACTGATTTTCATTCCAGAACCGGTCAGGGATCGTTGTGAGATACTTGCACGGGAAATGATAAAGCCAACTCAGACTTCGTTGAATGAGTTTTCTCAAGCATGAACTTCAATACAGAGCACTCATCGCAGTGGCCAGAGGACCGATAGCTTAGTTGGTTAAAGCACCCGGCTCATAACCGGGCGACCGTGGGTTCAAATCCCCCTCGGTCCACTACTTACAGCAATTGCTATGCCGTGATAATTGCAGTTCCGATCTGCAAAATTAATTGGAGTGCAATAATTAAACAAGTTAATTGGATGATTAAGACTTTGATAGAACGGCTTATTGTCTACGCTTCATGAGCCCTCAAGATCCAATTAACATTGGATTGTGACTTTCTTGAACTGCTTTTACAAAATGGTTATCAAGGTCAGGAGGCTGGCTTGACGCATAGGTGATCTCATGAATGGTATACAGCGCAGTGTCTTTTTAGTCTGTCTTTACTTTGGCAGTATAATGTTAGCTGCTGTTCCTGTAGCGGCGCAAGGTGCGCCTGCAGTCAATTTGTCCTGCACTTCTCCATACGCATCTGGGACCATTGAAGTCCAAGTATACCCTGGGGCAGCACTCTCTGGATATGCAGAATGTAGTGTTTCTAACCCAAACACATACATTGAGCGAATCGATGTTAGAGTGGATGCTGATGGCCTTGTTGTCGCCGCTCCTGGAGTTATTACTCTCGGTAGCAATGGTGAATCCAATTTCCAAGTCGTAGTTAGAGCCGATCAGAGGATGCCAATGAGTTCTCGTAATCTCCGAATTACCGCAACTGTAACCGATGCAAACGGTGTACCAGTGACAACCCCAGCGGAATCATCTACCAATATGATTATTGGAATTCAGCAATACAGTCGCCTGCAAGTTGAGGCCGATGTGCCCTTCCTACAATTGCAACCAAAGACCGATCATAATTTCATGTTCAAGGTTTCTAACCAAGGAAATCAGGTTGACAAATTTAAGGTTGGAGTGACGGATGAGACGATGGCTAAACTCGAGTCTGCTGATTTCCAAATTTCGATGCCGGTTGTGTCTACTGAGATCAATGCTCAAGATCAACCTGTAAACGTTCGAGTCATGGTACGCACTCCAAAGAACCAAGGATGGTCTGACGAATACCATACTCTAGAATTCTTTGCTGAAAGCGTATTCTCTTGCACCTATGAGTTGACTGGATGTAACCGTATGTCACAGCCTATCACGATTTATGTGCGCGGAGTTTATCTGCCAGGTTTCGAATTGATACCATCCCTCTCGATGGTTGCTCTTGCAGCCGCAGCGATTGCACGGCGAAAGCTTGGCAACGAAGATGATGAAGAGGAGTGGTTTGAAGCCGCCCCTGGACTTTGATTGCATCAATCAACTTGTAACCTCTCGCTGAGGGGTTGATTTGATAAGAGGGAAGGTTTCAACCATTTCTGCAGGTAGGTTGTATTATCATGAGTGGACTTCTA
The DNA here is from genome assembly GCA_905181715.1 of uncultured Candidatus Poseidoniales archaeon. Classification (GTDB taxonomy): domain Archaea; phylum Thermoplasmatota; class Poseidoniia; order Poseidoniales; family Poseidoniaceae; genus MGIIa-K2. The sequence goes on from CAJIYT010000009.1 coordinate 2,807, forward strand.
GATAAAGCGAACAAAGAAGCTGATAAAGAAGCGGGCCATGAGGCAGGTAAAGAAGACATTAAGGCGATGTCTCCACCGAAAGAAGCGGTCATTGAAACTAAATCATTAGCTAAAGTTGTCATTAAGGCCAGCGAGGAACCAGTTTCTTTGGAAACTGCTTTAGCGACTCCACCAATTAATGCTTTGTTACTACAACTGGCAGGAATAGTTGGATTATTGATAGTATCATTCTTGATATTTTATACTAAATATGTTAATATTTTCCTCTTTGGTTTCCTATTGGCTGGGACTTGGGGGATTTTTGCAATCGGTGAGAAACTGATGGGTCGCCTAGACACGACAAAAATAGCGGCATCTATCACCATCTGGATCGTCTTAGCTGCTGCTGCTAGCGGTGCTAGTTTCCTTATTGGTTCGAACAAAGTCATTGTCGGCAGTGTGTCCTTCGACGACACTAACGATGAGTTAGATATTGTTCTCTTTGGTACATCGGGCACTTCGTTCAATCTTTCAATCCTCTACGATGATGTCGAAGTATGGGGGGAAAGCGGTGAGATTAATCTTGACCGCACCACAATTTCGGCTCCGATTGCCGAAGTATTCCAAGGAAATACTGTTAATCATCTCAAAGAGACCATTTCCACTTACCAAGTGAGGGTAACATCAGGCGAGTCTATTGATTATTTGACAATCAATCCCCAACTAATGAATCATGAGGCTAATGCTGGTATTGTTGAAATCTACGAATTAACTGGAGATGATAATGGTAATATTGTCCATCAAGGCATGGAAGTCAGTCTAGTAGTAGGTATTGGAGACACCACTGAACCTTACACTATGTATGCTGATAATGGTAGTTTTTCTGGCACTCCTCCAGTCCCAATTACTTCAGATTATTCTATCTCAGTCAAGGTTATTTTTGACTCCTCTGCTACAGTTTATACCTATACCACAATGACTGTTGAGAATGGTTTTGCCTCAGGTATAGGCGAGTTTGGTGCCAGTTGGGTTTTATTGCCAGGTAGCGTTGGAAATAACCTGAAGAAAGATTCCTTCTATGACGATGATGGTTGCTATACCTTTGAGGTAACTATTACCAATGAGGCTACTGGATCAATAATAAGTGATTCAAGGTCAAAGGTCGATTTAAGTTGGAATGATAACGACTCCGATGATGAGACCTCCAATAATCAGAAGGCAGCCGCTTGCTGATTACTGTGAACGGTTTCGCATTATCACAGTTCCACCGCCGATTGCAATGATGACTGCAATCAATATCGGATAGAACAGGTTAGATCCTTCATCATCAACTGCTTCCCAAGTCACTGGTGTCGAACTAGTGCTTGCATTGGTGCCAACAAAATCTCCACTCTTAAATTGGGTAGGGATAATTAATTTGCAATCGAGAACCACATCGTCACCGGCACTATTGCGCCAGTTTACTGGGACCATTGCAGTTCCACCCGCAGCAACGTTGATAGTTGGTGTTGATGGTGCGATATTTGCATATTCACCATCGACAAAACACTCTATGCGAACTGAGGCATCTGTTGCTCCAGAATTTGCCACATGAATCTGTACACCAAGGGTGAAATTTGCATCGCCTTTATCGTCTGCAGGCTCAACAGATGTGATGGCGACATTAGGTAGTGGGATATTGATCAACACTTCATTGGTATGTGGGACCATGCTTACAGTTGCTGAGAATTTACCCCATATTGTATCAACTGAAACGGTGGCTGATGCTTGTTCAGTGCCGTAAAGACCATTCCCATCTTGCCATTCGACAATGCGCTCCACTTTCGAGTTGGCAATGGAGATGCGTCCATCACAGTCATCAGGAGAGAGTGCGCTACAATCCAGTCGGTCACCAGTTGAATTACCAGCAAAATATCCGATTCCTGTTGTAGTGACAATAGCCTCAGGTACGTCTACGAGGAACTCTCGGTTAGATAGCAAACGAATCCAATTGTCGACTATGCCTCCGGTACCTATGCTATTGGTCCAACTAATAATTGCTGAATCGTGAGCGACGATGTCCTCATCGGTTCTACTACCGGTCATTGTTGAATCTGCAATGTTCAGAGATGCTGAATTAGATATTTCGATAGGTCCACTCGAGGTAAGAGTTGAACCAATAATGGTACAAGAACCCTCGCAAATAATCTCCCCTCCTATCAATTCCGAATTATTGACAGTCAATGTTCCTTTGACGATCAAATGCCAAAGTGCAGTATCAGATTCACTAATCAATTGGGTTTCATTTCCGGATAAGAGTTCAGGGGTTACAACGGACTGACTTGATCCATCGGATAATTGAATTTCTGCAATATGAATATACTGCCATGGATGGGTGAATTCAATAGTGACATTATCGCCTGAAAGATCTGCTGGCATGGTTATTTCCCTGCCGGTGACGTTGACTTCTGTGTTACCATCGATGGTGATGTTGAGGTTGGCCCATCCAGCAACATCCTCGCTGAACTTTATTTTCACATTACCATCTGGACCCATGGTGGTAACAGGGACTACCACAGTTGCACTATTGTTGATCTTCAATTTGTATGTGGCAAGCCCTTGCAATTTAGCGCCATCCATCTCCAATGTAGAACCAGCTTCAACCGTGATAGTGTGGTCAGAAGTAGTTGTGATGTCCCCATTTACGATTAGGGTACTATTTCCACTGATGGTAGTGTTTTCTGTCAAGCTAATCTCCCCTGACCATGTGGTGTTTTCTTCAATAGATCCACCTGCTGCTAAAGCTGGGCTAACTAATAATATAGCTATCATCAAGACGACGAAAGTTCCTCGCATACCACTTGGAATAGTAGTGGGCACATCAATGGTGCGCATGTTTGCACATCAGTAAGGCACATCTTTCCAACCTAATTTATAGCCAATTAAGTTGAAAGATCGGTGGAGTATTGGAGTTATTAAGACAATGCCAATCATTGCAGGGATGATTTGTACGTCGCTGTGAAGTGTGCCGGGGAAGAGGATTAAACCAAATATGAATACACTAATTGCAAACGGTAAGGTGTCCAGTAATGGGGCTTTAGATGAGGTGTCACCTTCACGCTTCATTCCTCTTCTTCGCTTGATATAAGAGCCAGAAAGATCGCCAACTAATGATGTGAATCCCAAAAGAGTTCCCAGGATAAATGCGCCAACTGCTCCTCCTGCAAAGAAATACCAGCCGTTTCCATCAACAGGATCGAAGAATGGTGCGCTACTCGATGCATCTAACACCAATCCCATCACCACACACAGCAGACCTGATGTGAGTGAACCTCCAATCAAACCATTCCATGTTTTGCCATCACCTAATATCCGATTCCCATCTTTGTGTGTTCTTCCACCATCGATTGGCCACGGGCCGTATCCTGTCTTTGGTAACCATTTGCCCCACATCATTGCAAATGTGTTTACCAAAAAACCAGGGAGATAAATCCACAGAACCACCAACATCTGCATGAGGAATACCAAGTCTTCGAAGGGCGGAGTGCCTTGAGTGGTCATACTCACTCCTTTGGTTGGCAGCATAAGAATCTCGCCATTTGTCAGTTCAATTTGTCGCGATAGAATGATGAGGTCTACCCACTACGATTGCGATATGAGTGAGCGATGTGTGCTTGTTGTCGGTGGTGGGGGTCGAGAACATGCAATCTGCAAAGGCTTATTTTCAGCGGATAGTGTTTCCAGTATCCACTGCACTCCGGGAAATGCCGGCACATCTGACTTTGCTACTAATCACGATATTTCAGCTTCAGACATAGAGGGTTTGATTTCTCTTGCAAGTCAATTGGCTTGTGATTTGGTAGTCGCAGGCCCAGAAGCCCCACTGTGTGCTGGATTGGCGGATTCCCTCGCAGTTGTAGGCATCCCCTGTTTCGGACCTGTTGCAGCATTAGCACATCTAGAGGGTTCCAAGGTATTTGCAAAGCAGGTTATGGCAGAAAATGGCGTACCTACTGCGCCCTTTATTCTTCTAGATGATTCATCAGATATCGATGCGGCTCTCGATGGTTTTTCCAGCGACCCCTGGGTGGTTAAGCGGGATGTTCTCGCCGGTGGCAAGGGTGTTGTGGTTACTGCAGATCGGGATACAGCCAAGGATTTCATCAATAAATCGATTTCAAGTGATGGCCATGTCTTACTCGAGGGCTTTCTTGCTGGAGAAGAGGCTAGTTTACTGGTGGTTATGGACGGCTCGGGTTATGTATGTCTACCCGCAAGTCAAGATCACAAGCGTGAATTCGAAGGCGATAAAGGCCGTAATACAGGTGGTATGGGGGCATATGCTCCCGCTCCTGTTTACACTCCAGAAGTCGAAGCCAAAGCGATATTGCGAGTAGTGGAGCCGATGCATTCCTACCTCTCAAATTTAGAGACGCCCTACCGTGGCGTGCTTTACATCGGTTTGATGATAGATTCCTCTGGTGACCCATATGTGGTCGAGTTCAATGTTAGATTCGGTGACCCAGAATGTCAGGTCACTCTCCCTTTGATTGCTAGTGACCTAGGGACTCTTTTGGCAGCCGCAGCCTGTGATGAACTTCATACTCTTTCAGTTGACTTCCATAACGCCTGTGCGCTGACTGTTGTTTTGGCTGCCGACGGCTATCCGGGTACTGTCGGAAATGGTAAGGCGATAAATGGAATAAGTGCTTGTGAAGGAGGTTGGGTCAACCATGCTGCTACTGGGAGAAGTGCTGGAGAATTGATTTCTACAGGTGGCCGAGTTCTTGCCTGCACTGGGATTTCAAACGACCTGAAAGGGGCGGCGTCCATCGCTTATTCACTAATTGACAACATTACTCTTCAAGGTTCACACTACCGTCGAGACATTGGGCATCGCGCTCTGTGAAGTGATGACCTTGAGGACATGGTCATTTTCGGGCGACGGCATGGCCTTGTCCTCTATGATGGGTATCATTAAAAGAAGGTCTAAAGTGGCGAAGTCGCTCTCAGCCTTCAGGCTGGGTGTTGAAATACTGAGGGAAACAATATGGAGAGAGAATCAGGCGACCAGAATGGTACGTCGAAGGCACTGTTGGGGCTGCTAATTGCGCCCCTTGCAGTCCTATTGGCTCTAGCTGCGAATTGGATAGGCGGTTTCGGCTTATCCTTGGACACTGACGGAATGTTCCCACTGCTTGCAGTGGCGGGTGCTGCGATGATCGGAATCGCACCACGAATTCTTCGTGAGAAGCAGATACTCACCCTTTCAAGCCAGCGAGTCTCCCTCATCGCTCTGGCCGTGACTGCTATTCTAGCGAAAGCAGTCCAGATGACAGGTGATTCAAATATTCTTGCGTTATTGGTTTTCATAACCATGTTCGGCGTTCAAGCCTTGGACGGTAAATCAAGGCATGAATGGGCGACAATCCTAACCTTTACTTCGGTTGGATTTGTTCTAGCAATGGCTGCTGGGGCATATTATGGCGCAAATCAAGTCTCTGATTACACAGTTTACAGCAATGATGCTCCTTCGATTTATAATCGAATTAACGCTTTGCGTGAAGGTATGGCTTTCGTATTCTTTACCATGTGGACCATAATGATAATTCTTGGTTTGCTAGTAGCAGTTCTCGCTCGTGGAGTTCTTAACCCCGAAAGCAAGGACGGCTGGTTTGGCCACATCTCTCCACTCAAGGGTAAGTGGAACAAGACCACTCTGCCGCTTCAAATCGCACTATTGGTCTGGGCATCAGCACATGCTGCAACTCTTTGGTTCATGAATAGTGTAACTGATGCAGATCGCCTTGGAATGGTTTACGAGGAAGGTTATCACGGATATATTGGCTTTTGGCCAGCTCTTCTTACAGGAATAATCGCATTGATTGTTTCATACATGGTCGCAGAACGCTGGTTTACTCGAGCAATGATGACTACAGCAATGTGGATACTGTATCAGGTTTCGGCTTGGTATGATGCTGGATTATGGGAGAATGATAACTTCGAAGGAGCATGGGCTGTATGGATTTGGTTCGGTATAACCTTCGCACTCGGTGTAGTCATCTATTGGTTCAGCACCCATGAGAAATATGGCGGCTGGATGAATCGCGAGATTCACGATCCGTCAGGTGCACGTAAATTCTGGTCTGCTCATTGGGCAGGAATTATGATATTCAGTGCCTTCATAATCGGGTTGGCAATTCGTATACAGTGGTATGCGGTTCCTTCGATGAATGCTTATGGGACTGCCACATGGGATATGACCGGTGGTTCTGACCCTTGGTACATGAAGCGTGTAGTGGATTACATCCTTGCTCAAAACGCACATCTTATCGTCGATGCTGATCGTTCTTACCCGTTGGGTGGAATCAATCCTCGACCGCCGTTATTCACTTGGTCGTTAGCTATTGGAGCAATGATTCTAACATCACTTCTTCAGATACCGGTTGGCGATGCTGCTTGGTGGTCAATGCTCGCTCTACCTGCAATCTTTGGAGCCTTCATCATCTTCCCAATAGCAAGTATGGCAAAAGATCACTTCGGCAAGGGTGCTGGAGTAATCGCTGCTTGGTTAATCGCATTCATGCCAAGTCACGTGACTCACAGTACTTGGGGTCTAGCAGATCACGATTCATTCGTTCTGCTCTTCCTTTCTGCTGGTTTCATGTATTACCTTCGAGCAGTAAAGCACGGAGGAGACGAGCGTCTTTCAAAGAGAATCTCGGCTAAACCTATCTCCTTGTTTAACGCAGTTGTAACCGTATTTGAGAAGAGGCCAAGAGCAGTAGCAAACGCTATTGCTGCTGGTGTTTGTATCGGATTGGTCGCACTAGGGTGGAAAGGGTTCGTATATGGGCCTGCTATCATCTTCTTGACTTATTCAATACAAGTCGCTTTGAATATGTTCAAGCGCCGTGACAGCACTATTATCACCACTCTCAATCTGGTGATGTTAGGTGTCATCTTCTTGATGACAATACCATTCTATGCTCATCCACAAATGGATTTGGTTTGGAATTCTACTGGTCTTCAACCACTGATCTTCATAGCTATATTCACTTTAGCAATCGGTTTCATCACTACTGGTTTCCGTGACAAGCCTTGGCTACTGGTTCTAGGGACACTATTCGTAGGTGGCACTATCTTCCTCAGTTTATTGGCTATGCTACAATATTTCGAATTGTCAAATTCGTGGAATGTATTGACAACTGGCTCTGGATATTTCACCAAGAACAAGATTTTCGGAACAATTGCTGAGGCTAGTGCTCCTAATCGTGGAATGCTATTCGCTAGTTTCGGACCTATTGTCTTCATACTCTCTCTCTCTATGGGAATCATTGCCATTTGGGAAGGATTGAAGCAGAAGCAACAAGTTCGCTTAGTATTGGGAATGTGGGTGCTAATAGCATCTTACATGGCTTGGTCTGCTGGTAGATTCGTATTCAATGCATCTCCAGCAATGGCTGTTCTTGGTGCATGGGGAGTAGTTTCCCTTTGGAGTTACAGTGGCGCTGGAAGTCTGTTAAAGGAATGGAGACGCTTAGGTATCCGTACTCCTGGTGACAGAATATCGGGTGCTCGCAAAGCACTTTGGCGTACACCTCAATTCAGTGCTATTGGTATGATTATGGTAATCTTGGTAAGTCAACATGCTACATACGGGCTAGATTCCGCTATCCCTGGTAGTTCTGAGCATGAATCTGGAATCGACGAGGACATCTATAACGTAATTCCTGGTTTACTGCGTTGGAACCAACTTGGATTTTCTCTTCTCGATGATAGTGATTATGAAAACTCAGGTGGCAGATGGTACCTTGGAAGTTTCGGTAGTGGATTCAATGATGAAGGCTGGAATAGAGCCTATGATTGGCTTTCACAACAAGATGCTAATGTGTCATATTCCGATAAGCCAGCTTTCGTCTCTTGGTGGGATTATGGTTTCCAAGCATTAGACAATGGTGAGCACCCATCCGTCTCTGATAACTTCCAATCTGGAATCCCTAGTACAGGGAATATGCTATTGGCTCGAAATCAGGACGATTTAGTTGCAATGTTCATCTGGCAATTAGGAAAGGGAGACGTTTCATATAATTATCATAATGGTGGCGGATTGTCTTTTACTAGTTACTTTGAAAATAGTATGGTAAATCACTTAGGACAAGAGACCTTTGATATTATTGAATCAATACAAACCAGTGAGGATTCAGCTACGACTTCAGTTCACGCATTCAAGGTTATTCAGACAAATGATAATCTAGTAATAGCCGAAGGACAAAATTTGGTAGATGGTCTTGTCAGCACTTCTGGCGAAAACGTCTTCAGAATTTATGAAGATGGAATTATTGTTCCTTGTGATTCAGATACCGCAACCACATGTGATGGCGATTCTTGGACTTCTTTCGATTCGGCAAATAGTTCATTCAACTACAAAGTACGAACTTCTAGAGATACAACCTATGAAAATACACATTACATATTTGGAGATTATTGGTACACCAACGATTTGGTTGATGAATTCAACTCCGTATCAACTCACATTCATCGTGATAATGCTAGACTTGCTACCGTCACTCAAATCCTGACCAATAGTCTGGATTCAGAGGGATTGAACGATCTCTATGCTGATTTGATGGATAACCGTGTCTATACCGTGCAAGATCACGAGGGAGCTCCTGGTGAAACAATTACTCGGAATCACGAGATACGTTACTTCGCAGTAGATCATCGACTTTATCCTAAAGCAGGACGCTATAATGCCGATGAAAACTTTAACGGTGGCAATCCAACTGGGATTTTCACTGCTCCAACCATCCTTTCTGGCCAAGACTTCACTACTTTCATGTCTGAAGTCTACGAAACAGTTCGTGGTGAATTCCCCGATGAGATGACACGTGCTGAGTTCGATGATGCAATGCAAAAAGATTACATCAATCAGCAATCAGGTTCAGATATAGATCCATTACAGTTGAGCGATGTTAGAATCGATCACAAGGCTGAGTTCTTCAAGACCATGGTTGCAAGAACCTATGTTGGATATGGTGCATCTACCCTTGGGGTTGATACTGTCGGAATGAATCCCCAGCCGGGATTGCATATAGGTACTAGTGGTAGTCCAAACACATTCCTAACCAATGCTTTACCAATGCCTGGTGCAATGATGAATCACTTTGTAATCGCTAATTGGTATGACAACTCTTCAGATAACACCCTCGGTTCGCAAGTACTTAGAGCCACTTCTCAAGTGAAGATACTGAAGTATTACTCTGGTGCTGAGATTTCTGGCACAGTGGAAATGGCCGAAGGAGGTCAAAATCTCGATGGTGTCAGACTTCTCTTTGAGCGCGATGCATTCAGTGGTGAGGATGAGACCGATAGAGATTCAGATAATTACTGGATTCCAATCGGTTCTACCGATGCCGATGCAGATGGTAGTTACTCGTTCTTAGCCCCTGCTGGTAAGATTAGAGTTTCAGCATATGTCGGTGATTTCGACCCAACTGCTGATAGATTATCTATCACTTCAGGTCAATTCGCTAGTGGTCTTTCTGATGTATTAGTCGAAGACAATGATGATCGCCAGACCAATGCTATTACTGCGGTTCTCGGTCAGGTATCAAATATGACTTGGCTCGGTGAGAGTGTGATTAACGTCACTGGTCCACAAGCGGACCGTTTAGAACAGATTACCGACCCTGTCGATGTGCTTGTTTCAGGCACCGGAATCAAGGGGTTATTGGTTTGGAGTGGTCATGAGGATTTCGAAGGAGAGACCCTTGATGGTGCAGAGATAATTCTTGATAATATTTGGAATACAATGGCTAATATCTCTCTTACTTCAACTAGCGGTGCATTCAGCACTGATGAAGTGAGAATAATGGCTGGTTCTGGAGAGGTAATCTTTGACGAACCCGGTACCTTTACCACTAGTGATGGATTGGGCTATGTTACTAATTTCACCGGTAATTATACTCGCTTAATATCAGAGGGACGATCTTATTCTGCTAATGGAACTTGGACTGGCGCTGGTACTTTAGTCGCCTCTTGGCTCAATGCTAGCGGCATAATCACCTGTGAAAATCTAGATGATATTCCAGTCATGCCTGAAAACGAAACTATCTGTTCTACATCAGAAACAGACACCTACTATCTAACTGGTGAAGTGATTGCCAACGGAAGAATGACAGCTGAAGGAGTAGTAACTCTACGCAAGGAATTGGTCGGTGAGAACTTTGAGGGTTCAGGTACTTTTGATGGAATAGGTACTATTAACGGAACTGGACAATTCATCGGTTCAGGTTACTTCTCTGGTGATATAGTCAACCCTGGTTCATTCTACTTGAGCGACCTGGTCCCAGGTGAATATCAAGTGACAATAGTGTTGCCAAATAGCAGAAAACACGTCATGGATCAATCTTTAACTGTTCCAGTCAGTGTTTTAGAGGCCGACCTCTCAATTCCAGGATTCCTCTTTAGTGATGTTCTGTTGATGGATGATGGCACTCCAGTGGCCAACCAAACCATGGAAATCATCGATTTGACATTCGGAGATACGGAGTTTACGAGCATCAACACAGATGAAAATGGGAACTTCTCAAACGGGCCAATGCTTCCTGGTGAATATTATTGGCGAGTCGACATTGATTCAGATGGTCTTTACGATGCCAATGAAACCTTTGCGATTTATGAAGGTGATGATGCAAACGTAACATTAATCGAAGGAATGCAAATCCAATATATGACTGATGTTACCGTTCAATTACGAGCTGTAGATTACTCCGATGGAGTGACAGAATTGCTTGATGTTGCAAATAGGGTTGTCACTTTCACTAATATTGATCTTGGTGCAGGAGAAAGTGTAGCGCAAACATTCAATGTGACTGCAAATGCCAGTGGTGTGCTGCAAGTTGAATTGACTCAAGGCACTTGGATTGCTTCTGATGACGGTGATGATTTACATGTGCTATGGCAAGAAATTGAAGTTAGAAGCGATAATCAAACAGGCATGACTTGGAATTATACTGAATCTGCTTGGGTTAACGGAACTGTTTATCTCCCAGCAGCTGATACAGACCTTGCCAATCTCACTAGTGTCAATTTCGATAGCAACAAGTTCGAAACTGCATCTACCTCTTTATTCATTCACTTCCGTTCAGGAAATATCGATCTTGAGACAGTAACTAATATCACTGGTGCTTTCTCGATGAGGCTACCAGTGGATCGAGCATTCCACGTCACTGCAATTGACTCATTTTCGAAAGCTAGCACTGGTGTTCTATTGACTGATGCTTCTGACGGTATTTATCATAACGATATTCCAAATGTGCTTTTCCTTACGCCAACAGCGCAGGTTTCTGGCAAGGTGAGTTTAAGAAATGAAAGTATCTCCTGGGATTCAGCAATTCCTGGCTGGGAACCAGTTGAGATAATTGCAGTAAATGAGGATGGCCTTGAGTGGAGAGAAGCGATAACTATCAATGGTGACTTCCTCTTCGATCTACAACCAGGTTCATGGGATTTCAGTCTTTCAACTGTTGAAATGAATACATCGAGTTACTCCGATTTAGTCATCAACAAATCTGGAAATAATGAATTGAACTTCATTGCTGAACCAGCTAATATTTCAGTGACGCTAAGAGTATACCTCGATCACGCAGATGAGAGAAGTTGGGAGAATGGAACCGCAGTTCAACCTGATATTAGCCTAGTGCCAACCACTGCGCATGGTATAGGTGTCAACTTTACTGCAGCAGATTACAATCTAGATGGTGAATTAATTGTCAATATCTCGATTGGAAGTTATACTGTAGAAATCGATTACTTTGACGCAAATGATGAAAATGCCACAGATTATTCCTCATTACCTCTTGATGTAATGCCCGGATTAGATGTCAGTCTTAATGCTGATGTAGAAGCCTTCGAAGTTGCTCTTGAACCAAGATGGCTGGTTAATGGAATTATCGTCGAGGATGATAATAGCACACCTCTGACTAATCAACCAATCTGGTACTTGGATGTAAATGACGAATCGAACTATGGTAATATCTTGCCCGATGAAAACGGTAGCTTTTCGGCATATGTTCCGCAAGGGGATTTTGTCTTTATGATCCATTCCTTCATCAGTAATTCAACCAACATCTCAGAGATTTATCGTACGAGTATTGTTATCGATGAGGATTCAAGTACTCGCACAGGTCTGCACTTTAGAACAATGCCTGTAATGCAGGTGAACTTAACACTAAAGCAGAACATAACTGATGTTCTAATTACTGACTTCTGGGGACTTGAAGCAGTCAGTTTGGATGGACTTGGGAATGTAAGTGCTAACTTTACCGACGCGACGACTGGCAGTGTTGTTATCGATGTACTACCCGGGAATTGGACCCTTTACTTGAATCACATGTCTGATGGTAGTGACCCAACTATACGTGAGAAATTACTGCTTGAAGAAGGAGTGATTAATTTCTCTACTGCAGATGCAGTTAATGGAGTTGTAGAACTTGGTGATGTCATGGTAGACCTCACCGTCGAAATCAATGGTAAAGTCTACTGGAAGACCGATACCAATGAAGGAATACCTGCAGTTAATGTCACCATTGTCGGTGGAATTATCAATGAGACAGTTGAAACTGATTCCAATGGATTTTGGAGCAAATATGTGCCTATTTACCAAACATACAATGTTTCAGCTTCCAAGTTTGGATTCGACTCTGTTTACTACAATACAGATAATGTGAGTGGTATCATAGTAGAGAATGTGACTTTGAATCAGGATCTTGAAATGGTTGCTGGTTTGGTGAGTGTTTCTGGAAATGTCACTGATTTGATCGATGCAACACGTCTTGATGGTGCCAGCATAACGCTATATCCGGAAGTTGGTGTTGAAAGAGATTCAATAGAGATTACAGGTGCTCTTAATGCAGGAGTTCTAAGTTGGAGCGCAGATGTAACTCCCGGTAATTGGGTTGTTGTCGTTCTTGAGGCTAACCCCGGACCAAATGGTGGCGGAGTTGCTATTGGATTACTAGATGCATCGATTAGTGCAGGTGGTAGTCTCGAATTAGAAATGAGTCAAGGTGGTAGGGTTGAAGTCTCTACTTCTTGGACTGATTTCGAATTACAAGAACGAAATGCGTCTGATTCAATGATTGAGGAGCCAGTGCTTATCTTGGTCGATATAGGTGATGAGCAATCATGGAATCTAGATCTAGATGACAAGGGCGAACTCGACTTGATATTACCAATCGGAAGCGTCACATTATCTGCAGAGTTTTCGACAGTTGAGCATGACTTAGCCTTGACAATGAACTACACTGGTGCCAAAAGCGGACAAGTTCTCGATGATCCATTGGATCTCACCCTTCAATTCAACCGCAGGGTCGTTAGTGATTTGAATTTGAACATTACTGCAGTCAAAGACTTGACAGCAGTAATAGTCGATGGCAATATGACGATTTTGCAAGCGATTGAGGATGGTAGTGGATATTCTGTTATTGAAGTTGATATTACAGTTGACTATGATGGTAACCAAATCAGCGATACCTTTAGTGCAAGTGGTAGTGTTTCTGGTCAAGATGGGTCCAAGTGGGCAATTCAATTCCAAAACGGTAGTGCTGATGAATGGATTGATGATCTTGACATAGTCCTCGGAGTTGGAATGAATAGTACTGATACCAATCAAGTATTGCAAATGGTAATCAAGGCTAAAATCATCTTGCCTGCACAAAACGAGACATTTGTATTCGAATTAGGTGCTGGGCATGATGTAATGTTTGAATTTACTACTGGTTCAGCAATGAGTAATTTGCTCCTCAATGTATCAGTTCCACAGAATTATTCTATCGCTTTAGATGATATTCCAAGTTCAATTGGAGTGGCGGATAATGGCCTTCCTGGAAAGACATTCAGTGTTACCGTGGTCAACAACGGTAATGGTCCAGAAAGCATAGACATCGGGGCAATTCTGCCACAGAACTGTGTGGATGATCAATGGAAGATAGAACCGTCGCCAACGACAATTGATGTTGAACCACGTGCTACTGGAAGTCAGAAATTCACTGTTTATAGCCCAACTTCTGGTGCACAAGTGGAAAGTTGTCTGATAACTGTTCAGGCTCAGTCTGAAGAATTTGGTTCGGCTTCGATATCGGGAAGTGTTACTGCACGTATTGCAGTTGCAGATCTATCAATTGCAACCAACACTATCACTCCATTAGAATCTGAGTCGGTCGCAGGCGAGGCTGGGTCTTTCATGATTCCAGTAAAGAACGCAGGATTCCTTGATGCCATTGGTATCGAGATTACTCTGGTTGGAACAGATGGAACTGAATACGTCTCCAAGCTTGTCGTACTCACCGTACCTGCTGAGAGCACAGTAAATGCCGAGTTCACATACGAAGGCTTTGAAGTTGGACCAAAAAGATTTGAGGTATCCATAAATCCGAGCGGTACACCAGTAGCTAGTCAGCCTGAGAATCAGACCTTCAGCCGTGAATTCGCTAACATAGCAGTTGGTGACGAAAGTAATTTTGTCCCGATTGTTGTTGCAATTCTGGGATTGCTAATACTATTCGGTGGATATAAGGTTGCTCGCACTGGTAGTAAGAAGAGATTCTGACCGCTGAACAATTGGGCATAAGGTTCAAACGACCAATGCTCAACCTATTGTTGGTGGAGGCATGGACGATGATTTTGGGGATGTCGATTTCATCTCAGAACCTACGGATTCACACATATTGACTGCTGTTGATCCTTCGGTGAAGGGTCATCAAGAGGGCTGGCGTTCCGAGATAATGGGTTGGGCTCCTGCTCCGGCATCTCCCCTTCCCAGAGTTGCTCCTAACCAGAACCGAATAGTGAATATCTCAATATTCCTAATTCTACTATTGGTCGTTTGGATGGTATGGCGTTCTCAAATCATCCAGGGGTTTGAGGGTCAACAAGAATCCTCGGAATGGGCGTTTGAAACTACAGGAGTACGTGCTCTTCAGGCCAAAGGCTTGACTGGTGCTGGAGTTTCGGTTTGTGTTGTTGACACTGGTCTTGATAGTACCCACCCTGATTTGGATCATCTATCATATACCTTTACTGATATATGGGGTACTTCAACGATTGCTGTCGATCACGGTAATCTCGCTCATGGTACTTTGATGATAGGTTTACTAGCTGCTGATGGTCATCAAAAAGGAATCTCACCAAATATCAGATTGGGTGTTGTGGCGGCACTTGGCGATGATGGAATGGGCAATAATAGTGGTTCAGAATCTATTGTCGCAGATGCAATCCGTTGGTGTTGGCAATCATTTGGAGCTGACATCATCTCTTTATCACTCGGAGGATTACAGGATCAGAATCAAACACGAGAAGGACAGAGTGTATCTGCTGTGCGCCAAGCGCTTGATAATGGCGTATATGTCGTTGCGGCAGTGGGTAATGATGGTGGTTCAACCGATGATGGATTGGTAGCCGTACCTGGTAATATCGATCTGGTGATAACAGTTGGAGCGAGTGATAGCAGGGGTGAGATTTGGAATGGTTCATCTAGAGGTGCACAAATTGCCGATGATGGAACTGCTAGGTCGCACCCAAATCAAAAGCCAGAGGTCGTGGC
This sequence comes from uncultured Candidatus Poseidoniales archaeon, assembly GCA_905181715.1. Lineage (GTDB taxonomy): Archaea > Thermoplasmatota > Poseidoniia > Poseidoniales > Poseidoniaceae > MGIIa-K2. The sequence goes on from CAJIYT010000009.1 coordinate 18,372, forward strand.
TCCTGGTGTTTCAGTTATTTCAACCGGTAATGATGGTAATTATTATGAATCAACAGGCAGTTCTATTTCCACTGTTTTCATAACTGGAATCCTCGCATTAATACTCGAGGATAACCCCCAGTTAAAACCTGGTGATAATACAAGAAATAGCGATTGCATCGAAGCTGTGAAGTGGGCATTGAAGAATTCCTCGGTAGCACTAATCGAGGGAATTGAGCATGATGACAACTGGGGATATGGAGCAGTTTCTGCCATTGCATGGGCGCAGGAGGTCGAAAACAATGATAATTGCTCCGTCGAATAATGATATTATTTGCTAGATATGATATTATATGCCCTGCCAAGGCGATACTTTAAAGGCATATTGATACTATTGATTCAGCAATTGGCATCAAACCTTATGTTCAGTACCATAGAGCACTCCTTTGAGTAGCATGTTAGATCTAAGAATCTCACGAAGCCTAAGCCTAGTTGCATTGCTGTTATTGACCTCAGTTCTAGGTATGATACAGATACCCAATGCAAGTGCAGTCACGACCTCTGGTGAAATCACAACATCAGAGACCTGGACCGGTACTGTTAATCTTAATGGTAATCTTACGGTTGCAGAAGGTGCAAAACTGATAATTAACGCTGGAACGACTGTTAATATTCCTGCCGGTGATAGAATAATAGTCGAGGGTTCAATCTGTGCTGGCGATTCCTCATGTGGTGCATCGCCTGCTAGTACTGGCAATCCAATCCGTCTACGTTGGGCTACAGGGCCTGATGAAGGAACTGGGAATTGTTATGTCAACCCAATAAATAATCCTGATCCTTCTTGCGGTTCGGGTGTGTATCTCGATTATACAGTTGACCAAGCATTGACAAAGTTGAATTACGTTTTCTTTGAGAAGGCCTATGGTATTCCAGTCCAAGTTTCGCAAGGAACCTATCTTTATGCTGCATTGGTATTCAATGATGCTAGCATCGATGCACGTGGATTGTCTTTTGAGGATATTAATACCACTAATGTTTTGGTTTTGAATTCAGCAGCGCCTACCATAAGCGATAGTACTTTCACCCTTGGCGTAGATGGTCAGCAACGTCATGGTTCAGCTATTCAGGCCATCGGTGCAGGTAAGGGTATTCTTGGTAGTTTGACCATCAGAAATAGCGCATTTTCAGCACCTGCTGGTTCACCAAATGCTGATGCTGACTGTCAGAACGGACTATCAGCGATTTTTATTGAAAACTCCGACATAGAGATCGACACAATTACGGTTTCGGATAATTCACACGGGGTATTTTTCAAAGCTAGTTCTGGACAATTGATTAACAGTAATTTCGATGTTACTTGCACTGCAATCGATACTAACTCATACAAGACTACTACAGATGCATCATTTGTCATGTCTCTTAATAACAACAGCATTACCACTGAAGAAGGTGCAGGAATTACTGCTTATGATGGTGCAATAATCGTTGCAAATGATAACACAATTTCAGGTGCAAGTGAATCCTCAGGCTTTGGCATCAGGGATTCTTTCGTGACTATCAATCGTAACGAAATCGGTCCGATTGGCGGTTGGAATGGGTTATGGATTTATGGTGAATCAGATGTGATAGCACAAAATAATACATTTACAGACATTGCAAAGGAAGCGGTCTTAATTGGAGAGTATCACTACAAAGACGGGGGCCCAGGATACAATCAAGAGCCAACAAAGTCACGTATTCACTTTGCTGATAATGACGTTAGCGGTATCAATGGCACCTGTACTTCATCCGGTATGTATGGCGGAGATTTCCAATGTCCCGCATTACACGTATTCATGGCCAGTGCCTCCATTATCAACAATAATATCACTAGTAATTCTGGCGACGGAATAAGGGTTCTTGGAGGAATTGTCAATGTTCAAGATAATTATATTGAAGCAGGTGAATTTGCGGCTAGAATCTCTCAATTCGACGATAAATATGGCTCTAAGTATGGTAGCATTGGGTTTTTCAGTGGTAACGATTGGAGTTCAAATGTCGAACAGATATACAATGTCACTGAATCCAAAGTCGTTGTTCAATCTGAAACATTTGATACGTTAGATTCGAATCCAGAACATACGGTTTGGCTCAAATGGGCTAGTCAGACCTGTGAAGAAAATGTCAATGCTTGCCTTAAAGTCCCACCTTCGAAGGAGTGGCCTCCTCGAGATATGCCAATTGCCATGGCAATGAAAGATAACGCTACGACTTTTACCTTCGCAGACCTCAACAATTTCGAGATTGGTGATGTTTACATGCGTAATCAAGGTAGTGAATGGGGAGTTCAAATCGAAGAAGGCGAATTAGTTCGTTATCAAGTCAAAGCAAAGAACAGCCAAGTCGCTGGGGCGACAGTGCGAATTATGGATTCTTTTGGTAAGGAATTATATGATCTTAAAACCGACCAATTTGGCTTCACTCAATGGGTTACTCTCGCCTCAAACTTCCATATCGATCACAATTGGAACCGTGTTTGGAACGAACCTGATTTATCAGCAAATTGGATCGCAGAGGATTCTTGTACGGATGCAATCGATAACGATGGCGATGGGGTCTCCGACGAACTCGACCCAGATTGTGCAGAAGGTAGTGGCACTCGTGAACTTTCGGTTTACCGAGTTGATGTAGATAAATTTGACAAGGGTCGCTCAAGCCAAATCTTTACTTTGTCTGGTTCTATTGATCAGGTGATAAACCTCGAAAACATGGCGCCTTCAGTAAGAGTTGATCAACTCGAAGACAAGTCCTTTGCACGTATAATCTCACTAACAGGTAGTGCATGGGATGGTTTGCAATTCAATACCGATGGTACATATTTCAATGATGCGAATGCTACCGAGGCAATGTTTGGCACTATTAATCGCGTAGAGATTCAGCCACATGGTAGTACTACATGGTACCTAGCTAAGGATGAATCAGGTGCTAATGGCCAGGTTAACAAGTCGAATTACCCCTTCAAACAATGGTCGTATGAACGAGATATGTCAGACCATTTCGAAGAGGATGTGACCTTTAGAATAAAATCATATGATGGCCTAGATGAATCACAAATAACCACTAGAGTCTATCGTTTGAATATTAATCCTCCAACGACAATTGTAGATTCTCCTCAAAATGGTACAACGCACTCAGATGGTGAGGTGCGCTTTAGTGGCACATCTAGCGATGCATATCGCGGTGGAATCGATCTTGAAAAGGTATACTTCAAAATCGAAGGACCCAATGAATATAGTACTCTTACTTCGATTGAAGCTAGCACCTCTTGGGCTTATGACTGGAGTTATGGTGGTACCAATTTATACTCTGGAGAATATACCTTTACCATTTGGACATCAGATTCAAGTTATTGCCGTGGAGAAATCGGTGAGTGCGATGCACAAGTAGTCAAAGTGTTTGTTGATAATAATAATCGCTTACCAATTGTTCAAGTCGATTCGCCAAAGCCGCTTCAAATAATCCATAACTCTGAAACTATATCGATTTCGGGTGTCGCAAGAGATAACGATGGCACTGTGAGTAGAGTTGAATTTGAGATGACTGATATCACAACAGGTCTTGCGATCAATAATGGTCCTGATCCAGTGACCTCATTCCTTCCTAATGGTTATTGGGAGACTAGTTGGAATACCAGTCAAAGTAGTGAATTAACTCATAATCAATACTATGACTTGAAGGTAAAATCCTACGACACCATCGACTATTCAGTGACTGAAACGGTTCGCTTACACTATATTCGTGTTGGTAATACGGCTAATTTAGACCCATTGTTCAACTCGGAAGGTTGGTCTAATACCAAGACCATATTTTGTGATGAGAACTCAAAGTCTCCCGACAAGTGTGGCGGTGGCGCTTCCATCAATTTACTAGATTTCTTTACTGATCCTGATGGAATCGGTGTCAATGAGAGTCACTTCATTACATACGAGGTTTATGATGACCCTTCTTCAAGTGATGATGATACGTATAATGATTTTATAACCATCAATAAGGATGGTGTGGCTACATATGACCCGATGGATTACATGCATGAAACAACATCTTTTATGTCCGAATGGTCAATACTAAACGTTATATTTGAAGTTCGAGATCTCGATGATGTACCTGCATATTCCTTTACGGTTAATTTCATAATCAAGCCGATTGAATTCACCTCAGTTAGGCAGGATGAGGGGCAGATTATCACTGGTAACAATGCGGTCTATACCGGTAGTGGATTGCCCAACAGCAAAGTGGTTGCTAGATTACTGAGTGACGGGTCAGACGAAGGGGACTTCGTCAATGAGACCATCGTTGGACCTGATGGTAATTGGCGAATGGAAATATCTTACGCCCAAATAGGTACAGACGGCGATGTCAGATTGGTATTCACTCAAGATGGACAAACAGCAGTTGGTACTTATGGAGTCAGTGCTGGTATTGCTGAGCCTGAAGGTTTGGCAACTTGGATGTGGGTTGTGATGACTTTGGTTGCTTTAGTACTTCTTATAGGAGCAGGGGCGTTCTTCTTTGTCGAGTTCGATGACGAATTTGTAACGGATGAAGACGGTGTAGAGTCTGAAAAGGAACACGATCCATATGCATGGGCTAAAACCGATTCTTCAGAACCACAGCAAGCTGTAGTAGCGCCGGCCCAACAACAAGCGGTTGCACAACAAGCAGTTGCACCACAACCGGTTCAGCAATCACAACATCCTGGCTGGATTTGGGATGCGGCTGCCAACCAATGGGTTCCTGACCCAAATTACCAACCATGATGATGACCATAGTTAGTTTGTAATATTACTTGAAATACTCACAAGTACCGTTTCAGAAGAATTATGCATTTGTAATGATGAGCATTGATACATAACACTCTAAGAGGAAAAGGTCGGAGAGGATTTCATGTCGAACTCACCTAGGCCTGGGGTACAGGAAAGAATCCTCCTGCATCTTTCAGACTATTCTGATTTCATTAACTCTGTAGAGGTACCTTTTGCCTTATCGCAGATGGGAATCGCTAATGCGGTAGCAATTGCTAGATCGAATGTTCCTCGCGCTATATCGGGGCTCAAAGATCAAGGTCTTCTTATCGAGCGGCAGGCGCATGTCAACGGTGTTACTCGAAAGCGGAAGGCGTATTTTCTAACTGAATCTGGCATGGCGCTTTGTGTTGAGACTTGGAAACGTCTTAGAGATTTCCAATTCCGCTGTATTTTGGCAGATGGTGATACAATTACTACCACTCTTGGTGAAGTGGGAGAAACTCTACCTTTCAAGATGCGTCCTGTAGATGTAATTCGCTATATGGATGATAATGGTGTGATGGATGTCCGAGCACTTTCAGCCGAATTGGTTGAGAGAGATCTTTCAAAGCATGTCGAAAAGCAATTGGTTACCAGCCTCGGTGATCTTCCTCGATTACGCCATTTTTATGGGCGGAAGTCCGAAATGGAGAACATGATCAATCTACTAGAGGCGCGTTCAACTACAATATTGGTTCCGGGAATTGCAGGAATCGGTAAGACGACAATTGCGGCAAAATTGATTGAGGGTTTCATGCATCGGCGTAATCTAATCTATCACCGTTGTCAGGATTGGGAAAGTTCAAGGGCATTTTTCGAAAATATCGCTGATTGGTTATCGAATATTGGCGATACGATGTTTGCCGATTTCATAGCAGCAACCCCTGCCCCCAACCCAGCAGATGCGGCAAGTATCCTACTTGGAGCTCTTGAGAGCGTACCTTCTCTTATCGTAATTGATGATTTTCACAAGGTTAGTGATAAGATACTGCATCAAACCATACAGGCGCTTTCATTAGCACTTCTTGAAAGTGAGGGAGATATTGGTTTAGTGATATTTTCGCGATCTTACCGGCCAGTTGTCGCATTAAAGAATGCTGAGGGTAAAATCGCAAGTTTGGTCTTACCTCTTGAAGGGTTAGACCAAAACTCTGCGCGCAGTATATTGTCGACGATATCTAATCTTGATGAGGAAAAACTACTCTACATTCACTCATTATCACGTGGTCACCCATTGGTTCTGGAACTAATTAACCGTGGTGCTTCTGCCGGTGCTTTCCACGAGACTTTGGAGAATTATGTTAATATCGAGATATTCTCTAAACTATCTGCAGAGCAAAAGCGTCTTTTGGGTGCACTCTCGATTTTTAGAGAGCCAATTCCACTTGCTGCATTAGCAGAGCAAAATCTCAATATCGATGAACTGGATGATTTGGTAGAGGCAGGACTTGCTCGCCATGCTGATTCAGAATCCTATGACGTACACGATTTGATTAGGGAGTTCTTGTTACAAAGTCTCGATAATCAGGCAAAGATAGATCTGCATGCTAAAGCAGTAAGTTGGTATGAGAATCAAAACCATGGGCCTGATACCATCATCGAATTGATTCATCATCTGATTTCCAGTCATAGGTATGAAGGCGCTGCTGAACGCATCGTAGAATCTGGTAGGTCATTAATTAGTCAAGGACATCTAGAACTACTCGATTTATTGGAGAAGATCTCTATCGAGGGCCTCTCGGATAGCATCTCATGTAGAATTCTCCAATTGCACGGTGAGTTATTGTTTATTCTCGGCAGGTTTGATGAAGCAGAAGTTATTTTCGGACAAGCCAAAGAAGGCGCTAAAAGATCTTCAAGCACTTCAGTCATCGCTGATATTCTGTCAAACCTTGCTGATATCGTCCTCAAGCGAGGTGATGCCGATGAAGCATTGCGAATGCACAGAGATGCGTTATCCTTGCACATGGAAACAAATAATGTCAAAGGAGCAGCTCGAACTTACAACAACATGGGCTATTTATTTCGCCGTCAAGGTGAGAATGCTAAGGCCTTGGAAGCATATGGTGAGGTTGAAGGTATATTGGCCACTGAAGATAACCCGCAGATGGTTTCGTCACGGATTAATCTAGCCAGAGCTTTGCTGGATTTGGGTGAAGTTAACCGTGCGCGAACACATGCACTAACTGCTTATGATGAATCCAAAGGAATCGAAGATGAATTACTTCATGCACGCGCCAGAGCAGTTCTTGGTCGTTATTACGCTAAGAGTGGCGATTCCGACTTGGCTTTGCATCATTATTCCGATGCACTTGAGACAATGGGCGAAGCTGGCGATCAATTAGCAATGGTTGAAGTGACGATACTTCTAGGTGAAGTACTCCAAGATAGTGGTAATTTAGACGATGCATTAGAACGCTATCGTGAGGCTTTGGTAATCGCTGAAGCTAATGATTTACGGATGCAGATCGGTGAATTATTAGCAAGGTTGGGTGGAGCTGCACCAGATAGACAAAGAAGAATGGAGTATCTGCAACGGTCCCTATCTGTCTTTAGAGAACTCGGAGCCCAAGCACGTATGCGTGAAGTGCAAATGATGGTTCATGCTGCGGTAATGGGTCGTTGATTAGAACGAAGGGCGCATCGTATCTATTCTGGTTTCACCCTGTTCATAAATAACCCATATGTGGCTTATTCCTGCTATTGTTATTTCTCCACTATGATTTCCTAAGCCTGTGCCAGAGAGTGAATGGGATCTGTCCAATGATTTTTCATAATGTAGTAGGTCAAGTGATTCATCCGTCAATACCAATGTGAAAAGCGTTTCATCTGCTTCAGTATAGCGCCATTCTACAGCTTCTGCATATTTTATTCCGTCACCGTCTCGACTAGCGAGATCTGCACGCTCAATCGCCGCAGAGATATCGGCAAGGTTTGCATCTATTGCAGCCAGGTTCCATCTCTCGCGGGTTGAAGTTTCAATCTCAAAAGACCAAACAGCAAACATAGATAGGAGTAATACTCCAAGTAAAAATGTGAATACATAACCCAATTCTGTGGAGGCAGCGCCTTCGTCAGTACGTATTCTACTGCGCATTTCAGCCCTCCCTGATGAGTGCATTCATGTCTGCGATCTGTAAAGTGAATTGTATGGTTTGTCCACCGGTGTGCCAAACTGCTTCCGATGCGGCGTGCGATGGTATAGGTACCCAGCCGATGTAATCGTCAAGAAGGCCGAGTTGTCCGGGGAAGGTAGTCCAGTCTTCGCTACCATCGAGTGCTTGTGAACTCAAAGATGCGATTTGTCCACCATAGGGTCCATACCAACCGCGCCGAACCTCAAAAGCCTCCCGTGATGCCAGAGAGCTTCTTTTTTCTAAATCGATTTCCAATTCAAATTTTCCTTGTCCTTCCAATCCCCTCGTATCGGGATGGAGTGCGGGAATAGTTGCAGCGAATCTAGGGCCTGGTCCGCCACGTTCAATCGGTGATCTTAGTACCAATGGCTCTAATTCCGGATGATTAGTCATTACCGCTCCCCCAGACCAAGCCACTTCGAGTCCAGCAATCGATGTCGCGAAGTTATAGGTCAAACGAGAAAGTTGGAAAGCCCAAGCACTTGCAATGATGGCATGTTCCGATTGGGAATTGTGACCGATCAATTCTATTGTCAAACCAGCCGGATGAACTCCTTCATTCCATAATCTGATGATATCTGGAGTTGGCCTTCCTGCAACGTCCTTCCAAGGTAGATCAACCTCTATCCACCCTGATGCGGTCTGGTTTACATTTACACAGCGTCGTGTTCCTTCACTTTCAAGATGGGTAAGTCCAGATGAGCCTTTGCTCATCGTTATCCGCAAAGGGTCGCCCTCGAGTACGTTGATTTGTTCCTCGGTTCCAGTGATAGTAATACTCGAGAATGTGCTAGTTTCGGATAGGGTAGTATTGCTTGTTTGATTGTACCAAGTAGTTTCCTCTCCTTCTAGTTCCAGTAAGTAGGTTGCATTGGTTTGCAATTGGAAAGATGACCCAGTGTGCATACCAGAATCCAAAGCACTCAATTCATTGATGCCTTCCGTACCATTCGACCATTGCATCATTATCTCAGTAGTTGCTTCAACCACTAATCCATCGTCTTGTCCTACTGGAGGCCATACTACTGTGAGAGAGCTATTTCCAGGGACTGAAACTCCACCTTGGCGCCAAGTTACTGTAGTAGCAATCTCCTCGGGGTTGATGAACATCAATTCTCCAGTAAGCGTCGGCGGGATGAACCTTTTTGCAAGATAAGAACCATCATCTCCTTGCACATTTGCAATACCATCATCGCCTTGGGAGATGTATAGTTGGGCATCATTACTTGTGATGATATTAACTACACCTGATTCGGTTAGTTGAAAGTTCTTACTCCAAGAAACCGCTGCATTTGGGTGTGGTGGTAACAACGACAACTCCTCGCCAACACCGACAACTCCAGACCATTCGACTTTCAATGATTGTTCACTGAGAATATTAACGGTAGTATTACCCTCTTGCAATGGGATTGTCCACGATCGCCCTTGCCCATTACTGCTATCCTTGTCATTTGCTGGAAGATGGGTAGCACCACCGTCTCCATTTATTCCCAATACCATCAATTCCTGAGTGGAGGAGATCAAACCTGGGTTTTCTATGATTAAAACATCATTATGACTTAGGGCGAATTCGTTACCACCGTGTTCGACGATCACCCTCTCTAGTGTAGTAGTAAGTTGGGGTGCTGGAGTGAGCATTACTTTGTCAAAGTCCATAGCAGAAGAGTAATGGAAATACGCATACTTCCCAGTGCGCATATCACTGAAACAAACCGCTTCAATATGACTTTCAGAGTGGCGTATACGTACTTGTCTATCCAAGTCTAGAGCATCGTCAATCCTAAACGAATGCCCCTCGAACCAAGTGGCAGAATACCACATTCCCCCGCCGAGACGATCCCATTGCAGTGTTCCATCGACGGTTGAGAGTTCAACCTGAGCTCTATCTCCAGGCATGCCTCTCTCTGAAAGTCCGGTCACCTCATTTGCCATAATCATCATTTGTGCTTGCATATCATTTTTCTCAACAGCCCCTTCCAATTCTTGGATGACCGGGATCATCGTGATTAACATTACTCCGATTATAGAGAGGACTCCGCCGAATAATAATACTGCGGCGACTGCAGCACTAACCGCTTCTTCATTGCGTGATAATAGCGCTGCTCTCAAGTTCTCACCTCTATACGGTGAAGGTCGATTTCCAAATCGATAAGTTCGCCAGCGTCGATAGTGAATCCATCAGCACCGCTTGCTCTTTGCCATGGTGAAATGCCGCGGTGTTGGTCTAAGGTTCCTGATGCCCTGTGAAGTGCATAATCGGTTAACCATCCCTCTTGGATTTGAGGTGTAATTATCGAATCCAATGATGAGATATAGGTGATTCTAAGATTTAGTGCCTGGCCTGAAAATAATTCCAAAGGCCCGAGTGATATCAAATCAAAGGCGATTTGGTTTCCTTTGGATAATGATCCGTTGACCGTCACATCAACAAGACGAAGTGAGCCGCGCATTCTTCCGTCGTGTAATTCATCCAATTCCAAATCAGGACCTTGGGATATTATCCAACTCTCATCAGGGAACTTTTCTATCCGTGCATCGTTTATCAATGCGATTTCATGGTGGCCCTTTTGCATTAAAGTCACGACTTTAACTCCCGAAATAGTGATCCCTACGTGACGATGAATCGGTTCACCCGAATCGTCATACACGGTAATCATTACAAATGAGTAAACATTTAGATTATGATTGATAGTGATTAGATCACCTAAATCATCGAAGGTATAATTCTCGCTACCATCGGGGGTAATGATTTCAACCATGGAAGCGCTACCATTGTCCGTTTGTAGGGTAAAAGCGCTACCGTTAATCTCTTCGATTTCAGTTTTGTCATAGCCTACGAGGTCAGCAGAAATAGTCCATGATTCCGAATTCATAATCGGTATGACCTGAGTTGATACCACTGAAAGGGTTTGTCTGATGCCCACTCCTTCTGGAGCAACACCGACTACTGCAAATCTATCCTCCAGTCGGTCAGCGATTCCATTCGCACTTGCCCAATTGGTATTATCTTGAAATTCCTTGACATATGGCTGTAAAAATATCCACACTCCAGCCATGACTGAGACGATCATTGCCAATAGCATGACTACTCCAATCACCTCGCTGACCGCGAGGTCGTCTCGGTTCTGGCGGCCTCTCACAAAGGAGAGAGATTCCTCGCCGTTCTTATGTCTTCACCAAGATGAGCCCTTAGGGGCTCAACCTAAAGGGTCAATCCACGTTGCGGAAGATATTCCAATTGAGACTGGCCAATATGGTGTGAAAAGTCAGGTCCATCTTGGGCAGAGATAGCTATGTCGCCGGTAAAAACCTCACCTATGTGGTGGAGAACTGTTGATTCTGCCATGTGGGGTTTGTTGTTTTTATCAGATAGATGAGTTAGCACTATCGACCTTGTGGCATCTGTAACTATTTCCGCCAGAAATTCTCCTGATTGATCATTGGAAAGGTGACCTCCGCGGCCACTGATTCGCTCTTTTAGGGAGTAGGGGTATGGACCATTCCATAGGCGCGCAGTATCATAATTGGCCTCTAGTGAAATATGCTGGCATCCCCGGAGATGAGTCGATAATTCCTCTGTCCATGAGCCAAGGTCTGTGACCACAGCAGCACGTTCCCCGCGATGGCTCGCGATAAAGGCGACATTATCGGCGCCGTCATGCGGCACTGGGACAGGTAGGATCGCCAATTCAGATCCGAATTCTAGGGCCTCAAGAGATTCAAATAAGTTGACATTTTTCAATCCTAATTCATCGGCCGTTCTGGTGTTGCAGTATATCGGCAAATTCCACTTTCTCTGTACTATTCCTGCGCCGCCACCATGGTCACCATGATGATGTGTGATTAGCACTGCTGTGATGTCATCTACCTTCAAGTCGATACGGCCAAGTCGTTTCTCTAATTGCCTGCCACTGAATCCCTGATCTATGAGTACACGTTGCTCTCCGCATTCAATCAGAGTAGAGTTCCCTCGGCTGCCAGTGCCGAGGTGAGTTATCGACATCGACATGTATCATCGCCGTGCGCGCTAAGCCCTTGAATCAACCTCCTCTATTGCGCTATAATTCTCGATTATGGCGTAGTAATTAACTATCCATTGCGAATAGTTGTCGGAACATCACTCCATCATTCTATTAAGCGGGCTGTTCATACCTCGAATAAGCAGGGCGGGCGTCTGCAGGGGATTGTAATGAGGCGAAGTCAAACAACATTGTTAATGACACTTGGAGTTATTTCCAGTTTGTTATTCATGTCTCAGTTTCCGGCCATCTCATCTGTAGGTAATATTCACCCTGACGAGACAACCGGTGAGAAGCCGCCAACAACTGATTCAGATGGCGACGGGATCCCAGATGTTCATGAAAATCTCTTCATTGATATGGCCTCCTGGGTCACTAGTTCAGGTCGCAATGTAAGCATCGAAGGTTTGGATGCAGACAATGCCTCGGATGCATTGGTAGATCGAGATTATGATGGCTTGAACTCGACCGAGGAATACTGTTGGCCTTATCCGGCTAATTGTACAGAGCCTGGATTCCCTCGTGGTTTGACTGGAATTACTGATCCCAATACAGGAGAGAGGATTTACCTTGATCCACGTTCCGCAGATACAGATGGTGATGGTTTACCAGATGGTTATGAGGCATGGATGTGCTCTGAATCGGGTTATCTAAATGAAGAGACTTATGTTTATGAATGCACTGAATGGAATCCTCTTAATGATTCGGACAAGTATTTGGATCTAGATGAAGATGGTTTTGATGTCGACCGCAATGGTATTCTCTCCGATGCTGAAAAGCTGACGGGCCCGGAAGAGTATTGGTATGGTGCTGATGAAAATTGGACTACTGAATTAGATGGCCTACGCTGTACTTATTCACCACCAGATGCAACAAATATCTTCCGATGGCCGTATCTTACAAATGGCATCAACAATGGTCTTGAGAATATATTAGCAGCCTGTACACAATCCGAAGAGTATTCTTTCGGGGGCGACCTCTGGTTGGGTACAGACCCTCTTGCTGAAGATTCAGACTGGTTTTACTGGGATGGTTTCAGTAAGAATAGCATCTATCCTTCAACCGGTGGCGACAAAATCCCGGATGGGTGGGAGATTCACTTTGGCCTTGATCCTTTGAATAAATCAAATAATTTGGCCGATCCCGATGGCGATGGCTGGGATGCAAATAAGGATGGAATCATTTCATCGGATTTGGCGACCACTGAGGCAGCAATCGCATTCGGTGAGGCGATGTCCACCTTTGAAGAGTACAATGTCTTCCTTGACGATGGGAATTCTGTCAAATCAGGTTTGAGGTCGGTTGGTCTTGAAGCGACCGAAGGTTCACTCACAGAATATCCTTTGAGTGATTCTTTCACTGAAAGTACACCACCTGGCCTGTCATTAATCCATCATGATATCAAAGACTTCCATGCAGAAGGAAGTGCGGCATGGGTTGGCACAAGATTGGGAATTACCTATTTCGATTCCGATGATAATCAATCTAGTAATTATCGACTGCCTCAGGGGCATGATCTAAATGACATGGTCATGATTGGTTCTGATAATCAACGTAGTTTGGTAATGGCGACACAAGGAGGACTTTGGGTAGCAGAGGTAGATTCAGATGGTACTTTGGTGACAAGTTCTGAATGGGGTTTCGTCGAGGGTAACTTCACAGCAGTTGCTCGCCTGATCAGAGATGGTAGTAATGAGCACGTAGTAGTCTTTGGCAATTCAGGCGAAGGGCATGTCGTTGAAATAAGTGGCATTTCAGCCATTACAAATATCTGGGATATTGGTAGTGGTATTACTCAAGCATTATCGGATGCGGGGGCTATTGTGACCTCAGCTGTTCATGTGGATGTGTCATCTGGTCCACTTACTCTCTATGTAGGAACCGATGTGGGATTGATGCATGTTCAAACCGCTAGTGCTAGGGATAGTGATGCACCGACTTGGGACTTTTTCCTTTCATTGGATGATGTGAACACTACCAATGATTATGCAAATCTACGAGTAATTAGTGGCGGTGGTTCAGATAATCCAGCAACCGTCCGTCAGATTGTGTCAGATGGCCCGAGTGGGGGTGCAGACCAAGTACTCTGGATTGCACTTAGATCAGGATTACACAAACTCGATCTGATAACAGGATCATTGACTCATAGTGGATTACTTGAACACCCAGGAATAGATGGAGAGTCAATTCCGGCAACCAATGATATTTATTCGATTTATCCTACTGCTAATGAATTACTAATAGGATCTGATTGGGGTCTTTGGTCTATCGCTGGAAATTATGCTTCGGTCTATGGGCTTTCAAATCAAGAATGGGTACCTGGGCAAATAGCAGGTATGACAGTCGTAGAAAAACAAGGCATTCCAACAATTCTTGCGGGTATAGCTCCGGGGAGATTCTCAAACCTTGCCTTGATGGACCCCGGTTCACCCGATTCCGATTCCGATGGTATTCCCGATGGTTGGGAAGCGCTCTACGGCCTTGACCCTACCGATCCATATGATGCTGCTTTGGATAATGATGGCGACGGTATCAATCTAGATGATGATCCAGTTCTCGAAAGGCTCTACACCAATCTCGATGAATTCCGCTACGTGGCAACAACACCGGGTGGATACAATACCACCGATCCTCGATTGGTTGATACTGATGGTGATGGAGTGAATGACGGTGCAGAATTCTTCGGGCAGTTCCTCGAGGCATCGGTCCTCTGGTGCCACTATGATTTCGCTATGGTTCACGTGTGTGATGACGCTGCTGGAAAAGCTGCCAATGAAACCTATCTCTTGAAAGATGGAATCGACCAAGCAACAGATCCTACTAACTCTGATACTGATGGTGATGGTATGCCTGACGGCTGGGAAATAGAGAACCGACGTTGGATAGGTGATACTTTCGATGGCGGCAACAGCTGGACACTAGATCCTTTCAATGCTAATGACAAGTTTGAGGATGCAGACCAAGATGGTCTGACGAACTTCTGTGAGTATCAATGGACATCGATTAGGGAAGCCGCTATTTCTGGCACTTATGCTTTATCGCATGGCGAACAAGGGCTGGAGGCCCAAAATTGGTCGGAAGGCGATCCTAATGATGTTGATTCCGATGGTGATAGTTTGCCAGATGGGTGGGAGTCTGGTGGAGAATGTGCTTGGTTGCCAGATCGTGCAGGAATAAATCCTCTCAATTCAACAGATCTCTTGTCAAACCCTGATGGTGATGGCTTTGACATCGATGGTGATGGTGTGCTTTCATTGAATGAGTCGTATGTCAATTGGCTTGAATTCAATATTCGCAACGATATGTATTACGATGGAGTAGCACTTTCGGGATTGGATTTGCCTGAGGGTCTAGAGACAAACTTATTTGATAATATTCGCTTATCTGGAGACCCCGGTGCATATCTATTCGTCGATAAATCCGGGCCTAGTGTCACTGCTTTGCAAGGAGAGGTGGAATTAGGTGCATCCGACCCTTTGAGTGCAGATACCGATAGTGATGGTATGCCTGATGGTTGGGAGATATGGAATTCAAGATGGGATGTCTTAGCCGACAATTGGACCCTAAATCCAATCGATATTGTTGATAGATGGGGCGACTCGGATAAGGATGGAATGGTTAATTGGGAGGAATACAATTGCATAGATCCCACTCTTTCTGAAACCAATGCCAATCGTACAACCCCGCGCTGGTACGTCGCACAATTACCAATGGGTCCTAGCATACAACAATGGGCAGGAATACTGACCACTGACTCTTTTGGTTCTAAGGGTAATGCCACAATCTTAGCTACTACGGGGCAAACCTGTGATCCTAACAATGAAGACACCGACGGTGATGGTGTTCTTGATGGAGTGGAATTAGTTTTCACACAATGGGATACAGTCGCAGAGATTTGGACCCTTAACCCATTGGTGCCAGGAGATGGTTCCTTTGATGCAGACAATGATGGCCTGACCGATTCACAGGAGTTTAGCTTAACTAATTCATATCCTGAAAATGGCGATTTCCACCCTGGTGGTACACCTTTATTCCATGATGTTATCTCATCACCAGACATCATGGACAAAGCGAGAGTGTTTGACATAATAGATAGCAAAGGCTATCGCGCATATCGTTGGAATTCCGATTACGCCAGTTGGATTAATGACAATGAGGAAAGTATCTTGATGACTTTCTTGAAAGGAATCACCGATCCCACGGTTGATGATTCAGATGATGATGGAATGTCAGATGGTTTTGAATATTGGTTTACCACTTGGAAAAACGCTGAAAATAGATGGTCGATGAATCCACTTTACAATGACTCTTTGACGCCGTATGATTCAGACTCCGACTCATGGGATTGCAATGGTGACGGAGTGATAGATGAGGATGAAACCTATACCGATTTACGTGAATATGAGTCGCGGATATATGGTAAAAAGTCTCAACGTAGTTCTGTGCCAAACGGTCTGGGATTGATCAGCTTTGCCAATGACACTTATTCAGCATACGCAGAAGAACAAGGGATTTCATTAGTCGCAGCTCAGGGGCAGTTATATTCTAGTTTCAAATCTCTGCACGCCGGTTCTTCCGCCAAGATAGATGCCATCGATAGCAACATAGCAGGTACCTTCAATCGAACTTTGATGGGTATCACCGATCCTACTCATGCTGATTCAGATTCAGATGGAATACCTGATGGCTGGGAATATTGTTACGCAATTTATGGTATGCCGGATGTCACTACCGAAAATCATTGGTCGGCAAATCCTCTGAATCCATTTGATGTACATTATGACGGCGATCACGATGGCTGGTATGACAGAAGCATTGTTGATACACCTGCTGTACAGCGAGTGTGGTCTGACGATACAGGTATTTATTCTGTTAGTGTAATGACAATAGCCGCCGGTTCCACTGATTTACCATTCACTAATGTAATGGAATATCTCAACACCACACGTCCAGATACAAATGATAGCGATAATGACTCATCGATTTATCGTCCCGGATTAGATATTTCGGGTGCAGTCATTTCCTATGACCGCGATTGGTCTTTAAGTGACGGTCAGGAGATTTTCAAATTCGGAAGCAATCCTCGGACTAATGACTCCGACCGCGATTTCTTACCTGATTGGTACGAATATTATCATGGTTGGAATGAGGATAGTGATAATTTCACAACGACCCTTGATATCAAAGTCAATTGGATTGATGTGAGTAGTGCAACAGGAGCGAGTTGTATATTTGGTACAGTTGCTTGTTTGCCCCTCGCACATGCAGGTCCAGGGATACTACCTAGACCTACAACTAGTATGACAGAGTTCACAATGGATCCGGCCGAAGCGGCCGATGCCAATTATGATCCAGACCATGATGGAAGTTATGATTGTAGTGTTGCCGATTGCGAATATACACCCAACAGTAATTTCATGGAGTTTTTCGGAATTACTAATACTAATCTCAATTCAAATGCAAAGGTGATTGATGCAAACCTAGAGTGGAATGATGAACCTGTGACTGAATGGTGGCAATTCCGAGGGCATTTGCTACGCTTGGGTGAGGTTGATGAATCAACAAGTAATTATTTCAAGATGGCAAGACTAGATTCAAGTGACAACTTATTCGCTTATGTGATAAACGACAATGATGCTGAATACCTTGTTGTCAATCTTTCAAATAATGACCCAATTCCTGTGGTTGCAGGCAATTGGACCTCTGAATGGGAGAAGTACTTACCAGGTATTCCGGCTGAATCAAATCCGATATTAAGCCAGGGTGAACGACCGCATGGTTGGTATATTCTCGATATTGATGATGATGGTGTGGCCGATGGCAGTAGCCCTAAAAACTGGGATACCGATGGCGATTGGATTGTCGATTGGTTCGAAGTAAACGAAGATGAAAAGACCTCCGAGAGAGGAGAGAACTCACCAATACGTTATGATCGAGTTTAGAGAATCACTCTTTTGTCTAATCTATTACTTCACCAATGCGGTGAGTTGAAGTCCTTTGTCGCTTTCAGTGGTAATGGTGGAACAGTGGTTAGTGCAACGAGTTTCCGCCTGCAATTGATGATCGTACTGCTTCTTCTTGCACCAGCAGCACCACTTTTCCAACAAATAAGTATGGATGTTGAGGCGGCTGGTCCCTCTCGTCATCTGTATTCCTTCTCAGGAGGCGAGGTCGAGAAAATCGCTACATATCAAGGCGGAAGTCCCGATACATCAGTCGTGGTTGATTTGCCGAATGGTGCTAAGGTTACCGATGTGGAAATGACATTAGCAGGAGTTAGTGCCACTGGCTGGTCCCAAGTAACCGTTGATGATAGGGCTGGTTGGTCTGCAGGTGAATCTGGTGCGGTCGATGACCGATCTGATGAATTGTCATTAGCGATGAGCCAAGTACAACAGAACTTAATACCGTATGCTATCGATACTAATTCCTTGTCTGCAAGCAGTTCTTGGTATGACAATGGCAGCTATGCAATACGTCAGCCGCACACCTCAAATTCCACAGAGAACAGGTTTAGTAATCAGGTTCAGTTGTCTAGTACTTCATTTTCTAGTCGTAGTCAAGGCGCAGTTCTGAAAAACCATGATTGGTTATTTCTTTCCAAATGGTCCGGGACTAATTTCAATAATGTAGTGCAAAGGTTACATCCTAATAATGCCACTTTAGATACGGTTATTCATTTGGAACAAGCATCATGCACTTTGCCACCTGACCCTACTTTTGACAAAGCCTACGGCTTTAGGGATTGGACTATCACTGATGACGAAAGGATGTTTGGTATTTTCACCACTTATCGTTATTTCTATAATAACCAAGTCAGTGAACAATATCATAGAGTTCTAGAATTCGATATTAGGAATGACGATGTTTGGACTTGTTTAAATTCATATGATGTCTCACCTCAGTATGGTGATTATTCTGCTATTTCTTATGATAAATCGCGTGATTTAGTTTGGATAGTACACAATAGTCAGCGTAGAATCGTATCCTATGACTTCGATTCAGGAAATTTTGTTCGTGGCGAATATATGTACAATTTCCAATCTAGTTCATCTACAGCAGAATGTGGTACTAGCAGTAGTTTAGTTCGTGGTTTAGTCGCTAATAATGATCTGTTTTACATGCGTTGTATGAAGGACGAATATTATCAGAATCGTGATCAATTGAAGACTTGGGCTATTTCAGGAACTACTAACCTAATACCCCAGCCTGATGAAAAAATAATCTATTCGATGGGCAATGGTCTGACCTTTGACGGCAAGCGCCTCATCACAGTTGATTGCGGATGGTCAACAAGTTCTAGTTCTCTTTTCTATCGCGAATTCGGTACTGGTTTGGAATACTTCACTGTACCTGCTCCTGGGACTACCACTTGGTTCGGTGAAACGATTGAAACCGATAGTGACGTTCTGTCAATCAATATGAAAAATTATTGGTCTGCAGTTAGTCAAGGAGATCGTGTTGACCATTGGGTTAGCGCTGATAATGGTACTCATTGGCAGCAGGTTATCGCCAATGAGACAATGCATCTTAATCATCCCGGGCGTGAATTGGTTTGGAAGGTTCAACTCATTGGTTCAACTGCGGTGTCATGGTGGATAAACCTTGAATATTCTACCTCCTATAGTTTGACAGGTACTTGGTTGTCAGAAGTCTTACAGGTAGGGACATCGGTTGGGAAAGTCAAACCGGTTTGGCATTCAAGTGAGCCAGCAGGAACAGAGATCGAACTTAAAGTGACTAATGACCAAGGCAATACTTGGTACGATGCGTCAAATGATGTTGAATTGAGTTTTCCAGGTAATACTGCAAGTTCTACAATTCAATATTCTGCATCTCTTAGTTCAAATAATAACACGGTTACTCCATTCCTAACTCGGATTATCTTCTGGTATGAGGAAGGCTACCCTGACCGTCCTGAACTTGACATCGGGGATGATGGTGATTGGAATTGGCGTTCACTATTATTCTTAAATGAATCAAGTGTGGTAGCATCAGATTCTTCTATTGTTGGCGATGAGGTTGTTCTTCAGCCCGATTTAGTTGATGAGTTTAATCAGCATATCGATCGTAATGGTGTAGGTACTAGCCCAGTAGTGATTGCAGTGAAGGCATCCTCACCAGGGAGAGTTAGTATCAGTAATCTCGATATTACTTACAAGATGCAAACTCGTGCTCTGGATGTTAGTATCGATGGCGGATTATTGGTGCCAGACGGAGTTTGGCGAAACATGGTGACAAGAGTCTCACTTGGCGATGATGCCGAAGAGATAACAGAAGTCAGTGTTGGACTTGAGAATCCACTTGGCAAAGACACTTCATATCGTTGGGCTATTGGCGACAGTTGTTCAATGGTTGACCCAAGTGTTAATGTGATAACTTATGATTTGGGTAATTGTACTTCTTCGATTGGTAGCGGAGGTGTAGTCACTCTTTCAGTACCAATATTGCTAAATTGGTCGTGGGATGATCAAACCTCGCTCGAGGCTATTATCTCACTGAGTGATGATAGCGGACAACAGGTAGTGGATTGGACCACTATTGACTTGAATCTTAGAATCGAGAACGACATTGAGTTATCAGCAATGCAAGTATTCGAGGATAATGGTAGAGCACTGACCAATCATAATTGGGTACGTGGTGGAACCGGTATATACATTACTGGACAGTTGAATTTTGAAGGCTCAGCATATTTCCCTTTACCTGGCGAGTTTGATTTGGTGGTAATGGGCCAGAATGTAACTCTAGATGGCGATCCGATTGGTGATGAGATTGAATTATTCCGTGTTGGTAACCCAGCTTTCGGAGGTTATAATCTCAGTTTCACTAGCCCAGTAGAGTCTACTGCTGGTGGAATGGTGATGGCGGTCACTATCGATAATATATCATCTCTATCGCAACACTCCAATCCTGGATACAATACGATTCTACTGATATTTGATGGCAATTCTCCTTTGGTCTTATCGGCTGATCCTAACGGCGTTGAAGTTCATGCTGGACCAGCCTCACCCGGTGGTCAGGCGATTACAATTATCATTCAAGATTCAGTCGACCCTCCGGTCGAAATCACACTGAATTATTGGCTTGGTTGTAAAGCTGGTACACATAACGCTTGTTCGGATAGTAATTTCAATAACTTTCCGGAGGAAATAGAATATTCTCACAAGCAATTGACATCCCCTGAAATACAAGCAGGTGGAATAAATATCTTCCAAGGAATAATCGATGACTCTATGTTGATTCATGGGCAGATAGTGACTTTTTACGTTACGGGAGCGGATGGGCAAGGTAACCAACTGGCCATGGGTGGTGTTTCTGTTTGTCCCGATGGCCCACCATATTGTGGTATTAGACCAGGCGAGGTAGCACCTCGTTGGAATCAAACCTTGTCGATATATACCATCAGAGAGGAATTCGATCCTTTCCTAAATGTCGATCAATCGACTATCATCGGCCATGATGATGAGAGCCCATTACACCCTGGAGTACAATACTCTGTGTTGTTGAATGTTTCAGACCGCAATGGTTGGAGTGACATCACTAAGATACAGATTTCCCTCACCGAAGATTTCGAGGATGAAACAACGAGTATCTTTGTAGAATTATCAGTTGACGCCGAGGGCCAGCCATTGATGAATCTAGTTAGTGGAGGCAATGGCTTAGCGGTTTCTAATATCTATTCACAAGCATCATTAGAACCACTAAATAACACAATAATGTATCTGGACATTAAATTTCAATTGACTTGGTCATTTCCTGAGGTTTGGGATACCAATGGATTGGACAGAAAAGTCCCAGTTGTCCGTTTGAGTGATAGACCATGCGATGTGGAGACCACTAATCCATGTAATACATATGAAGCAGGATTGGGTAATGACCTTTGGAGCCTTGATAATGATTTCAGATTTGATCAAATGCCTGGCCACGTCAAAGCTATTGAATTACGTGACGGAACCAATCATTACAATTCTGAAGGTATTGAAACTACAATAGGTGCTGGTCTAGCAGTAAGATTCAGTGGCCGGTTACTATTCAGTGAGGATGAGACTCCTGCTCCTTCTGGCGCCTTTTCTGTCGTATTGAGTGATTATGATAACTCATGGTCTACCACGTGTGGAGACTCAGGTGGATTTAGTATAGATTTCCTAGTTCCTGAGGTTCGCAGTGGTCACCTTGTCCTCGAAGCAACACTAGAGGATTTACCAGGTATTGCAACCTATGATGTCGAAACCAGTCCAGTATTGCGATTGGCTGTCGATGATGAAAATCCTGTGATTGCAGCAATATCGATGATGGGCAATAATCCGGGGGATGCTATTTCGATAGCAGATGCTGGATCGGTTGAGGTACTACTAGATGCTAGCGATGATTTTGGTTTCAGTGATGATGCTCCAATTTTACACTATATCATGAAAGCTGGTGATGCTGAGATTTTGCGCGGTAGTTCCCCTCTCGCTGAAAAGGTAATCATCGATGAAGGCGAGGATGATTTCTTTTGGCGTGGGATCTTTGATTTCACCGATGACGGTGCCACTCAAATTCTACCTACTTATTCGATCGAAGTTTGGATAACAGGTTCAGATAAGGTTGGTAACCCCTTTATCAGTTCAATGAATAATGAAGATTCTCCTTTGGCTAGTTGGCCGTTCGCCCTTTCCGGACCCGATATCTCACTGCGCAGTAGTGATTCTCTAATTGTTTGGTCAAATCCTTCGCCGATTCTCGATGAAGAGGTTCACCTCGAAATCGAGGTCGTGAATCACGGTAAGGATGGTGTTGTCACTTTGGTTCTGCAGAAACTTATTGGCGGCAAGGACTGGTCAGAAGAAGATAGAGTTACTATCAATTCAAGTGCCGATGAAAAGATAATTACTAGCCTCAATACCACAGCTGCTGGTGATGTTGGTACAGGACAGGTTTATCGATTATTAATTCTAGATTCAGGAGTAGAGATGGACCGTATTTCAGTCACTCCACTGATGATTACCGAAAACGTACAACGTGATGGACAGGCTTTGGGTACTCAGCTTGGTGAATCGGGTTTATCTGTAATAATGTTCATAATCACTTTATTTGCGGTCTCATATGCCATGTATCAGATGGTGGTTATTCGTCGGATTAGAAGAGGGGATTTGGGGATTGAGGAAGAAAATATTGACCCCCTTTCGCATACTGCTGAGGTCGAAACTGAAATGCAAAGTAAGGTCTTACCTGTTATCGATCAATTACCTGCTAATGGTGCTGGACAAGGAGAACCACATCTATCGGTTCCGATTCCACCTGAAGGATTGCCACCCGGCTGGACTGAGGAGCAGTGGCAACATTATGGTCACCAATACGTGCAATCACAGGGTTGAGGTATTATGGCAGAATCTTCTTTGATTACCTTACAGGAGCGCATGGTCAATCTTGTCGACCAATTGGCGATACCTTTGGTTGAATTGAGTTTGGTAATATCACGTTTTAATGGACTAGTTCTTGGCAGATTAATGTCATTGGCAGAGGAGAACTCTGAAACCTTACCTCCTCGGATAACTCAGCAATGGAAAGTCGAAGAACAGGTTCAAAGTAGTGAATTTGAGTTTGATTTAGACAGAGTAGTCGATGTAATAGATGAGGAAAGGATGGATATTCTCACGACTTTAATCCGAGTCAGTGTTGAAGAATTAAGAATCACCTTATTTGATCTAATGATATTGTTGCGTTCCTGGGAACAGATGCTGAAAGTTCGTTTGGCCAAAGTTACCAGCCCTGGTCAACTTTTTTCACCGGTGTCAATGCCCGAAGGTTTCTGAGGTGGATACATGCGGACAATATTTATGGCAGTTTTGTTTTTTTCTGCTACTCTTGCTGGGTGTGTCGAAGATATTGCAGAAAACCATGGTGTCCCCGGTGGATTAACTCTTGCATGCTTACGTAATGATGTCTCAGCATTGGTCATCGAAATAGATTATTCAAAAGATAATCAGCCAACAAGTGATTCGATTTCGACCTTAAAATCAAGGTTGGCTTCAGTTTGTGATAAGCCGGGTGGAATCACCGTGAGTTCAACTTTGACTGATTTTACTCATTCTGGCACATGGACTGCTGATGATGTGCGTACGTCTGGTCACGCAACTAGGGAAGCAGGTCCACTTGCACAATCAGGTGTGTTGCGTTGGCATGTAATATTTCCTAGTGGTACCTATAATGATGATTCGGTATTGGGAGTTGCTGTAGATGCTTCAACCATTGCGATATTTCAGGATTCAGTAGATGAAGCAGAAGGTTTTCTTGGCCGACCGTCTAGAGATGATGTAGAAGAAGCAGTGCTTGTTCATGAATTTGGCCATCTACTTGGATTGGTAAACCTGGTTTACGATTCACCGTCTTCGCATGAAGATGATGGTCATAAAGGTCATTCAAATAATGAAGATTCAGTGATGCACTGGTCTATTGAGACCATTGGTATCAATCAATTTTTGACCGGTGATATTCCCACCGATTTCGATGTGGATGACAGAGCAGATCTTGCAGGATTAGCAGATGGATCTATCCCTGCAAGAGATCAAATCCACGCTTCATAAGTCCACTTTTTGCCGAGACGATTTTCGATGCTTCACGCCAAGCGTCAAAAATAGACCAAACCCACAATAATAGCCATAATATTACTGTCAAAGCTAGAGGGAATTGTAAGAGTGTCCAATCGAATGCCTTCTGGTGTTGGCGGTTGAAATGTTGTCCCAAGAAGAAGAATGGAATCACAGCGACAAGGGCGGCGACCAAAGGCCTCAATGTCCCCCAGAAACCAATGCCGGCAGTAATTTCTCGCCATATTTGCATTAGAATCATGCCGCTTTCAGGCTTATTTTCCTGAATCGGAACACGAATTTCAATCTCTTCAGACATCTCGCTCAACCTTGTGTAACCTTGTCGAGTAGTCAAACCTTATTGCCAAATACTCATCAAGTCCCCTGATAGAGGGGTTGTTAATGCTAAGGCGAAGGGTACTCATCTGCGGGTTTGAGCCCTTTGGCCTACACGCGGAGAATATCTCCGCACAAGTTGCAGAGTCAATGGATAAAATGCATATCGCTGATTGTGAAGTTGAAGCACAAATATTGACAGTTGACAAACCCGGTTCCCTGAGTATAGCGGAAAGGTTGCGTAAAGGCGATAGATTTGCTGGCATTATACTAATGGGCTTAGCCGAAAATGCCGCTGCTCCTCGAATTGAAGTCTTAGCCCGTGACCTTCTTGATTTCAAAATAGCTGATAACTCCGGACGTCAACCAAATTCACAGCCCATAACTGGTGATGGTGATTTATCAACCAGTTCAAATGCGGAACATTGGCCTTACAAGTCGTTGCATTTAGCACCGGATCTCTCCAAGGATGCAGGTGCTTTTCTCTGCAATGAACTCTACTATCGAACCTTACAGGCAATCGATGACGCCACACCATGCATTTTCCTCCATTTACCACCGGCTGATAAATGTCCTAACCCTCAACTTCTGGTACGACAATGTGTCGAGAATATGCTTGCAGATGGTCCGGTAGATGTCTCTGCCGCAGCGATTGTGAAGGATGGTAGATTTCTTGTGGCCCGGAGGTCACTTGGCCAGAATCATGCAGGCATGTGGGAATTTCCTGGTGGTAAGTGTGAACCCGGTGAGACAATAGTCGAATGTTTACGCCGTGAGGTTTTGGAAGAACTTTCCCTGGAGATTGATGTAAGAGACCGTATTGGCATATGGCTACCTCGGTTAGAAGGATCGAATATCAGGCTCAATGTGTATCGATGTGTTCCACTTACTCATTCAATCAAATTGACAGTTCATGATAAAGTCCTCTGGTGTCAACAGCGTGATGATTTGGCTTGGCTTGGCTCGAATGGTGACATTGCTGACGCAGTTACTCGGGTTCTCGATGCCATGTGATGGCATCACCATCAAATCTCATCCGGAAGTCATCACCGATGTTTCTTGGAATGCTAACACGGCCGCGATGCCATGTCGCTGCTTCTATCCAATCACTGAGGTCAGTACCGGCTAATTCAACAGTAATCACCCCACCTAGCGGAATTTCACCGGGTATTGGGAATGACACCTTGCCGACCAAAGCCGCTTGCCGGCTAAGATCAAAGGTAGTACGATTGTCGAATATGCGTCGAGACATATGGTCCATTGCAGTATCAAGGATTCGCTGTTGATGTAATTTCTCAAGGTAAGTGGCCAAACTAATCCCTTCAAAATCTATTTTGGTAGATTTCTCACTCGGGAATTCAGGTTTCTCTGGTAATTGTGTTTCAATCTCTGGAAAGATATTTTGTAGTGCTTCAAGAACTAAAACGGGATCATTTGCACCATCAATAACAGTAGTTACACGGACGCTGATACCCTCGCCAACTGCGCTCAGTCGCAAACCTGTCACAGGCTTGCTTCTAGGGTCTGGTTCATCAATCTATCAGGCGGCATTGAAATGTGTAGGGCCACTCCCGTGTTCGTGAGCGAGAGTGGTGATAGCTCAGATGACAATTGGTCACAGCGCCAATTATCGATAGCTACTATTCTCCCAGTGCTTGACGAGGCTGAATACATCGAAGCCTGTCTAGAGAGTTTATTGGCCCAAACCATCGAGCATCAAATCATTGTTCTTGATGGTGGTTCAAGCGACGGGACTCGCAAAATACTTCGCAATTACGCTGGAAGAATAACCATCTTAGACAATCATGGCCGACACGTTGGTCCTGCCCGCAATCTTGCTTTGGAAAACCTTCCAGAGGATACCACCCATTGTTTTGAGATAATTGGCCATGCCACTATTCCTACAGACCACCTTGAGAAAAGAGTAGCTGACCTTCTTGATCTTGAAACAGAATTGGATGTCAAGGTTGGAGCCATTGGGACACGGGTGCTATCGGTAGAGAATCCTGGCTTGGTAGAAGGTTGGATAGAGGACACACTTGCCTCACCTTTGGGCTCAGGAGGAGGTCAATTCGCCCAATTCAAAGGCCGTTCAAAAGCCAAAGTCCCTGCATTTGCTCTTCATAGTGTCGAAGCATTACAGGACATAGGAGGGTGGGATGAACGCTTTTTGACAAGCCAAGATTCCGACCTTTCAATGCGAATGCTCGCCGCAGGATGGCCAATATATCGTTCTGATGCCAGTTATGTGCGAATGCGTAAGCGGAGTAGTTTGCGACAATGGTGGTTGATGTGTCATCGTTATGGTTTCTGGCGAAGCAAGGTACTACTGAATCATCCTTCACGTTTTGACATTCGTGAATCACTACCAATAATCGGCTTAATCGCTTGCATTTTGTTAGGCGAGTGGGCGATTGTTCCGTTAGTTACATACGGTGCAGTATTGTTTTTTAGTGGTGTTTTAGCTGCGTTTAACGGCGGCCGTCTAAGTAGTATAATCGGTTTGCCGATTTGTCTGTTGATACTTCATACTGCATTTTCAGTGGGTTTAGTCGATGGTATATTTCGTCGAGGTAAGGCAAGCAGAGATCGAACTCTTTAGACCAATACAGGCGAACATTGATGATGCTATCGTCTGACCAGAAGGTGAGTGATAGCATGGAGACAAGGCCAAACACCGCGTTTGCTCTACTATTTGTACCAGTATTGGCTCTCAATGTGTTGCGTTTTGCAATCGAACCAATCGATGCAATGTTCTCCTTCTCTACCGAATTGATGTTGATTTGCAATGGTATCGCTATCGCCTTTGGTTTCTTTCTTTACAAGAGAACTCAGATGGTACGTGACCATGAATGGCAACGAACCAAAGCTCTCAAAGCTACAAAAAAACAGTTCAAAGCAGAAGAGAGTGGAGTCTGGGAGAGAGAAGTTGACCACGGAATAGATGATAGCAATATTAGCAAAGAAGCCCTAGAAGGCACTGCTTCTCGCTTCAATCTTGAGATTAAAGAGATAGAACTCGATCGTGATGAAACCACTGAGGTTCAATTCTTAATGGATTCTGAAGCAGTGATCAATGCCACTCGTCGAGTGACAGGAAAAGATAATTTCGATGAAAAGCAAATCCAGTCTACGGTTGGAGCTACCCGTAAAACTGGCTTTATGGATCGATTAATCGATTCGGTGATGGACCTTTTCGGCAAGGATTCACCGCGTTCAAGGCAAGCGAAGCATGCTGATATTCTAACCCAGAGGGCGATTAATGAGCCGATAATCGCCCAAAAGCCAATCGCTCCAGTACTAAGCATTGAAGGTGACGCACCAGTTGAGAATCTCGAAATCATGTCTTTAAGTGATCATGGAGATGTAGTGCAAGAATTAAACCCCAGTTCACCGATGATGGCAGATGAGCAAAAACTGATTCATACTTCACCACAAAGTGGAGTTGTGAACTCACCTCCGGCTGCACCCTCGCACCAACAAGTGACTCAAGCTGTATCCTTTGAGCAAATGGCAATGATATCATCTACCCCTACAAGTTCACAAAGAGTTGGTCAATCCTCGGTTTCAGGGCCGTGTTGCCCCGAATGTGGCGCAAGTAGGGAACCTACTTCCAGATTCTGTGATAGTTGTGGAGCGGAGTAATACCGCTTTACTTTACAATCTCTTTGGCACCAATATTGAAGAGACCCCCTCAGCAGCCATGAATCGTCGCGAGGGGTCATATGTCTGAAAAGCGAGACTATTATGAGATTCTTGAAGTTGATAAAAGCGCCGATGCTAAGGACTTAAAGCAAGCATTCCGCAGTCTCGCTCGTCGCTATCACCCCGATAAGAACGATGCAGATGATGCAGAATCTCGTTTCAAAGAGATTCAGGAAGCTTATGCGGTTCTCTCCGATAGCGACAAGCGCCAACAATACGACCGCTTCGGGCATAATCCTCCTGGCGGTTCTCCCTTTGGCGCAGGAGGGTTTTCAGATTTCAACATAAACCTCGACGATATTCTTGGCGGTGATTTCTTTTCATCTTTCTTCGGTGGCTCTCGACGACCAGCAAATACTGGTAATGATATCTTATTACGCCACTCGATCACCTTAGAGCAGGCTTTTACTGGTGTTAAAGAGCAAATGGATATTGATCTTCCCAGTAAATGCAGTGGTTGTTCTGGAACAGGAGCTAAAGGAGGTAAAACCACGACTTGTAAGGCATGTAGTGGTCAAGGAAGAGTTCGTGTTCGGCAACAAGTTGGTCCATTTGTACAAGATGTTGTGCGCACTTGTGACCGCTGTAGCGGACTCGGTTCAACTGCAGAATCCAGTTGCCGTGAATGTTCGGGTGATGGTATTGTCGTGGAAGAGCAGAGCTTGAAGGTCACCATTCCAGAAGGTGCAGATCAGGGTATGCGGTTGCGCATTAGGGGCAAAGGCCAACCAGGTAAATATGGCCGTGGTCAGCCGGGAGACCTCTTTATTGAGATTAATTTAGAGGAACACGAATGGTTTGAAAGAAGTGAACGCGATTTGATAATGTCTCTACCTTTGGGATATGCTGATTTGGTTCTTGGTTGCGAGTTTGAGATTCCACATATCGATGGGGATAAATTGAAGATTACCGTGCCTAAGTCTTCTAATTCTGGCGATACTATCACCATTAACGGGAAGGGTATGCCAGATTCGCGCGGCCGAATCCGTGGAGATGTAATTGTACTACTCAAATTGGATATGCCTCGGAAGTTTAGTAAGTCGGTAAGGAAAGCCCTCGAAGATTTACGCCAAGATCTACTGAGCGAAAGCGACGTAATAGTGCGGATGAAGGCTGATGCAGACGATCGACGTCGTGCTTGATTACTTTCGCTCTAGGGTTTTTGACGGCTTTGCAGCCATTGGTTCACCCTTTACTATTCCCGAAAGATGGATGTCAACACTATTTGCCTTTCCGGCAAGATTGATTTGGCTGTAGAGACGATGGCCACACAAGAGGCTATCGATGAAGACTTCATGCTCCCGATGTAAGAATCTTGGAGTTACGCTTTCGACTAGCCAAGACTCACCTTCCGGTGCCTCAAAACGTAGGCCTGCGATTTCCCAATCATCCTCGGAGACTTTTATTCCAACTAACAATGGCCATGAATCACCTTTGGTCTTTTCATCTTCGAGCCGCCATATAGCGAGATCGATACCTAATGTATGATGGCGCATACATGGTTCACCCCATGATTTGATTGAATCTTCCCATTCCATTGAAGCAACTGTGCGCAGTGCTCTGGTCAAATCCTTGCTACTTTTCCTATTCGAATCTGCCTCAGCAATGCATTGAATCAACCATTCTCTCCGATCTTTCATCGCTGTCATTCTTGCGGCAAAGCGTTTGTCTCTGCGAATATGGATGACAAGGAATAGCGCAGGAATCAAAAATGAGAGACCCAAAATCCAGCGTACTCTCTCCCCCCAAATCTGTGCATTTTCATTTGGAGCAAACCATGGTTCCTCACCTTCGTCAATCAATTTATAATTCAGGCGCATAGAATAGCGTATTTCATCCCCATCTCCACCCCATTCCCCGGTAACTGCATCGACACCGTCAACATGCTCAACGCGTAAGAAATGTGTCCCTAATCCCAACTGTGATGAGATGGTTATTCCACCGGTTTGGAATGTCGCATTGGTAATGGAAATGGGTTGCCATGTTTTCTGATTCATGTCCCAAATCGTAACCTCAAGTGAACTTACATTACCTTCGATCATGACTTGCACCATATGGATCGATTCAGGCCAACCTGTAGTTTCAATGCGGAATATATCGCTGTAGTCATTAATGGCCAGAGATATTTCAGCATTAACAGTGTTACCATCCAAAGGTAGAACGGGCCATGAACTGTTATCGGTAATATTAGTTTGAGGTAACAAATTGGGTGCGTCAATTCCGATGGTGACATCATGATGCAATGATTTGCTAAACGACATAGTCCATCTTCCAGAGGTATTTGCGATTATGCTTATGCCATCCATCATCGGAATTCCCCAAATAGCACTATTGCCAGCAGGTTTTTCAACAACTCCACTAATGTTATCGCCATAGAAGTAGGCGAAATGAAAGGCGACATCAGATTGGATCATCAGTTTCTCAGTTTGTAGTAATGGTAGTGTCAATATGCTTCTACCGATTCTACTTATTTGGCCATCGACATCAAAATGACTAGCATTCGAAACCTGATGCCCTCTAAAACTCAACGAATAGACGGTATCAGGAGATTGGGATGTGATTTCGACAATTATTCTTGAGTTTGATGATTCGATGAAAACCGGTTGATGCTGTAGCCCAGGGGTGGAATTAGTTGCGGTTCTAATCTCAACTGCAGATTTGTTTTCCATTTGTGCAGATTGTAAATAGAACTCGATTAGAATATCATTGGAAGTGGCGATTAATTCTGCTTCAAGATTCCATTCCTCATCAATGTCGAATACCAACACATCGACATCGTCAGACGGTAGGTCGCTCGAGATAATAGTCGCTTCTTCACAAGGACATTCAGTGTGCATGAATAATGTTTCACTTTGTGCGCTTTCGCTTGGAGTTGGTCTAGTGTCTCTTGGATCAATGACATTGGGGATGATGATGATACCTTGGCTAGCATTCTCTATCTCAACAGTACCATTTTCTACCTGGAAATCCAATGTGTCTCCTTCAGCAATAGTGTTATTGTTTTGTCGAACAATGTAATTGCAACCATCACAATTAGTCCAAGCGTGACCCTCTACCGAACTATATGTGGTACTAGCGATGACAGTTGGGACGCAAAGGACAAGGACGAGAAATCCTACAATCAGGCTGCGCATATTGTTTGGCTGCCAATCATCAGTATTCAAATCATTCAAGAGAGGTTCACCTCAGGCATTGGTTGATGCCCCAACTTGGTCGCACAGTAATCGCTCGTCAAAGGATGGCGAGATTATGGGCCCTAGGTGACCGCAGTGCGCCAGTTTCCTTTACTCCTGGCTTGGTTTTGCTCGATGGAGATATGGAGCGAGATGTGAGTGTGGCACCCTTTAGTTGCCAAACAGACTCGGCACTTCCCTCTACTATGACTATCACCGGACGCGCTGGATTAGATCCGTTTGAAAGCGACGTCAATAGCCCACAATATGCTGCGTCAATCGGGCATGTTTTACCTCCTTCTCTCGATGAAGCAGATGCTGGAGAAAAGGCAGACACAGGGGACTTACTACCGGTGTCATGGCAGAGGATTCGCCACGACCCTGACTTGTTAGCCAAGGATCTCAATCCGGCGATTATCGCATTGGTAGACGCACCGCAATTAGCGCGTAGACCCGGGCGATTAATCGAGGCCATAACTCTACTAAAACGCAGATTCCCTGGTGCATTAATGTGGACTCCGGGTCTATCAGGTCCTGATAATCTCGCACCGCTCACCTGGTTTGGTGTCGATTTACATGACCAGGTACGTAGTCGTCAATGCGCAGCATCGGGCTATGTCTTGACCACCTCTGGGCCGAGGAAAATCGAGGATAGCGGTGAACCTGATGTTGACCATTGGGCTATTGCCATTGCTGAAGTGCGTCGTGCGATTCGCGATTCTAGTTTGCGCGATTTGGCTGACCGACAAGCACTGACCTCGCCACGTTTAGTCGAGCACATGCGCCGCTATGATGACTTGATGTCTGAGAGCAGTGATCATCTTTCACAAATTGTTGATAATGATGTTCAGTTCAATTGTCATAGTGAAGCGGCGCAGAAAGATCCTTTGGTACGCAATTGGCAACGCTTTATGCGCGATGAATACCAAAGCCCCAAAGGTATGACTGACGTCTTGATTTTACTGCCCTGTTCAGATCGTAAACCATATTCTTCTTCAAAGTCCCATAAGAGATTCTTCAGAGCGATTTCCCATAACAGCTGTCATGAATTAATGATCACCTCTCCATTAGCAGTGGTGCCACGTGACTTGGAGAATATCTGGCCTACTGGAAAGTATGACCTACCGGTGACCGGTGATTGGAGTCTGGATGAAGTAAATGTTATTCACGAGGTTTTGTCCGGAATGTTAGCACGCAATAAATACCGAGTTATTCTCAATCACAGTGGCATGGACATTTCGATTGAGGGTGTCGATATCATCGATACTAGACTCGGTGATCGGGCGACTAGTGATGAGGCATTGGATCGATTAAGCGAAGCCTGCAAGGAGAATATCAGCAGAGGTCGGAGAAGAGGGGAGCAAGTCAACATGGACAATTTATGTAGCGTGGCTAGATATCACCATTTGAATGATGACTGGCTCAAAGATTGTCGCATAAGAGGGCGTTTCCCGCGTTGGAAAATCGAAAAGGATGACAAGCAATTAGCCATGTGGTCTCCGGAGAGAGCAGGGTTTTCAATCTCTAAATCTGGTATCGAGTATCTTCATCAGAATGATAGTCTCGCACGAATCCACTTGATTGAGGGTTTCAAACTAAAAGGAGACTTGCATATTGGTATAATGAAGTCCTGGGACATGGATCTGCAGAAGGGTAGTGATGTCCTACTTATGCAGAGCAGTGAAGTGGTTGGGATCGCCAGATGCTTGGCTCCTTCTTGGGAATGGAATGGCACCCCCGGGCGTCTGTTGAAGTTGCATCATAAGTTGTGAACTCTTCATGCCTGATAGTAGCGGTTAAGAATAGGGAGCCAGTCGCCGGCTTGCTCAGAGGTGTTCACATGGCAAGAATGTACTCATCCAACAAAGGAAAGAGTGGCTCATCGAAGCCATTTGTTGCAACCGCTCCAGAGTGGTCTAATAACGATGCATCAGCGGTAACTTCCCTAATTGTAGAATTAGGAAAATCCGGTAAGAGTTCAGCCGAGATTGGTACAATTCTCCGTGATCAACATGCTATTCCTGATGTTCGCTTGGTTCTCAAGGGCAAGCGCATCGCTGTAATTCTTGCAGAGAATGATATCGGTGGTGCATATCCAGAGGATATGATGAACTTGATGCGTAAGGCGGTTACACTGATTAATCATCTAAGCTCTAACCGCAAAGATCTCCATAACAACCGTGCATTACATCTTACCGAAGCCAAGATTCGCCGCTTAGCTCGTTATTACCAATCCGAAGGCCGTCTGGCTGCTGATTGGAAATACAAGCGTGACCAGTTGCGCTTAATGGTCGAGTGATTGCAACAGTCATCTTGATGAACTACGCAGCCCTCCATTCGTTTGGTCTTGGACATGCGTGATCTCTTGTCTCTGCCGATGCTTTCCTCCTTAGAGGAGCAGATTAAGCGTTGTAATGCTTTGATTAATGCTGCGAAGATAGTCGATTTGGTCGCTCCATCAGACTTGGAAGGGGTTCTTGGTTTGGTGCAAATCGAATCAGCCTTAATCGATGAAAAGATATCTTATCGTCGCCGTTTACTACTCGCCCGGAGAGATGTTCCACGTGATGAGGTTGATCTGTTGCCAGATACGGATGGATTGCTAATCCACATTGACCCCTTTGCTCAACCAGGCGATGGATTATCTCTCGGCAAAAATTCAATTCATATCACACCTTTCGCAACAATAATTGAATTCGAAGGTTCAGCCACCAGTCACCAAGGAGTTGTCGATTGCGTAGCACTATGCGCAGCACTCGCCAATCGGCTTTGTACTAGCTCTCCACGCGTGCGTCGCTTGCGTCCACTCTCGATGGCAGGTCAATGGCTACGTGACTCTCTAGATGCCACCTATGACCCTGCGTTGACCTTGTTGCGCAACCATCTCGATGAGGAAGGCTCGATTCAAGTGGTCGCTCTACCGGAAGTGACTAATCCTGATTTGTCTTCTTTGGATGGAATTGCTGAACGGATGCTCAAACGTCTTGTCAAATCTTGGCCGGAAATGGATTTCGACCAGAGGTCACAGGCGCTTTCTGAATTGGCACTACCTGTGTTAAGAGAAGCGAAAATATCTACTCCACGGGTAGAGGAATTAATCTGGAAGAGAGCGATTATCGCTGAAAATGGCAGAGATTTGGCATCTGTGCTAAATGAAGTTAGAGGTGAATGGCCCGAAGGTGGCGATAAAACCAGAGTTCACGCTTCGGAAATATCAGACCGTTTGATCTCTACCGGTATATTCTAAGAGACTATTCTTAGGACTTTACCGCAACCACCACAAGGGATTCGCAAGGGCCTTTCATCACTAGTTATGGGGTTTCCAGTAGTACATGCGGGGCAATCGACCAAGGGGAAATCACTCAATCCATCATCGAGGTCAGTACGTTTTGGACTAGCAACTGCAGTTATCAAGAATAGAGCGATAGTTACGACAAGAATGGCAATAATTGTAAATGGTGGGTAAGCAAAGAAGATTGCTGTTGCCACTATTAGGAATAGTGAAGACTCCATCCATAGTGCTTTTCTTACTCGATTCTTAGTCATACGTAGGGCTATCCAAAATCCAACGAGACAGGTTATTGCAGCGGCAGCAGTCAAGGGTAACGGTGAGTGAAGCGGGCTATTTGTTGCTAATGCGACGAAAGAAAAAGTGTCATCAGTATCCAAACCGGTAGCGGTGACTGTAATTTTCTCACCCCAAGGGTATCTGACATGGGATAATTTGATTGAATCATCTCCTTTGATAGCCGCTCCGGTCAGGCTTGAGAGAGAATCTGTAGTTACCGATATGGTGAGGTCAAATTCCTGCCAACGGGGATTAGCTGGTTGGACGATAATGAAATCTCTCACCAATGTGGTCAACTTATCCTCTTCAACAACTTCCAATGTGGATATCTTCATCGAAATCGGTGAGTAACTAACCTTATTGTCGCCCATGAGATCGATTTCGATATTTATTGTTTCAAACTCATTGAAGTTACGGCCGAGTAATTCATCACCCTCAAAGCCCATTCCCTGTTGAAGGAACGTCGATGCTCTAGTTACCATTTGCCGTTCAAACTCAGAGGTTTCAACTTCATCTACCACTCGGTTGCGGCGATGTTCATCCTTTACTGAACCAGCACTGAATATCCGCAGGGAGTCCGAGAGAGAACTGGAGTCGCTACCAATATTATCCAATCCCCAGCGCAGCCAATATGACATCTCATTTGAAAACATAATATCAACTTCTCTCTCCAAAGCAATGCTACCCTGGTCTACATACATATCCATCCTGATATCTACAGCAAGAGGTGACCCTGCTCCATTTGATTGCAAGGGTTCGTCAGGTGTGTAAAAACCGCCGCCACTGCTTGAACCATCATCGATTGTAGTAATACTGTGAGCTTGTGAAATAGATTGAGCTGGATTGCCCAAATCTTTCTGGACGACAATCTCAGCAACGGTTGTTATGTTGATGTCGCCAGATTCGGTTGCACTCCAAGTCCAAGTAAGCCGGAAAGCATCATCATCTGCTTGTGAACCGATTGGTTCGCTATCGATGGTAATTCCATCGACTCTGAGGTTGATATCAGTTTGAGATAACATTGCTTGACCCCATGGACTGGTAATCAGGAGGTGTATGTAAACGTCCATCCCTTCGACATCAGGTTGCTCAAAAACCATACTAAGCAAGGGGATATTGGCATTTAGTGTTGCATCATCTTCGACAGTTCCCCACATGAAGGTTAGTGAAGCCTCACTGGCAGGGACGTTGAATAAAAGTGTTCGAACAGACAGAGTCACCTCGATTGAACCCGATGTAATTGCTCCACCGTCTATTTCAATATCGATATTCATTTCATTATCTCCCGCTGCAAGGAATGCTTGGTCTTGCCCAATATCAGCTGAATATGTTGTGCTACCAATGTCGATTGTAATAGTGGCATTAATCTGAGCACCACCTGCGTTTTCAATCGAATAAGGGATCGTGAACTCCCAGGTGTCTTCAGGGTAATCTCCAAGCCAAGCGGGAGTAATAGACCATGAGGCAATAACGGTTTGCTCAGAAATTGAGTTGGTGGTGGTGACTTCTGTTAGATTGCCTAATTCAGCACTAAATGGTGTTAAGAAACCTGTGTCTGCAGGTCCAATCATATGCAAAGTTACAGGACTAGATTCACAACATTCTGCTTCTGAGAAGTCCGCTATCAATACGGGAATGAGCAATATTGCTATAATGAAGGCACTGAAAGTAACTCTCACTCTATCACTCTATTTGCTCTGGGGTGGTGGTCAGCACATCAATCCTACGCAGAAACGTTAGAATTATGCTCTACAAAGCCTTCTCTAAAAGTTCACCGAGTTCTTTCTCAAATAGGCCGACCAATGCTCCTCCAACTTCTCCTTGAAGGTCTTCTGGCAATATTTTGAGGCCCAACTTTGTTGCAGCCCGGCTCGCCTTTAATTCAGCATAGAGGGAACGCGCTTTTGCACTGAAGTAATATGCAACAGCTTCTTTCAATTCTGTCTTTAATTCTTCATCAGAATCTATCTTATCCTTGATATATGATTTCAACTCATCTTTGATCAAATCACGAAATGTTTCGATAACTAGGTCCTCTGTAGAAAACAAGTCCTGAATCTGTTTGCTCAAATCCCCTGTCATCAGACGTTCAATTGCCATGATGCAGGGAGAACGCCCCTCCTTGATGATATTGTCGGAAGGGAGGTTTCATCAACCTATTCGCTGTGGGATGGTCTGGTGAAGGAATGAGTGAGCCTCAAATAAGTGATTTAGTATTGACTGATGAGCATGCAACCGTTGGAGTTGATGATTCGATAGTAGAAGGCACAAAGCGACTAATAGATCTGCCAGGCGGAGTATTGATCGTCCTTGGTGAAGATGATTCGGTGAGGGGTGTTCTCGGCACTAAACAAATTCTATCTGCTGTTGCTGAAGGGCGCGACCTTTCATCTTCAACCTGTGGCGAACACATGGAATTGGATGTCATGCAAGTCAAAATGGATGAGAAAATCGCAGATGTTCTTCCGGTTATTAATGAGCGTAAACCACAAGCAGTTGTCGCAGTCGATGCAGATGGTGCCTTTTCCGGTTATTTCTCACCAAATGATTATCGCCAAGCTATGTCTAAAATCGACACTATGCCAGCAATCCGCGCTCTTGAGTGAACTGCGTATTATTCGTGGACCAGTAGTAGACCATCTTCTTCGATAATAGCATAGCCTATTCTCTCTAGTTGTACGATTGTTCCAATCGGATGGGGATGAGATTCGAGTAACCCCTCTTCGACTCGTAACTCTTTACCTTCTGGAATCGATAATCTGTTCTCCTTACCATTGGCTACCCAATGAACAATCGGCCGTGAATCACTTCGATCTATCGAGGTAATGGTGCCATTAGAACTAATGTCACAGAGGTCTTTCAGGCGAACATCACCATGATCTTCAGTTTCGATGTATACCACACCGTCGAGATTTATTTTACGCTCACCGAGTTCCTCTGTTGGATGTGATCGAATCATAACCTCGCTATCGATTTCACCTTTGAGCTCAATTCTAATTGGATTACGTACAAATGCGAGTCGAGGAGCTGTTGCATCAATCATTGAGGTATTGTGTGAATACAAGGTGGCTAAAGGAACTGCTATGTCCTTTTGACTTAAACCGATTTCAATCCAGAAATTGCGCAAAGCCTCGGGCTTTATTCCCCTACGTGCTAGTGTGGACAGTGTTGGTAGACGCGGATCATCCCAGCCAGAGTAAATTCCTTCTTCGATGTCCTTACGCATCTGTGAAGTTGAGAAACCGCCGAATTCGTGAACCTTAACGCGTCCCCAATAAATCGTTTCGGGATATTGCCAAGCAAAGTGTTGATACAATAATTTCTGCTTACGGGTTGAATCCATCAAATCCTTTCCTCTAATTATATGAGTGACGTTTTGCAGATGATCTTCAACTGCAGACTGGAAGTCTAGTAGCGGCCATACACGCCAAACGTTACCAATGCGTGGATGAGGATTGGTTTGGATTCTTAATGCGGGCCAATCACGCAGAGCGGGATTTGGCAGAGTCATGTCCGTCTTAATTCGAACTACAGCCTGACCGGGTTGGTAGCCATCTTCAGAATTCATCTCTTGCCAGTGTTGAATATTTTCTTCGGCCTCTCGTTCACGGCAAGGACAGCAGGTTTTTCCAACTCGGAACTCCCGAAAAGCCTCTGCTGTGCAGGTGCAGACATATGCAAAACCCTCGTTGAGTGCTTGTTCGGCAAATTGGTGGTAGAACTCCATCCTATCACTAGCGATGATTATCTTATCAGCGGGAAAACCACAGAGCCACTCGACCTCTTTGGCTATGGTGTCGTAGGCTGATACAAGTGGTGGTTTGACCGTGGTATCGGTGTCGTCAAAACGTAAGATCAATTTACCCGAGAGTTGCTTTGCATAGGTACTATTTACTACCAACCCACGTGAATGGCCGAAAGAAAGTGGACCGTTTGGATTTGGTGCGAAACGAAGGACAACCCCTTTGTGATCTCCCGGCAACTCAGGTAGACCTTCTCGCCTAACATGCTCCTTCTTCTCAAGCATCTCTGGTGCTGATTGCGCTAATAATTCTCTAATGTGATCTAAACCCTCACTCTTCGCAAGTGAATTTGCAGTATTAACCTCGCTGGAAATAAGTCCGGATAGTTGCTTTGCCTGATTTCTCAAATCGGCTCTTGTACCCATTATTCGACCCATTACCGAGCCGACTTGACCCTCCCCCTCGTATTGTAATGCGTTTTGCAAGGCTAGATTGCGAACTAAGTCGATGATTTCAGCACTTGGCTGCCAGTCCATACCAAGCCGAGTCGAGGGGGGTTATTCAGAACAACGTTTGTTGTGGACCGGGTATGTCTTCTCTTTGCGGGACTTCTCCCGGCCATAGATTACGAATGGTCTTCCAACTCCAGCGCAATTGTGGGTGAGGACATACGCCAGTAAGCATGGCAGGTAGTGCATTGACTGTTATTGCGTCACTAGGATATCCAGAGCCTAGATTCATACCCATTTCACGTGATATATTCGCCATTTGTCGGTCACGTTCTTGCTTAGCAAGTATACTTGCAGCAGCAACTATTAGGTGATTTAGATCTGCCTTGTGCTCACTGATAAGTTGCGCTGGCCACGGCCAATTGTCAAGTCTAGATGCTATACGGCTAGCAAAGCGCTCCTCATTTACATCACAAGCATCGAGGATAATTTTCCCTTCACTCTGACCGATTGCGTTCAAAGCTTCAGCGAATAATTCTACTTCTAAAATATTCAAACCCATTTTTGCTACATAGGAATCTATCCGTGCTGGATGACAGATAATAACTTGATGACGCCATTCTTCTTGACTTAGAATCCATTCCTCTAGTTCACTACGCCTCTTTGGTGAAAGCAATTTTGAGTCTTTGACATTCTGCTGACGCAATTTATCTTCATCACCAGCTGGAATAGAAAGTGCAGCAACGACTAACGGGCCAATCACCGGGCCCCGCCCAGCTTCATCTACACCTGTGATCCACATATTAAAAATCCAAATCGTCGTTACTTTTGCCAGGGATTTCATCTTGCTGTAAATTCTCGTTATTATCTAGCAATAGGTTTGCTGCATGTGGTTGCACAACACCAGAACTTATTTGTGAGGTCAAATGATTAAGTTTTTGTCGCACTATATGTTCCTCATGATGGTCAATAACCGTTTCCGCTGCCCTAACAACATCTCCAGGTATCTTTTGCGTCTCATATGTTTTCACAGACGATTGACTTTGGAATCTCTGGGTGAATTCCCCTCGGTCCATGGCCAGAGCAGGTTGATGATTGATGTCCTTAAGTCCATCTTCATCGACCCCATCGTCAACGATATTTTTTGTTCCAAGGATTGCCAACATTGGGTCTTCCATGCGTAGGCGTCTATCTTTTGCTGCTTTACGAACTACCAATCCGGCGATTAATACCGAGAAAAATATGTACCACCAGGCTTTAATGATCATTAGTGTATATTCGAAACCATTGGATAATGCTTCGATAATAACTCCATCTTCTACAGTTATTTCTGCCGCTAGGTAATCGGCCTCAGCCTGATAAGAAAGTGGATTAGAATCATCTAGCCGACTATGGGCGGTGATATTGGCGTATAGGGTTCCATCATTTGATTGGTCATCGGGAATCATAATCCAGGCGCGTAAGGTAAAATTATCTCCAATGGAAATATTTGTCATTTCAAAGGAGCGTATCTTTTCACTTTCCTCATAAATAGATCCTAGTGGGGGGACAAATGACATATCAGTAAAATGTGTACTAGATAGCCGAACTATCAGTCCGTCGATGGTATTACCGTCATTACGAACCACCATAGTCATCGATAGTTTTCCTTCGGCGTCGACAGCGGATGCTGTGTATTCGAACACCCATTCTATTCGTGGTCCGATGTATCCACTGATAGTCTTACTATCGAGTAAGAGACCATCATTGGTCAATAGATTGAGGGTCAGAGTATAATTGCTATAGGCTATTGTACCGGCGATCGAAGTGAGGTTTAAACTGAGGTTTCTGACAGATTGCCCGATTTCAACACCCCATGTTTCTTGTGATGTTTGCGCAAAAACACCCTCTATTTGTGATAGTTCAACAATCAAATTATCATACATATTCCCTTGATGATTCAGT
Source organism: uncultured Candidatus Poseidoniales archaeon (assembly GCA_905181715.1). Taxonomy (GTDB): domain Archaea; phylum Thermoplasmatota; class Poseidoniia; order Poseidoniales; family Poseidoniaceae; genus MGIIa-K2. The sequence continues at coordinate 59,817 of CAJIYT010000009.1, forward strand.
TCATAAAAGATGATACATGATTCGGTTGGTGAAACTTGGGAACACTCTTGAGAATCGATAATTATCTCAGCCATTCTTATTTGCTGAGTCGCAACTGTGAGGTCTACAGATTTCATTACGCTTTCATATCCTTTAGGGTTTATATTAAGCCTAACTTGAAGTGAAGATTCACCTAGCATTGGTGCTAGGAATCCGACATCGATTTGTCGCGTCTCTCCCGGTTGTAATATGGTTGATTGCATTGTATTGTAAAGTGCGACACTCCAATTATTATATTCAATAATATTATTGTCATCAAATCCAGGTACTACTGCTCCGTTCTCATATAGTGGACTTAAGCTAAAGGAGAAGGTACTAGGAATGTTTCCTGAATTCCTCAAACCAACTTCAATTCTACCACTAAGGCCGGGGTCGAGTGTCAAATCATCGCCGACTTCGTCGATCGAAACATTATGAAAATCATCCAATACGACACTAAATTGCCATTCAATGCTCTCTCCATCCAACGATGATATACCTTTCAAAACGAAAGAAGCACCTTCTCCAGACAGCGGTGAACTATTGATGATGGCGGGGGTTTCAATCCAAAATCGAATGAGATCAATGCCTCCTGGATTAAGAGTTATTGAGTCTGAATTTGTCCAACCGCTTTGCCATCCTGAATTCGAATGAAGTGTGAAATCAACTACATCGGTATAATCTGCAGCATTAGTGAAATTGGTAGCCACGTTGATACGAGAGACTTGTTCGACACGAAATTTCGAACCTGAACTGGAACCGAAGCTCAAATCCGAATAAGGTGTAATCGCAATCATTAACTCGATTCTTTCACTCCAGTTATTTCCATCATTAAAAGTTAAATTAAAAGGTAGATTACCGAACTGGCTATCATTATCAGCAATGACATATATCGTGATTCCACCAGATGTGCTGGCACTAACAGTTATCTGGCCACTCGGTAATCCACTGACCTCTAGAGAATTATGGAATTCGACATTTATTTCTAGTTCAAGGTCAGTGAAAACGTTATTTGTCCAATCTAGAGCGATGGCAATGCTTTCATTACGATGGCCAGAAAAGTCGCCACTAGCAGATACGGTAAAGGGATCTCCTTGCGCGATTCCCTGCGGCAGTAGTGGGATTAACAGTAAGATCATCACTACTGCTCGACGCATGGATGGCGCTCTGTGTTCTTGCTATCTAAGATTCACCCTTTTTGCATCGAAGCATTATTGTCATCCATCCCTCTTAGCCTGTACATGCCCGTTTGGCCATTCAAGAAAAAAGAGGCGGAGACCGAAGAGGCTCCCCCAGAAAATGTGAGTTATCAGAGAAGTGATGCCAATGCAGGTGAATTACTAGCAGATAACTCACATACCGAATCTGCTGGTTACCAAGCGGCGATGGCTTTATTCTCCAACGCTGTACCTGAGAAAGTCTCTGAAACCAAGCCCGAAGACTTCACTTGGGTCGCCCATAGTGATGGTTACCATTACAAGAAAAACAGTAATGGTTCTTTTCAAGAAACACCGCATGTTAAAGATGAAAAGGGCAATTACTCTCCCTTTTCATGATCAGTGAACAGGGTCGAGTAGAACACTTTCTAAGGCTGAAACTGAAATTTCTGCTGCGGTTATTGGTACTTTCAATTCAAAGGATTCCCCTACATGAGGATCGATTTCACCACATTGACCAATCACGGTCTGACCGATGAGGATTTCAGCACCTCTGCCGCCTAGCCATGGACCTTCAGAAATACTTCGTAGACTCCATTCCTTACACCCGAGGTCGCGCATTAGAACTTGGATCTTACCGCGAAGTGTAGCAAAACCCCCATCTCTTTGAGCAACTGCGAATGCCAATCGTGTGTGGTTTGCATGATCAATCACCACCGCCCCTAATTCATAAATCGCTTGTGGCAGGTCGTGGTGTCGGTTTGCTGACAGCAACCTGAGTAGTCCAGGCAATATGTTCTGGCGTAATATTGTGTGTTCAGTTGTAATTGGGTTAGCGATTCTAGTGATGTCTCCATTTGCCTGCCAACGCATTTTTTGGAACTGATCTTCCTCACTTGATAGCGTGAGAGACTGAATCTGCATCAGCCCCATTCCCTGCATCACCGAGTTTATCCTTCGGCGTAATTGGCCATCTTCTCTTGGTGTGCCGCTCAGTGAGGTTCTAGCAAAATCCTCTCCGAGATCATCGTAGCCATGGCCAATGGCAATTTCTTCAATGAGATCAACTGGATGGAGAATGTCATAACGCCAGCGCGGCAATGTGATTGTGATTGTCTCTCCATCGACTGAGCACAAGCCCCCCATTCTCCTAACGGCTTCCAAGATTTGTCCATCTGTGAATTTTCTTCCGAGTAGAGATTCAACCTCTTCACGTTGAATGTTATGTTGGATAGGGCTGCCATCAATAGACCATGTTGATGCCCCAGTCGTTTGTACCTCAACCGATTCAACCTGTCCACCCATATGTTGTAGCTGTAAACAGATGAGAAGTAATGACACTTCACATGAGCGCTGGTCCCAGCCGGTTACATCGATCAGTACATCTGTTGTTTGATTGGTAACGGTAGTATGGTCACCATTGATTATTGGTGGGAATGATAAGACCTTATCTTCAGAATCAACTATTACTGGAACCAATTCCATGCCTTCCAAGAGGTGAGCATATTCCTGACCTTTGGCGTGTTCGGCCAAAATCTCATCAATCGTCATCTCTTTTGAAGAAGCGAGTGGAGTGAATGAATGCGAACGGTTTACTGCTTTGACGGTAAATGGCGGGCTTATCTTCGCCAAATCATGAACACCAATCGACGCCCTCCTCCTCCTTCTTCCGAGGGAGAAGTGCAATTTTTCTTGATGATCCATTAAACGCTTTATTGCAGATTCGTCGATATTAACTGAACGAACTACAGCAGCAAGAATAATTGGGCGAATCTCGGATATTTCATCTTCTACTACCATTTTTATGGTACCCGGTATTACATCTAATTCGGGATTTGGCTCTGCTTTGTGTAAGAAGGGAATTATAGTGTGAGCTAGAGTTTCAGCGCTGAGCATATCAGGGCGGTCTGGAAAAATCTCCACTTCCAATGTATTTTCATCACAGGAATCGATGTCACAGCCAATCAAAGGCAACTCGTTTTCCAAAGTATCGATTTGATGCTGTTGCCCACAAGCGGCGACAAGGTTGGATAGAATTTCTTGCTCAACAGTGATCGTAGGCATTTGATCACCTAGCGAACCAATGTGGTAGTGGTCTGTCATATCCTGCCATACGAATTCCACTGATGGCAGCGGTATCGTAATCATTGGCCCTTAGGTTACTGCGAGATAGTTCATCGATAGAGGAGAGCCCAGCACGTGAAAGATGATTGGCAAGCCCGGACTCAAGGGAAGACATCCATTGCTCTAGGTCATCCTTTGGTCTAGAGATTGCAAAACCAATTCCTGACGCGCTAACAATTGCCAGATCATCGTGACTTGCAATCCATGGTAGAATGATAGCAGCGTAACAATTTGTGCCATTAAGTATAGCAGCCGCTGCTCGTCCAATTATTGGTAATGCCGCCGCTGCTGGAGTACCAGTTCCGTCATCAAGAGTGGAAATAGCGGCGTCTGCCCCATGGATTTTAGCTGTTTGATGCAGGTATTCTGTATGCGACAAATTATGGATCATAAAGAATGGATTGTCCAGTCCGCACATGCTGCGCAATGCGACCAGTAATCCCTCCATTGCTTCGGCATTCAAAGATGGAATCGTAGATAGGTCGATAGCGAATCCAGCAGCAGTAGACAACCATTCACCCGCCATTGCCATGTTTTCCGAATCGACAAGCAAAATATCGATGTTACGAGGTTCGGATTTTACCAAACATGGATGTAAAATCTTGGAGCCTTGGCCACTATCGAGTAATGGTAGCATCGGTATAGGTAAGGCCAAAGCATCGCCTTCTCCTCCCCTTTCACCGATTATAGTAATAGTGTCGGTTGTTCCATGCAATTTGTGTTCATCGAGATTAGAGACAATTGCAATGTTGCTGAAATCAGTGCTACAAGAACGTAATAAAAAATCGGCTTTCTCACCATCACAGACTAGACAAACAGCATCGGCTGGGATTTGTAAATCCTGATCTTTTAATTCGAGATTAATCTCTTTGACTTCGCTAGCTTTTAATGGTCGAAGTGCAACTCCTGGCGGAGGTGAAGGGCATCTGCCATTGATGATTATTCTTCCACCGGTCATTCCAGCGCCCGGATCGGGACCAACATCGCCATGGACCACTATCAGCCCGTCTTCCATACCGCTGCCTATTCTCGAACCAGCATCCCCTCTGATGATTATGGTTCCACCCTTCATCATCGAGCCTGCATTATTGCCAACACCATCGAGAATGGTAATTCTGCCGGAATTCATACGGAAACCGGTGTGGTCTGCAGCATTGCGTTCACAAGTCAGGATATTACCATCATTTCCGGCGCCGAAGAAAGAACCGATTTCCCCTTGGTGCGTATATGTGCCACCTTTACCGAATGCAGCGACAAAAGAGCCGAGAATACCTAGTGATCTAACTTTCGATTTCGGTGGGAGATTGGGGCAAAGTCCCATCTCTCCGCTTTTAGGAACCTGATCTCCACTACTTGTCCAACCAATCCTCAATACTACATTTCTTTCAACCGCTTTCTCCAGCTGTGGAGGAAGTTTAGAATTGATTTTCAATGATAGTTCGACAAGGTCTAACTCGGCCGCCATCGTTTCGGCGATGGCTTCTCAGCCATTAATCGAATGCCTACTATTTGCGTGGCAATGTTCATGTGAGGCCTCAAAGTGTCAGCGGATGAGGAGAAGGCATGACCATACGCGTGGCTATCAATGGATACGGAACTATTGGCAAGAGGGTAGCAGATGCGGTTGCTGCCCAAAATGACATGGAGATTGTCGGTGTTACCAAAACCCGTCCCTCATTTGGCTGTGATTTGGCTGTGCGTAAAGGCTATCCATTATTCTGTACATTTGACGATGCTGATCGCATCGCAGCATTCGCTAAATCAGGCTATGATTGCCATGGTGGAATTAGTGATCTACTTTCACTTTGTGATGTGGTGGTAGATTGTAGCCCAGGTAAGGTTGGTTCTGCCAATAAAGATCTTTACAATATGGCAGGTGTCAAATGGATTTTCCAAGGTGGCGAAAAGCATGAGATGACTGAATTATCCTATACCTCATGTGCCAATCACCAACAAAACCTCAACGCCCAAGGAACAAGGGTTGTTTCATGCAATACTACTGGACTTGCTCGGACTCTAGTGCCTTTGCTGGAAACTTGTGGCGATATCAGCGTTGAATGTACGATGATACGCCGTGCAGCCGACCCAGGAGATTCTTCTAAAGGCCCAATAAATGCAATCAAGCCGGTACTAAAGGTTCCAAGTCACCATGGTCCAGATTTGATGACGGTCGAACCGAAGATCAAGATCAATAGTTTGGCAGTAGCAGTTCCTACTACTATCATGCATACTCATGCCATCACAGTGACTTTGCCCCAAGGGCATGGTTTGGACACAGAAAAGGTGCTCGCACTTTGGCGCAGCAGACCTCGGATAATCATCATGAATGGTGCTGAAACCGGAATTACAACTACGGCAGAGGTTATGGAATTCGCTCGTGATATCGGTCGGACATGGGGAGATTTGCATGAGATTTTCGTTTGGGAAGATGGAGTTAAGGTAGTGGATAATACGCTTTATTATTTCCAAGCAATCCATCAAGAGAGCGATGTTGTTCCTGAGAACGTTGATGCAATTAGAGCCTTGATGGGTAGTGAGTCTGATTGGCTTGCTTCAGTTGAGAAAACCGATAACGCAATCTCACAAGCACAGGCTTGAATCTAACAACACGCTGTTATCTTGAAAAGTGTTGAGATTCTCCGTGACTACATGCTGCAGAATACTAGGGCCACATATCTGGTGGCAATTCTGTTTTTTCCGAGTTTGTTGATGGCTGTTGGTGCTGACCAAATCCATGAATCAGAAGTAGTCGATACAGAATTACAGCATGCTGCCGAACTTTGGCTTCCAATGGCTCCTGATGCCATTACCGTTAGTCAATTACGAGAACCTTCAGGAATAATCCCTCTTGCCTATACAACCTTCGATCCACTAAAGGATGCAATACCTGGTGCTGGCGGTGCCGATGATCTGGATTATCTAAAAAGTGGTTTGTTGGTAGTGCAATTACAAAGTAAGGATGGTAGTGTATTGAAGCAACTAGCAGCTGACTACGAATTCGTCTTGCTTGGACATGTCGGTGAAGAAGCATGGTTGGTTCGTCTTTATGATGCCTCCAATGTACCTGCGATTCAAGCAGATGACCAAGTTCGATGGGCAGGTTCAATGCTACCTAGTTGGCGCATCTCTCCGGTTTTAGATGGTACAGAGGACTATTATTCTCTCGTGGTATCTCCTGACCTCCATTCCGAACAATTCTCTGATCTAGTCATCGATCTACAAGACATGGGAGCAACAGATGCATGGTGTGGCTCGCATATCTGTGAGGTGAGAGGGGAAATTGACATCGGACGAATCTCGCATGACAGTCGAATAATCTTTGTTGAAGCAAGTGCTGGTTTGGTCCTGACAAATGCTGCTGCCAGCACTGCAGTTGGTGTTGCTACGATGAATAGCGCTTCTACCTTCAACCTTTATGGTTCAGGTGAAACAATAATGTTCGCCGATACAGGTCTCGATATAAATCACCCAGATATCGTAGGACGTGTAGTAGGTGTCGATACTCAATTTGGACTTGATCCTAGCCCCGCAGATAGTAATGGTGGCCATGGGACTCACATTGCACTCACCTTGGCTGGTGATGGAAGTGGCGACACGAGTGCAACCGGAATTGCTCCTGAAGCAAGTTTACTTGGTTATGCATTCGAGCATGATGCTACAGGAGTCTTTGGTCGTCGTGGTTCTATTTACGATTTATTTACCGCTGCTGACCAAATGGGTTCACGCATCGGAGTAAACGCTTGGGGCATCGATGCCAATCATGGATCATACACATCAGATAGTCGCTCAGTCGATTATTATGTTAATGATAATCCCTTATTTCTACCGCTATTTGCCATCGGTGATGATAGCGGTCAGAATGCCAATCACATAATGCCCCCTTCAACCGCAAAAAACTCTCTATCAATCGGGGCTTCAACCACTACTTCCTCAGGTGAAACTGCTAACTTCTCATCCCAAGGTCCAACCTTGGATGGGAGAATAAAACCAGATTTAATCGCTCCAGGGGTTACAATTTGTTCAGGACGAGCTGAGGAGGCAATGACGCCACTTGGCTCACCTTGTGGCAGTGGTAGCCATGGCAATGGCAATGATTTCTACATGAGCATGTCAGGTACTTCGCAAGCGACTGCTGTTGCTGGTGGTAGTGCTGCATTGGTAAGGGAGTTTCTTCGGGAGCAAGTAGGTATCAGTTCACCATCAGCAGCTTTGATTAAAGCAGCAATGATAAATGGTGCGCAGGATACAGGAGCGGCAGATATTCCCAACGCTCATGAGGGTTGGGGTATGATTGACCTAGATCGGACAATCCTTGCCAAGGATGGCGCAACTGATCTGACTACTTTCCGTGATGATTCACGTCTATTGAATCCCGGATACTCTGCGCTTTATGCCTTCGATATCGACAGTAGCCATGGCATGGATTTAACTCTGGTCTGGTCGGATGAAGCCGGCAGTGCTAATTCAGCCCAGAATCAATCACGTTTGGTGAACGACTTAGATCTACAATTAATTGCTCCAGATGGAACTATCTATCGAGGTAATAACTTCGTATCTGGTTTCTCCCAAAGCGGTGGGACTCCTGATATGGTGAATAATGTCGAACGTATTAACATCGCATCTGGTACTCTTTCTGGAGGGTTAGAAACGTGGCAGGTAAAAGTAACGAGTTCATCCGGTTTAGCGCAAAGATTCGCTTTGGTGATGAGTGCAGATGCAAGTCCTTCTAATGCTGCTGATTTGACTAGCATCACCGATTCTATCTTCATCTATCCTTTCTCTCCTTTGGCAGGAGAGGCGGTACCGATTCGTATGAGTTGGTTTAACCAAGGAGTGAACGATTCTGGAAATTATGATGTCAAATTAACTGATATGACCACTGGTGAAACCATTTACGAAGGTTCACGCGGATCGTTAGCTGCGTCTAATTTAGATTCTTTCACTATTAGTTGGACCTTTGCTACCACCGGTTTACATTCACTTAAATTGGAATTGGATAACGGAGGCTCTGTAGTCGAGTTAAATGATGAGAATACTGGAATAAACAATAATATCTACATTCTTGAGCTGATTGTATCAGCGACGGGATTGCGCTTGGTACCTCTAGCAGATGATGGTAGTGAAGACCCTAGTAGCGTTGACCGTGTGCTTGATGCAAAAAATGAAACCACAAAGGAATACCAGGTTATGTTGCGACACGAAGGAACAGGTGATCGTGATGTCTCATTGACTGTGAGTAATCCGTATCAATTAGATCCATTAAACCCTAATCTCTTGCTTTCACCTAATGATAATTGGGATAGTTATGCCAACCGCAGTGGCACTTTAACACTCGGAACGATGGGTAGTAATGAGTCGAATATCTCCTTATTGATTACTTTAGATGATCTCTCTGCAAACCTCGTCACCGATAGTCAAAATAAATATCCACGCTATGCTCGTGCCGGTGCGTTCTATGTCGATGTCACTGCACGATATTCAGATGATGTTCAAGTTTCACATACTATTAGACTAACCATTACAGTAGGAGAAGTTCGAGATGTATTAGTCGGAGCATCGGGAAATAGTGGTCTCTCGGCTCTTCCAGGGGATTACGCATCATTTGGTATAGGGGTTATGAATACTGGAAATATGGTTTCACCATATGCCATTGATTGCTATAGTGATAACCAATGGCGTATCGAATTGGAGGATTCTAACTCTAGTAGTTATGAATTCGAACCGTTGGGGATTCTTGACGATAAAACCGTCAATATCCGCTTATTTGTTCCTCCTGTGGTTGAAGGTGGACCAACGGCTGGAACCACTGATTCAATTTCTTGTCATGTCACCAGTTCATTTGACCCCTCACTTAACATCACTGAGACAGTTGAGTTACTGGTTGAAGCACTAGACTCATTTAACACAGAGTTATTCGATAGTTCTGGCTTAGAGGTAGGTCCTAGCGAGAACCCAAGATCTTTAACGATTGATAATGGGCAACTAGTGAATCTTAGTCTTGTTATCGAAAATACCGGCAATCGTGAGATTGAATTGAGCGTAAGTGTCCAATCGGAACGAACCGATTGGCCTATCTACTTGTCATCAGCTTCGGATTCAGGTAGTGAGATAATTCAGTTTACTCTCGCTGCTGGTGCTACAGAGATTGTCGCCATCGAGGTCCTCATCTATGAAGCAGCGACTGGTGGGGATTCCAATCAGTTAACTTTCAAGACAAAACTCAATTTAGCCAACCAAAAAGTCAATTCTACTACTTTGATTGTTAGCGATGAAATAGATCTTGCATTCCCTGATTCTAGTGACAATCTGCTTGAGGTCAGTGTTGATGGACAATGGAATTTGATCACAATGTCCGTAGAGAATACAGGTAATTCTCAACTGAATCTAAATTGGAGCAATGCCTTGCCAGATGATGGTTGGCAGGCCGGGTTTTTCAATCCACCGACCTCTATTTATGCAGGTGAAATCGCAGAATTCACCTTCGGAGTAATCTCTCCATTGCAGCAACCTATTGCAACCGGAGCCCAAAATATTCTACTTTCAGTAAACGGCTCAATAGATGGCCGCAGTATTGAAACCAGTATGCAATTGCAGATAGATGTCATCTCTAGCCAGTATTTGTCGATAATCAAAACAAATAATGAAAGTGCACTCGGTATAGTACGTGACTCGACTCTTGAGCGTAACATTGTCATCACCAATGAGGGAAATCAACCTCTTCAGTCGACACTGAAGGTGGAAATAGTGGATAGTGATGGTAATTTGATTCCAGATTGGACCAGCAGCGTCTCACCCGCTTCAATCAGTGATTTATCCGTCGGTTCTAGTACTACGGTAGTAATTGCGATCACTCCTGGTCAAGATGTAAAGGATGGATTGGTCTATGTAGTGGTTAGTGCAGAGACAAACGACGGTAATGTTAGTTATTCATTCGAAGCATCAGCAGATATTACAAGAAGTCAAGGTGGATTGTTTGGAGCATTACCCCTATGGGCCGCAACATCGACTTTGGTAGTAATCATCATTGTTATTGCCATGGTTGCTATCAGAATAAAACGGGCAGGTAAGATGTCTTTTGATGGCGATGAATTAGCATCTCCTGACATCTTTTCTAATCCAGCCCACATGTCTAATCGCAGAGATGAGGTTCTAAGTCTTGGAGTCAAAGTCGATGAACTGACCAGCGGTACAGTCAATGATGCAGAGATTGCAGCAGCATTAGCCCAATCGATTACCCCTCTACCTCCACTTCCGGCTGCTGTACCTACTGGTCGCCCTCCGGCTGCAAATTTCATCGCACCACCTGTTGGCCGTCCGCCACAAATACCGACCACTCCACAATTACCACCCGGTGGCTTACCTCCCGGCTGGACGATGGAACAGTGGCAGCACTATGGTCATCAATGGCTCTCACAGCAAGGCCAACAGTGAAGACCGGTCGGCTCTCCCCGAAGGTTATGAGCAGCATTGTGCTATTTGGTCCACCTGGTGCCGGGAAGGGCACACAGGCACAAAGAATCACTGAAGAAACTGGCTTGCCTCAAGTCAGTACTGGTGATATGCTTCGCGCTGCAGTTGCAGCAAAAACTACGACCGGATTAGCGGCAAAATCATTTATGGATGCTGGGCAATTGGTACCAGATGAGATTATCATCGCTCTGATCGAACAGAGAATAAAAGATGATGATGCAAAAAAAGGAGTGATGTATGATGGCTTCCCTCGAACTATACCACAGGCAGAAGCCTTGGCTAAAATTGATCAGATCAGCCACGTCATAGCCATCGAGGTCCCCGATGAAAGAATCGTTGAGAGGATTTGTGGGCGCTACACTTGTGGCGATTGTTCTGCTGTCTATCATGATTCATTCAATCCCACCTCGAAAGAGGGCATTTGTGATTCGTGTCAATCGACTAATTTCAAACGTCGTGCCGACGACAATGCCGATACTGTTCTCGCCCGTCTCAGCGCTTATCACGAGCAGACCTCGCCTTTGGCTACATGGTACGATGAAAGAGGGGTGTTCTTTGGAGTAGATGGTGACCGAAACATACCTGATATTACCTCTGATATCCTACATATACTTGTAAAGTGATTATTATGTCGAGGAATAGAATCAACAAGAAATCTCGTCAAAGACTGGCGCTTGAGAGTCAAAACCATCTTGCCATGGTTATTTCCGATGGTAGCAATGATTTGCGATTACGTCAATCAGCAGCTCAACACATGGTTAAAATCAGCACTCGTCATAATCTAAGTTTACCCGATGAACATAGGCAATGGTTGTGTAAAAAGTGCCATAGAGCATTGATTCCACCGCTTTCAGCGAGGGTTAGAATTAGAGGTGGCATGCGTTGCATGACCTGCTTATCATGCGGTGAAGTCCGCCGCTTTGGGGCAGGACCTAAACATCACAGGAGAGATAAAGATGAGTGAAATACCTTCAAACCTACGCAAGCAAGCGCTATCACGTGAACTTCAGACGACTGTAAGAATTGGTAAAGCAGGTATTACCGATGCACTATATGATGAAATCAAGGGACAATTGAATACACGTTCATTGGTCAAGATAAAAATAAACCGTGGTCTATTTGATCGTAATGGAGTCAAAGAGGTCTGGCCACATCTCGCTGAGAAAACTTCCTCAAAAGTGGTTGTTTCAAGAGGAAATGTAGCTGTACTGTGGCGATCTTGATTCGTAAGCGTAAGCGAGTTAAGTGTTTATTACTAGAAATGGTCTTAATGTGACGCGGACGGCCTAACTTCATGCGCTTGAGTGCAACCTGCAGTCATCTGCGTTTACAACGTCTTGCGACATCGGCACTATTCCTGTGCGGTGTAATGATTTTTATTGGCAACACTTCGGCTTCAGGTGATTCAATCGCACTTGAAATAACCATACGCAAAGGTCTCGAAGGCCAAGCGGTATTAGTGGGTGTTTTGATCTTAATTGGAGTGTATGGCCTGATTATTTCAGAGGTCGTTCACCGAACCTTAGCTGCAGCACTTGGAGGTTTAGTTGCTGTAGGCGCTCTGCAATATTACTCAGGGTCTTCACTTTCATTGGCAATGGTCACCACTATGATCGATTGGGAAACCATCGGTTTACTACTAGGTATGATGGTAATGGTGGGAGTATTATCGCATACAGGTGTCTTTGAATGGTTTGCGGTTGAAGCATATAAGAAGAGTAAAGGTAATGTTTGGTCTTTGGTTGTAATCCTCTGTCTAATCACTGCAATCCTCTCGGCTTTCCTCGACAATGTCACGACCATGCTTCTACTTACACCTGTCACAATTCAATTGGCAAAGGTATTGGATCTAAAGCCGATACCTCTACTGATTTCTGAAGTCATTTTCTCCAATGTTGGTGGTGCAGCAACCATGATTGGAGATCCTCCAAATATTATCATCGGCAATCAAATGTCCAAATCAGCAATTGCAGATGCAGGATATTCAGATCTTGCTTCACAAGGAATTTCTTTTAATGACTTCATTATCGAAATGGGTCCAGGTATTCTGATGACCATCATACCTGTGTTCATGATGATCAAGTGGCTATATGCGGACGAGTTTAGCGGTACTAGAATTCGTGATGTCAAGGAATTAGAATCCCGCTACG
>CAJIYT010000010.1 GCA_905181715.1 uncultured Candidatus Poseidoniales archaeon
GAGAGCCTGGTATAGTCATCATCAGAAAGAACAGTTTCATCATTATCTGTAGGTGAATAATGTAGTCCGAAAGCAGCATCAGTATCAGTGCCAAAGAGCCCACCGTCGACGGGTTTAATCTTCATTGTAAATTTGATAGCAATATTATCTGAACTTCCATTCCAATATACGTGATCGCCTAATATGGCAATATCCCAATTGATGACATTAGTCCCCTGGTCGAGATCATTAAACTCCTTCGTAGCAACTGTATTACCCCCCTTCAATAAAGAGATCTGTAAGTTCTCACAATCATTGGTACAATCATCCTGTCCATTTGTCCATTGTCCATCGAGTTCGATTTTGAATCTGGCATTTATTCTATCGTTTTCTATCAAAACTAAATTGCGATCGAGCACTGGATTCATATTACAAGTAAAATCAATATCTAGAATACCACTGCTTGCTCGTTTTTCGCCATAATCTGCAGATTCATCATCATTGTTTAGGTTAGAATGGCAGTTGGAAAGTTGGGCGTCACCAAATAGAGAAATAATGTTCCAAGTGCCTGCAGACACCCGCTTGTCCCCCTCTTCTATTCCTGTTGATGCAGAACTCGGTGTGATGAGTAACACCACTACCATTAGGATGGATAATGTGATTGTGACGCGACGACTGTTCATGGTTTCCCCTAATTACAGTAGAACTTATCCTTTTCGCCTAAAGTTGAGAAAATAATTCGCATGGGCACTCCGCGTTGGTAGATTTTGCATCTAGAATGCTGTTTTAGGCCCTGTGAGAGCGCGAAACATCCATCTCTTGATCGGAATACGCCTGTACACAGGTTCCAGTGTTCAATATGAATTGGAAAATCATTTTTTTAACAGGAGCAGCAATCGGAACCTTTGTTGCATTGTTAATGACGGTTATTTCTAATATACCACTTGGTCATGATTCAGATGGAAATAAAATCACTGTAATGTATCATTGGTCGGGGGCATTGTTAGTTGTAATTGCAATTCCGTTGGTGTCAGCATTTGCTGTCAAAAAAGTAGCGAGTATGAAGGGGTGGTGTGAACCTACTTTGAAGCTTTTAATTCCAGTAGCATACCTCACTTTCCTACCAGTATTAGGCGCTTCTTTTGGAGCTCCTAACAGTAACTTGGAAACATTGGCAACCATCGTCATAATAGGTGCTATTGGAGGTACTTTCTGCAGTGCTCCTTTTGCTGCTTGGAGTTATTTCAAGAGTCGAGGCAATCAATCGACCCCTAGTATGGCTGAAGAGGAATAGTGCCTGGGCATAGGGCATCAGAATCGCAGTCAGAGCAGTATCTTGTGAGGCTCGAGTTCCCATGTGGGCTCGTCTGAGGTCGCATCTACGAAGAAGGGCAGAACCTCTTGCAGTACCTTCGGGATGTCCACGCACCAGAGATTACCGAACAAGGGCTTGTCGGGAGTGCCGAGTTTGTCGGTAAGCTTGCCCCACATCTTGACGATGCCTCGGGTTTTCTGTCGCTCGTACTGAAACATCAGGGCGGTGGTCTGGATGAGTCCTTGAATTCCGAGTATGAAGCGCTGGTCAACTCCACTCGCCTTGAGTGATTTCCACATCTCCTCCCAATCCTCGTGGGCATGCCAGTAGCGGCCTCTGTTGAACTTCGCAATTCCAGCATCAAGCCACTCCTGCTCTTGGCTCGAGAGTGGGCATCCATCCGCCATGGTGTGCGTTCTACTAACTTACTTTCAAATCCGCCCATCCATATAGCCCAAGAATTGTCTTTCCTAGCCCAGGAGGTGCTACAATATGCAATCGGGTTTTCATGGTTGTTTAATTTGGGGATAATCACCTTACTTGCACCTTCTTGCGAATGCCGTGATTTCCCGGCAAAATGGATATTGCCAAAACTGGGAAGTGGTTCTGGCATGATGTAACCACTAAGTTTGAACTTTAATAAATGGTTAATTTGATTGCTAATGGCTGGCAGGGGTATTTGTGCTGGAAATAACAGATGCTTTGGGCGATGTCCTCGATGGAGTGGATGCAGAACTAAACAAGCGTTGGTGGTGGAAGATTCTCTGGCCAATCTTGCTTTATGGTCCATTTATTGTAGTTGGTATCTACCTCTATCAAATGTGAATTAATTAGTAATTCATTTGATTTAGCGAAAGTGTTGAAGTGTTAGGGTTTGCTTAACCCTCTTATGAGTATGAGAGATGTAGTCAGACGCAATAGGCCAAGAGTATGGTCTAGCAGTAGAAGATCGTTGATGGAAAGATGCCCACGTGCATGGGCCTTGCGTTATGGCCACCGTCGAGGTAAATCGGGAACAGCGGGTAGGATGCTATCGATAGTTTCCGATTGGCGTTCTCCATGGGACTTGATGCTCAGGTCATTACGCTCTTTGATAATCGAACGTCTAGAAGCCTGTCTAATAGGTATTAGATGGAGTGATAGTGATATTGAGATGAAGATGCGAGAGAGACTAAAAGAGATGATAGATGAACAAAATGAATCTTTGAACTTAGTCGAAAAGCGAATTGGTAGTAATAGCGAATTACGAGCGAATCAGGAACGTGCTAAAATCGATGACTTGGTTGCAGTCGCTAGCCATCGTTTCCGTCGTTTGATGTTGATGGAACCCTTACATTCAATTATTCGTGGAAAAATAACTGATTGGGAACTTGTCGGACGTCTTAACTCGGTCCGTCATCAAGGCAAAGACCTCTATATCGCTCCAGATTTGATTTGGCGAATTGGTCGAGATCGATTCATGCTACGGTTTGTAATGCAAGGGAGAAGAGAGATGACAGAGCATAATCGTATGGAACATAGTTCAATGATTGCCTGGCAGAATAGTGATCTTAGCGACGAAGAGAAAAAAATCAGCAAGGTAGTCGTCGAGATTATCGATTGGCATCGAGGACGGTGGCATCGAACCTCATTCCAGCCAACTGAAGGTGAGGTAGAGTTGGCGATGACGATGATTGAACATGATTTGGTGGCGATGGACGAACTCTACCAACGGCTAGGGCCTTTGACCGATCTATCGATGATGCCTCTAGCATCTTCAAAAGCCGTATGTCGCGGCTGTGGCCATGTTGATTCATGTCCAGGAGGGGAGAACTTAGAGCGTGCTAAAATCGAGCAATCTGTTATCGAGATGGCTCGTTGTCGGACCTCATAAACCGCTTACTAGGTCTTCGAGAACGGCTCTGACATCCTCGGCTTTGGTTACTCCGCTTGCAAGCAGAACTCCCTCAGCTCCCAAAGCGATTGCTGCGGTAACATCTGCACCACTTTTGACCCCAGCGCCACAAAGAATACGAACATCAGGATTGACTTCCTTTACTGCAGCAACTGTGTCCTTGACTATTGCCGGGTCTGCACTGGTCACTGATATGTCGCCACCGATTAGTTCAGGAGGCTCTACTGCGATGAATGTTGGACCTAGTGCGGCCAAAGCCCTCGCTTCATCAACATCTGCAGCACAAGCACAAACCGGCATACCATCGGGTAGCATGTCGAGTATTTTCTTCACATCTTCGATAGATAATTTGTGCTCTGCATGGTTGATCAAAGTTCCAGCAGCACCTCTCTCAATTGCTGTATTTATTTCCAACCAGCCAGTAGCTGATCCTTGCGACACACCATCTAGGTGCTGTGACCAAACCTCCACGCCGGAAATTGCTGCTACCGAGGATAGGTCAAATGCGCTCACGGCTGCAACAAGTCTAGCATCTGTATCGATTGATGCCATGTGGGCTGCTAGTGCATCTGCTCTGCGTCCGGATGCAGATGCATAGGTTTTGAAGTTGACAACTACTAAGGGTGCGGACATATGACTGCCTGTGTAATCGCCTTCTTCATTGCTGCGGAAGAGGATACACCCCGCCACTCTGTTGGTGACCATCTGGCACATTTGCACCGTAATCAACGATTACATCAGTCAAAATAACCCCATCTCCTATTTGACAATCCCGTCCAATTAAACAACGGGTTATCTGTGAACCTTTTCCAATCGTCGAATGTCTCAATATAGTGGAATCTAAAATTGAACCCCCACTGGAAACCCCTTGTTCAATCATTGAGTTTTCAGCGGCGACTAACTCGCTAGCACACCATGAGTTGCCATTCATGGCGCCTCTAGTGAACATCTGCTCACTAAGGCACCTGCTAACAGCATCATGCCAAGAAGTCGGAGTCCCTGCATCGATAAACCAGCCTTTGAATGGGAAGCCAGAGAGTTGACCTTTCTCTGCTAGTTGAGGAAATACATCGCGTTCGAGACTATGTTTGCCATCAGGCATAACGTCAAAAATATCATCTTCAAGAATGTAACTACCAGCATTTATCAGATTTGAAAATACTTCGTTTGGTAGCGGCTTTTCCTTGAAACGAGTTATCTGATCATTGTCATTAAGGCCAACGATACCAAATCTAGTCGGGTCTTCTACTTCCCACAACCCCAAAGTTCCAATTCCATCATTGGAATTGTGCTTGTTCAGCATCTGTTCAAAGGGTAAAGAGGATACTATGTCTCCATTGAAGCAAGCGAATTGACCGCTGATGAAATCCTCGCAATTCTTCAGTGCACCCCCGGTACCTAGCATCTGTTCTTCACGAACTATCGTCACATCGAACCCTGGGTCATTTTTTGCAAAATACTCAGCGATCATCTCGACTTTGTATCCGGCTGCGACGACAACTTCGTCGACCATCCCTGGAGGGATTATTTCGACAACACGTTCCAAAAGTGTCAGGTCTAGAACCGGCAATAGTGGCTTTGGCATGGAATTGGTCCATGGCTGCATCCTCGAACCGATTCCTCCAGCGAGAATGACGACCTGCATGGTAATAGCCAGATGACAAAGGCGTTTGAACCCTGTCCAATGAAGTTGTCGTTATCCGTAGGGTTCAAGGTTCTAGTTCGGGTGGCACGGCCGATTGAGATGAATATTCACGAGTACCAAGCAAAAGCCCTTTTCCGAGATAACGGTGTTAATGTGGTCGAAGGTATCCACTGCACCAGCGTAGAACAGGCTTTAGAGGCCTATGATACGCTCAATAGCCAAATCGTCGCGGTCAAGAGCCAAATCCATGCCGGAGGTAGAGGAAAGGGAACTCTCTATACGCCAGACCGGTCATCTATAGTAATGGAAGGTGGTGTAAAAATCGCCTTCAATCGGGAAGAGGTTGAAACCTATTCGACCAACATCATCGGCAACTTACTGGTCACCAAACAAACCGGCGCAGAAGGGAAACTAGTTCGTAATCTCTATGTCGAATCCGGCTGTGCAATCGCCCATGAATACTATCTTGCAATATTGGTTGACAGGGAAGAAAAAGCAGTATTGATCATGGCTTCTACCGAAGGTGGCATGGATATCGAAGAGGTAGCTGAGAACTCTCCTGAAGCAATTCACAAGATATGGGTCGATCCATCTTCTGGTTTACTAGGATTCCAAAAGAGGGACTTAGGAGTCTCTTTAGGATTATCTGGAGCCGCATTGAAATCATTTTTTGCACTGATTGGCAATCTCTATCGCTTATTCATCGATAACGATTGTAGCATGGTGGAAATCAACCCACTGGTCAAAAGTGAGGACGACGAAATTATTGCACTGGATGGTAAGGTTGGATTCGATTCTAATGCTCACTTCCGTCACCGAGCAGCATGGGATGAAATGCGAGACCTTTCCGAGGAAGATGCTGCTGAAATCAGAGCAGATGAGGCTGATTTATCTTATGTCAATCTCGATGGAAACATCGGTTGCCTAGTCAATGGGGCTGGTTTAGCGATGGCGACAATGGATGTCATCAAACTCTATGGTGGTGAGCCAGCCAACTTCTTAGATGTTGGTGGCGGTGCTAATGAAGAGCAGGTTAAGACCGCCTTTGGTATCATTCTTGAAGATGAAAATGTAAAAGGCATTCTAGTCAACATTTTTGGTGGAATAATGCGCTGTGATATAATCGCAAGAGGAATCATAGAGGCGACAAAGTCACTTGATCTCAACATTCCTTTGGTAGTTCGTTTAGCTGGAACCAATGTTGATGAAGGTAAAGAAATACTAGCACAAAGCGGATTAAATATCCATTCCGCTAATGATTTGGCTGAAGGCGCAGAAAAAATAGTTTCATTGATCGGAGGTGGTGTTTGATGGGTATCTGGATTGGTGAAGATTCTAAGGTCATAGTTCAGGGAATTACAGGTAAACAAGGACATTTCCATGCCACTAAGATGGCAGAATTCGGTACTGATGTAGTCGGAGGTTGTACACCCGGTAAGCAAGGACAAAAGGTCGATCTTGGAGTATACGAGGTGCCGGTCTTTGGCAGTATGATCTCGGCTATTAGAGAAACCGATGCAGATGCAACAGTGATTTACGTTCCTCCGCCATTCGCTGGCGAAGCGATAATGGAAGCAGCAGATGCATTCCAACAGGTCAAGGGACAGGGGGTAATCGTTTGTATTACAGAAGGTATTCCAACTCTCGATATGGTAAAAGCAGTAGCATACGTCAATTCTCGCACTGGAGTACGCCTAATCGGTCCAAATTGCCCAGGGATAATCACTCCCGGTGAGCAAGGTGGTTGTAAAATCGGTATTATGCCAGGCCATATTCACGCAAAGGGCAGAATCGGTGTCGTTTCCAAATCTGGAACCCTAACTTACGAAGCAGTAGCTCAGACAATGAGTATTGACGAAGGGCAAAGTACCTGCGTAGGAATAGGTGGAGATCCGGTCAATGGCACTGGGTTCATCGATTGTCTCGCAGCATTCGAAGCTGATCCTCAGACAAAAGCAATCGTCATGATTGGAGAAATAGGTGGCAGTGCTGAAGAGGAAGCAGCCGCTTGGGCTAAGGATAATGTCAGTAAGCCAATAGTTGGTTTCATCGCAGGTTCAACCGCTCCTCCGGGTAAGAGGATGGGGCACGCAGGAGCAATAATCTCTGGTGGAAAAGGCACAGCGGAAGAGAAATTCGCAGCGTTTGAAGCAGCAGGAATTGCTTGTGCCCGTGATCCTAGTGAAATCGGTGTAATCTTGCTTGGAGAATTAGTTAAAGCAGGATTGAGAAGTGAATGAGAATTCACAATAATTAATTTCTCAGCGTGGCGGTCCTCTTTTTGGTCCACCAGGTGGTCCGCCTTTGCTTGGTCCACCAGGAGGTCCGCCTTTGCTTGCTCCACCAGGAGGTCCACCTCTACTACCTGGGCCGGGTGGTCCACCTCTGCTATTTGGGCCAGGTGGTCCACTTCTACCGGGTTGGGGAGATCTTGAGGGTTCAGGTTCTGGCTCTTCATCGTCTTCGAATAATGCGCCACAGTGAGGGCATTCTGAATCTGATTCACGGACTAATCCGTCACAAACTTCACAGGCAAACATATCTTCTTCAACAGAATCATCATTAGAGTTTGCAGAACCAGACATTTGTTCTAACTCACCGTCTTTAGAACGGAATAGAGAGAGCATTATTTCCACCTCTAATCCCTTGAGGGCAACCTCAGTGGTAATTGCATGTTCAAATGCTTGAGAGAGGTTCTCAGGAGTGTCTAGAACACGGCCGTCATCAACATAAGTTACGTTAATTTCAGCTACGGAATCATCCAGTTTCACCTGTGGTGTCTCAACAGCTACGCCGCGTTTTCTTGCCACTCTGCGTACTGCGACTTCGGCCATTCTGCGCAATAGATTCTGGTCGATTTCAGCTTTAGTGCCGTCGCCTATTTTCTCTGCGAGGAATTCTGCTGCTGGCGATCCTTGTTGTGTCCCTTTGAGGTGATCAGGTAGATCTTGACCAAGGTTTGAGAGGACAGAGACCGCAGATTCTTGGTTCATCTCTAACCATTGGTTACGACGTTCGCTTTTCATTTCACGTTCGGCGACCGCAAGGTGATTCACCATTGCATCTGTTGGAGAATTAACTGGATTTGTAGCGATGTTAGTGGTTACTTGTTGCTGGTTTCTTAGCGGCATAACCTGGCCTGGTAATTGCTTAGGTATTGCACCGCTAAGTAGTGTGCCACTGTCTTGGACTTGAGGTAAATCTCCTTGGGATCCGCCTATATTCGGCCCTTGTAAGTCATTGCCTTGCAAAGTAGTAGGTATTTGTCCTAGCATCGAGGGATCGATGGCCGGGATTGCTTGCTGTTGGATATTGCCTGTGATTTGAGAAAGTACGCCGGGCGGTAGTCCTTGACCTTGGCCATCAGGCTGATTCTGTTGCTGAACCGCCTGCCCTGATACCACACCAAAATTGCGTCCAGGTACTGATTCTCCGCCACTAAGTGTAGGATTACTCATCCCAGGAATATTGCCAGCTCGAGATAATTCTTGCCGTGCACCACATTCAGGACAGAAAATACTGTCCTCTGGAATCTCGTCACTACATGAGCCACAAAGCAATGCTATCCCCGTTCGTATCGAAATCATCTCCCATCATAAAGTCTTTTGATTATCATATGTACTTGCTACACTTCGGTTACTGCTACACAGTTCAGGACAAGGTTCATCCATTCGGGCCTAAGGCAGTCTTTTATGGGCGCAGATGCAGTTACTGTCGTAGGTGGCGGCATTGCCGGTATCAGCGCTGCCCTCGCCCTTGCAGACCTTGGTTCCAAAGTCACCCTTTTCGAATCTCGGGCTCATCTGGGTGGTAGGGTAGCAAGTGTCCGTCATCCTAGGATGGGTATTGAAATAGATAATTGTCAACATGCTGCCTTCAGAATCTATGATAGATTTTTTCAATTATTAGGTCGCGCTGGTGCACAAGATATTGTTCGGATTCAAAACCGAACTGAAATACCCTTCGTCTCGCCCGAAAAGAAGGTCTTTGCCTCCTTGCGGACCGGTAGACTATCTCCTCCAAACCACATGATGACTTCGATGATGCGATTCCCTTATCTCTCAATGAAGGATAAATTAGCGATGAGAAAAGCGGTCAAGGCTTTCGCGGCAGAAGATGATGAGGGACAATGGCAATTAGATGATATCACCTTTGAAGAATGGCTTGAGAGTAAAGGACAAACTCCTCGGACAATAGAGAGATTCTTTGGCTTCTTCACCTTAGCAGCACTAAATCTCAATATTTCTGAAGCGAGTGCTGCCCAAGGTGTGATGCTATTTCGTAATGGTCTATTCGGGGCCAGAGATGCATTTGACGTAGTTGCCTTTTCTCAGGATTTGGGTAAAGCAATGAATGGTTCACTCCTTACCGCACTGAAAGAATCCGGAGTTGATGTGAGAACTTCATCAACTGTTAAGTCAGTTGCTAAAGATCATGTGATCGTAGAAAATCAAAGAATAGAACACGACCATGTGGTAATAGCCACACCTCCTCATTTAGCAGCTAGATTATTAAAGCCGACCCACTCAGCATTGAGTGAAAAAATATCAGCATTAGAATACCGTGCTCTGATTGGCATCCATGCCTTCTATAGAGGTAGTAGGCTTCCGGATGACTTCCATTTCGCAGCGATGATCGATGAACCTTTAATCCAGATGATATTCAATCGAAGTCATGAATTAGATGAGCCGATAAAAGATGGTTTACAATGGGTTAGTGTTCCGGTATCTAGGGCAGATGATTATCTAAATCTCAGCGACGAAGAAATTATGGCAGAATTGAAGCGGGTACTCGAATGCCTGTGGCCCGAAAAATCCGAAGTCGAATTGGTAGATCATCTAATTGTAAGAGTTCCGAAAGCAACATTCGCTCCAACTCCTGGTAGCAGTAAGAACCGTCCACTAGTAGATTCTGCTGGTCAAGGTATCAGTCTAGCAGGTTCATACACGATGACTGGATGGCCATCGACCATTGAAAGTGCTACTAGATCAGGACTTACAGCAGCAGCAAGAGTTCACAATGTCACCTGGGATTGTGATGATTTGTGGCCTGATTGGCCAATTAGTCCAAAAAGAGATGACCCGGATTGGAAGGTGATTTGATGGCTGAGAAGTTCGAATGGGGAGAGCATTGTATCGAGCCTATATTTCTCGCAGGTTGGGACAGCCATATCGGCTTAGATTCGGCAGAAGCCTATTGCAGTAAAATAGCCACTGCCAATTATGAAAATTTCATTATCGCTAACAAGTTCACACCTACTCACATACGACAGCATATCGAAAATATCTATGCTTTCTGCCGCTATGGCGATGATTTAGGAGATGATGCTCCATTTTCGACACAACACCGGACACTATTGCTTGATGCTTGGGAATTAGATTTGCAAGAAGCAGCGCGTGAAAACTGGAGCGGAAACCCCCGGCATCCGATTCTGGTGGCGATACAGCGTACCTCCAAGGAGTTCTCAATACCGGTTGAGCCATATTGGAAATTGATTCAAGCCTTCAAAATGGATCAGGTCAAAACTCGGTATGCAAATTGGGAGGAGTTGAAAGAGTATTGCTCTCTTTCTGCAGACCCAGTAGGGCATCTATTTCTCTATGTTTATGGCCATGATGATGAGGATATGCGCAAGATGAGCGATAATACTTGCACAGCCCTGCAGTTGGCCAATCATTGGCAGGACATATCCCGTGATTGGCAACAAAACCGCTCTTATATGCCCGAGGATACTATGGCTGAATTCTCGGTAGATTGGCAAACATATGGTCTTTGTAAAGCCACAACTGAATGGCGTGAAATGTTGGCTTTCGAAGTCAAGAGAGCTCAGGATTTATTCGACGCAGGCAAGCCTTTGTGGCAGATGGTTGATTTTCATTTAGCAGTTGATTTGATGATGTTTACCAAGGGCGGAGAAGCAATTCTATCTTCAATTAGATCACAAAATTACGATACTTGGAGTAAGCGGCCTAAAGTTTCGAAATTCAAACAAATGAGATTGTATTTGGGAGCTCGTCGTCAATGGCGACGTGCTAATAAAAGTCAGTGACAACCCCTTGGAACGGTTGAAGGACAGACTCATAACCGATGAGTTATCAGCCACCCGTGCCGATTGTCATGTTAGAGCGTCGCAAGCCTTTGGATTTACTTTTCCCTCTCAAGGGCGGTGCAGCAAATCATAATGGTTCGCACAATTCAAATCGCATGACTGCACTAGATAGAATGCGTGCGGCGGTAATTCTCACCAAGGATGCAGTCAAGGCAGTTAGCCTAACGGCTATGGAAGCGCTACGTGAAGGTGCTTCGATGATTGGTATCCTTGGCGAGCAAGATGAATTGGTCGACCCCTTCTCCCATCTAGAAGCACCGATTTGGCCGAGAGAACCACCGGCGGAATTAATGCGTTTAGCCTACAACTATTGTGAACAATTAACTATGCGAGAAGCGGGTAACTTCTATCATTCTTTCAAGTATTTGCCTGATGATCAAAGACAGGCAATGTGCGCTGTCTATGCATTTTGCCGCCGAGCAGACGATATCGCCGATGGAGATTGGCAGGATAAATTCCCTGGCAGTCGCGGAGAAATGGACCCAGAGGCGGTCGATTATCGCACTCAACTAGAAAACTTGCAACAAAAGGATACTATTCTTCAGGAAGATAGATATCTTCAGAAGATAACCCAGTTATTCTTCTTTAGGAAGAAACTCTCCACTTGCTATAATGAGGTCTGTAGCACAGACCCGGTATTCCTTGCACTAAAGGATACAGTAAATCGGTATAATATTCCACGACAGGTCTTCGATGATCTCATCACTGGTATGGAAGATGATCTCTACAATAATCGCTATCGTAATTTTGATGAACTCTATCTCTATTGTTACCGAGTTGCAAGCGTTGTTGGTTTGATGTGTATCGAAATCTATGGTTATGAAGACCCTAGAGCTAAACACTTCGCAGAGTCATGGGGCATCTTCATGCAACTGACAAATGTCTTGCGTGACATTGGTGAGGACATTGAGAGAAACCGGGTTTACCTACCTCTCGACGAGTTGGAAAAGAATGGCATAAAAGAGAGTGAGTTGGGCGAGTCAGTAGTTCTTAACACGGCATGGGAACCATATGTTCACAACTATGCAAAGCGTGCCCGCACCTATCTCGAAGAGGCTAAGCAATTGTTGCCCCTTCTCCCGCGAAGATCACGTTATTCTCCAGCGGCAATGATTGCATTCTATGGTAAAATTTTGCGCAAGATAGAGCGACAACAGGGAGATGTATTCACCAAGCGTGTCAAATTGAATAAGATGCAGAAGTTATCTCTTGCAGCAACAGTCTATCTGAGACACCGTTTCCTACCTGCATTCCTTGACCCTGTTTGGACTGGACTTTCAAGGATAGGTCTACTGCCAGACGTCTGATTAGACCTCAGGATAGTAATCGATTGTTAGATTATTCAGTGAAAGCCTTGATTGCTTTACGGGTGATATCGATAACCAAATCTATTTCCTTTGAAGTGATATTGAAATTAGAGGTATAACGAAGTGCATTCTCTCCACCATGAATAACCCCTAGTCCATTCTTTCTGCACCAAACCTCAACCTTGTCAAAACCGACCACTTGTAGAATCTCGGGGTTTAGTTCAGCACAGCATAGTAATCCAGTACCTTGAACTTTGATTATTGTTCCAGGCAACTCCTCTGAAAGTGCATTTAACTTACTGACGAATTCTTTTCCTCTCTCCCGTATATTGTCTCTTAATTCTGGTGTTATGCGATCTAGTACAGCGATTGCAGTTTCAAGAGCACGAGGATTGGTAGTCATGGTATTACCATAGATTCCGACGACATATAATTCGCTAGCTCTGGCACTTAGCCCAAGTACTGAGAGCGGGTATTGTCCTGCGTTCAACGCCTTAGACCAAGTTTCCAAATCAGGTACTTCAGCATCTTGGAAACCTTCGTAATCTACTATAGATAGGCAGCCTTGGCCCCTAATTCCTGCTTGAATCGAATCGACCAATAGCATGGAACCATGTTCTGAAGTCAAACGTCGGGCTTCATCATAAAACTCCCTTGTGACACAACTTCCGGGGTTACCCTCGCCCTGAATCGGTTCAATCGCCATCAATTCAATGAAGAATCCTTCTTCATCAGCACGAGCAAACATCTTGTTCAATGCCTCAACATCATTTGCTGGAACCAGTAGAAGGTTGTCTCTATCACGGAAACTAGCAAGGTTTTCAGCATATTTGCTCATACAGGAATGTGAGATCTGAGCCGGTCTTCCAGTTCTTCCATGGAATGCTTTCTCGACCGCCAGCAATTTGATTGGCTTTCCCTCGTGAAGACCACCGACGTCGGTCATTCTCTTTGAATTGACATCTGCGATACGTAGGCTTACAGTAACCGATTCAGAGCCACTATTCATGCAGATGAAGCGTGCGAATGGGCATGAACCGCGGGTATGTCCCAACTCCTTGCGTAATCGATCTGATAAGCGCTTTTGGCTAAACGAAGGGGTCATTACATTGGCCATGACCCAATTTTTCGACATCGCTTCGATAATCGCTTCTGGCCCATGACCGCTTCCAAGCATGCCATAGCCGCCATTGTCGTGTAAGACCGCACCTGATGCGGTGACCATCCAAGGACCACGACCTGCTATAGCCACATATGGATTGACAGTAGCTGGGGAATAGAAATTAACGTAATCCTCTTGTAAGGCAGCGACTAATTCAGCCTCTGGTAAAGACATTACTTCCTCGCCGAACTCTTCTAGTAGTTCCGTATGGATTGCAACTGCTTCCTCAATTACTTGGACCAATTGTGAATCATTTGCTGCGAAATCGATAATTATCTCATCAGTGAGTCCGACGGTCTCGATAATGCCTCTTTTCGACCTTATAACCTCGAGCAACTCAATTACTGACTGCGCCATGCTTTAGTGCTGGGCAATTCGTTTCTTGAATATTGCTCAATGAATTTTGATTATTATTTTTAACATAACACATCTAATGCTTACTCGCTTAATCGAGATTCTTATTCATCTCTTGATATCTGGCTTAAAACGGTCTTTCATATATGGATAGGATAAGCCAATGTTATGTCTAGTAAACCTAAACTTGCAGTGTCTTCATGTCTCCTCGGACAAAGAGTGCGATACAACGGTGATGCTGCTGAATTTAGAACCCTAACTAGAGTCTGGGGCGAATATCTTGATCTTGTAGGGGTTTGTCCTGAGGTTGGGATTGGAATGGGAACACCTAGGCCGACAATTCGTCTGGTGAAAAGCGATGATAAAGTGTCCCTGGTTAATCCAAAAAGTGGCGAGGACTTCACTGAAAAAATGATAGAGTTTGCTGAAGTTAAATCAGATTATTTGGTATCTGAAGGTATTTGTGGATTCGTTTTTAAGAGGGGATCTCCTAGTTGCGGCCTTGAAAGAGTAAAGGTGTACAAAGATGACAATCCTACTGCTCAAAGAGATGGTATGGGTCTGTTCACTAAAGTATTCACAACTCTTTACCCACACATCCCTGTTATCGAAGAAGGTAGATTGACAGATCCTTTACAAGCTGAACATTTCTTGTCTCGAGTACATTTCTTTTCCGATTGGTTAGCAATTGGTAATGAAGGATGGACTGCAAGTAAAATAATGAAATTCCATTCTGAAAACAAACTATTCTTATTGAGCAAAGCTCCTGCTGCAAAACGTATACTAGGGCGCCTTATTGCTGACGGTTGTGATGCAGGTGATCATCCTGATCATATTGCACTACAATACATGACTACTGCACAGAGTCATCTTACAAAACTTACCAATAACGGCCAAATAGCCCATGCTATGGAGCATGTTGTCGGGCGTTTATCTGTGGGATTGACCAAGGAGGATAAGAAGGAAATAACCCAATTAATTCATGATTTTAGAAAAGGACTTCTTCCTCGTTCTGCTCCATTGACATTGCTAAATCATCATCTCAAGAAGTTAGGTGTGGACACTCCAATGCACAGTAAATTCATATCACCCATGCCGCTTAAAATGGGATTGATGGCGAGGGTCTGAGGTGGTTTATCATGGATATTTATGACATTTCTTTTTTCCTTTCAACAATGTGGGTTGGACCATTTTGGTTCTATATGCTGGTTTATCCCCAAAGTGAAAGGACAACAATGTTGATGAAAGGACCTTGGTTCTTTGTTGGCCCAATTGCGATTTGGTTCGCACTTACTTTGTTCAATCCTTCTGGTTTGATCGAGTTATTCCAAGATATGGCAAATCCTGCAAATTCTCTTGGTGCGTTAGCCTCTTTGTTAGCGACACCAGCCGGAGCTTCTGCAGCATGGGCTCATATGGTTGCAGGTGATATCTTTGTCACACGATGGATTTGGAAGCGCAGTTTAGAGCAAAATACCAATAATTGGATTGCAAAGTCATCTATCTTCTTTGGAGTAATGCTAATGCCAGTCGGTATAGCGATACACATGTGTTTAGGACATATCAAAAACGAATCCGATTAGGTCTTCATTACTGAGATTACTACTGCCAAAAGGCAGTAGATTTTGATTTCACCCGTAGTTGAAATCTAAAGTCTATTCAAATCGAGCGAGTAAATGCCTGAATGCCAGTGATATGACGACCAATGATCAAGTTGTGTATATCGTGAGTTCCTTCATAGGTTTTTACCGATTCTAGGTTAGCCATGTGGCGCATAATTGGGTATTCATCAAGGATACCATTTGCGCCATGAATATCACGGGCACTGCGAGCAACCTCTAGTGCTATGTCGACATTGTTCATCTTCGCTAATGATATCTGCTCAGGGAACCAAGAGCCATCGTCCTTCTTGCGGCCGAGGTGATATGCTAGCAATTGACCCTTGGTGATCTCACGCAACATCCAAGCCAATTTATTTTGCACCAATTGGTATGAGGCGATTGGGTGGTCGAATTGAATACGGGAAAGTGCGTATGTTTTTGCGCTGTGGAAACAAGCCATAGCAGCACCGAGTGCTCCCCATGATATGCCAAAGCGAGCGTTATTGAGGCATGAAAATGGCCCTTTCAATCCTTTGACTTCAGGGAACATACGATCTTTTGGAATTTTACAATCTTGGAAAACCAATTCGCTGGTTATACTAGCTCGAAGTGAGTATTTACCCTTCATTTCGGGTGCGGAAAAGCCGACATCATCTTTTTCAACGATAAAACCACGAATCACGCCATCAAGTTTAGCCCAAACCACAGCAACATCTGCTATTGTGCCGTTGGTAATCCACATCTTTGCTCCGTTGAGTAAGTAGTGATCACCCATATCCTCGGCTTTTGTTATCATGTCTCCGGGGTTGGACCCATAATCAGGTTCGGTTAGTCCAAAGCAGCCAATCCATTCACCACTTGCCATTTTTGGCAAGTAGTAATTTTTCTGTTCCTCGGTACCGAAATCCCAAATTGGATACATAGCTAGCGAGCCTTGTACTGAAGCAAATGAACGAAGACCAGAATCTCCTCTCTCGAGTTCTTGACAAATCAATCCATAGGCGACATAGGATAAACCAGGGCAGCCATAGCCTTCTAACGGTGCGCCGAGGACTCCCATCTCTCCGAGAGCGACTCGCCATTTGTCGGGAAATACTCCATCTGCGCATGCTTGTTCGATATTTGGGATGACCTCTTCGTCGACCCATTCTCTTACCATATCACGAATCATGATTTCCTCTTCGGAAAGCAGGCTCTCGATGTCGTAGAAGTCTAGTCCTTCAAAGGGCTCCATATCCTGTTCCCGTTGCTAAGACCCTCATGAATGTTACCTACTTTTTCTTCTTCTTATCAAAGCCACGTAGTTGTAGATACTTGCGTTGTAACCAAGGACTATTCCAATAAATCATGCCTATGAGCACTCCTGGGACTGAGATTACTACGACTATTGCTAAGATTGTGGCGAGCATACTATCGGTCAATTCACTAGTCAATGGCTCAAACGAGATTACACTCCCACGACTAGTAATCATGAAACCTGTTCTAACATCATTTTCCCAAGCCATAACCAAACTATCACCAGCCAATGATGTATCGGTAGCGATTAAATCTTCATTGAGGAGCAAAGTATTGGAATCCGTGGTGTCGGGGTTTTGTCTAATCAGGCCAAAAGGTGCAGTATAGAGTAAGGTGCTCGAATCGATACCGCGGTTTTCTCCAATTAAATCACCTCCGAGGTCTTTTAATTCCCAGATCAATTCCATAGTCGATGAAGATGCGACATCAGGGTTTATCCTCAAGGTTCCAATCCTCGCATTTGAGCCATAGGTAGTGCATTCATTTAGGGCTCCATCATCACAGGATATTCCAATCCATGTGTCTGAACTCGTACCGCTTATCCAAGTAAGTATGGCATCCCTATCTATTACGAATACACCATCATTAAGTGTCACTCCAATACATATACCATTGTCGGATTTATGACAAGTGATGTCGGTAATTGCAGTTTCTTTACTATCATTTAATGCTTCGAAACCAGATCCATTAGAATATTTCCAGATATTACCACTTTGAGCAGCGACATAGGCGTGGGTTCCACTTTGAACCCAAGACATAGCCGTTAGATCTTCATCGGCTATAGCGGCTGGAACCTGAATCGTCTCAATAGCATGAGTCTCACCGACATATCGCAGCATAGTGCCTGATTGTCCGACCAAATAAGCAGTATTTCCACGCGGGTGCCAGGCCGCAGCATTTAGTGAATGGTTAACCTTCTTTTCCAAATCGATATCAGTCGTCCTATCATTAGCACTTGTAGCCATCAATATATGTGAATAACCATCTACTCCGAATAATAGAATCTTTTCATTATTGGGGGATAACTCTCCTCCCGAAAGACCGATGTCATTATCCGCCAGTTTATCTTCTACAGTCAATTGGATGGAGGTTGTAAATGCTGCCGATGCTATTGGAATCATCAGCAAGGCCAGTAGACAGGCCCCCACTCGTCGCATGACCTGTGCACAAGGAACTGAACAAAAACCCTGTTGGTCTTTACCGGCTTGTGACGGTGGGCTTATGATGCGAGTGCCAATGGGTTGGTCATGGAGACATTTGAGGTCAAGCGAGGATTGGTAAAGAGCATCGGTGGCAATGCCGGCTTAGCAAAGATGGCAACAGAGTACTTTAATGATGTTCAAGTCGAAACTGAAGGTATTTTCACCGCTAATTTCGCCATCCTTAAGCAAGTAGAGTGTGGTTTTAACGAGAAGGGAAAACTAGAGGTCGAAGTAGAGCAGATGAAAGGTTCTGACCTCGGTGATTTCCTAGAAAGTGATGGTGGCCGCGAAAAGGCACTTGAATCACGTAAGCGCTGGTCTAATTTCCTTGACGCTGCTACTGGCTATAATCCAAAGCAGCGTGGTGATAAAGCTAAAGAAGCTGGTAAGAAGTTGTCTAAGGCTAAATCAGGGATTGCAATGGCTCGAAAGTTGATGTCTATTTCAGAGAAGATGGGTGATGATACCAAAGCTGAGGCAGAGGTTCTCATCGCAGAAATTGAGAGCAAACTCGCAGAGGGTGATGGTACACGTGCCGCCTCTCTAAGTGAAAAATTAAACAAGTTACTATCACCATGAGGTGAATGAATGGATGAGTTGGCCGAGAAGTGTGCGCGGGTCGAGGAACTCTCGCAAACCGATCGGACACGTCTATCACAGATGGTAGATGATGTCGATGAGGCAGTAGGTATTGCTCATCTTGTGGATTGTTTGGCTGACGGCAGCAGTCTTGGTGGCGACGGTATCATCAGATGTTATGTCGGTTTTGAACCGAGTGGCAAGGCTCATATTGGCTGGAAGGTTCTCTCCTTGCAACTGCGTCGAATGCTCGATGCTAAGGCTAATGTTCTGATTTTCTTAGCCGATTGGCATGCTTGGGTCAACGATAAATTCGGTGGCGTAATGGATTCGATTCAACTGACAGGCCGTTACATGGAAGATACCTTCAGAGCGTTACTTGGCCAACCACCAGAGGGTGAAGGGCCCGGTGAATTACGCTTTGTTTATGCTAGCGCTATTATGGATAACGGCGAATATTGGGCACGTGTACTAAGATGTTCAAAGAACATGGGTCTGGCACGTGTAAGGAGAACGTTTTCGATAATGGGTCGTGATGAAGATTCAAGCGATGGTGATCTTTCACGATTTTACTATCCGGCTCTTCAAGCAGCTGATATTTTCGAATTGAATATAGATGTTGCAATAGGTGGAATGGACCAGCGAAAGGCGCACATGTACATGCGTGATGTTGCCGACCGCTGGGGCTGGAGTAAAGCGACATGTCTGCACACTCCAATTATTTCCAATCTCAAGAGCAAGGGTGCAAGGATGGAATCTTTTGACCATAAGATGAGTAAATCTGATCCCAACGGTGCAATTCTTTTGCACGATGATGAAAAGTCTCTGGCTAAGAAATTACGGAAGGCTTACCTCGACCCAGAAGATTCAGAATCTCCTGTTTACGAATTGATAGAACATATTGTCCTACCTGAAAACGGCAGCCTTGAAGTTATACCTAACCCCGAATATGGTGAACCTTCTACATGGACTGATTTAATTGCAATTAGGGCTGCAGTTAGTGATGGAACCCTCCATCCTTTCGATGTGAAGATGGCTGTAGCAAGCGGTATTTCGAGTGGTCTTTCCTGCGTGGCTGAGTTCTTTGCAAATAATCCTGAAACGCTGATTGCGCTCGAGTCATTGAGCAATGATTGAGATAAGGTTCATCAACGGCTTTCTGGTCGCCTGTTCATCCCCTGTGGGGGATAGGTGAGGAAATGGTAGAGATAGTAGTCTTAGTCAAGCGAGTTCCTGATACCAATGCTCGTATTGTAGTCGATAGTGGTAAGGTCGATTTGTCGATGGTAAAATGGGTTATGAGCCCCTATGATGAATTTGCTATTGAGGCGGCATTAAGGCATCGAGAAGCAACAGGTGGTAAAGTCACAGCCCTAACTTTAGGTTCAGCTGATTGTGATAAAATTCTCAAAGATGCCAAAGCCATCGGTGTCGATGAATTAGTCCGTGTATGGGATGACTCCTGGGCTGAAATGGATTCCAATTCCCTCCAATCAGTTCTTTCCAGTGTTATTTTAGGATTGGGAGCGCAAGTTGTCTATTGTGGAAAAGCAGCGGCTGATACCGGTGCGGGATCTACTTGTCCGGGAGTAGCGGAAAGGCTTGGTTGGGCGAGTATATCCAATATCACAGACATCTCATTCGAAAATGGAATCAAAGTCACCTGTCCATTTGATGGCGGCTCTGCTAAGGTCGCAATTCCATTGCCAGCGGTAATCAGTTGTGATAAGGGTGCATTCAAAGTGCGTAAACCCAATGTCAAGGGAATAATGATGGCCAAAAGAGCACAGGTAGAAGTTCGAAGCGAAACCGCACCAGCGTCTACAGTGAGCGTTGTCAATCAATCGGCACCTCCACAAAAGGCTGAGGGTAAGAAGTACAATAGTGCTGATTCTGCCGGAGAGGTTGCAAGACTTCTAAGAGATGAGGCAAACGTAATTTGAGGTGATTTAATGTCTGAAACAATTGTAATAGCAGAGATAAATAATGGTGTAGTTGCAGATGTTACTGCCGAATTGGTAAGTGCAGTAATCGCCTTTGGTGGCAGTCCTACCATTATCGTCCCCTGTGTGAATTCTAGTATTGCTGACGGAGCCGGATTTACTGGCGCAGGACGAGTAATAGCCTGTAAAGGTCCTATGTTTGCTTCGTATGATGCTGCTGGTTGGGCTAATGCCCTCGACGCAGTAACTCCCGCAGGTTCAATATTCGTCGCAGCCAGTCCGCGCTCGAAAGACCTTGCAGCAAGAATAGCAGCCCGTCGCAATATACCCGTTGTTCAAGATGTTGTAGCCATCGATGGTTCAAATCTAACCAGTCCGGTATATTCTGGTAAAGCGATGCAGACAGTCAATGCATCAGCAGATGTTGTCGTCAGCGTACGTGCCAATATCTTCGCCGCAGCAGTTTCAGTTCCAGCAGATGTCAGTGTCATCGACCAATCCGGTGATGTGCTGACTGCAGTCGAGGAGTTACTTGCCCGATCTAGCGAGCGTCTTGATGTGGCAGAAGCCAATATCATAATCTCGGGTGGAAGAGGAATGTCCTCACCAGAAAATTTCTCCCACCTTGAAAGAATCGCTGATGTTCTCGGTGCAGCGGTTGGTGCCAGTAGGGCAGCAGTCGATACCTGGGATGATATTCCGCATGGAATGCAAGTCGGACAAACCGGTAAGACCGTCAATCCTAATCTCTACATCGCAGTAGGTATTTCTGGAGCAATACAACACTTAGCTGGAATGCGTTCATCGAAGTACATAGTCGCAATCAACAAGGATGCAGACGCACCGATTTTCCAATATGCTGATTATGGAATAGTAGCAACTTGGGAAGAGACACTTCCAATTCTTGAAAAATCTCTTGCCGCAATGATGTAATCATAGCCAAGAACCGCGGCCAAACCTTTGGCCGTTGACAAAGGGGTTAGTTTCCTTTTCATGACCTATTGTCGTCAAAGGGCCATGGCCAGGATGGACTATTGTATCCTCCTCAAGAGGCCAAAGACGTTCTCTTATCATCGATAATAGTAGTTCCATGTCTCCACCAGAATCAGGTAGATCGGTTCTACCGACCGACCCTTCGAACAGTGTATCACCGACGAAGAGATGATCAGCGCCATCTTCAACAGTCAACTTTAGACAGCAACCTCCGAGGGTATGGCCAGGGGTATGAATGATTTCGAAATTCAAGTTGTTAAAAGAAAATAAATCCCCATGGTCCCATTCTATATCTGCAAGCGCCGGTTCTGGGACGGTGAAACCCCATCTGTTGGCTGCTGATTGAACGGTGGATTGTAGAAAGGCATCATCAGCGTGCAGATGCCATTTGACATCATATCTTTCAAGCAGATAAGGAATGTGGCCACTGTGATCAAAGTGGGCATGGGTGTTCAAGAGTGCGACAACATTTCTTTCACCTTGGTATTCACCGATTATTGCATCGGGACCAGAACCTTCGCGTCGATCGAGCCAAGATATAATTCTCTCAGCCTCTCCTCCACCGTCAATTATTACACAAGTTCCATCTTCTGGATCGGTTACTACAGAACATCTCTGTTGTAATGCAGTGACCATAAAATGCTCAACTAGTGGTGATTTAACCATTGTAGGCAACTCCTTACTAAATGCTCTCAACCGTAATACTCAAAGAATCAGAAGTCCAACTACCATCGCGGTCACGCACCCTTAGGTCGAACCGATGAACCCCAATTGAAATCTTGACCTTGACCTTTGGTTTATCTGATATTTCCTTGCCGGTTGAATCGATCCATTGCCAACTCTCAATTCGCTCCTGAGGGTCATAAGATGAAGAACCATCCAAAGTTACCAGTGCCTTTCCATCTTCGTCAGATTTAATGACCCGATCACTGCCGCTATCCGCTTTTGGTGGGATTTTTTCATCGATTGCGGTTTTCAATTCAGCCATCAGGTCATATGCCTCTTCAGCATTGACTTTGGTTTCCTCTTCATCATCATCGAGCATTCCCATCAATAACGACATGTCAGCAGTCGATTGCGATTTGGACTGATCATCTATCGCTACTAGTGCCTCAAAAGCCTCGTCTTTACCATACAGGTCACCTGCATCGATTTCTATTGCTGGTGCTTCACCCCAATCAGGCATTGCTCCGGCAGTTTCGGTGATATCACTTGGCTCAGCATTGGCATTGATGATAATCACCGGTTCACTTTCAGTCCAATCATTCTGATCTTCTCCTCCAATCATAACTACACTCCAATCTGCACTTGCAGCACAGTGTTCGGTCATTCCTTGATGTTCTACCGACCATGAAATACCATCTTTGTTGATTAGATAGACGTGAAACCAGGCAGTTGCTAATACCCTTTCACCACCATCTATCATATTGCGAATTGGATGTTGAATCTCGGCTACGACTTCACCATAGTGCTGCACTCCGCCCATGTCGAGACCTTGCCACACACCGTCAAGAGCGACGACCCTTGCTTTTGGCTCATTTCTTTCAATCAATTTACCATTGCGCCAACACTCAACCTCAATCGCTTCTTCTTCACCAGGGACCAAACCGTGGCCCTCTCGTGCAACGATAATAGCGTCGCCGTTCCAGCCTAGAGCTGTGATTACTTCGCCGACAGTGCCTCTTTGTGGACGTTGCCAAATCAATTCTCCATCCCATGAGAATGCGCGAACATTTCCTGCTTCATCAGCGATCGCTAAACTTGAACCGATGGCTATGTGTAAAGTGTTTTGAATATCTGCATCGAATATTGCATCTCCTCTCTCATTCAAAACATGCGTCCGGCCTAATCCGTCACTATAAACTACAAATCCCCGGCCAACAGCCAGTTTCTCCGCACCGGTGTCATCAGTGTGTTGCCAGATTTCTTCAGCATCGGAATAACAGGTTAGACCGCTTCGGTGAGCGACTAATAATTGGTTGTCAGCTATGTATCTAATAGCAGTCACTCCTATACATTCGATGACCGGACCTCCAGTGATGACCACCCTTTCTCTCTCAGCGAAAGCAGAACTGCTGCCGTCAGCGCTGACAGAAACTGCGATGACCTTAGATTTTGATTCGAGTCGTTCGACTATGGCGACACTACGGCCCATACAGGGACCAGTTTACATCAGGTTCAAGATACCCATGCATCGATGTCCATTAGTTTTCGATTAGATACTGGCTGATGTATGTGCTTCTGAAGGTCTAACTTTTCAGTTTCTGTCCAGGCGCAAAGTAGATTTAAAGTACATAAAGGCACTATTTTCTCACCTTCTTCCCGAGCGACAATTTCTTCCGCTTTTTCAATGGTAGTGCCAATGACCCCCCTTGGCTTTTTGTTTTTGTCGCTTGGAATGCCAATAAAAGGATCCCATTGAGCCAATGTTTCGATTGCAGATTCATCACTTCCTTCTATCGGAATCAATCTACAACCTCTTCGCATTGCTAAGAATGAATTAAGAGTATCTATTTCCTCTTTCAAAAGACATAGTACATCACCTTGCACCCCTGATGGAAGGCCACCTGCGCCAGTAAATCTTTCACTGAGTAACCAAGTTCGACTTGGTTCTATAATTAGTTTAACCCACATGTCTGGCTTACTCAAATTGACAGAGAGAGTGTCATCCATTTGCAACATGGCATGGCCGACTGCTCCTGAAAAACTCTGACTATTCCAATTTTTATTAGTGCCTAATCTCTTGGTTCTAACACCAAAAGTTCTCTTTTCTCCGAGATTAAGATCACGATCTAGAACTATTTTGGCTACTTCATCAGCATCGTTACTATCACAAATAATCATAGCACGATCTACGGCGACGATGCCTAGAACTCGGCTAAGAACTTCCTCCACATCCTCTGGTTCAGCATCTGAAATAACCAAATGAAGTGCGCCAAGACGTTGCGCTTTGAGACTAACTCCTCGTTTGAATGCAATTGCATGAAGGTTGTGGAATAAAATACTGTGGAATATTCTTCTAACAGGACGACTTTTGAGGGTTATTTCACCGAATCTTAGTATCCAGGTGTTCGACATCAATAATCCTCAAGCATCGTTGTGAAGGTCGATTCCTCCTTCGTTTGAATCATCAGTGGGTACTTTGGCAGCATCATTTCGCTGTCTTTCCAATTGATTTAGGTATTCTTGGTCTATATCGCCAGTGATGTATTCACCGTTAAAACAACTGGTATCCCATA
The DNA here is from genome assembly GCA_905181715.1 of uncultured Candidatus Poseidoniales archaeon. Taxonomy (GTDB): domain Archaea; phylum Thermoplasmatota; class Poseidoniia; order Poseidoniales; family Poseidoniaceae; genus MGIIa-K2. Next base: position 24,619 of record CAJIYT010000010.1, read on the forward strand.
CTTGTTCACCGTTGATGCTGGTGACTTCGATAAGGTCTTCTAGAGTTTGATAGAAGAGTCGATCCGCTCCTATAACTTTGCATATCTCATCGATATTCTTGTCATTAGCGATGAACTCTTCCACCGCTGGCATATCGATTCCGTAGACATTCGGATGCCTTACCGGCGGTGCAGCGGATGCGAAGTAAACTTTATTCGCGCCGACTTCTCTAGCCATATCGATGATTTGGGCACTGGTATTTCCTCTGACTATGGAGTCATCGACCAGCATGACATTCTTTCCTTCGAATTCCTTGGCGATAGTGTTTAGCTTTCTGCGTACCGATTTCATTCTAATCGCTTGCCCTGGCATGATAAAAGTGCGTCCGATATATCGGTTCTTGACAAAACCCTCACGGTATTCTACTCCTAGTGTCCGCGCCATTTGCAATGCAGCATAGCGGCCTGAATCGGGGACAGGAATGACAACATCGACTTTCAGATCTGGATTTTCTTCCATAATCCTCTCGCCCAACCTTTGGCCTTGGTTCAATCTTGCTTGATAAACCGATACTCCATCGATTACAGAATCTGGTCTAGCAAAGTAGACATGTTCGAAGATGCAAGGTGCATTTGTTGTCTTTGGTGCGCAAATTTGCGAGAACATAGCGCCTGAATTGGAGATGAAAATTGCTTCTCCTGGTGCAACATCTCGCTCAATCTCAAAACCGAGTGCAGTGATTGCTACCGATTCACTGGCTACGATCCACTGTTTTACGCCATCGTTTTCTCTACTTCCAAAAATCAGAGGCCTGATGCCGTGACTATCACGGAATGCGAGAATTCCATAGCCACTAAGGAGAGAGATACAGGCATAGCCGCCCTTTGCTGCAGTGTTTACAGCATTAACCGCTGCAAAGATCCCCTTCACATCTACGTGGGCTTGACCATCAATCTTGAGATTTGGAACATGTGATTGCAATTCGATAGCTAATAGATTGAGAAGTAATTCTGAATCTGAAGTTGTATTGAGGTGGCGACGATTATCGATGGTTATCATCTCACGTAATTTCTCGACATTAGTAAGATTACCATTGTGAGCTAATGAAATGCCAAAGGGAGAGTTGACGTAGAAAGGTTGAGCTTCGGCTGATGATGAACTACCTGCCGTAGGGTAGCGCACGTGACCGATGCCAGAACTGCCAAGTAGGTGCTTCATGTGCTTTTCTAAGAATACATCTTTGACCAATCCGACTTGCTTTCGCAAATGGAATCGACCTTTGTTCTCAGTTACCATTCCAGCAGCATCTTGTCCACGATGTTGCAAAACTGTAAGCCCATCGTAAAGCAATTGATTGATGTGGAGGCCACTGCGGCCGACGATACCGATAATGCCGCACATGTGTCTCGCCAGTTGTATGGAGGAAGAGCCGACTTACATCCCTTTTGCTCAAAAGGATATTCAAGGTCGGTGAGTTTTCTTGGCCCAGTTATAGCTGCGTATCTTCGCAGTTGCCCCGTAACCACACGATGCGCAGACACTTTTCTGCTTGTGGTACGCGCTGCGTCCACATCTTCTACAGCGTATGTGGGTGGTCTTCTGACGCTTTCCCCTTGATGGAGTTCCCTTGGACATGGTATCACCGTGCAGCCGCTCCACCTGAATGGACTTTATCAAACCGATGGGTAGTCATTCTTCTTCGTCGAAGAGTGGTGTTGGCTTCTTGGACACAATAGCGGCGAACATCGAGCCTATTACCAACGTAGCAGATAGAGCCATTGCCCCTGCTGAGACTAGCATATGAACGATGTTGTGCAGAATCTGAGCTTGGACGCTACCATTAGCTTCCATCAATAACTCATCCTGGCTTAACAGTAATACCGTGATGGCAATTCCAGCAAGAATTGCAATACCCATGCCGACAATAGGCGCCAAAGGTCGTTGTCGGCTTCCAGCGTAAAAGAATAGATTACCAGTCAATAAAATACCGGCCAATACATACGATGTAAGTAGGGCATTTGCAAATCGCTTAAACGTTTCTTCAGGGAAACTATGGCCTAATATGACATCGAATACGACCATGAGTAATACAGGCAATAAAGCCGCAATGAATAGCCAACTCCAATTCGCCTTGCCATCACTCATCTTCCCCACCTCCTATATTGTCAGCAATCACTGCTGCGACATGCTCGTACTCCTCTGCACTTGGGGGAGTGGTGTTACTCGGATGTTGTTGAGTATTCTCATATGTCCAAATAACAATCGTGAACACTATGATGGCAGATCCTGCACCGAGAATTATCCCCAGGATGTCGGCTGAGGCCATCCATAGATGCTCGCGAAAGGCTTCTGCTGAAGTTATCGCTCCATCGATTAGCATTGCTGATATTGTTAGGCCTGCGGTTAGTAGACCGAGGGTTGCTAAACGTAATGCTGAATCTAGACGATTGGTGCCTAATGTAAGGAGGGACACACATGCAACACTAGAGATGGATATAGTGAACAGTAAGAAAGTGGGCCAGAAAACTATCCAATAGGGATTGATCTCCCCGCGCCACATCGGTGTCATAATACTCCAATGCATCAATGCCAAACCAGTGATGGCGGTGATACAAATGGCAAGTCCGATCCAACGTGACGACGGTGGTAATCTTTGAACGGGAACGTGTCCACCAAAGACCATACCGTATAGTCCCCAGCACATTATTATCACTGGAATCAATAAATTGAGTAGTAATTGTCCGACTGCTGTCGAATCAGAAGAAGGGATGGTCCATGGTGAAATCATCACCATCGCCAGTCCGATAAACGAGATACTACGGCCGATAGTAGTGTTGTTCATCGAGGATGAAATCCACGCTCCCAGCGCTACCATAAGCAATGGTAGCCAGAACAATAGCGCCGCCCCTAGGGTACTATCCATTAGCCCACCACAACGAATCATTCTTATCAATATCACCCTTTGCATAGGCGCAGTGGTGCATTTTAGTCGCATAATTATGTGCGGCATGCATATATACGGACCCTGAGTGGCCGACTTGCTTCTGGTGTTCTTATGGTGAAGATGCCCCGTCAGGTTAAACGCTACAGTCCTTCAGCGGGTAAGCACACTATGCATACCGTTGAACGGGTAAAGAAGAAGCGCGCAAGCGAACTCAAATGGGGTCAGCGTCGTTTCCGCCGAGCTATGGCAGGTTACCGCGGTTTCCCTAGACCAAAACCCGAAGGCCGTGAGAAGCCTACTAAGAGGGTCAATATCCTATTCCGTTGTAACGAGACAGGCAAGGCGCACTATGCTCCTTGCCAAAGAGCGAAGAAATTCGAACTCATCGACAAGTGAAGTGATTATTATGGCAAGCCAATTTCTAAAAGTAAGTTGCAAAGACTGCAGCAATGAGACCATCATTTTTTCTCGCGCCACAACAGCCATCGCTTGCGGTGTCTGTGGTGCAACATTGACTAGTCCAGCTGGTGGTAACGCCAAGTTGGTCGGATGTGAAGTCCTAGAGACTCTACAGTGAGGAGGCTGAGCCTCCATGGGTAAGAAGTTGGCCGGAGCACCTGATGAGGGTGCATTAGTCGTCTGCACAGTAACTGAAGTAAAGCAAAACGGCGCTTATGTCGATCTCGATGAATTCCCCGGTATCCGTGGATTTATTTTCATAGGTGAAGTCGCATCAGGTTGGATAAAGAATATCCGTGGATTCGTGAGAGATGGTCAACGATTGATCTGTAAAGTACTAAGGGTACGACGTGACGGAGAAAGTTTAGAATTATCACTCAAAAGCGTTAGTGAAGAAAGACGCCGAGCCCGCCTTCAACAGTGGAAGAATGAGCAACGTGCTAACCAATTGATGAAAGTTCTTGGTGAGAAAGCAGGTTGGGATGATGAGAAAACCAATGCTACTGTCAGGGAACTAAGCGAGGCATTCGAAACATTGTATTCTGCCTTCGAAGAAGCAGCATTACATCCTAACTCGATTGCAGATGCTGGTTTTGAAGGCGATTGGATTGCAGATTTCATCGAGATATCTGTAGAGAACATCATTCCGCCATTTGTCGAAATCCGTGGGGCTTTCAAACTCTCAGTTGAGGATAAAGAAGGTATTGACATCATCCGGGCCGGATTACTTGCAGCAGAAGGATGTTCAGATGCTGAAGCTGAAATCGAAGTGTTCTGTTACTATGATGGTGCACCCTCCTATCGAATTGAACTTAAAGCACCTGATTTCAAAACCGGCGAAGAAGTCTGGGATAATGCAACCACTAGTTGCATCAAAATCATTACCGATGCCGGTGGTCAGGCATCAGCACAGAGGGATTGAAATGGCACGTCAAATGCTTCAAATATGTTCTACTTGCGACATTCACACACTGAAGGCTGAGTGCCCGAACTGTGGTGCTAAAGTTGTACAGGCAGCAGCGATCAAATGGTCTCCAGAGGATGCAAGAGCTCATCTTCGTCGCCAACTCACTGGTGTTGAAGGAGAAGGTTGGTCTGGAACTCTGCCTACTCTCGATGATTCCGAAGAGTGAAATCAGTCCACAACTGGCGCTTTTCTGCCATATTGTTTGAGCAAGCATTATTGCCCGTCGTGAGAGGATGTTGCTAACATGGGCGTCGTTGTAGACTGGCTAAAGAGGGAGGAGGATTTCAGTGGCGAGACTCTACTTTGCGCTATGCCGGGCGTTGGCGATGTCGGAAAATTGGTTGTCGATGCTATTAATGAGAATCTCGATAGTGAACCCATTGCCAGAATTGTTCACCCCTCACTACCTCCTGTAGCATTGATGGATGAGGATGGGCTCCTCGCTCCACCTCATCTTCTGATTTCAAGAGTGGAAATAGATGAAAAGGTATTTTTCACCTTAACTGGAGATGCGCAACCGACAAGTGCCGAAGGCCAATACGAAGTTGCAACATGGATACTTGAGGCTTTTTGTCACGGCGAAGTCATCACTCTTGCTGGCATGGCTAGTCCACCGGAGCGCAAGGATGTCTTCACCATCTGTTCAGCCAAGGATTATCGTATAGAATTAGAGACAAAAGGAGTAGATGTACGACGTGATGAGCCAAAAGCCGGTGTTATTGGTATGGCTGCGATGATAACCTCATTGAGTACAATTCACAATGTGAATGCTTGTTGTGTAATAGCGACCACAATAGGTAATAGTGCGGATCCAATTTCCGCACAAAGATTGCTTGATGCAATCAATAATTGGTGGGGATTGGCAATCACTGTGTCTATGGATGCGATGGACCGTTTGGTAGGCCGTCTTGCAGAATTGGATAATGGCAGTGGCGAAGACCATGTTGGGCAACTACTCGAACAGCCGAATTCAATCTATATGTGATTAACCACCACTACTTACCACAATTAGGCTCAAGGTAATCTCTTGATCGATTAGCGTATTGTGAGGTAGTATACGATCATCATGACTAACAATAACTGTTGAAGGATGAATCTTTGCCGCCAATAATATATTTCGTATACTCGTACCTTCATCGATTTCAACCGAGGTATCGAATCCTCCTCCAATAAGGCTGACCTGCATGACCTACGCTAGGGACATCAGCCTTATGACGGTCTTGGGGGTGCACAAACCCTGCCGAGTTCGCATAGCCTGGTATTGCGGTGGATTCGAAATCCACTGGGCCCTGCCCGCGAGAGTTCAAATCCCTCACTCGGCGCCTCTTCAATACGATTAGTCATGTACGAAAGTGACACATACGTAACTTCTCGGCAATGTTTGAGCAAGCGATAGCACTATCTCTGAGTTAGTTATGTGCAGAACGTGTTCTGCCCTTTTTGCACCTCTGAGGTTACTGCTGACACTATTCAGTGCCCCGAATGCGGCAGCGATCTCTCAGGAGTATTATCACTGATTAAAACAGTGGAACCAGAACCGACTGGTGCTGAATCACAGATCAACGTTTCTCTTTCAGATACAGCAATCGCTGGCGACGTCAATATCGTGCAACAACTACAGGCAGATACAGATGATATCGTTGAGAGATTAGTCGATCAACTCGACTGCTTCGACATCAATAAACCGGGCCTTTCAGTGCCTGAAGGCGGATTTTCCCGCGTTGATATCGAAGCAGCAATCCCTCTAGTGAGAGAGGACTCCAATATTCTCAAAGGAATGTCTTCACCCCACTTAGTACAATTTGGAAAATTGCTCGATTCGATGGGCTGGCCAGAAGTAGCCAAAAAAGTAGGTAAACACTTAATCGAGAGAGATGATGTCCAAGCTGAACCATTATGGTTGGCAAGAAGTCATCTCATACTAGCACGCTCATCGGCTGAAACCTTTGATCCAGCAGCCTGTATTATCCATGCTGATAAAGCCGCAATAGCAGCAAAATCTGGCGACCTAAATGGCATTGAGGCATACGCTCTATATCTTTCAATAGACAAGCGTAAGGACTTGGCTAAGGATTCATCTAAACAAGGTGAGAGAATCAATGCAATACTGGAGTCCTCTGGTCCCGAACCCGGTGTTGCAGGGGCTTGGTGCCATCTGTCTTTGAGCCGTTATCTCGATGCAGTCAACCCAGATACAGCCGAGCATCACGAAGCAATGGGATTCCAACATGCTAGTAATAATAGTGACCTTGAAGCGATGGTAGCCACTTTATTGGCTACTGCTGAAAACCGCATTTGGACGATAAAAGATAATTTCTGGGGTAACGTAAAAGAGGAATCTGAACTAAATGGTCTCGCATCATATTCGATGCTAGTCGACCTAGGTAACTTTGTTCGCTCCGGCTCGGAACACCAACTATTGGCGGGAATCCGTACTTTGACACGCCATGCTAAAGGTCGAGGAATGGCCGAGATGCAGATTTTAGCATCGTTGGTCACAACAATTACCGATATCCAGGACCTAACCAGCACTACCCCACATGGTTCACTAGATAGACAGAATCGAATAAAAACAATTCTCAATGATGAGAAGGTAAGTGAAGGACTTGACGAAATTCTGACAAGATCGTATCAAGGATTTGATGATAGTTTGTTCTATCAATTCGCATTGATGGATATGACTGGGACTCAGTTGCCACGGATAGCGCGTGGTTATCTGGAGATGGAACGGGCCTACCCCAATGATTCAGTCAAAGCGATGGTTCTACTATACAAGGGTCTACATCATGCTGGCAATCCTGCTCAGGAAGTGATTGACAACGTAGCAGATTACCTAAGAAGTTGTAAATTAGGCGGCGACGATGTAGCTTGGAAATTACTTTCAGAAATAGCGACTCATCATTCAGCCCGCATAGGCGAAGTGCCAGTGGAGCGAGGTCAATCAGACAACTTTTCTATATTGGAAGAAGAGCCTAAATTATCTAAAAAGAAACCGCTTTCAGCACTGATATTTTGGTTTTGTAGTTTGGTTTTTGTCGAAGAGATTTATTTTCTTATACGAGGTGATGAAAATAGTAATGTAAGATATCACCTTATGGCGAGGACTGCTAATTGGCACTCAAATTCTAGCCCAGGTTTTGATGATATAGAGTTGTTCTTTTCTTATATCTTCATAGGAATGATAGTGGTAAGTTGTTTATTCAGTTTATTTCTCTTTATGACAGGGAGTAATCAAAGAAAAGTAATCGCTATTACAAATAGGAAGAAGGTTTCACTACTTTCATTATTGATCCTAATTTTGATAGTTCATCTTGCAATCATTGTAACATTTTTCGTAGATAGTGGCAGGTTCTGGTCCGAAGATAAAGACTTTGATGATTATATTGTCGCATTTTTAATTACTCCAATAGTTACTATTTTGCTTTACCTAGTTGCGAATTCCAATTGGGCTAATTCATGGAGTGGTGAATACGCTAACGTCTTTCATTTCCCGCGCTTAAATTTGACGATTGTTCTCGCTCTATACTGGATTGCTATGTTTGTTATTTTCACAGCGATTCATGCAGAGATAGTCCAACCGATCAGTGATTTTGAAGCAAGAGAAGATATCGATATTGCAGATTGTGTTTTCGACAACAGAAATGATAGATTTGTTGAGTGCAATGGATTCGTCTTAGATGACAACCAAGTACGGAATGCTATGCTAACAGAAGCAGATTTCCTGTACAGTGTTAATTTGATGTTATTTTCGGGTCTAGCCGTCCCCCTCCTCTTTTCTGGATTCACCAAGAAAAGCCTCAAAGTCAGTGCTATTTCTATTCTGGCGGTATTTGCCATATTCATTGCAATGTTTAGTTTACCACAAAAATCAGAAATCGGCACAGAACTCTTACTATCATTTTTAGCAGTTCCCTTGTCATATTACGTTTGGATGGCACCATGGCCTGTTGAAAAATTATCAGTCATTGAGGCACCTGTTTCAATTAACGCTTATCAACAAATTACAAGGGAGATGTCCTGAATGGTTTATCAAGTTACGATGAAGCATGCGGCTGGTAAAGTCAGCCATGACCACATTCGCAATATTATCCGTCGCGCTCACCCTGATGGAGAAGAAATAGAGTTCAGTTATACCTCCGATGGAATTCAATATAGCTGCGGAGATTCAAAAGCAATGATCGATTATAGCTCCGATGAAATAATCGTCACGCCTGGGACTCCATTACTTAACCGAGTTTCTAGATTAACCGCACCATTTGTATTGCCAGCGATATTAATAGATCGCTGGAATAAGAAGAAGAACGCTAAAGCAATTGGCGTTGCATCAGTCGCTTGTATCGCTGGACTTGAGGCCGAACCGACCGGTAAAAGTGAGGATTTATTCGACCACATCAACGATGATGAGTGGACCTCAATACGCCATAAGATGGGTATAGGGCGGGATTTCGATGTAAATGATCTTCTCGATGATTCGCCATTCGACCCGCTAGTTGAGAGTAGGAGTGCCCCGGTCAAGACTGGTTTCTTTGAGCAAGTTCCCGACGAGCATTGGTTACCACCGACATCGTGGCAAGGTGAAAAGGATGACTATGAGGTGGAATGGCTGAATTATCCTCCGCATTCAGTGCAATTCTTTATTCGAGCATCTGGTGATGAAAATTGGATGATGAGTGGTGCTCACCGCCAAGGTGAACCTCCCTCCATCGACCCTGAGGTCTATACCGATATGCTAAACTCAATTATCGATAATACGGTTCTCAGTTGAGCAAGGTAATTCAACTTCACGATGGTTTTGGCTAATCAAATAAAGCCGTTAGCCATCGACTCTAGAATACGGTCAGCAAGTACCCACAAAGCAAGTGGTACCATTGCCCAGCCTAATGCTCGTGCGAAGATATCTGCTCCTGAGCGACCAAACATCCGTGAAACCGGGCCGCCCCATGATGCTACAAATCTGATTATCAGAATAGCTAGGCCAAACATCAACATATGCATTAATAGCAAAAATGGCCCTTTTATCCAGCCGAATCCACCTGTTAGGACTACCGCTCCGACACCTTGACTCAAACCTGCTGGGAAAGCGAAGAAGGTGAACCATCCAAGGTAAAAACCGAGTAGTAAGTCACGTTCAACATCGTCTTTAGCGCGCCAATTTTGGAAATTCTCTGGATACAATGAATGCAGTAATCCTGCTACTTTACGGACTTCATACGGTGTTCCTCCTCTAGCAGATCTAATAGCAGCAGTCAAAAACCATGAATAAAGAGCCATTTCAAGCCATTGTCGGAAATCCATATCTATCGGGATAAATACAATTAGAAGTGGAAGGATATTTACCATCAAGTAGCCTAAACTACCGGCAAGAACAATGCTACCCCATAGGCTACCCGGTGGCAGTGGTTCCTCGGGCTTACTCCATCCCTGACGCGGTAGGGCTAGCAGTAACAGTGCTAATCCTGGGCCCCATATCAGTGAAAACACATCGACAATAGATTGCTGACCTCCATCAGAGACAGCGTCAACCGCAGTAATGATCTCCTCTGTAGAACTCGTTCCATGACGGAAGTAACTGATATGCCCTGACCGGTCAATGATGATAACCGCATCTGAAACTCCGGTTGGAACTAATTGAGCGAATCTAGATTCACCGTCGTCCATCAATATGTCCCAATTACCATTCACTTCATCGTTAAGTGCAACGAGGTCATCCATACGTACATCTTCACCCGTGACTATTTGGACGAAAGATGCTCTCTCATCTATTCGTTCGATAGCATCCCTGAATTCGTATATTTGGTCATAAGCGTTTATCGAAGCTGGAATCGAGATACCTATTACAACCGCTTCTTTTCCATCCATCAATTCATCAAGTGAAACCGAACCATTACCGTATTTATGGAGAATAAAATCAGGGACACGAGCGTCATCAGCAATAATGACATCACCACCGAGATCTGGCATGTCTGACATCAATGGTAGCATCAAAAGAGCCATCACCAAGAGTGCGCCTATCAATGGAGTAGGAAGAGACATTCCTACGCGTACACAATTGACTAAATATGCAACAATTGCCAAACTTCCAGCGATACCTAGCCAGACTCCGGCCGAAGCGATAGCCTCGTTTTCACCATCGACGTGGAAACGGACTAAGCCCTCAGCATGACATTCTAGATCGACGTGACTATCAACCGTCTGAATACAAATTTTGAGAATCATATCGCCAGCAGGTAATATTGCATCACCAGTCCATACCAAGGCCTCACGACCATTACTATCAGTACGGTTTAGCGGCTGTTGTTTGTTGAATTGTTGTTTGAGATAATCAGGGTCTCCTGTTGACATTTCACTGGGGGTCAATGGCCCCCAGATGGTGAACTCCATCGACCTGATATCCTCGATACCCCAAGGAAGTGTTGGAGTAAACTCTACTTGTGCGATACCACCTTCATCGACTCTAACCGAAAAGACTGGTTGGTAGATGACTCCTTCCATTATCACTCCACCTGAGCGAATACCGACTCCTCCCCATTCAATAGTTATCGAGGCAAGACATTCATTGTGAACCGATAATCTAAGTCCCATAGTGTCGCCTTCTCTTGCGGCGTAATCCACTTGTAAGATCTGGGTTGATAGATTCAGTGCTCCTGGTTCTCCTGCTTTCCTAATCGTCCCTGAGGCCTCACCAGAGTAAACCACTTGTCCACCGATCAAAAACTCGGTATAGATGTTAATCGGCTGGTTACTGAGAGCACAAGTCTGACTTGTCCCCGAGCTAATAGCAGCGGAGAAATAGGTCGAAATATTCAGGCTAGTATTGAAACCTTCAGAGAGAGGAGGGGTTTCTATATTGAATACCTCTACTGGTACAGCGGTGCGGAATGAGGTGAATTGGCCTGAATCCGGGGGGTTATTACGTACTAATTTTGCCTCCGAGTCATCCCCGCTAACGTAAAGACGGTTGTGGTTATTGACATCCCAATAGGTGAAGCCCGATTCATAGATATCTTGATTTTCACCAGCGGCACTATCCAGTACTGGAATGAGGCCTAGGGTTAGAACCGCTGTAGCGAAAACAGCAATCCAGCGCGGTCCCATAGGTAGCCGGATGGGCAAAGGGTTGATTACATCAACCCAAAACCGTCTAATGCGATTCACTGAACAGTATGCTTTTACTGGCCTCTTGAGGAGCGATTATCAATGGAAATTATTACTTTAAGTGACCATTTGATTGATTCACAACCAATTTAGTCCAAGGTAAAGATACATCATTGCTATTCCCCAAGTGATTGCTGCAGCATTGACGGTACCCTTAGTCATTAGGCCTCGGTTTTCTAATACAGCTCCAAGAAGACTGTCTACTTGACAGCCAAGCCAGCCAATAATTGCTACAACTGTTGCAAGAATCAAACCCTCTACTGCTCCTCCTCCAGAGAGAAGCCATGCGCATGTGGTTAGTGCTGCTATTGCCAATGATCCTACAGCAGCAGCTTTTTGCCCATTAGGAGAGAATCCACCGTTAAGTCCTGCTTCACATGGCTTCATGGTCGTGAGCATACGAACTCTATCATCGAGGCAGCCTATTTCGCTGGCGAAGGTATCAGCAGTAGCAACTGCTACTGCAGCAGAGAAGAGCCAAATGCCATTTTCCCAATCGGCATTCATAAACGAAAAGATAGCGGCGATCCCTGGTAATCCTCCATTAGCGATGACGTTGCCCCAACTACGATGTCCATCTTTCGATTCGCACAAACCCTTTTCCGCTTTCTCATCGAATCTCCATTTAGTAACTTTATGTGAAGAGGCGAGGAATCCAAGTAATATTCCCAACCATGTCCAATGGCCAAGGAAACCGACAACCGAACCGAGGACAATAGCAGCGATAATCCCAGCTTTATCGAGGACATTATGACGAGATGAAATGATGACCAAGACGATTAAGATCACTGAACAAGCGATGATATTCTCGATCTCGAGTCCCGGCGTCATCAGACCAGACATCACTCCACCAGTTTGATACTGCAACTCTACAGATACTAGTTCTTTTTGGAAACTTACAGTAAAGAGACCTGCTTTGATAGCCTATCTGGTTGTGCCGACAAACCATTTCACCGTGGAGCAATATATTTGCCATCAGGGAGATGCTTTACACTTGCCAATATATGGCGGCCAACGAACCACAGCATGGATATCAATAACACAGTCCAGATTATTATGGCCAACAGGTTGGTCATAAGATCACTATCTCTGAATAAATAACTGACATACCATGAACTGCCATTCCATAACGAATGGGCTGTGATTGCCCATAATAATGCCAAGATCGGTGATTTTGGTAAAACCCAAGCCTTGTCTGCAGGGATGTCGAGCCAACGCTGAATTATTCCCCTGTCTTCTTGTTCACGCTTTGGTAGTGCTTGTCCACTACTGGCGTCAATTAACATCCAATTTGTGGTATCGGAATGCAGAGCGTTTTTTTCTCCATGCCGACTTTGCGATAATTGCCAACCGATAGCACAACCACTTATTCCAGTCCAAAAGGCATGACCTGGTATCGAGCCAATACCTCTGACTAAAGTGGTCATCCCATAGGTTATGGCAGCATATTCGCCACCGAATAATGAGGCGAGAATGTACTGTAGGTTTTCGAGCATTGCAAAGCCTAGTCCGACTGAAAAACCAACTTGGAATCCACGGCGAGGGGAATCTATAATTCGATAGAGTGAAAGAACAAATAGAGCTTTAAATATCTCTTCACCAACCGGTGCGCTCACAGCCAAAATAAGTAACTCTCCAATGCTATATGGGTCGAATGAATCGATTCCAACAAATGCTAAAAACTCTGGGAAGAGCAGTGAATTATTGATTATAGCAGGGAGTGTCGAAAGCATACCGGCGATCAACATCATCTCTGCTTGCCAGCGATTGGTATCGAGTTCAAGATATTCCATGCTAAATGACCACCAGGCATGAACCGGTATGCTAAATCCGATTAGCCATGCGGGTAGGGCGACGATAACTGCTAGCAATATAGCGTAAGGATGGTCGACCAGTAACATGGGTAAGAAGGCGCTCACTGAAATAAATAAAGTGACGAAAAACACTGCCCAAAGAGTTTGTGAAGGTGGCAATTCAAGTGGTGGTGAATCCTTGACCAAATGGTGAGCAAAGCGTGTCGGAACAGGGGTGGTAATCCTCCGACCACCTGGTATGTCATGGAATGAGATGCCACCGACTGTTGGATTTGCAGTCAATATATGAGTGAGCCTTGGTCTGCGTATTCGAATGAATAGTACGATAAGTGGCAATGCGATAATCGAGGCGCCGATGATGAGAAAAGGTTCCATTGTCCAGAGACCAAAGGCAATCAAAGTGATGGCATTGGCGATGATGTAGGTCAGTAAAACTACACCGAGCATCCGCCAAATGGTAGCCCAAGGTGACGATTTACTAGCAATTACTAGGTTTGGCGGCGGCGCGGTCAGTGGAATTTGCGCCTGCATACGATAGCGAGCGCTGCCCCCCTCAATTTACTTGTGTCCCCGCTCAGTTCGCCCATCATCCGTCATTGACAAACAGAAGTCCGCATAGAATAGTCATCATCGCAGGGATTGTAGCGACGAGGACGATTGCTTTGAATCAGTCGGCTAGGAAGCCATAACCCCACTCGTGTGGTGGTGCGAATGTTTCCTTTATCGAACGTGGTGAGACCCAACGCAATAGGTTCAGTGGACTACCTGCCTTGTCGTTGGTACCGCTTCCACGTGCACCACCGAATGGTTGCTGTCCGACGACGGCTCCAGTTGGCTTATCATTGATGTAGAAATTCCCTGCTGCATAACGCAGAGCCTTGAGTGCGGTTTCGATATGTCTTCGATCCTTGGCGAATATCGAACCGGTGAGGGCATATTCTGATGAGGTGTCACAGACCGCTAGAATATTCTCAAAATCATTATCCTCGTAGATGTGGATTGAAAGAACTGGGCCAAAAATCTCCTCAATCATACTCTCATAGCGAGAATCTGCACAAAGAATAGTTGTTGGTTCGATGAAATAGCCAGTGGTATCGTCATAATTACCACCGGTCACTATTGTACAACCTGGATCGGCTTTAGCGCGCTCGATATATCCCGTAATATTGTCAAATGATTTGCGATCTATTACCGCAGACATGTAGTTTGAGAAAATCCTTGGGTCACCGAGTGTTATTTTGGCAACTTCAGCACAATAATCTTCACCGATTGCATCCCACACTGATTGTGGGACATATGCTCTGCTTGCAGCACTACATTTCTGGCCTTGGAATTCAAAAGAGCCACGTAGCATGGCGACTAATAGGGCTTGTCGGTCGCAATCAGGATGGGCGACAATGAAGTCCTTCCCTCCAGTCTCACCAACAATACGTGGATATGAGTTGAGGTTCTCAAGATTGTTTGCAACATCTTTCCACATCTGTCTGAATACATTTGTCGAGCCTGTGAAATGGATTCCCGCTAAATCAGGGTGTGAAATACAGATATCGCCAACCATGCTCGCTTTTCCAGGAATGAAATTGATTACACCCGGTGGTAGACCTGCATCCATCATCAAACGCATCAATAGATAATTTGAGACATAGGAGTTACGTGAAGGCTTCCAAACACCAGTATTACCCATTATTGCAGCGCTCGAGGGGAGATTAGCTGCTATACTACTGAAATTGAATGGAGTGACCGAGAATACAAATCCTTCCAGTGGTCGTACTTCGCTGGAGTTCCACATACTCGAAGGAGAAACTGGTGGTTGCAAATCCTCGTAGATCTGGCGGCAATAGTCGGCATTGAAACGCCAAAAGTCGATTAATTCACAAGCAGAATCAATCTCGGCTTGATGACAGGTTTTGGATTGATTAAGCATAGTTGAAGCATTGATTTCAGCCCGACGCGGACCTCGTAATAGCTCACTAGCCTTGAGGAAAATCGCACATCGCGACTCCCAGGGCATATTCGACCACATGTCATGAGCGGTAAGGGCTGACTCGATTGCTAAATTGACCTCAGCCTCTCCTGCCATATGCACTCTTGCTATTACATGAGAATGGTCGTGTGGCATTATTTGCTCGACGATATTACCAGTAAATACTTCTTCACCATTAATTATACAAGGTATTTCAATTATCTCGGATTCTTGACGTGCTAATTCCGCTTTCAATTCAGTACGTTCTATACTTCCAGGAAGATACCCCAGAATGGGCTCGTTAACCGGAGTTGGTGGGCGAGGGACGTTGTTGACCATGACCCCCCCATGGGGTGAACCTCTTAACGATTTTATTGAGTACTTCACTAATCATAATAGGTGAGAGAACCTTGCTCTAACCTTGACTAATTTAGGATTGATCATAACTTGACAATACCGGTTATCTGGATTCTTTGCATAGTAGTCATGATGATATTCTTCAGCGATAGTCAGATTGATGGCCTTTTCTATTGTAGTGACTATCGGAGAATCGAAATGGGGACTCATCTCTTCAACAACTTTCTCAGCAGTCTCAGCCTGTCCAGATTCCATGGGCATGATACATGAGCGGTATTGGCTGCCAATATCATTGCCTTGACGGTTCAATTGAGTAGGGTCGTGAATCGTGAAGAAGACCTCGAGTAGAGTTTCGAATGAGATTTTTTCTGCATCATATTCGATTACTACTACTTCTGCATGGCCAGTATTTCCACTACACACTGAATTGTAATCTGGATCTTTAGATTCTCCACCTGCATAGGCGGGAAGAACAGAATTAACACCCTTGAGGGAATTCAATACGCCTTCAATACACCAGAAGCAGCCACCACCCAATACAGCTATTGCCATGAGGGGCCGTGTAGTCTTTGCTTCTTCAATCCCTGCGTAACAGCAAAGCTGCTCCGAGCATTGCCATTAGGCTAAATCCTGCAGTAAATCCTGGAAGTACTAGTGGGTTTTCATCGGAATATTTGTCGGCAGGTATGTACTTCAGACGAACAGAGTTGTACTCTTCTGTGACTAGAGAATCATTGACTATTATCATGTCTTCTGAGTTAATAGTGCCGCTGTTATCGTTGTCCATAAAGATAATCGGAGAATCAGGGCTCGGTGCTGTTGATAACACCATCGAGATGTTGGTGTCGACACACACTCTTTCGCTGAGGGTGCCCACTGTACATTGTGAGAGCACCGCTTCGTAGTCAGCAAGTGTTCCTTCGATTCCGTCCATGCCCATGATTGCGTAGGTGCCTTCACCCATCATTCCAGCACCGCCATCATTTCCGCCACCATTACCATTGCCATTCTGTCCTCCATTACCTGAGCCATCTCCGGGGTTACCAGAGCATTCAGCAGCGCCAATGGCGATTTCATGACCAGCATGGGAACCTATTGGTATTCCAGTTTCGTTTGTGAGTTCAACATGAAGATGGTAGCATGATTCAATCCAGACGCTCTCTCCCCATTCAGAAGTAGATATAGTCAACTCACGGGAAGCAATGCCATTGGAATCACCCATGATGAGTTCAGAGACAACATTAGATGTCTTATTGTTATTCATGTGATATACTTCGTATACATAGGTGTAGTTCTCACCTTCACTCAGATTCGTAAACGTAATCGTGAGATTATATCCAGCCGACATATCATTAAATGGCTCGGTGTACATATCCTCGATAAAGATTAGTTCTGGTCTATCGTTCAAGCCTTCATCGCTGCCAAAGAGACAGTCGTTGGTTCCATCGTTGATTTTATCGACGGTTATGTTTGTGCCATCGTGACAGTGCCACCAATTGTCGATGGTACCATCGCCATCGAAGTCGTGAGGTTCATCGGAACCGTCTCCACAATCCTCGGTGCCGTCATTGACATTAGTCCAGTTGATACTCATGTTGACCATACCACCGACTTCATCGGAACACCACCATTCAGGAGCCGGGTGTCCAGCATTAGTTCCACCGTCATTAGGTCCACCAGGGCTGCCACCAGTCACATAATGATCGTTACTTGCAGATGATTCAAACTCTGAGTTTTGTCCGAAATCATCTGTACAGTGGTAAATAATAACTCCAGCAGCGTCTTCATGCATCTCGCAATAATACCACCAATCATCAAAACCGTCTTCACCATTAGCATTGTCAGTACAATCCCACCTCTCATTACCTTCAGCTTCCCATTGACAGTAGTTGAAAGCCATCCACATAGGTCCACCGTCATTATGTCCACCGTCAGGAAGGGCGCCGTCATCAGGTCCGCTTCCACCCCCCATCATTCCCATCATGTCATCCATCGAGAGGGCAAGAAGTGGCAATGAGTGCAATTCAATACTCTGATCGATTGTAATAGTCGTATCACTGAGCAAAGTCATTGAAGCGCTAGCCGTATTAAGGGCAGTGGTATCAGAGCCGCTAGTGTCTGCTTCACTGATACTGTATGACATAGAGGTAATGGCTCCGCTTGCATCGAGAGTTGCACTGATTACGCCTCCCATCGAATCGGTACCTGAGACGGTCATGCCATCCATGCCG
>CAJIYT010000011.1 GCA_905181715.1 uncultured Candidatus Poseidoniales archaeon
ATGGGATGAAACGCTGGTCTACATGAACTACGATGGAACAACGTGGACGGATACCTTGGTTTCATCCTCTGCCCATTTTGGGCCAATCGGTATCGCAGTTGACTCGAACAACCATCCACACATCTCCTATGCTGTCGACGGAGCAGATCAATGCGGTAATGGACTTCGCCTTGCCTCCTATACTGGAACTGCTTGGTCACACGACACTGTTGAGGCGGGAAACAACCGTGGTTGTGAATCAGCTATTGTCATCGACGACAACGACAACATTTACATCGCCTATCAAGATCGTAGCGACTCGAAATTGAAAATCGCAACAGACAAAAGTGGTTCTTGGGACTCCTATCTGGTTGATACAGGAAGTTCCCCGGGCGATATTCATCCAGGTTACATGACATCGATGGTCATGGATGGGCAAGGGCAATTTCACATCGCTCACTTCGATGATAAAGAAGACGATCTACGATACTCAACGGGAGCTCCAAATAACCAATGGACGACTACAATCGTCGACTCAGCAGGACATACAGGTCGTGATCCATCAATCGCGCTGGACGCCGCAGATAATCCCCATATCGTCTATCGCTCTTGGAATGGATGGAGTTTGAAGTATGCAACAATCGACCCATCAACCTCCAACTGGACCGTTAGTACGATTTCTGGAACTAACGATGTTGGTGATGGAAATTCTCTGTTCATCGACCAAGATGGAATTATGCACGTCCCCTTTAGCGATGATACGGATGAAGTTCTGAAGTATGCTACAAAATCAACTGGCTTGAGCCAGACTAACGAAATCAGAGTTCAATTTGGCCAATACGGCTCCGTGACAGGAACGGTTGTCAACGATACAACGATTCGAGTGACAACACCTTCTCTCACCACCGGCGATACCGTTGCCATTTCAATTTGGGACAAAGATGAAAATCAGCACCAATTATCTTCTACTTTCCAGTTTATCGATCAAAATGACCTAGACTCCGATGGCGTACCTAACGTAAACGACGACTGTCCGGAAGTTATTGGAAACTCTACCCAAGATGCTAATGGTTGTCCAGACGCTGATGGTGATGGCTACAGCAATACAGGCGATGCCTTTCCGAACGATGCCAACGATTGGATGGACAGTGATGATGATGGAGTTGGAGATAATTCAGATGCATTCCCTAATGATGCAAGTGAGACATTAGACAGTGACGGAGATGGTGTTGGCGACAATGGTGATCTATTCCCTGGTGATGGTAATGAAACCGTTGATTCTGATGATGATGGGGTTGGCGATAACGCTGATGCATTCCCCGAGGATGCCAATGAAACGCTAGACACAGACGGCGATGGTGTAGGGGACAACGCTGATGTGTTCCCATATAACGCAATAGAGGCATTTGATTCCGACGGCGATGGTGTCGGCGACAATACGGATGCGTTCCCTAACGATGGAAACGAGACCATTGACAGTGATGGTGACGGAGTAGGTGATAATGCTGATATTTTCCCTAATGATAGCAATGAATCAATTGATTCAGATGGTGATGGTATCGGTGATAATACCGATGAGTTCCCGTTTACAGATAATCTACTCGATAGCGACGGAGATGGATATTTAGACTCTGAAGATGAATTCTCTGAAGAGGCAACTCAGTGGAACGACACAGATGGTGATGGTTATGGTGACAATTGGGGTAATAGCGATTGGAATGAAAGCCGAATGTCCGAAGGAATGGGTGTTTTCATCGAAGGTGCCCTCTTATCTGATTATTGTCCTGAAGTGAACGGGAATTCAACGGGTGATGGCTATGTTGGATGCTTAGATGCTGATGGAAATGGAATCGCTGATATTTTTGAACAGAATGAAACAAATCAAACAAATCAAACAAATCAAACAAATGGGACCGTGGCCGATCTTGATTCTGATGGCGATGGTGTTCTCGACGTCGATGATGCTTGTCCTGGCACTACAGTCGGCACTCAAGTCGATAACCTCGGTTGTAAAGTTGTAGATACGCAAAATGATGAATCAGATTCTATTATTGATTCTTTCATGTCAGGAAGTAGTGGCACAATTACCACAACAGTTGGTATTGGAGCTATTATGATCGCTCTTTTCTCTCTTCTTCAAACCAATCTAGTCGCCGCGCTTCTCCCAGATGCGTTCCGCTGGGTACAAGTCCTTCGTAAGAACTCTACACTCAGTAAGGAGGAAGTAAATGAGCTGACTTATCTCCAATCCTTGGTGCAAGCCTACTACAATAACCCATCCGAGTTATATGAGGAATTGGAAGAGATGAAGTCCGATCTTACCGCACGTTATACCAATAACGAGGTCAAGAAAGAAACACGAGAGAAATTATTGACCCTTATTAATGAACTTCAAAACTCCAACCCTGATGAATTGAAGCGCATTGCTAACAACGAAGCATATTTCGGACTTTCCGGAACAATCGATTCCAAACAACGAACTGAACTTCTCGAGGAAAAAGTAGCTATGCGTGACAATATACAGTCCTTTGAGCCAATGGACACTGGGTCTCCACAGGTGCAAGAAATTCCACTAAGTGCCCCGCCACTGGATGCAACGGGTGTCATTAAAGCAGATGGCTATGAATGGTACGAATGGCCTGAGTCCAGTGGATCTTGGTGGTACAGGACTGCATATACTCAGGATCAATGGCAGTATTGGCAACAGTGATTTGACAGAGGAACTAGTGTTACAACTCATTGGCGCTGGCTTAACCTCAATCGAAGTGTAATACTATTGGTTATAGTTGAACGCGCCCTTCCTGTTTAAGGTAAGAATGCGGACAGTCTTATGTTAGGGTAAGAAAGCACCTTCAGTTTACCCAAGTACAATCGGAGAATAACTTATGACTACTTTTGAATCACTCGGTCTTTCCAAAGAACTTCTACGCGCAGTAGAATCGGAAGGATATACCACTCCTACACCTGTTCAAGTGCAATCTATACCTCCACTCTTAGAAGGCAGAGATGTCCTCGGAGTGGCACAAACAGGAACTGGGAAAACAGCAGCCTTTGCATTACCAGTTCTCCAAATAATGAGCCGTTCAAGGCCACAGGGCAAGCGTCACATTAGAGCCCTTATTCTTTCACCAACACGAGAATTAGCCGCTCAAATCGACGAACGATTTTCAGCATATAGTGAGCATATCGATATTAGGCACAAAGTCATATTTGGAGGAGTTAGTCAGAATCCACAAGTAAAGGCATTGGAGAAGGGTCTAGATATTTTAGTTGCCACACCAGGTCGTTTGCTCGACCTCATCAATCAAGGCCATGTCGATATTAGTAGAGTTGAGTTTTTCGTTCTAGATGAAGCAGATCGAATGTTGGACATGGGCTTTATCAGAGATATTAAAAAAGTTCTGAATATATTGCCTAATAGGAGACAGAATCTGCTTTTCAGTGCAACTATGCCTGCTTCGATTGCTGATTTGGCCGGCTCTTTTCTAAACAATTCTATCATGATAGATGTCAGTCCAGAAGAAATAACTGTTGATAGGATTGAGCAGAAGATTATGTTTATCCGTAGCGTAGATAAACGTAGATTATTGGTTAAAATCATCAAAGACGAAAATGTCAAACGAGGAATTGTTTTTACAAGAACTAAGCATGGTGCTAATCGATTGGTCAAGCAACTTGATCAAAGTAAAATCAATGCAGCAGCAATTCACGGTAATAAGAGTCAAGGAGCACGAACAAAGGCCTTAGCAGGCTTCAAAAAGGGTGATATACCCATTTTAGTGGCCACTGACATTGCAAGTCGGGGTATTGATGTTGAAGGCATTACGCATGTATTCAATTACGAGTTACCGAATGAGCCTGAGGTTTATGTTCATCGTATTGGAAGAACCGCAAGAGCGGGACGTTCAGGCATAGCTTACGGATTCTGTGATAATTCCGAATCCGGATATTTAGTTGGAATCCAGCAACTTATCGATTATGAAATACCCGTTGATGCGAAACACGAGTTCCACTTTGCAGCAGCAATTCCAAAGCCGGGTCAAAAACCTGGTAAGATGAAGGAAAATAAATCCTCTAAGAAAAAGCAAAATAATCAGAAGAACTCAAGAAATAATACGACTTCTAAACCGAGAAGTGACAGTAATCGGCCTAAGAGGGGCGATTCAGGTGGCGGCCGCTCAAATGATCGAAGATCAAGTGGGCAAAACTCATCTCGCGGTTCAAATAATCGTTAGAACAAAATCTGAGTAAATCCCCTGCTCGAAAAAGGGAGTAGCGCAATCGCTTTCTGCTACTGATGAAACCCTTGCAAAGTTAAAAAAGTCCACTGAATGCCATATTAGGGTGGTACAGGGGGAGGGATTCGAACCCTCGAACACGTAGTGACCGGATCTTAAGCCCGGCGCCTTTGACCAGCTCAGCCACCCCTGTATGGTCCGCTTGCAACGCGTGAATCATTTGAACCATTCTGATTGAACGCGCTATCTCATACACCCTACGGGTGAGTCAGTTAGGGTCCAAGTTGGGCAAAATGGTTTAACACCCGGGCGCAGAGGCAGTCTTGGTGCGAAAGATGCGTATGCGTTTACTTCCAATGTTCATCATTGTCTTGATGCTGTCTTCGACCATGCCAATTTCTTCACCAAATGCTGCTCTAAGTGAGGTTAGCCAAACTTCCTTTGTTCCAGCGAATCTCAAATCATACGATCTCTATCTCGACAGTCCTAACGAGACGATTAGCGGCGATGGTAGTATAGTTACAATGGAGCCATCTAGTTCTCATGAAGAGGAAACAGCCGTTGGTGGTTTGGAGTTTAGAAGCCGTGAATTGATCAGTGATCTTACCATTTATGGAAGTGGTTCTAGTGGCGATAAAATCGAACTTACGATTTACTTGAAATTCGAAGGGCAAGATGGTTCGACTGCTGATATGACTTTCAGCTTACAATCAGGTACTGCTAATATAGCCAGTGAAACCATTTCTCTCGATGATCCTTGTGACGGCGGTAGCAGTGGTTTCCCGCCTAGCAGTGGGGATTGCTCTTGGACTTCAAACGAAGTTTTCTTTACAATCGATGATGATGGCTATCAATTGAATAAAGGTTCACAATTACGTTTGACTATCGACGCTTCAATCGATTGCCAAGGTGGTGGCAGCCCGACTGGAGGCGGCGGTGATTGCGATGTCTTAGTTGCTTACGGCGACATCGAATCGACGGATGGTACTAGCAGATTGGAACTGAAAGCCAATGCACTTGCCGAATCATCAGTCAAAGCCCATGCGCCCGGCACTCCATGGGGAGATCCTGAACAATTAGAGTGGGCGCCAAACCATCGTAGTGATTCTAGAACAATACATTTCTCGATTGATGTGCGAGATGCCTTTGGCAGAGAAGATATTCAAAGTGTATCATTGGTAATGGAAACGCCTACTGGTGCCAATACGGTTTTCGATAAGGATTTCGAAGATGATGATCTCAAACTCGATAATAATGGTCTGGTTGGTAATTTCACTTGGACCTATGACGAAGGAATTGCAGCTGGACATTATCCCTTGAAATTGCAAGTGAGGGACGTACAAGGTCATACGGTTGAATTCGACCACGCAGGCCTCGATTTCGTAGAGTATGCGGTTTCTCTTACATTACCTGTCGGCAGCACTGGAAATGTAATGATTGCGCCTGGGCAAATATCCACTGTCGAATTTATGATTCAACATACGGGGGCAGCAGGTATGCCAATCAATGTCGAGATGATTTTGGTGACAACACTTCCTTCGTCATGGTCTGATGAGTCATGGGAAAGACCTGCTGGCTACGAGTTATCTGGCGGTGGTGCATTTGCCCGACCCATTTTGACCTTGCAAGCACCTGACGGTGATCTATCTAAGACGCCGGAAAGACTTGAGATAAGAGCACGTGCCACTATCGATAATGATGACGGGATACCTGAAGAGGTCGCCCTTGAGGTAATCGTTCTTACAGTTGAAGAGGTCGATGTCTTTTCTCCGCCTCGAGTTTCAATCTTTGAAGATGTAGAACACCAGCGGCAGATTGCAGATTCTAATCGACCAGAGGCCTTTGATGCCAAACTTTCGCATTATATTGATTATGAATCATCTGGATATCCCTTCTATGTCGATGTTTACAATACTGGTTTTGATACTGATACTTTCAAGATTAAAGTGGAAAATATTCCTGATAGTTGGCAATATGAATTCAGAGATAACGGCACAGGTACTGTGTTGACAAGCGAAGGGGTGAATGCAATTACTCCATCGATCGCAAGCCATGAATTGATGACCATGGTGATGATTGTTTATCCGCCAACGCCAAGTGACCGCGATGCTCCAAATATGGGACTTGTTGAATTGAGAGTGACAAGTTCAGGCGATAGTGAGTTGCTTAGTCAAACCTCCTTTAGCATACATCGAACCTTTGGAATACTTGCCGAAGTCATCGCAGATTCAGATGCTGGTGATCTAGGTGTTGTTGGTCCGGTTGATCCGGGATCTAGTATTTCTTATCAGGTTAGAATCACCGATTCCACGAATAGTGGTGGTCAAAATACTTGGAAGGTTGTAAACCCAGCTATGTTGGCTGCCAATACCGATGCTGACAGTTCATATGCTGCATGGACATTTACTCTGACCGATGATAACGAAACTTCGGTTGTGGCCATTAATCTGAGGTCTAATGATACCTACGATCTTGAATTGGCGATAACTATGACCGAGAAAGTCCTTGCAGGCAACCATACCATCTACCTCAGAGTAATCGAAGAAGGGGTCGATTCTGCAGAGGCGAGATACTTCGATTTACCAATTGTAATCAAAGTCGATGAAGTAGTTACCCCAGGCTCGATATCTGTGGAAAGAAAGACCGCTATTTCTCCGTTTTTACCATTGCAGAGCAAGAATATAGAATTCTTTGTCGAGAATACAAATAATGTTCTCTTAGATATCGTAATCACGGCTAACGCCCCTACAGGCTGGGACCTTGAATTACGAACAAACGCCAACCAAGTTGGTCAGAACTTTGTGATTTTATCAGTGCCTGCCTTTAGTAAAAATGAATTCACTATGGTAGTCACAGCGCCAGAAAATATCCGCTCTGGTGATGATTTCCAAATCGAGTTGGTAGTGACTCCTATGGCTGATGAAATTCCTTATCCTCCCGAATATACCCAAAACCCTCTTTTCTCATTGACTTCAACTTGCGAAGGACTCAATTGTGCAATCAATCAAATCGTCAACCCAAGTTCACAAACCGTTGGCCTATTCGTGGCATTGGGTATGATTATTCTAATCGCAATCTATCGGAAAGGCGCCCAGTCGACAGCAGGGTATGAAGAGGAAAAAACATGGTCTGAAGATGACGAAGATCTTGAGGAGATTTCACTTGATATTCCTGCTCCAGTTACCGATGATGAAGACCTTGTTGATGACTTAGAATTACTAGATGAATTAGACGACTTGTGAACTGAGAATACGACATGCCCTTAGGGCATGTGTATGAACATCACTCCATTCCTCTTATTAGCCTAGGAATCAGCCCCTAACTAGTGTCAACCATGTACGAGCCATCGAGAGCTACTAATCCCGCTTCTTTGAATAACTCAATGTTGAATAGAAAGGTGAGGGATTCTCTCTCTCTAGTCGTTCTAATGCTTCTCTCATCATTTGCGGCCATGGACATGGGAGTCTACGGCGCTCTTGGTAGTAGTTCAGCGGATCCTGACGGTGATGGGCTTTCTACTCAAGTTGAATATCTGATTGGTACTTCACCTAATAATTGGGATGATGACGGTGATGGATTGCCCGATGGTTGGGAATGGTTCTATGGCTTGAATGTTTTTAGTTCAGAGCCATTAGATGATCCGGATGGAGATAATCTGAATAATCTTGCTGAATATACTTACAATATTCCTACTGGTTGGGATGACACAGCTACCCCGAATGTGTTAGACAATGGAGTTTGGTGGAACGGCACAATTCCAGTTAACGGGTGGAATGAAGAAGGCGTAAATGGTTATTCAAGACAACTCTGCGGTGATGCTGGCAGTGATGGGCAGGGTAGCATTATCCTTTGTGATGAAGACCCAATCGGAA
>CAJIYT010000012.1 GCA_905181715.1 uncultured Candidatus Poseidoniales archaeon
GTTTACCCGGCTCAGACCATTGTGAATGGCGGCACAGCAGAGAGTTTCTCTAGTGCTATCACAATTGTTCAAGAGACAGATAACCTCGAAAGCGGAACTAGTCTACGTAATCACGTTCTGATTTATCAGAGCTATGTTGGTAGCAATACAGCGACAGACCCTAAGGAATATGACGTCCGAGTGAAGGTTAATGCAGATTGTGCGCAAGATTGGGCCGACATCACTGACATCGATATGAATCAGGCAGTTGTTTGGGCGGAGACAGATATTCTCCGTGCATGTCCTGACTTCACGAACCTTCCTACATCAATGACTGTCGACGAGGACTCGGCAGCCGAACTAATTGATTTGGGAACTAAAGCAGCGGATGCTCAAGATGATGCTGCTTCAGTAATTCTTGATTGGGATGTTACCAGTTCCTACGTGAATGATCCTACTGCAAATCCACCAGATCAATTGCTTAGCTGGAATAGGAATGGCCTGAATATGGAGATTAATCTGAATGCAGATAAGCATAGTGAAAGCAGCTTCGGTGGACCATATAGCTTTGAATTTACTGTTACTGATAGTCACGGATTGTATGTGACTCAGACCCTGATCTACAATGTTGCCAATGTTAATGATAAGCCTATCATCTCGCCTCTTGGCTCTGGTGTCGATCCAGGTAATGTAGTGCCTGTGTTCAGAAGTATATCGTCAACTAACGCTGCTGGAGTAACCACTACCTTTGATAACTTCGCATCTGAAGGTAATGTTACCTTCGAATTCCCTCTTGGAAATGAGGCTACCAATGGTTCGCTGAACTCTGAAGGTGGACTAAAGGGCTTGATTCATGATATGAGCTGGGCAGAGGATTTGAACATGGCGTTTGAAAGCGACCAGAACTATTCTTGGCAAGTTGATGTCGGAGAAGATTGTCCTGCAATCAGCTCAATGGTCTCAGCCACCGGTGGACTCCAAGTTACCGAAGCTGTCGGCAATGAGAAAGGTGGCTATTGTAGCCTCACTCTGAACTTGACTGATGGATTTGACTACGCTGATGAAGTAATAGTTACAATCGGTGTTGTTCCAGTGAACGATGCACCTGAGATTCTAAATTGGGATGCAGCTAATGGAATTGCAATCTACGATGGAAACGGAGATATCAACTCTGCAACAGACAACGCAGGTTCAGCACCTTGGAAGATTTCTCTAACTGAAGATGATGAATCAGTCGAAAACTTGAGTTTCAATCTATCAGCCATGAAATTCGATATTGACCATAGTGCAGAAGAAACATTCTGGGTTATCACTCCGGCAACAACCTGTACTTATACCGATTTGTTTACCCTCAATACTAATTCGTATGGAAGACTAGCTGGAGATATTCTGACTATTGATCTAATCAAGGATGCTACAACTACAGCATCAAGTGAAGAGGTAGATTACTTCCAAGATGCAGATCATAACGGAGTGTCAGATGATGGTGTTCACCAAAAGGATATCGTTTGGTGTCCAATGATCGTAACTCTGTATGATTCGAATAATTCACCAATCGGATACGACAACTATGATCCAGCAATCATGCCTCCTGCAAACTATCAGCAATCGTCGGCTAGTAAGACAATGGAAATCCGTATTGAGAATGTGAAAGAGAATGTTCCTGACTACTACTTTGATGTAGTAAAGGGCTTTGACTTCCACGGTGTGGATTATATCATCCCGAAGACTAGTGTCCCTACTACCGTAGTAATAGGAGCAGCTGGTGATGCACCAAACTCTAATGGAAACTATAATTACAAGCATCTGATTGAAGTCTGTATGAAAACTAACGGTCATTCAGAAAGTCAAAGTTGTGATATATTGTCGCCTCCTGAGTGGGGAGAGACTATGGAATATACTAAGAATGTCCTGATTTATCGTGGAACAAATGAAGTTACAGTTACAATGGATGTTCTGACCTGTGCAGACTGGAACCAAAGCGTCGGTTCTTTCTGTGATTCTTCTAAATCTAAGGATGATCGCTTCTGGTCGTATAGTTATCCACAGGCTCATCGCTGTGTCACAACTGGAACTTTGGCAGCAGAATGGTCTTGTCCAGGTGACGTGCCAAAAGGTGTTACTATCCTTGAAAATGGTGAAGCAATTCAAGTCCCTCTAGAAAACAAGCGTTCACCATTCCTAGAAGATGGTCTATGGTGTAACAACGTCATGTCCAATGAACCACTAGCCGAGGATTGTAACCAAAAGGGCGTCGTCCTCCCTGAAGCGGAGGACAAGTTCTTGGCTTCAGCAGATCCACTACCAATAGTAGTGAACTTGATTGCTAGTGCATCGGTTCCATCATTCGCACCGAGTATCTTCGTGATATCGGCTGCAGGTATGTTTGTCAGCGCCTTGGTGCTTTCGAGCCGCCGTGAGGATGATGAAGCAGAACTTGAGGAAACTCTAGTCGATGATGAAGGTGCAGTGAGCCCGGTTATCGCAACTATTCTAATGGTTGCAATCACCGTCGTGCTTTCTGGTGTAATCTATGTCTGGGCTAGTAGTTTAGCAGATACCAGTGGGGGCAAGGGTGTTCCAAGATTCACCTTTGTAGAAAACGCTGACAATGCAATGGATATCAGTGATGCCCATTACAGCTTCTATGTTCAGAGTTCTGAGACACCTCTTGCTACTCAAGCAATGTATGTAACCGTGTTCTACACCAATGCAACTGGTGGAACTACGATTGTAGACTATGGTCTTGCTGACCCAACAGTCTACGGTTTTGGACCTACCAACAGTAACTCGTTGGTCACCTTTGGTGATGCTCCTGAAACCGATGCTGGCACAGTTATCTCTACCTTTAACACTGGAGATATGTTCTATGTTAGAACAATGACAGAAGATGGATATGACTTCAGCGCTGATGGATTCTCAGTTCAGTTAGCCTATGTCCCCGGAGGACAGGGTGACCAAGGAGCTGTCTTGAGAGTCTGGGAATTCTGATCGAATAGATTAGACTGAAGGACAAAGGATAGAAGTACCATATTTGGCACAAAGCAGGCCACTTCTCCTCCTCGGGGGTGAAGTGGCCTCTGCTGCGTGCAGGATTTCCCCCCCCTCTCTCTCATAACGAGGGAGAGGGATGGGATTTCTCCTCCCGAGTTTTTGAATCATTTGTTATTCAATACTCGGATCTCTCTTTTACTTCTCAAATAGAATGCCCTTTTTTTGCCGTAACTTACTTAATTTCATGGTGATTGGAGATGGAAGAAGATTCAATCCGTTGTGTTGCATTCGATTGCGATGGTGTATTGGTTGATTCTGTTAGTTCTTGGCGTACAGTACACGATCATTATGGTAGTGATAATTCCAAGATGCTGGCAAAATTTCTGGCAGGTGAAATTAGCGATGAAGAGTTCATGCGAGCAGACATAGTTTTGCTCAAGAAAAAGCAAGCACGAATTCATCGTGATGATATCTTCCGAGCATTTTCTGGTATCAAGTTGATGCCAGGCGCAAAGAGTCTAATCCAAGACCTTAGAGAAAAGGGGGTATATGTGGCGATAATCTCTGCTGGAGTCGATCTTTTTGTCTCGACTATAGCCAGTATGCTAGATGTTGATGATTGGATTGCTAATGGTTTCAAATTCGATGATGATGGCTGGTTGACCGATGATGGTATTACTCGTCTCAGTGCCTGGGATAAGGGAACTGCAATTTCACGTATGCTTGATTCGATAGATTGTCCCCCTGAGAATCTTGTCAGTGTCGGTGATTCGGTAATGGATTTGTCAATGCGCGTTAAAGGAAGCAGCTTTATCGGTTTTAACCCATCCAGGCAATCAGCTATTGATGGCTTTGAAGAAGCCGGAGTTCCAGTGGTTGTGGCCAAGAATCTCGACTTATTACGCCCTTATCTAAATCTAGAGTAATCAGGCAAAAGGTATTGAAATATTCTTGTGAGTTCCAAGGTTAACTATTGTTAACATACATGGTTTAGGTTGGAAACCCAACATTCTTTGGTAACTGGTTTGGTCTTGCCAAGTTGAAGAACAAACCAAAGTTGTACCTTTGAAATCAATTGCCGCATGGCCATGAACGTGACCGGTGACAAAAATATCCGGTACCTCGCGAATGACCAAACCATCTTCTGGTTCGGGTGAAAGTGGTGTTTTTCCTCCCCATTGTGGGGCGAGATGTCTCCTACGCAACATCATTCGCATCGCTTCTACAGGGTCGTCATAGGTTACGGTTCGCAGTCCGGCCACGAAGTCGTCAATCGATTTACCATGATAGGATAGCAACTTCACTCCATGTAACGAAAAAGCGCAGGGATTGCCTACGAATATAGTAGAATTGTAATCTTGTTGAATTTCTGCTTCGAGAGTCGGCTGTGGTTCTGCTGGGCGAACAGCATCATGATTCCCAGGCAACATTACACACTCGACCCAGTCGGGGAGTAACTCCAATAGCCGAGCGAATTCAGAATATTGTTCAAATAAATCCTTGATGGATAACTCGTTTTCCTGACCTGGATAGATACCAACTCCATCGACACAATCGCCGGATAATATCAGATATTTGATGGTCTTAGCCAATGGATCTTCGTTGAACCATTTGATCATCTTGTGCCACTGTGCAAGTAAGAAAGTCTTGGAACCAACGTGGATGTCAGACAGGAATGCAACAGATACTGCCTGTTCAGCATAGGTTTTCTCGTGACGATGTTGCAAGGGAAAATGAAGGTCATCAACGTAGAACATATCACCAGTTTGACTAAAGGTACCAGAAACTCCAATCACATCGTCAGGCATTAATCCTGCTTCGATTGATATTCTACTTTCGCCACTTTGGCCTTCGTTTCGCTTATCCATCAAAATACATTTCATCTCGCCACTTGCATCTTCTAATGAGAACATCAAATGGCCATTTTTACTGTGGCGTGGTTCATTGACCATGCCGATTGCCACCGCCAGATTATCCCGTGCTTGAAACCGACTTTTCTCTGCGTTTAAACGGGCTATCTCCATCGGTTTACGTGGAAGATTGGAATTGGCTACTATCAGTTTGCCCAGTACTTGCAAGCGGTCGTTAAAGGCATTAGAGATGTCAGCCATCTTGCCTTCAGTGATACTATTTCCCGTGATGTCAAAGTGAACTTGCATGTCTAATGAACACTCGACAGCATTCAACGGAAAATCCTCTTTGCGCCAATCTGGCAAATTGTTGCGATAGAGAGGAGCATTTGGTTCGGCTTCTAAAATGGGAGCAATAGTCCTACCAATCTGTTCTCCTCCATTGGTTAGTGGTTGTTCCTTTTTCCCTGTGATTGCAATGTTCTCTAGAATCTCTAAATCCTCTATAGTAAGTATTCCGGGGCCAATTCCATTGCCCTTAGCATGATTGATAATTGAGATTGGGTCCGACATAGACAGTAATTTTTGCCGGACTGCGCTATTTGCTAGAAGGCGATTTGCTACAAGATGCGGGAAAATCTGCCCCCAACTTGGACCCGCCATAGTGAATGAACAGTGGAGCCCGTCGTTAAGGAATCCGGTTGTAGTCTGGAGAATCAATCTTCATTCCAGTCGACATCTAACTTAGGATCTTCACTTTCTGATTTCCAAGAGTCATCCTGCCATGGTGCACTTTGTGCGGCTTGGGCATTGATTAGATCTTTCTCTTGCTGTAGTAATGTTTCAGCCCGTTCTTTCTCCTCACGGGCGCTAACCTCTTTTTCAACCGCTTCTTTCTTGCGTACTTTGGCTTTATCCCAGCAGTCGATGGCTGTTCGTAAGGCGAATTGCACGAAAGCACGCTTATTCTCATGCCTGTCGCCTCCCATCTGTATCGACTCTGCATTTGCCCAGTGTTTGGTGGCGATTCCGACATAGACCAAACCGATAGGTTTCATCGAAGCATCTTGCTTAGGCCCAGCAATACCGGTGATTGAGATGGCGAAGTCAGCTCCGGAGCGTTTACGCGCTCCTTCAGCCATTTGAATGGCAACAGTTGCATTGACTGCACCCTTTTCGGCAAGTAAATTTGCTTCAACTTCCAATTCCCGAGTTTTTGATTCATTGGAATATGTCACCCAACTTTGAGCAAACCATTGGCTAGCACCAGCAATATCTGTCAAAGTGCTTGCTAGAAGGCCACCAGTGCATGATTCTGCAACTGTTAAGACAGCGCCATACTCTTTTAGACGCCGAACTAGACGGGCTGCAATGGCTTGGGCTTCCTCATCCATTCAGTCTATGCGTAAGGCCACAAGGTCTTGAGGTTGACGCCATATTGAATAGGAGGTGCACAGTCCACGGGTTGGGCCTGTGGTCTAGCGGTTATGACACCGCCCTTACACGGCGTAGATCGAGGGTTCAATTCCCTCCGGGCCCATCTCTTCCAACATCAGTCGTAGCAGAGAGCTAAATAGCCAAAAGTGCACTGAAATCGACTATTACCAGAGGTAATCTTCTAATTCGCCACTGCAAACTATTTTTGTAATTCCCATATGAGGTTCCATCTCATCTAGTAATAGCAGGTGAATCGCCCGATTATGAACTCCTGATTCAAACTTCGAGCCACGGTTGTCTAGTCCGATAAAAACTCCATCTAATTCTGCAAACATCCATGCGGCAGTTGCATTTGACAAATCCTCAGCTTTGAGTAATAGCCAACGCAAACCTTTCATCTCGCTTCGCAAATCTGGACCTAAGTCGGTAAAGTGTGCAACCTTCAACTTCTCACATCCTAAAACGGAGAAGTGCGATTGCTCCTCCCATTCCTAGCAATTGTTGTCCCGAATCATGGTCGGTTGAGCATTGAATTAATTTGGCACCGATAACATCGAGTTTCTTGGCGTATTCACCCCAGAAGTCATCATCCCTGAGTACCTCTGCTGAAATCAATAATGTTTCTACAGCTCCTTCTTCCAACGCTTTATTTAGCATTTCTTTTCCATAAGCAACTGGCCCATCAATGGCGATTAAACGCCAGGCTTCCTCTAGTAATTCGGTTTCTCTAACCAGTGCATGATCGGAGAGTAGTCCACCGGCTAGTCCATCGCGAATCACTTCGTTCGCTGCTGCTCTGCCGCCGATTGAAGTGGGGGCTAATTTTGTCACCTTCGAATGTAACATCGGTAGTAGCCTCTCACGTGCCAATCCGGGTCCTGCGACCACAACCGGTACCTCTTCATCTTGTAACTCTTGGAATTCGTCCTTTACTTTTTTGAAAAACGCTGCAGTCACGGTTTCGCTGAGTTTACCGCCTTGATATTTCCCTCCACCACGCATGGTCCAGGTTGTAACTTCTCGCATCCCTCGCCCAGTCACTTCGTATAGAATCACTTCATCATTTTCAACCACTAAGATGACTACTTTTGCACGACCTGCTGACTTGACAGCATTGTCGATTAAGTCAAGGTCGACCTTTGGGAAGCCGTCTTCACAAGAGATTTCGATCTCATCCCTGATCTCGATTAGATGGGTATGATGTGAACCCTTGTCGAATGGTGCTTCTTCGATTGTCCCATGAACACGCAAATCGCCACTGAAGTAGTGAAACTCGTGGTTTTCAATCGCTAATTTTATCCAGGCTGGTTTGCGTTCTGCAACCTTCGCTCGCTCACCCTCTTGGCTGCCTGTACTTTGGTCACGCCGATTACCTAGCATGGCTAGAGAGCGTCCCTTTGTACACAGGTATGCTAGATTCCATAAGTCATCTTGGCATTCCACAAATAGCTTGAGTAGCCCGTGCTCACGCTTGACAATGCGCATCTGATCACCCAAATACGCCGATTAGATTGCCATCAGCATCCATATCCATATTTTTGGCTGCAGGGACTTTTGGTAGACCTGGCATGGTCATCATCTCACCGAGAATTGCAACGACGAATCCAGCACCTGCACAGAGTCTGAATTCTCTAATTGGGATTTCAAAACCGGTTGGAGCCCCTAACTGTCCGGCATCATGAGAAAAACTATACTGGGTTTTTGCCATACAGATGGCAAGGTTGCCATAGCCCCACGATTCGAATTGCTTTAGTTGGCGATTGGCCTTTGCTTGGATATTGATGCCATCTGCTTTGTAGATACGAGTCGCGATTTTCAGGGCTTTCTCCTCCAAAGATGCGTCCGGTGTAAACAGCGGATTGAAAGGTCGTCCGTTAGCGACATGGTCGTGACATGCAGCGACTACAGATGTTGCTAATTGCTCGCCACCTGCGCCACCTTTGGCATGAACTTCAGTAACACATACCTCGTTAGCCCCAGATTCAGCAGCACAATCGGCCAATGCCTCGATCTCAGCACTTGTATCGGCTGCGAATTTATTTATTGACACTACAACTGGCATGCCGAATGATTTCATATTACGAATATGCCGGTCTAGATTGGATTTCGCTCCTTGGATTACAGCCTCGACATTCTCTTTGTCTAACTCTTCTTTGCTGGGTCGGTATCCTCCGCGTTGTCCGAAAGCACCACCGTGTAACTTCATCGAACGAACCGTGACGTTCATCACTACGCAATCAGGAGCCTTTCCTGAGACAGCGGCCTTGATGTGCATGAATTTCTCTGCACCCATATCCGACCCGAAGCCAGCTTCAGTAACGACATAATCAGCAGCACCAAGAGCAAGCCTGTCAGCGATTATCGAGGAGTTGCCATGGGCAATATTAGCGAAAGGTCCTCCGTGAATAAAGGCAGGATCACCTTCGATTGTCTGAACTAGATTGGGCAAGAACGCATCGCGCAGAAGCAATGCCATTGCTCCAGATGCGCCAATATGCTCAGCTTTTACTGGGCTGCCATCTTTCAATCGCTGGCCGATGACAATCTCGCCTAGTCGGTAACGAAGATCAGCATAATCCTTAGCCAGAACTAGGATTGCCATCACTTCGCTAGCCGCAGTTATGTCGAATCTATCTTCTCTTACCATACCATTTGCTTGACCACCAAGGCCAATAGCGATACTGCGCAGTGATCTATCATTGTGGTCCATCACTCTTGGCCAGATGATTCTAGTGGGGTCAACGCCCTCGCTATTGTCGTGCTTTAGATGATTGTCAATCATGGCTGAGAGTAAGTTATGAGCACTGGTGATAGCGTGAAGGTCGCCAGTAAAGTGGAGATTGATGTCCTCCATAGGTAGGACTTGTGAGTTCCCTCCTCCTGCCGCTCCACCTTTGATGCCGAAGACTGGACCCATAGAAGGTTCTCGGATTACACATGTGGCGCGTTTACCGATTCGGTTTAGTGCTTGAGTTAGACCGATTGTAGTGACGGTTTTTCCTTCTCCAAAGGGTGTTGGATTTACACTTGTCACCAGAATAAGTGAACCTTGAGGTCGATCTAATCGGGCTTTGAGGGCTGGCCAAGTAATCTTCGCTTTCGCCTTCCCTAAGCCTTCGATTTCATCGGCTGCAATACCTAGTTTCCATGCTATGTCGGCAATCGGTAGAGGTTGAGCCGCACGTGCAATTTCTAAATCGCTCTGCATATATCCTCCTACGGAGGCGAGAGGGTACTTGAATCCTCAGTTCAGATGAGGGTGGAACAAGCGTGTTCTCAATCATCTGATACTTTGCCGAGATAATCTGGCAAGTCGACACCTGCCATCTTTGCTACCTCGTGAACTGGTGGTAGACTGTGAATCAAACTGGAGACGAAATTGGCTGTGCTCGAGCCTTCTCCAGATCCACCAGCGGAATCCCAGACGGTGATCTTGTCGATTTTGAGATTGGAGATAGCTTCGACTTGCTTGGCGACGATATCCTCTATCTTTTCGACCATTAGCAGAGTGGCTACTGCACTTGCATCGCCACCTGTGCTTCCAATTAGTTTAGTATAACCGCTTGCTTTAGCATTGAGAACAGCTTCAATTCCTTGTGCCTCAGCATTGTAACGTGCGAGAATAGCATCTGCTTCTCCACCGGCGATGCGCCTTTGGCGTTCAGCCTCGGCATCAGCAGCGATTTCAATTTGCTGCTTTGCAACTTCTTCGCGGGCTATTTCATCAGCCTTGAGTCTCTCTCCTTCCAAGGTATATTGTGCGCGCTCGATATCAGCTTGTGCTGATCTCTTGGCAACCTCAGACATCCTGAATGCCTCGGCTTCTTTCTCGGCTAATTCAGCATTATACATTGCGATACTTGCTCGGCTTACGTTCTCTCCTTGAACAGCTTGTGCTTCTTGCCCTTCAACATAGATACGACGTTGTGCTTCAGCAGCCTTCTGTCCCTTATCGGACTCAGCCTTGTTTTCAGCGACTTGAACTTCCCTGGCTCGGTCAGCATCAGACTTTCCAACAGCACCATCACGCTCAGCATCTGCAACGTCAATCATTGCTTGATTGATAGCCTTACTAGCCTCTTTCTTACCAAGGCTGGCGATGTAATCTGCTTCATCGGTAATGTCGGTAATGTTGACGTTGATTAGGTATAGTCCAACCTTATTCAATTCGGGACTAACGTTGGTTCGAATTAATTCGAGGAAGGCTTCACGGTCTTGATTGATGTCCTCAATTGTAAGGGTAGCAACAGAGAGACGTAGTTGTCCGAAGATAATCTCACTAGCCATCTCTTCAATTTCATTTTTCTGCAATCCGAGCAAACGCTCAGCAGCATTGGACATGATCGCTGGGTCAACTGATACACCGATGGTAAATGTACTCGGTACGTTGATACGGATATTCTGATTTGAAAGTGCATTTTGTAGGTTGATATTTAGAGACATTGGGCGCAAAGAAATGAATTCATTGGCTTGAATCAAAGGTATGATGAATTTAGCACCACCGTGTAGACAAAGGCTCGCTCGCCCTTTGCCAACCTTTCCATAAACTACCATTATTTGGTCAGATGGACATTTCTTATAGCGTGTGGAGAATATCCATACAAATCCAATTACTAATAATATAAAGCCGAGAATCGCAATAGAACCAAAATCAAGAGCCATCGTAACCGTTCATCTCACAGTGCTCTTGCATTTAGAATTCACCCACGAATAACTAAATCCGAATTATGCTTATTCTTCCTCATTCGTAGAACTGCGATCGATTTTCCTTACTACTAATGTATTGCCAATGATATCGACAACCTCGATCATAGTACCGGTTTCCAATTCGGTATTTTCATCCTCAGCAACCGCGTTTTCTGTGCGAAGTGCTTGTTGATAGGTGACTTGAACCTCACCGGGGCTATCGGGTTTGATGCGGGTGTAAACCGTACCCTTGGCACCGATCGAAAGACTGTGTTGGACAGTACCATCCGATTCTAAACTGTAGAACATATGGAATAATTTGTTTATCACAAGCATAGAACCAATTCCAGCAATAGTGCCGCCAAATATGGCATAGGTGTCAGATTTGTCGGCATCTAATACCGCTAGACCAACTAGGCCAAACATCATGACAAACGATACTACACCCTGGAATGTGATGGCTTTGAATGAGAAATCGCTGCCCATGTCGATGTCAATGTCAAAAACACCTTCGACTACTCCTTCAAATACGCCCCCTATCAATACCAAAGCGAAATAGAGCAAAAACAACATAGATCCAATCAAGGCACAGAAACCAAAGACCAATTCTAAGCCAGTTGGCATCCCCGCCATTCCAAATACATTTACGAAAAACCATTCTAAGATTGACATGTTTCCACTTCCTTTTGAGGGGCTACTTTCCCTCTTCTCGTGACTTGATGAGTTGCAAATGGAAATAAAGCCTGTGGAGCCCGACTAGAGGTCCAAGTGCAATTCCGAGTAAGATGGCAATAACCATCCTCGATAATCCGAGAGACCAAAACAGCATTGCTAGAACCACTAGAGCAACAGGGACGAAGACACGCGATAATGCGAATGCTAATCCCCCGGAGACCTCATCACGCATTTCGATTTCCTCGATCATTCGGTCGAGTGAGTTTTTTGACAGATAATCACCTAGAAAATTAGCGGGATGCCAAAGAAGAGAGCTCCTGCCCAGATAGCCATCATTTTTAGATTACCGAATTTGTTCTCTTCTTCGATACCCGTGATGTTTCCATGGCGGTTGCGGATGTACTTATTTGGGTCCCTATTGCCATACCCATGATCTGCTTTCCACTTTTTAATACGCTTCTCTTGGATGAAGAAGAATACGGCAAGGAATACGAAAGCAGCACCGGTTGTACCGAGAATAGTCTGCAAGGATTCACTGAATTCTTCCCACATGCTAATCGACAAGAAAACCTGAGTAATACCCAACATAAACATGAAGGCCGAGCCCTCGTGACCTTTATCTGACATGTGCCTCAGTCTCTCCTAAACGTTGGCTAGCATGAACATTGCCCTTAGTCCAACAGATTGAAAATGAGTCTGATTGAAGTATTACCGCTGCTTGCGATTAACATGGTCAATGTTCGTTATGCTGTTGCAGGCGAACCGATTACTCATTCCCTCTCACCTTTGATATTCGCATTGGTTCACGAGAGTCTTGGTGGCAGTGGAGGCGATGCGTGCCCCGATTCTCGTTCAGTCGCAGTAATTCCAGCTGCAGTCATCGAGAATGCGTTGGCTTGGGGCTATGCTAGTGTTCTACCTAATACGCCTGATTGGGAATTGGTTGGTTCACCTCTTGGTAAATTCCGCGGAAATACTCTTCTTGAGAGGGCAGTTACTGCGGCAATTGCTATTGAAGAGGCAGACCCAAGGTTTCCAAAATGCCAATCACCAACCGCTTTAACCGAGATAATGCCCAAAGGAGCAGAAAGTGTCTGGCTTTCATTAACCACTCCTCTAAAGCACCAATTAAGTAAAGCAGCGGTTAAAACCTATGATAAATCGATGACGATTAGTAGTGTAAATACTCTACGCTGGGATGGCTTGAATTGGTGGGCTGCAACAACAGACGGTCTTGGATTCATGGTTGTCGCCCAAGCATTTGGCTATTCTCCTGCTAAGGATATACTCGGATTATCTGGCGGCGGTAGCACAGCGCGCTCTATTGCCGAAAGTTGGTCTGCCAGTGGTGGTAAATTGGTACAATTGCCGTGTCGTCGACCACTTGACAATGAGGGTCCGTGGAACTTGGTTGAGGAAGAGCCAACCTTTGTGGTCGATCTCGACCTTGAACCGCAGGTAGATTCGGATAGCGCATTCAAAGTCACCTATCGGCCGATGAGTGGCGATGTCGATTCTCGGATTGAACATTTGAGTAAAATCGCTGATGGACGCTGGCTACTCTGCGCCCAACATCTGCAGTCCTGGGCTAAACTGTGGTCGCCCGGATGTACCCCATATCTGCCTTCATTGGAACTTCTAATGACTAGACTTGTATATGCCGAGGCCCACCTAGGCGACTGAGGAAGGTCATTATGCGCTTTGCAACTCTTGCTCTTATCATTCTCCTCGCCAGTCCATTGGCGGTGCTGGCAGAAGATCAGAACTTCCCTGCTTATGCTCCATGGAAAGAATTTGAAGCGGGCTGGGATGATGTGCAAATACGGGTTTCTAGTACTGGTATAGTACCTTCTCGAATGGCTTATCCAGCCGAATTTCAGGGCGAGTCTAAACCGATGAGTGATGAGGGGACTTTCCCAGTGGTAATTTTCTTTACCGATTCAGGTGAAAGCCGTGATCAATATGTATGGTTACAGGATGATTTGGCCCAAAGTGGAATTATCACCTTGATTATCGATGATAATTTTGTGGGCCAAAGCGGTGAAAGCGATTCGGATTCGGCAATTACTGGAATCCGCAATGAATTAATCGATTGGAATACTAATGGTGGACCAATTGACAATATGACCGGTCAGATGGCAATGACACATTGGGGTGTTGCAGGTCATGGTACCGGTGCAACTAGTGCTGCCCAAGCAGTTCATGATTGGAATAAAACCGATTCTAATCCTCCACGCGCTCTTTTCGGCTTAGGACTTGATTCGAATGGCGAAACTCATGATTCATCACAGATACTCGCCCGCCCTTCTGTTGCCCTATTCATCACCGGTACAGTAGATGAAATTGCACCTGCAGATGAAAATGCAGTTCCTTTCCTTTCTGATTGGCCCGGTGCCTGGCAATTGATACACCCACTAGGTGCTAATCATTTGCAATATCAAGAGAGTACAGGTTTCGTGGAGGGGTTTACCGATGGCGGAGCAACGATGAGTGTAAGTGATCAAAGAGATCATGCTTTGCGTTATATCAAACCATATCTCAATTTGACTCTGCGTGGAATCGACAGTGCTTTCAAGCCCGCATTCAATCGCGAAACAAGCGATAATCCTGTGGTGAGTGATGCTTATATCGATGAGGACATGTCCCGTGCACGTCTATTTGCTCTGAGTAATGTAAACCTCTCTTCATCTGTTGTTGGAATCGCAAATAATACTACGATTTCAGTCGATGTCACTTCCCGCCAAGGAGTGATGACGGCAGCAAATGTTTCTTGTGAATCCGGTGGAAGTAGCGCTGTTGGTCTACTAGCCGATGGAGTGGCGAGTTGCATTCTCAATGGTTCTGGAATGTCTCCCGGTTTTCATAAAGCCATCATCCGAATACATGATCAATCATTTTCTGACTGGAGTGAACTCCAATTACAACGAATTGGCTCCCCTCTTACACTGATTTCACCAACACCGGATTTGATTTTCCCTCAGCGTAGCAGTGGCACATTGCAAGCGACCTCATTGGCTAATGACCCCGATGGGCAAGAGATAGTTTTCACTAGTGCAACTCTTCATTCCGAGGAGGGAGTATTGGAAGTGAACTTGAATGGCACTTCATTAACAGTCTCACACATCGACCAAGATCAATGGATTGGTCATGTGAATCTCAGTGTAAATATGTCAGCTGGAGGTGGCGATGTGACCTCTACAATAGTCAAAGTAATCGTCACCGAGGTTGACGACCCTGTTGTACTGAATGCTGCGATTGAGATGTTGGTTGAGGATGAGGATAATGGCTCATTGATGCTTGATTTATCGGCCTACGTCAGCGACCCAGAGGGTGCTGAAATACAACTTTCACCACCAGCGATAATCGAAGGTTTGTCGGTGAGTTTGAGTGGCAGTGAAATCGTAATTCAACCCGACTTGAATTGGAACGGAGCGGCAATAATCAATCTCCCGGTATCAGATGGCACAACCGCTGCTATAATCGTTGAAATCCCAGTGCGTATTGAAGCGGTTGATGATGCGATGTGGGTAAATGAATCGTCATGGAATATCACGATGGACGAGGATAGTGCCATTCAATTAAACCTCAGTTCTTTTGCTGGGGATATCGATGGTGATGTATTAACTTGGTCTCTTTCAGGGGCATCTCTCATCGTCGATGCACAACTAAGCAGTGTCCTTGATGTGGTGGGTATCGATAACCAAAATGGCTTGACTACCAGTCTAATC
Organism: uncultured Candidatus Poseidoniales archaeon; assembly: GCA_905181715.1. Taxonomy (GTDB): domain Archaea; phylum Thermoplasmatota; class Poseidoniia; order Poseidoniales; family Poseidoniaceae; genus MGIIa-K2. Next base: position 15,350 of record CAJIYT010000012.1, read on the forward strand.
TTGGAGGTTACAGATGGCAATACTACCTTTACTCGTAATCTCATTATAGAGGTCCTAAACGTCGCAGATATACCAACGGTTTCAATGACCTCTTCAGTAGTTGGGGACGGTCGAGTTGATATTCTTTGGTCGTTGCTTGATGCCGATAGTAATTCCACTCATAGAATCGAGATGCTTTGGGAGTTTGGCGAGGCCAACGCAACTCATGCTTGTACTGGTGATGAGATCAAAACCTGCGCTTCAGCAGTTGTGATGCCTGAGGCATCAGTCGGAGAAGAGTTGATTTTACGGCTCCAGGTTTGGGATGAAGAAGCACAGCAGTGGTCCAATACAGATTCTAGAATTATAGTGGCAAAGGAACTCCCTAAAGCAGTAATTGAGGATGTTTCGGGCTTTGATACCCCACAATGGCTATTGCCTGCGACAATAGGAGTCGTGATACTTTTACTTTTGATTTTAATTTCCCAAGGTGGGTCGAAGAGCGATGATTTAGCAAGTGGTGAACCGGAAGGAGAACCCGAACTAGAAGTTGTAATGGAAGTTGAGGTCGAAGCCGAGGAACCCAGAGGTTTACTTGCTCGGGCTGCTAAAAAATCATAGCGGGATATTGCCGTGCTTTTTGGGTGGACTCCACTCTCTCTTTGAAGATAGAATACGCAAAGCTCGAATCAGTCGCAATCTGGTTTCACTAGGCTCGATAACATCGTCGAGCCAGCCGTTTCTTGCTGCAATATATGGGTCGCCAAATTTGCTTTTGTAATCCTCGGCCAATTGAGTACGAACCGCCTCTTTTTCTTCATCAGGAACTGCATTTATCTCGTAGCGATGAATAATACTTACAGCACCATCAGCACCCATTACCGCTAGTTCAGCAGTAGGCCAGGCAATGTTGTAATCAGAGCTTAGATGTTTGCAAGACATTGCCAAATATGCGCCGCCGTATGCCTTTCGAGTTATGACTGTAAGTTTGGGTACTGTCGCTTCAGCATAGGCGTATAGCAACTTGGCACCATGGCGAATAATTCCGCCCCATTCCTGCACCACTCCCGGTAGGAAACCTGGCACATCTTCAAAGGTCAAGAGAGGGATATTGAATGCATCACAAGTGCGAATAAATCTCGCTGCCTTTATTGAAGCATCAATGTCAAGACAGCCAGCGAGTACCTTTGGCTGATTTGCGATAATACCTACGCTACATCCGTCCATACGAGCAAAACCGATGATGATATTTTCAGCATATGATCCGAATAATTCCATGAATAATCCATCATCAGCAACCTCTTCGATTACCTTGATCATATCATAAGGTCGGTTTGGATTGTCAGGTACGATTGTTTCCAATACGGGGTTGGAGCGCTGCGGGTCATCATCACAATCTAATTTTGGTGGGTTTGCCATATTGTAATCAGGTAAAAACGACAAAATCTCAGCAGCCAAGCCACAAGCGTCCTCTTCGTCTTCAGCGATTAAACAGGCGATTCCTGAGCGACTAGCGTGCAGGTTAGCACCGCCGAGCCCTTGTGCGTCGATTTCACCAGAAAGCACCTCGGGGGTTTCCACTGGTGAGGAGAGGAATAATTGTCCATGCTCTTCACCAAGAATGGTGAAATCAGCTAGCGATGCTCCCAGAGCACTAACTCCAACCACAGGTCCGAGCACCAATGATATCATTGGGATACGGCCTGAGCATTGAACCAATCTATCGAGTAGAACTCCTGTGCCACCAAGAGAAGCGACACCATCGTGAGCTCTCTGTCCACCACCATCCCAAATACCCACAAGTGGTACTTTAGTCCGCTCAGCCATCTCGACAACCTTGGCGATTTTTTGGGCATGCATTTCTCCCATCGACCCACCGTGAACACTGAAGTCTTGGGCAAAGCAGTACACCCTTCGACCATTGATTGAACCGTGGCCTGCTACGACTCCATCACCTAGGGTTTCATGGAGAAACATGCCGTGATCTGTTGAGCGATGGGTAACGAAAGTGTCAATCTCAACAAATGAATCCTCATCGAGTAAGAGGCTGATTCTGTCACGTGCAGTTCCACGGCCTGAACTACGAATCGCTTCGTTACGCTTGAGTCCACCACCAGCATAGGCTTGGGAGCGACGCCAGCGTAATTCCTCCAATGCGTCACTATTTTCACTCGCCATATACAATTCACCTCATGCATTCAGAATCGGGGAGTTTTCTCCGCAAAGATTTGCTGTTAGCATCTCCTCTAAGTCAAATTCTTGCGACATTGCCCAATGTATCTTTGCCAGTAAAGCCTCGGGGCTACTGGTAGATCCATGACCGAGTATTCCAATCTCCCTCTGAATCCTACCTTTTGAATAGACATTCATATCAACAGGGCCATGAATACATTGGTTAGCGATTATTATCGGTATTTGACAATTCTTAACGGTTTCAAATAAGGCAAGGTTCTCAGGGGCATCGTTCATCTGATCCTCGATTGGTAGATGTCCTAAACCGGTGCCATGAATCATTGCTGCAGCATAGCCAGCAGTTTCAGCAGCAGTGATTAGATCACCATGTAGATGTGGTCCTGCTACAAATTGGGCGATTTTGAGACTTGTATCAAATCGAGTTGGTGCCGATATTTCACGAGTAGGGGAATTCGGTGTGGAATCATCTGTGATGCCTTCACGTGAGAAATTAATCAGTGCTAAAGTGTCGTGGTTGACGGTTTGAAAAGCATTTCTCCTTGTCGAGTGAAGTTTACGAACTCCCACTCCTGGGTTTACCGCACAAATACCGTCTCCACTTCCTGCATGCATGACCGTCACAGTGGTGTCACCATCTCCGGTAGATTCAGGGCCGTTGGCAGCCCAATGAACCGCAGAAAGAAGATTTTCAGTTGCATCAGATGAGCCGCGGTCACTTGAGCGCTGCGACCCAGTGAACACGATTCGTCCTGCTGCTCTGCCTCCAGTGCCAGAAAATGCGAATGCCAGTGCCGCAGCAGAGATGTGCATCGTATCAGTGCCATGGGTGATCACCACACCGACACTGCCAGTTTCAAATGCCTTTTGAGCAGCATCAATCATTGCATTCCAATGTTGTGGGCGAATGTCATCAGACCACATATTGCCTAATTTTATTGATTCGATATAAGCGATATTTGCTAGTTCAGGCATCCCCGCTAGGATTTCAGCTGGCTCAAAACGAGCCACTACAGCACCTGTTGCATAGTCTACTTTGGAGGCGATAGTACCGCCAGTATGGATTATAGTTACTTTCTGCAACTGATTGTTTTGTTCTACTTCTATGGGTTTATTGGCCGTAAAACCGGTGGACTCAGCGACTATTTCTAGTGCGGTTACCGCTGATAAAGGATGCGATACATTGTAGCCATTGACCAATTTCAAAGTAATGTGATCAGCGGCTGCACCAGGTAATACAACTCCAGAATGAGAGGTTGGACCAGCCGGGCCAGAGGTCTCTATTTTGACCCTAGTTCCGATTGCCGGGGCCTCATCCATGAACCTGCTAAGGGCATTAAGTCCTTCAATCCCACGCATACCCTTCCGTATTCCATTGCAAATGATAATTTGATTTTGATAGTGAATCGGACGACCTATATACGGAAAGTTCCCATCGAGAGTCGATGTCGATTACTCCTGATTACTGGGATGTTGCAAAACAACACCTACGCTCAGTTGACACAGTAATCGGCGATCTAATAGATCGGTTTGAGGAACCTCCTCTCAGTTCGAAAGAGGAACTATTCGAAACTCTGATTCATTCGATTGTCGGTCAACAAATCTCTGCAATTGCTGCCGATGCTATCTGGGGTAGAATGGGACAATTAATCGACCTAAGTAATCCAGACTCCTTCGAACAGGTTAGTGACCAAGAATTGCGTGATGTTGGTTTATCCTTCCGTAAAATCGAGTACATACGGGGTATTATTCTGGCATGGCCACATCTTTCAGCCATCGATTGGGACAATATCTCTGACGATGAGGTACGTAAGGAATTGATTTCATTACGTGGAATTGGTCCCTGGACTACAGACATGATTCTGATTTTCAATTTACTGCGGCCAGACATATTACCTCTGGGAGATATTGGTGTTGTGCGAATGATTGAGCGTTTTTATGCCGATGGTGAACCCTTAGGCCAAGACGAGTTACTTGAAATCGGAAGCCGTTGGATTCCATATCGTACAGTGGCTACGTGGTATCTTTGGCGCGTATTAGACCCGGAACCTGTAGAATATTGAGGTAATATGCTTGAATCTGAAAACAACAGGCTAAGTATGATGTGGACTGGCTTCAGCCTATGAGAATCACACTTGTAGTGGCTGTAATAGTAATCTTGTGTGCAATCCCTGTTGCCAGTGCAGATAACAATAGCACTGACACAATCATCACTGTTGATAGTACTAATCTTCGCTTCAGTCCATCGACTGTAACCATTAATGAAGGTGATGCGATTCGCTTCTTTTGGGATGGTCAATTACTACCTCACAATGCTGTAGAAGAAAATGAAACATTCGATTCAGGCGACACATCAGCCGATGAGGATTACCGTTTCGTATTTGTTCTTGGTTTGAATGGAACTTTTGATTATCATTGTGAGCCACATCGTAGTTTAGGGATGATTGGACAGATTATTGTAAATCCATTGCCGCCGGCTGAAAATAATACAACAGAGGATGACCTCATTGTTGAAATGGAAGACGAAGGTGAAGCATTCATGCCATTTCTTACAATGCCATCTATCTCTGCAGCGATCGTATTAGCTGCACTGTTAAGAAACAAAGAATCCGATGATTAAATCTCCTTGCGAATTATCCTAGCAAAGTTGCTCGATGAAGAACTCTTTAGCCCTAACTAGAGAATCCGCACGAGCAGTGGGATTACCTTCGACATGAGCGCCTCTATTCCGTAAGATTCGGATAATCCATCGTCTTTGCCAGCGTTCGTTCAAAGGTAAACTGATACCCAGGACTAATTTCCCAGACATGTATCCATTCTTGTTGATTCTAGCAGTCCGCTTCCTCAAATGAACGGCCTTGGGAAGCAGTGTGAATTCATTCTCGCTGTCGAAGGAGTGGTGCGCTCCTGGGTAGACGTGCAAGGTAGCATTTGGTAGTTGAGGCATCAGCCCTTCAACCAGATGAAGAGGAGTCCAATCATCAGCATCTCCATGAAGAATCAAAATCGGCGAGTCAGACCAATTTTGGATATCAGGGCGGATATGAGCTGCTGGATAGAATGGCAGATGGGCGTCAAATGGAGCCCCTAGAATCTCGATAATTGGAGACCATGCTGAATACAGTGCTACAGTTCCACCAAGGCTCCACCCTGTAATCCCAATCTTCCCAATTCTAGAATCCTGCTCTAACACAGAACGAGTTCTGAAAGCGTCAACAAGCATCATCGAATGGGTCACAGAGAGTTGATCATCAACTGTGGAATCAATCGACCTTGAGGTGAATGAATTCACTTTACAAACCGCCAGCCCAGCCTCGAGCCAACCATTGACGTGGTCCTGATGATGAGATGCCCAACCTCTGCTTCCGTGAAGGGCAATTATACATCCGAATGGTCCTTCTCCTTCTGGTAGAAACAGTTCAGAATCAACGTTTATTTCTGGAGTTTTTTCCAAACAGGTCAGTATGTGATGAATCTCAAATGGAGAGCGAGATTGAACTTGTAATCGCTCGACCATGAGCCTTGGGATGGCTTACATCACTTCAAATTTGGTTTTGGCTATGGTGCTGGAAGCGCTATCCGCATCTATGATTTACACAACTTTTGCCATCAACAAAAAGTTCCACATTCCGGTAATTCCAACAGTGACCTTATCAAAATACTATCCTATTAATTGAAATACGTGATTTCAGGAAAAGGACTGTGCCCGAAATTAGCGAAGATGGTTTTTGGCAACTGGTTGATGGGAATTGGATTGCTACTGTAAAACAAGTACAGGCATTACATGGAGGTGCTAAACCATATGTGGCTTCTGTGACCACGACACCATCAGTTGAATCTTCATGGGAACAGAATCAATTATTTGGAGGCAATCAGGTTCATACTTTTGACTATTTTTTAGATGATAATAATCCAACATTAACTTCTAAAACTAGTCGGGGAATTACTAATGTTCTACAACGGATATCACTAGGTGGGGTATTAGTTCTATTGACTGTGATAATTATTATTGTCTACTCAATAATTCCTACTGGCACCCTGGGAATCATCGATAAGAACCGTGATTCAGATGGCGATGGAATCGAAGATAAGGAAGATTTATTCCCCACTGATTCTAACGAATGGATTGATTCTGATGACGATGGAATTGGAGATAATGCAGATAGTGATGACGATAATGATGGTGTTATCGATACTTTAGATCATTTTCCTTTTGATTCAAGTGAAGATACAGATACAGATGGGGATGGCGAGGGAAATAATGCAGATACTGATGACGATAATGATGGCGTTTCAGACAATAATGATGTAAATGATTTTGCTGATACTAGTTTGTTGTTCCAATTCAATTCAGTTCGCCCAATTGAAAAAATGGATTATTTTGATAATTATGCGGAGATTTATTTTTGTTTTACCGTTAATGATGTTAGTCAAGGCTGTCTTGGAGATCCTTGGTCAATTTCTACAGGTACGGAATATACTTTAGATCATGAAATATTAGTTGATTTGGCTGAAAATGAAAGTTCTCATCAAATCATAATTTCACTTTGGGACCAAGATGTATCTGGTGATGATTTAATGGACATTAATCCAAGTGAAGATTATGATTCATTTGTCTACATATTTGATAGTAGTATACAAAATTCAAATACAATTCCATTCATTGCTTCAGGCGAAGAAGATGGTGGCGGTTGGGATGGAGTACTTGCATTCTCAATTACACCTCAAAACTTAATCAATTATGGTCAGAAATCATTTGAATGGAATTACGATGGAACTTCACACACTCTTGATTGGGAACTTGATTATTCAACATTTAATCAATTCAAAGAATTAGATCATTCAGTTTATTCAAATGAGGATTATGCTAGATTCTCAACACCTAATGAACCCTACATCATAAGCCTGTCTAATGTCTTGAACAGTATGGCAATTGAAGCCGGATACTCATCTGATTTGACCCGGGCTGAATTCATACTTTCATTTGTTGGCTCTATTCCATACCAGTATGATATTGATGGGACTGGTTATACTGAATATCCTAAATATCCTATCGAAATGCTCTGGGAAAATGGCGGAGATTGTGAAGATGCAGCTGCGTTATACATTTCTTTGATGGAATCGTTAGATTATGATACCATACTTGTTTTACTTGAAATCAAAAGTTCTAATGGAGAAGACGATGATTGGGGAGGACATGCATTACCAGCAATCCACATACCAGATTATTCGGGTGAGGGGTACCAATGGACAGAGGGGAATAAAGCCAACATCCCGTTCTATATTGCTGAAGCGACGGGCTACGATGGCATTGGAAATAAGTGGTGGGATGACGAACAAAATCTAGATTTGTATGATATTGAATAAGACAGCACTGGTGACATCCTGGATACCTACGTATGGAGTGTGTCCGACGGAGCATCTGCTGCCACCGAAGAAATCTTGCTAAGCGTACAGAT
>CAJIYT010000013.1 GCA_905181715.1 uncultured Candidatus Poseidoniales archaeon
CGGAGTATATCCCTCCCGCAATTCCACCTTCAGAGAGTGCGTCACCACTTTGGAGTAGAACCTGATAATCTCCATAGGAAGTCCGAATACCATGCCAGATGTCAGATTCACTGCTGGAAGATGCTAATTCTGGAACCAAATGAGGTATTTCATTCCAATTTATTCCATTGATTACTCCTATTGTAGCCTTATAATTTGCTTCATCTGGATGCATTGCGTTGACGAAGAAGTTACCGTTAGCATCAATATGCATACCGGTTACTTCTGCATCAGATGGAAACATCATTATGCGAGTCATTGATGCGGTTAGATTTGTGTCTGAACCGTTGTTCGAACTGGCCAAAGGGTCGATGTACTCTTTGAGATCATGAGTTTGTTGTTCGGTGAAATCGTGGAATTCGTATAATGAACCGCCCTGTGCCATCAGAAACATGAGAGATACAACGAGTAATGTCTTCACACGAGCGTTGGTGTACGTGGCAGTCATGGCCCTCGACTTATAGCCTACTTCAATAATCATTCCTGAAACTATTATTCATCAAGCAGGTGCGGTCATACTCCATTGAGTCATAGGTTTGTGCCAATCTCGCACCTGGTCGGTTTCAAGACGTAACTGCAAGCCGTCTCCAATTTCGATTTCCAAATCCATCATTTCAAATTCCACGTTATGCTCATTGGTACGAAATGTGTCATCGAAAAGTGTCTGCTGATCAACCACTGATCCTTCTACGGTGCGTTCTAGTATCACACGAATGTGACATTCCTGCAACGGATTACGAAGTGAACAAGACTCACTACTGCCATCATGGACGACAGTAACAATTCCTTCGAAGGAAACAATGCCAACTGAAGGTCGAAGGTCTATGACTGTAGATTTTGCTGTTGGAGTGCAAACGCACTCCATGTTGTCAGATTCCACTACACCCTTCAGATCAACTGTGATTTTAATCATCACAACCTCGATTAATTCGGGAGATGATGATGTGGCGGTTACGGTATAATGATCTGGCTCCGCGAAGGTATGAATCACTTTTAATCCAGTTGCAGTTGTTCCATCACCAAAATCCCATGTCACAACACCAGCGGATTCTTTAGCCTCAAAGATAAATTCATGAAGACGTTCAGTAATCACTGCTTCTTCATCATTATCCCCTTCATCTATTTCCACAAGGATGTACTCATTTACCCCATAAACGGTTTCAGCTTCGATTGAAAAAGTCCCATTTGGTGAAGAATTAGATGATGCAAAGGTCGTGAGTGCTGCACCTGTGGCTGCACTGAGCATCAAAAGGAAAACAAGAGTAGCAGCAGAAACCGAGTACTTCATGCACTCAGTTGAGTAGATTACTTTATGAACATCTGTTTCGTTCAACAGTAGATCTTAAAGTGAGATATATGCAATTTTGAAATGGTTAAATCTCAAAGAGTAGAGAATTACTTGATTGCTCTCCCTGCTCTAGGCCAAAGACAATAACAATACAATAACACCTTAGCCACCGATTTATGCTGACGATTCTTGTTGCTGCATTATTTGCGGGCATAGTCGCAGTATTGGTGACTGTAGCGGTAGAAAAATGGGGTGGAATTGTTGGCGGTATTTTGGGGACTTTACCAACTACAATAGTCCCTGCAACTATTGGGATGTATGTTGAAGGTGGGTCAACTGATTTAGCAACAAGCATGTCCTTGATTCCCTTTTGGATGCTATTAAATGCATTATTTGTTGGGGCTTGGGTAGCCTATCCTCGGATGAAGAAAGATGTTGGGATAAAGCAAATGGCCTCTGTTTCACTGATTTTTTGGATAATTTCCGCATTGGCGATGACCTTTGTTTTGAGCATTGCATTAGATCATTTTTCGAAACTTTTGATTGGTATTACTGGCTTATTCTTCCTAATCGTTTTAGGACTATGGATGACATTCAATCCCCGCAATGCTCCTAAAGGTAAGAATAAAGTTAGCAAGGAAGTATTACTGGTACGTGGATTAGCAGCAGCAACAGCGATCGGAATAGCAGTTCAATTGTCGAGTATGGGTCAACCAATTATCGCAGGTCTGGCATCGGTCTTCCCTGCGATTTTCTTGACAACAATGGTTGCTTTGTGGCTGGCCCAAGGTCCTGAAGTGCCGACCGGTGCAGCCGGGCCGATGATGCTTGGCGGCTCTTCTGTCGCAGTTTACTCTCTACTCGCTCCTTGGGCATTACCAGAATACGGAATTCTTTTTGGGACTTTGATTTGTTGGTTCGGCTCGGTAATATCTACATCGATACCTGCTTATTCATGGATTACATGGCGCAACAAAATTAATCCAGTTGCGACAGAATAAGAGTTGATTTTTGTTTGAGATTATCATGTCGATAGAAACAAGATATTGGCAGCATCTTAATTTGTTAAAAACGATTATTGATTTATTCAATCCATAAGGCGAGGGATGTTTCAAAACCCCCTTGGTAATGGCATTGACATGGTGACGAGAAAAGATGGCCTCATGGTCGATCACATACCTTTTCCGATACCCAAAGTTCGTCCTGCTCTCCGACAAGGCTGGAAAAAGTTAACATTCCTTCACTGGGAAGTCGAACCCGATATTCTACGCACCCATCTCCCGGATGATCTGGAACTTGATCTCCATGAAGGTAAAGCCTATGTCGGATGCATACCCTTTGTAATGGAGAAAGTGCGACCAGTTTTCCTTCCAGCAGTCCCAGGAATCTCTACCTTTGCTGAGTTCAATATACGGACTTACGTGACCAAAAACGGAATACCAGGTGTCTTCTTCATCACCTTAGATGCCAAAAGCAGAGTGACCTGTTTCTATGCTAATAAAAAATATGGTTTAGCTTACAGGTACGCGAAAGCAAAAGTATCCGGATCTTTGCAATCCGGTTACTCTTGGTCATCCATTAGGTCAAAGGATGGTGTTGCTCTTTCAGGTTCTGTAAAGGCGACATCTGAAGTGCGTCAAGCCGAGCCTGATACGTTGGAATATTTCTTGTTTGAGCGCTACAGTCTCTACACAGTGCGCAAAAATAGAATCTATCATGGTTACACGCATCATGCCAAGTGGTGGTATGCCGATGGCGAGGCTAAATTAGAAACCAATACTCTAGTCGATAGTTATGATTTTGGCCTTAAAGATACCAAAAAACCCGACATAGTACACTTGTCAGAGGGTGTTGATGTTGTGGCTTGGCATTTGTTGCCGTTAGGAGATGAATCCCGTGATTGACCCCGATGTTCTACTAATGGATGGCGATTGTGGGTTGTGCACTCGCTCCGCTGTATTTCTACATCCCCGCCTCAAAGATATCCAAAAGTTAAAATTTATTGCCATTGAAAGTGAAGAAGGGCAAAAGATCATTTCGACCTTCCCTGAAAAAATGCAACGGGCAGATTCGGTCTATCTTCTCCGGCAAGGCCGACCATACATGCGTTCAGCTGCAGCCATAAGATGCCTTTTCTATCTCAAATGGCACTATAGGTTCCTTTTCCCATTTTGTTGGTTAATACCCCTACCGTTGCGCGATATTGTATATCGGATCATAGCCAAATACCGCCTTAAATTCTTTACATCTCCTAGTGTGTGTATTTTTCCCACTCTAAACCCGTAATAAAATCCCAATCTGAAGGGTAAATGTGCGATTTAATCACTAATTCTAAACACTCATTTGTTTAGGAATAACAGTATGTTTTTAAGTCGAAAAGTATGCACTGAAACAAAAGAAGATATAGTACATTACAGGGGTCAGACCATGCAGATAAGAACTGTTAGCTTGCTAATGAGCCTACTACTAATTGCCTCGACCTCAGCCTCGGTATTGGCTGAAGAAAATGACACGACACAGCCGACAACCGGCACTGATGATGGAGTGATATGTTACAATAATGTAACTCATACATTGAGTGTTCAAGCATCTCAATCCGAATGTGAGTCATTTATGTATGTTGAAAACTACACAATGTCAGATGGAACAGATATTTGTTACAATACAGTCGCTCACACTAATTCAACTGAAGATAACAACACTTGCTCTTCATACTCATATGTAGAAAACCATACCATGCAAGATGGTTCATCTTTCACTGGATGTTACAACAGTGTTAACCATGCTACCGATGCAAACATGTCACAGGAAGAGTGTGAAGCGTACGCATATTACGTGAATTATGGAGCAACTATCTACACCGGATGCTACAATATGGCCACTCACCAAACCAACTCTGACCTCCAATCTGTCTGTGAAGGTCATATGTGGACTCAGGCAGTAAGTCTCGCTATGACGGCTGGTGCAACTACCATCCACAGCACATTGGTTGCAGCACTCACTGCAGCAAACTTAGTAGATACTCTCTCTGGAGATACTAATTACACAGTATTCGCCCCTACGGACGAAGCTTTTGCAGCAGCAGGTATCGATTTAAACGATCCTAACTTGACTACTGATGCTCTTAGCGATATTCTCCTGTATCATGTCGTTCCGGGAACTATTATGTCTACTGATCTCACTGTTGGCATGACCAATGTTACTGCTGCAAATGGCGATGAACTATTGGTTCAGGTTACAGAAACTGGTGCAGTGATGGTTGGATCTGAAATGGCTACGGTCACAATTGCAGATGTTCCAGCGAGTAATGGTGTGATCCATGTCATTGACAAGGTATTAACTCCTCCAAAGGATGTTGAAACCAATGACACCACTGATACTACCAATGATACTGAAACTGTAACATGTGATGCAACCATTGGTGTCTCTCCAGGTGGATACAAATTCTCCCCTTCATCTGTTTCGATTGAAGTCGGAGAAACAGTTTGTTGGTCATGGACCAATCAGAGTATGGAGCATAATGTAAAGGAAGTTGATGGATTAAAGTCCACCACATACGTCGAAGGCGGAATTACCTCTGGAGTCGCTAGTAAGACTGTTGATTTCCACCATACCTTCACTGAGGATACCACTTTTTACTATGCTTGTGAACCTCATATCTCACTAGAGATGTTCGGTAAGGTCGTCGTAGGTGATGGTGGAGTTGAACCAATGGATGCAAAGGATGATATGAAGAAAAATGAAACACCAGGATTCCTCGGTGTGACATTGGTTCTAGCAGCCATTGGGGCCCTACTCTTCACTAGAAATAACCGTCCTGAAGATTTGTGATGCCGGTAAGAGTGTGATAGTAGTCTTCTAAGGAAGTAATTGCTCACGAGCAGTTGCGCTTTCTTAGATGGCTTCTATCATGGCTAACCTTGTATTGGCTACTTAGCATCGAATCGCAGCTGATTTTCAGTTGACAAATGCTAAGGCGTCCGGCCTTGAGTTGCTGACATGCGCGAATGGCTTCGATTGAAGAATGTCAAAAGAACGGGCTGGATTAGATCTGGAGTTAAAGACGCTGAGAGCGTCGCTGCACATTCTTGGGGAATGTCGATTCTTGCTATGCATCTTTGCCCTCCGTCCCTTGACAAAACCAAGGTCTTGGAGATGGCGATTGTCCATGACTTGCCTGAAGTCATCGTCGGTGACCTAACACCACACGATGACACCTCAAATAAGGCTGCAGATGAGATGGATGCCATGGCTAAATTAGCCCCGCAATGGCTTGAAATTTTCAAGGAATATGAGGCTCAGGAGAGCCCAGAGGCTATTTTTGTTAAGCAACTAGACAAGTTAGACATGTCTTTGATGGCTGAGATTTATCAACAAGATCAGGGTCTCGATCTAAGCGAATTTATCGCATCGGCCGAACCTTATGTAGCCGATATGGATTTGAACCACTTCTGACTGGCCACCTCTGCGCAGTCTTGTAGTGTAGCGGTCCATCATCTCGGGTTTTGGTCCCGGGGACCCTGGTTCAAATCCGGGCAAGACTACCTTTTCTCAGTCGGTAATGCTGATGAACGTTGGTTGACTGGCTCGTCACATGGTGATTGAACGTATTGCAGTGCTAGGCGCAGGTCAAATGGGAAACGGTATCGCACAAGTTGCTGCTTGCGCTGGCTATGATGTGGTAATGATTGACATCAAGCAAGATTATGTTGACAAAGGTCTTGCTGCAATAGAGCATTCTCTGAATCGGGTTGTCTCCAAAGGAAGAATGACTCAGGATGAAGCAGATGCAGCTCTAGAAAAAGTCTCAATTTCGACCTCCAAATCAGCTGCTGCTGATGCTGACCTTGTGGTTGAGGCTATCCCTGAGATTCCTGAGTTGAAGTTTTCGACCTTTGCTGAACTCGACGGAATCTGTAAGCCAAGTGCCATTCTCGCATCAAATACATCCAGTATATCGATCGATGCAATCGCTGATGCAACATCACGTCCAAATCAAGTCATTGGCATGCATTTCATGAATCCAGTACCAATTATGAAACTGGTTGAAATCATCAACGGTAGTCAAACAGATGCTGAGGTGACTGAGGCAGTTGTAGCCGCAGCAGCAAAGATGGGTAAGACAGCACTAGCTTGTAATGATTCACCAGGCTTTGTCTCAAATCGTATTCTATGCCCGATGATTAACGAAGCAATTCTAACTCTTCAGGAAGGAGTAGCTGAGCCAGAGGCAATTGATGGAATAATGAAGTTGGGTATGAATCACCCCATAGGTCCATTGGCTCTTGCAGATTTAATTGGAAATGACACGGTTCTCCATATTATGAATGTCATTCATGAAGGATTGGCTAATGATAAATACGCACCGGCGCCCTTGTTGATCGAAATGGTAGAGAAGGGACATCTCGGTCGCAAAAGCGGCAAGGGTTTCTACGATTACTGATTAAGTTCTTGTGCAAAAAATAATGTTTGCTTTCACATTTCATGCGAAGATAATATTGTATTGTCGAAGACTCGGTAATTATGGTCTAACCTGCTGTCAATATGAGTGGGATTTGAGCAATTTTCATAAGCCTGCACCTCAGCCTCGATTCGAGGATTGACCATGCCCGGCACCAATCGAGTTGAGATTAGAACACTAAAAGTTGGCAGATACTGCTGTGTAGACGATAAAGCCTACAAAATAAACTCTATTTCTACGTCGAAACCTGGAAAGCACGGTTCAGCCAAGGCACGGATGGATTTAGCAGATATTTTCACCGGTTCTAAAATCTCTCACGTGGGTAGCGTATCTTCTACAATCAACGTTCCAATAATCGAGAAAGGAACCGCTATGGTCACTCACTTAGAGGGCGCAGATGTTCACGCAATGAATATGAAGGACCATTCAATGATGATATTGCCACTTGAAGAAGGATTAGCAGTCGAAGCAGGTAAGGAAATAATGTGGATGGAAGCATTAGGTCGTTTCAAGATTATCCGTGATCATTGATTATATCTCTAATCAATCGATTACCGACTGATAATGCTGTTGTTTCATATACTCTGTTTGGTTCTGCCGTTGTATGGGTGAATCAATTAACGCTTCTAAACAGGCATCTGCATCTGAATTAATTAAAGCCATGCCTGAGGCAGATCAGAAGGCCCTCAAAGGCTGGTATTGGTATGATTGGGCTAATCAAGCCTATGCTCTGACGGTAATGACAGTTATCGCACCTGCATTGATGGCAAATTTATACAATAAAGCAACAGGAACACAATCTGGTGATGCTTTTTATGCATTCGTGCTCACTATTTCGATGGTATTTGTCGTCGCCACTGCACCTGCATTGGGAGTTATTGCCGATAGGTTTCCAATTAAGAAAAAGTTACTAAAATGGTATACTATTGTCGGGATAATATTTACAGCATTAATGGGTGCAGCTCCATACTTTGGCTCTCAAGGTTATATGATTCTCGCGTTGATATTTGCAATTGGAACTGTCGGTTTCACTGGAGGTAATGTCATCTATTATTCATTCATGCCTTATGTGGCAGATCGTCGCTGTCAAGATCATGTCTCTACTTGGGGATACATGTACGGTTTTATGGGCGGTTCATTGCTATTGATATTCCACCTGATAATGTTACTCGGCGGATTCTGGGATACAAACTTCACACTCGCAGTAATCTTTGTCACATCTGCTCTATGGTGGTTAGGTTTTGGAATGCTGATGTTCAAATGGACACCAGAGCCAGAGATTCCAACAAATCACGAATGGGAAGGACTAGGCAAGACAGTTGCCAGCGCATACTCTCAAGTATTCAAAACCTTGAAAGAAATTAAGAAATTCAAGGTCTTAGCACTATTCTTGCTAGCATACCTTCTGTTCTATGATGGTGTGAATACCATCGCTAGTATTGCTAGTGCTTTTGGTGAATCTGTTTTGCGTCTCGACCCTAGTATGAATATCATGCTACTACTTACAGTAAATATTGTCGCAATTCCAATGACCTTTGTTTTCGGTAAACTTGCAGACAAAAAGGGAACTAAATTCGCTCTGGTTACTGCATTACTAATTTATTGCGTTGTATCGATTACTGCAGCAGGTTTCGCTCCTCTTGAATTAGAAGACGAAACCGATGCTGATAGATTTGATTTCCAATTTACATATGATAATGCAACAGGTAATTATACCCTTGATACTCTTCAAAATAGAGGGTATGAAGGTTGGATTAGTGAAGAATCGGAAGGCGATGCTGAATTCCGTGATGCTTTCCAAGAACATTTCCCTGAAACAGATTACAGTGTTGAAGCAGCAGGAGAAAGTACCATTGCGACTGGATTGCTGATTTGCTTGGGAATTTTAGCTGCACTTGCGATTTTAGGCGGTGGAATAATTTTGATTCAACAGCAAGAGATGGGTTGGATAGGTATTGTTGCGATTTTCGTATTTGTTGGAGCAGGAATCCTTGGAGCATCATTACTAGCAGAATCAGCAGCAGCAGATGATGAAGAGGATGTAAAATCGATTACGGAAGAACAAGCGATATTGTTGGTTGCTGCTTTCGATGAAACAGATGACCACCGTTTCTCAATCATAATCATCGGTGGTAATGAAACGATTGCAAATGCAATTGAAGTTGGGGATAGACATCCCTCAGTTGTTGAACAGGGCGGTCCTGTTGATGGCTGGGCTTCACTTATGCGAGATAATGTCTGGGCGCCATTAGGAATCAGCGTTTCTATGCAGTGGATAATTTTAGGTCTATTTGTCGGTTGTGCTATGGGTTCCGCTGGTGCTCAAGCACGCTCGATATTCTCTCAACTTACTCCGAAAACACGTACCAGTGAGTTCTTTGGATTCTTTGGATTCCTTGGCAAATCTGCTGCTATGATGGGTACTTTCTTGTATGGAATCGCAAGTTCAACGTTTGACAGTCGTGTTGCTGTTTTGACCGTCACAGTTGTAATTCTTGTGGGGACATATCTTACCACTAGAATAGATCTGGAAGAAGGAATTAGAGTGGCTGAAGAAGAAGATGCAAGGGTTCTTGCCTTAGAGAGTGAGTAGAGTGAAACAATCTGCATTATTGCATTTTGTTGAACTATATTTATGAGTACTTTAACAATTGACTTGTCGGTGAGAAATACCAGTGGGTAATATAAGATTACTATTCAGGGTTAATATCATGAAGTGGATTGTAGTCCAACGCAATAGGCGTACGCACAGCGAGGTGAATCTAGATGGGAGTAAAGAAGTCTGCATATCGTCAACCGGTCACCCCAGAGGGTTTGAAAGCCATCGAAAACGGTACACTTACCTGGCTCGACGACGAGATGTACAACAATCTCAACACCGGTGTCCTCGAGCAATATCTTGAGGAAAAAAACCTCAAGGAATCATTTGAGATAAGTCACTGGGATACCAAGAAAGTCCTGGTTGGTATTGCAATCGGTGCGATCTTCAGTGGAGTTACAGCTTATATCGGTCTGAAGTTGGGTCTTGCGATTTCAGCAGCTTGGTATATCGCCTATCTCTTGGGCATGGCACTAAAGTGGTCACCCTCTGAAGTCAATATTGCAACTTCAGCTACAACTGGCGCCACCCACGCCAGCACTGGTTTCATTTTCACATTCCCAGCGATTTTCTTGCTGGCAACCAATGCAGATTATGCTCTTGCAGATGGCCCATTGATTTCTCTTGAGGATGGGGAAGCAATGCGCTTAGCCTTTGTTGGTATTGTTGCCAGTATGTTTGCCGGTTTCCTTGGAGTGATGTATTTCATTATCTTCCGTCGGGTTTGGTTGGTCGAAGACCCATTGCCATTACCAGGGTTTGAGGCGACTTTGAAGATGCTCGACATCTCAAGCGATGTTAGCACAGGTGCAGTCAAACACGCCCGTGAATCACTGAAAACAATTGGGTTATGGACTGGTCTTACCATGATTGGCCTATTCTTGATAGAATACCCTTTGATTTGGGTTGGTGAGAGAAAGATTGCACTGATGGATTGGTTCGCTGAATTGTTAACCGCTGATAGTTTTGGTTTAGCCTCTTTTTATTCACATGGCAAAATACATCAACCCGGAGAAGTGGTTGATGGTATGGCTGCTGGACCTGCTAATTGGTCGTCAGAAATGTGGTATAATCCATTTTCCTATACCTATCTTGGTATCGCTCTTACACCATCGATGTTTGCCATTGGTTGGTTTATGAAAACACGAGTTGCCTTTTTGGTTAATCTTGGAACAATAGTCGGTTGGTTCATTTTGGTTCCTCTCGCTGTAGGTCTGAATATGCCTGTTTATGATGCGATGGTACAAGCTAATATCCCAATCCAAGAATACTCCAGCAATGGTCGTTCAGATGCACTGCAAATGTTGGCCTTTTCCAAGACAGTGCGTACAGTAGCAATCGGTTCTATAGTTGGTGGTGGACTCTTTGGTCTAGTCAAGATGTGGCGGACTTTCGCAAATATATTTGGTGATATAGGTAAGGCCTTCAAAGGTGACGGTGGGCAAGAATATATCGAAGGTAAAGGATGGTATGAATGGCCACTTTCTCACATTCCTCTATTCATGATATTGACCTTTGTTTCGATGATAGTCATTTTCATTCTGGGCGGATTCCCTATGATTGCATCAATAGTCTTCGCCTTTGTATTAATAGCGACTACATTCTTACTCGGTGCAATTGCGGTTAGGGTCATGGGAGAGACCGGTATTGAACCTGTTAGCGGAACTTCTTTCATCGTATTATTGATGCTACTCGGCGTATTCCTTAACTTCCAGGAATTCCTCAATCTATCGACTGAAGAAGCGGTATTACTGGGCTTGGTAGGCACTACGGTTTTCGGCTCAGCGATTTCGATGTCAGGAACGGTAATTGGCGACTACAAGAATAGCCTATACATTGGTAATCGCCCATATCATATTTCCAAGGGCAATATCATGGGTGTGGTTCCTGGAGCAATCATCGGTGCAGGTGTAGCAATCTTCCTTTCAATTCAATTAGCAGAAGGTCGTATCGATTTGATCGCTCCTCAAGCAAACGCCTTCGCGACTTTCTCAGTCATCTTTGCTGAAGGCCAGGGTGATCTTGTTCTTCTCGGACTCGGTTTCCTTTTGGGAATGTTCGTTGAATGGGCCACTGGAATGGGTACATCATTCGGTCTCGGAATGTATCTCGATGTGCCACATACATTACCGATGTTAATCGGTGGTGTTGCACGTGACAAGTGGGAAGAAAAGAAATTACAGCCACGTATTGACGCAATTAAGGAAAAGGAAGGGACTACTGCAGCAGAGAAACAGCGTGCACTAATACTTCTTGGAACCTTCATGATCGCTGCTGGATTATTGACCGGTGAAGCATTCTTTGGTACTGAAAGCAGCGTCCTCTCTTTTGTTGATTCACTTTGGTCCGAGGAATTTGCCAATAGTAGCACTTGGTACATTGCTCGCTTAGTTAGTTTCGTTGCCCTCAATGTCTTCATCGGTGGCATGATTTACATCCTATTCAAGAGAGCAGGAGTCATTGGTGGCTCAGAGCCAGAGGAAGCACTAGTCCTCGATGCTTGAGCGTGATACAGATGCGTAGCCCCCTCTGGGTTTGGATTATTCTACCTCTTGGGGTATTGGGTGTCTCAAGTGCTGGTGCGATTTTACAACACGTCGATGAAATCCCACCATTGATGAGAGCATCATGGCGTTTACAAATCACGGCATTGATGCTTGCGCCATTGATGATTTGGCAATGGAAAAAGACCACACCAGAGGTGAGGTCTAGAGTATTCGAGGGCAAAAACCTGCGCTTATTACTGGGTAGCGGTCTTGCATTAGCCCTACATTTCGCCTTCTGGGTTAGCAGTTTAGATCACACCAGTCTTGCACACAGTTTGCTATTCGTCACTGCACATCCATTGGTGATAATATGTGGTGCAGCGATTTTTGTCCGGAGGCCAAGTCGATACGAAGTCATTGGTGCCCTGATGGGTTTGATTGGCGCAGCGATTACTCTAGTCGATGTTAACGATGGAGGAGAGGTCACACTAATCGGTGATACCTTGGCTTTTCTTGGAGCGATTACTGTAGTCGGATACATAGTCATTGGACGTATCATGCGGCCATGGTTGCCGATATTCCTTTATGCGACTCCGGTAACTGCTATTGCAGCAATATTGCTGGTGCCTCTCTCGTATTTACTTGGGGAAAACAGTTCGACTTTTGGCTGGATAAACTCATCATTATTGCCGTGGTTTGTCCTTCTGGCATTTTTAGCAGGAATTGTTGGGCATACGGGATTGAATGCTTGTTTGAAACATGTTTCGCCTTTGGTAATCTCGATTTCTGTGACGATGGAACCTTTGATTGGTTCTTTGATTGGTTGGCTGTTCTTTGAAACTGAAATACCTAGTAAATGGACACTATTAGGTGGCCCCCTATTGCTTGCAGGTGTGTTATTAATCGTAATTTCAAGCGACAAGTCTCAAGAGCAGGAACTAGGTGGCTATAGCGATGAGTGATAGTTGGTTATTGTTGACTAATGATGATGGAATAGAAGCACGGCCATTACAGATGTTAATCGTAGCATTATTGGCTCGTGGTCACAAAGTGGCTGTGCTAGCACCTTCTGAAAATCATTCGGCTACCGGTATGAAATTATCATTAGGCAAACCTCTTGGAGTTAGGGAGAGAACCGATATCTGTTCCAAATTATCCACTGAAAAGGATGAGTTGTATATGTTTGAATTAGATGGCACTCCTTGTGATACAGTAATTACTGCACTTGATGGCGGATTGGAAAAATTGATGTCTGACGTTGAGGTAAAAATGGTGATCAGTGGTATTAATATTGGGCCAAATCTCAGTCAGGACACATATCATAGTGGCACTATTGCTGCAGCAAGAGAAGCCGGACTTTACGGAATGCCAGCATTGGCATGCTCATGGTCGAGCTTTAATGAGGAGGGTGTTGAGAAGGCGGTTGAAGCTACTATCCCCATCATTGAAGCCTGTCTCGCATTACTACCAGATAAGCCAGTTAATTTGAGACGCCCACATGTCGATGTTTCGAGTCCTCATCTCAGTGATTGGCCGAATGAATCCCAGAAAGCGTGGTTAAAAGAACCAGTTAATGCCTTGAGGACAGCATTTCAACACGGTGAACTGATACTAAATGTTAATGTCCCACCAGAATGGAATGGGAAATATGCAACTACACGATTAGGTATGCGCTGGTATCGTGGCGCTGTGGTACTGGATGAAGATAGAGAAACTTCGACTTTTACTATAGGGGCAGCAAGTATTGATTACGACCCAGTAGAGAGAGGCGACTGTGACGCTGATATCGCTGGTTTTTCCAGTATAACTTGCTTGCCTAGTTGGCCAGTAATGCACCCTCTGGCTCTAGATGAGCGCTTATTGGCTTGGTGCTTGGAAAATAGCCAGTCTGGAATGCCGGTATGGCTTCACAACTGAAGTTCAATACCCTCATCCAGTAGGAAATGACACAGAGTGATACAAGAGTGTCCTTGTAACCAGGTACTGCCTAGTGAACGGGGAATGCCCTGAATGCATTCGAGAGGCTTGTCATCGCCAAGAACAAAAGCGATATCTCCACTGTATGGTTTAGATTGGGAGGGTATAGCAACCTCACCCCACAGCCTTGGGGCATCTGCTTCTAATCTGATCAAAGGTGCAGTGATCTCCTGAAGTGTCATTTCCAAATCACCATTACCATCGTAAACACCTGGCGTAATTTCTTTCCAATGACCACGTGGAGGTAATGGGTTGCGAATAACTGCGGCAATCTTACCAGCAACAGCTCGCTCCTCAGAGTGGAAACCACGTAATTCGCTACCGACAAAACGTATTCTCCGGCAAGGGCCAGGACTTCCATCAAGCAATAATATTACTTCAGTATCCTCTCTAAGGCCATGACTGGTCAGTAAGGCGGACATCAGTGCCCTAACCAGTACGTCCATCCTTCCTGCACCACCGGCAAGATCGTTCAGGGGCAATTTACCATTTGCCATGGCTCTGGTACCATGAATTACGAATAAGCGCATCATGCACCACGCTCGATAAGAACCCGGATTGCTTCACACATGTCTTTCTCAGTTTGGAGAATGAAATGGGCACCACTAGCATCTACTAAATGAGCACGAGGCATTTCTGGATTGTCAATATCTTCTAAACGATTAGCGATAGTAGCAGTCATCTGTGCCATTTCATTTTGAGCGACTGCACGATGAACCAAATCTCGCTGCTTCACACCGCTCTCTAATTTGAAACCAATCCTACAAGCTCCTTCGCATAGCGGTGCTAATTCCATTATGTGTTTGCGTGTTTCAACCAAATCCAAACGCAAACCTGATTGTTGTGAGGCCACCTTTCCTTGCGCTGCCTTCTCGATACGATAATCCAGTACGGCTGCTGTGTGAATCCATGCATCAATTTCATCATTAGTCAGGGCAATCAGTTCATTGAGCATGTCTTCTGGATCAGGTGATTCGATTACCAGTGGCAGCCAAGTAGGTGCTCGCTCACTAGTGATACCACTAACGCATGTTATGTCCATGCCCCAGCGGTAGAGGTAATCAGCAATAGCAAAACCAGTACGGCCAGAACTGGTATTTTGCAGGAATCTAATGTCGTCCATAGCAGATCGGTTTGCTCCGAGTGTGATGACAACTGAGGTTTGGTTGTCATTTACCAGATTACACAATTTGGCTACGATATGCTCGCAAGCAGGAGTCTTTCTCTTCCCTTCTTCTTGCGCACCCCACATCACTTTTGCACCTTGCTTTTGAAGTTCTTCTACCAAGTTGTCAGTAACTGGATCTTCGGCTAAATCGCCATGCATCGAGGGTATTAGCAAAATAGGGGTCTTTCTACTTCTTGCAGCACTCATAGCCATCAACAAGGGTCCATTCATCAAACCATGCAGATGGCTTGCGATAAGATTTCTTGTTGCAGGTGATACAATAATAGCATCCACTTCGGATAAAACCGACAAATCACTATCCCAATCACTGATAACATCGCCCTGCGATGACCATTTTACAGCTAAAGGAGTAATGACTTTCTGTGCTGATTGAGTCATGACTACGCTTACTTTTGCACCATAGCGCCTCAGTTCACGACATAGTCGTACAGTGTCAACAGCAGCGATGCCACCGCTTACGCCGAGCAGGATGTGTTTGCCGACCAATTGGCCGCCTTTCATCTCGACATCGGTGTCGCGCATTGTTACTGCCACAACCACTTCCTCTTTTGCCCTTCGCCGACATCCTCATTGCCAATCAAAGAGTGCCATGGCCATGCAGCGGGCTGATGAAATGGTTGCTGCAGGCTCAGCTCCGAGTCAGAGAGGGCCATTTCAGGCCATGCATTCTAGGCATAGTCTCTTGGTATTGGTTGATTTAGCAGTTCTTTCATATTTTATTTACCTGTTCACCGGCGGTCATTGGGCTACACAATTGATAATTGGATTAATCATCTGGAGTTCATATCGCTCTCGAACTCCTTGGGCTTATAACGCGGCGATAGCAATCTTGACCCTAGCAGCATTATTTTTCGCTAGCTTTGCCGCCATTAATCTCTATTCCTTCGCAGTAGGAAAGGATGTGATGAGTTTGTTATTCGCTTTCTTAATGGGTTGGGCTTCTTGGAGTTCTATCCGTCATATCAGAATTCATCTTCATCCAATTTATCGGGTATCCTACATGAATGGGAAAATGCAACATTCTCCTCTTCACACAACAGAAATACTTGCAGGCTGCCCAAGTTGCATGGCAGTCTTAGCAATCGATCCTTTACAATTATCACCAAGCGATAAGTGTCCGCATTGTGATGAACCACTGGTCAGTAGCGACACAGCAGCCCGCTTCGGATTAGATTCAGAGGAGTAATCCCCTGGTATTTATTAGTCAAAGCAACTATCAACGTGTTGCAAGGGTTAGGTTGCTCCACATTTCCTCGGGAACTTCCATTGCCAGGCGTAATCCGCCCATGGCTCCTAACTTAACTGGGTCATCAACGACGTGAACTACAACTTCACCCATGTCCGAGAGACGTCTCTCGATCAGTGATCCTAATCCCTTGATAGCGGAACCGCCTCCGGCTAGAATCATATTACGACGGAATTGGTCGTGATATTCTGGGTTTGATTGTGCAATCAGCAACTTAACATTCTCGACGATTGGGTCGACAACAGATTCGCAAGCGGTTTGCATGCAATCGGTGATGTCCAACTTCATGGCCTTACCTTCGATTGAGAAATCGACCAATACTGCTTCATCAGGTGTTGATGCGGAAGTAAAGGAGTATTGCTCCTTCCAGCGGCGTGCCATATCCTTGGTGATCTGAGCGCCGTTATACTTGCGCTGAATCTCTTCGATAAGGCGTCCATCAATTGAATCTCCTGCTTGGGAGATGTGCATTTGATCTCCAGGTCCCGGAATGGTTCCGTAAACACGGCAAAGATCGGTTGTTCCAGCACCTATGTCGATAACTAGGGAATGTTCAATCATGTCTAGTGCATATGCAACAGCGAAAGGTTCAGAGATAATCATTGCTGCATTTACCGAACCGGCTGCTGCATCGAAAATAGCTGACTTGTCGACGTGACTGGCCTCAGCTGGAGCGCCGATTACAGCGATTACACGGTCGTAATCTTCTGGGTCAGCGAGATTGATTAGGTGAGTGATGAAGTGGGCGATAAACTTACGATCATCTGGGGTATCCTTGATGACTCCCAATTCCAGTGGTCTGAATAGATTTAGAGCCAAGCGGTTCTTTAGTGCTTCATTTCCGAATAGAACATCTCTTTTGAGGAAATTCTTTGCGATTTGATCTTTTGGAGTGCCAATTACGGTCAACTCTTCTTCTTCATGACTGTCGCTTGAGACCATTACTGATCTGAAAGTTCCAAGGTCTACACCGATGTAGAGGACGTCTTCTGCCATATTCACTCGCCGTTCTTTGCCAAGGCAAGACCCCTTATGAATCATCCCTTCCAAGAGGCTGTGAGATGAGCCGGAGTGGATTCTATAGAAGGGTTAACACCAAGACTCACATGGGCTACAATACCATGCTGCATAGTCTGGATACAATTCAGCCATTCCTGCACATTGTGTACACTCTTTGAGAGCGTGTTCTCCGAATAGTTGCATGACTATCTGCACGTGTTGGTTGTCATCGATACCCAGTTGTTGGCGCATAGCCCATAGCATCTGATCTTCTGAAGGTGAAATAATGCCATCCTCAAGTACCAATTTTACTACGGTCATATAATCTTCAAGTATAGTGATTTGACGAGGGTCCAGATTCACTCCACCTTTCTCTGCAATGATATCGGTACCACCTGGGTCATCGACAAATAGCACCAAAGATGCAGCTTCTAGTTCGGCAGTTCGCAATTCCAATAGAATCACTGCTCCGTCTTGATTGGCATATACCAAACTTGAATGGCGATTAATTACATTTGTAATCGATCTTGCGGTATCCTCAGCTGAGCGTCCACGGCGCCAGCCGGTAGTGCTCTGTTCATCAAAGATGTAGAATTCAGTTCCCTTTCCAGGGTATTCAATACGTATCTCCTCGCCACCGTCAAAACCATTGGCAACTATTGTGATACTACCGACGGTGGTGTCGACCAAATTATCATCATCATCGAAACTGATCATCAATGGTTTACGCTCCTCGGAGGCAGCATTGAAATGACCACTCATCCCCGTCATCCATTTGTCCTCAAGACGTTGTAAACTCGCTTCCTGTTTCTTATTCAAGCCTTTACTAATACCCAGTACTTCGCTTAATTCACCATTTTCCATTTCCTGCTTGAATTGATCAATCATCTCAGAATCTTGATGGTAAGTTGGGCGCTCAATGCGCTTTGAACTTGTTGCATTGGGATCTTTCCATTCATAGTTACAACGACCACATTGGAGATAACTTTCCATCGAGGATGGTTGCGATTCACCACCGCATCGAGGACAGTCTCCTTCCTCTTGAACCTCAATATTTTCTTGGGCCTCGCGACGACCGCCTCTGATGCCTAATCCCGCCATAGCCCCAGACTTCAGATGAGGCATTTGAAGGCTTTCCTCGTTTAATGAACTATATTCTTCATCAGTAAAGGGCTTTCAATCCGTAACGTATCAATCCCTCTTGGGCATATATTCTTCTGACGACTAATTCTACAAGTGAGCCTATTTCTGGTTTCTTTTCCTCGTCATCTGCAAGTAAGAATACGCCTTTAACTCCACATTCGAGCGTGAGCAATAATGTGGTCATTCCATTGAGGATTGGAGAGCGGAATGCGAATTCTGAGGGTGATCCT
This sequence comes from uncultured Candidatus Poseidoniales archaeon, assembly GCA_905181715.1. Classification (GTDB taxonomy): domain Archaea; phylum Thermoplasmatota; class Poseidoniia; order Poseidoniales; family Poseidoniaceae; genus MGIIa-K2. The sequence goes on from CAJIYT010000013.1 coordinate 18,658, forward strand.
GCAGCAGCAGATTCAGTCCATGATTCAATAATACCCCTGCGTGGGAGAGGTAATGTATTCATTTCTCGATTATTTTCTCTTCCAGGCCAGAAATAATTATCGCCATCTTTTTGTGCTAGTAAGCGAAGTCGTGATTCGAGCCCTGTGAGGTATTGTTGCTCGCTTACATATGCTCCTTGTGACACAGAACGCAATTCCTCATCCCATGCTCTTCTCATCTCCAGATGGAATGCAGCATCCATTTCTTCACCATCTTCTGCAGTCGAATGAATCATACTTGAATCCTTAGTGATAGAAAGTGAAGCATCTTTGTGTACGACTATTTTCCACTCGCCATCTTCTGATACTACATTGAATCCATAAGCGGCAATTACCCTTTCATCTACTTCACTCGGGCATTGAATAGTTGTGACCTCACATTCTTCTTCTAGGGCGCACAATCCAGTGATTGCAAGGCATGTGTAGTCACTGTCGGGGCCGTGGACTCTATCTCCATCCAAGATAAACCTTGAACGAACTAAAACACCACTTGCTGCCAGACAGAGAATGTGTCCGTGTAAGGGGATGCATTCATTCGCAGCCATCAAATCTCCCTCCCCAAAATATGCACAGCACAAGTTGCTCCACTGCCACCTACATTGTGACACAGTGCATCTTCGACATCTAGAACCTGGCGGGATGGTTCGACCTCGTTTCTTAATTGCTTGAATGCCTCTACGATTTGTCCGACGCCAGTAGAACCTAGTGGGTGACCTTTAGACTTCAGTCCTCCACTCGGATTGATTGTGACATCTCCTTGGTTGAGAATGCCGCGCCCCTCGCGAGCAAAAAGGCCGCCTTCGCCGCGATTGGCAAATCCAAGGTCTTCACATGCCATCACTTCAGCTATGGTAAAACAGTCATGTACCTCGGCTAATCCTATGTCATTAGCCGTTAAACCAGACATAGAATAGGCTTTTTTCGCTGCACGTTGACTAGCGAGGATCTGTGTGGATGATTCACGGTCATGTAAGGCAAGATAATCCGAGGCTGCACCACTGCCTTTTACCCATACTGGTGTATCACTTAGTTTGCGAGCCACGTGGTCTGCTGCTAATATCACACAAGACGCACCATCTGAAGTTGGGCAACAATCGTAGAGAGTCAACGGGTCGGCGACCATGAAACCGGAGGCTGCTTTTTCAAAAGAGACCTCCTTGCGAATATGTGCGACTTCGTTTGCAAACCCATGTGCATGGTTTTTGACTGCAACGTGGACTAAATCATCATGATTGGAGTCAAACTCATGGAAATATCGCCGAGCCATCAATGCATAGGTTGCAGGAAATGTAAGTCCAGCAAGTCTCTCCCACTCGGTATCACCACTAACTCCAAGCCAGAAGCGCTTTCTCTCCGGTGTCAAATCATTCATCTTCTCGATACCGCCTGCGACCACGACATCTGCTTCGCCACTTTTGATCGCCATCCAAGCATCACGGAATGCAAAACCAGAGGATGCACAGGCATTCTCTACACGACGCACAGAAATACCTTCCATTCCAGAATGTTCGGTCATTAATGCTGCAGTATTGCCAATTTGTTGGCCGCCGAAAGCGGTACTACCGATATAGGCCTCTTCGATCAAAGAGGACTCTAAGCCCTTGTCAACACTTGATATTGCCTTCTGGGCTGCCTCAGCCCACATTTCTTTCAATGTTGATGAAAGATTGCCATATGGTGTCTGGCCGGCACCGATGATGGCGACATCTACCATATGACCGCCAGCATCACTTTGCTGTTGAACCTCTCGGTCGTTTTGGTGCATAGGATTCAAGAACAGGCCCCTTGTCGACGAGTCGATTGCGATGTTACGTCAATGTAGATCCCACGGCCATTTTGTTGGTAGCAACTGCCCAGAATGCAATGCTGAAGGCAAGTTTATCATGTCAGATAGAGAGATGAATAGTATAGGTCGCATCCTTGCACTGGTTTTGCGTCATGCTCCGGAGAAATTTGGTATCGAGATGGATATCAACGGCTGGGTAAACGCACTCGACCTTTCGGTAAAGGTGCAAGAGCAACGTCGTAACTTCCACTGGTTGAGGAAGTGGCACTTTGAAGCCATTGCTTCGACAGACGACAAAGGTCGATACCAGGTCGAGGGAGATATGATCAGGGCAACCTACGGTCATTCTCTCGAACTTGAACTGGATCTGCCAACTGATAATATTCCTGATGAGTTATACTGGCCTTGTGAAGAGGACGCAGTAGAAACCCTACTTGAATATGGAATTACCAAAGGTGAGCGCAAGCACATTCACCTCTCCAAAACCATCGCCAATGCAATGGAAGCAGGCCATGTGAGAATCTCTAGGCCGACCATCCTCGAAGTGGATACCGTTCGTGCAATCGCTGAAGGAAACATCATTTGGCGTGCAGGAAAGACTGTTTTCCTCTGTGAAGGAGTCCCAGCGGAATTCCTTTGCAAGGTCGATTCCGATGATCCAGTCATCCAAGAGATGGTTGCGACTTGGGAAAAAGAAGAAGAAGAAGAGTGATTCACTCAAAATAATGTCCACAAGATGGGCAGAAGTCTAACCCTCCTTCGATTAGTGCGGAGCACTTGTTGCATGAGCCTACTGCTGATGCCGCCGGAGTGTGGCTCCTACGGGCAGCAGCCATCTCCTCGTCGGCGATAGCTTCTACCATCTTTAACGGGTCACGTCCTAATTTCATCACATGCTTCCAGCGATTGCTAAAGGTGATCGCTTCCTGCATGGCAGCCTCGATTTGCCATTGCCTTTGACCTCGCTCCTCCTTATCGGGGATCTTGTCTGCAATATCCATCTCGGCCTGAAGTTGACGGAGAAATTCATCAAGAGTCGGCTCACCACTCTTCTCATCCATGCCATTGCTAACAACGGCTCCCATTTCAAACCATGCGAACCAATTTGACCAACCTACGCCAGCGTGAACTATGACCGGCGAGTTGATCGTGCTAAAATGGGGCGGCGGTCTCATCACTCACAAGTCAGATGAGTGTAGCCCTGACCTTGAGTCAATAGCCGAACTTTCCAAAGTAGTAAACACCTTGATCTCTGAAGGTAATGAACTTATTTTGGTTCATGGTGCTGGTTCATATGGTCATATCAAAGCAAAAAAATCCCGCTTATCTGAAGGTGATATTGGTCTAATTGGTCAATTGGAAGCAGTTGCAGAAGTTCGAAAAGATATGTTGGAATTGAATCGGTTGGTGATGAAAGATTTGGATGGCGAGGCTTATCCTCCCCACTTATGGGCTACAGAAACCGGCCCCGATTTCCACGGGAAATTACCCCTCAACCCTCCTTTGACAATTGTTTTCGGGGATGTAGTTGATTGTGCTAATAATTCATGGGGTATCTTGTCTGGTGATGATCTAGTTCTTCGCTATGCAATAGAATGCAACGCTGCACGAGTTGTTTTTGCAATTCGTGGCGTAGATGGTTTGCTTACGGCTCCACCTGATGAGGGTGGTGAATTAATTGAGGAAATACATGGTCGTGCAGACTACCGTGGTTCTCATAGTGAAGGTATTGACGTCACTGGTGGTATTTCTCTAAAAGTGATAAGGGCTGAAAAAATAGCATTATCTGGGATTGAAGTTTACTTCGTTAATGGCGAAAATATGAACTCGGTTTACAATGCCTGTAGCGGGAAAACGGCGACTGGGACTAAATTCTTCAGCCGGAATGCTTGAAGTAGCCGAGACGCGACGAAGGGTTTGAGGGAGTAACATGGCTTCGTACGACGTTGATGACGTTCCAACCCAGGACATAGGCTCTATTGCCGCTTCTGTCCTTTCAGCAAGTGATGCTGAACAGAGTAAATTAATGTCAGAATCAGTGATTCTAGTTGATGAATGGGACAATTACCTCGGTAGTGCTTCTAAGGCAGACTGTCACTACGGTGCAGGTGCTTATCATCGTGCATTCAGTGTCCTATTATTCGGAAGTGATAATCGCCTATTATTGCAAAAGAGAGCAGCAGATAAGATAACCTTTCCAGGGGTTTGGGCTAACTCATGTTGTTCGCACCCTTTGGCTTCAGATGAGGAAATGGATCTTGAAAACGCCATTGGAGTGAAAAGGGCGGCTATACGTAAACTTGAGCAAGAACTTGGCATAAACCCTGAACAAATATCGGTTGATGATTTTTCATTCATCACCCGCATGCGTTATCAATCTCGCATGAACCAAGAATGGATTGAACGTGAAATAGATCATATTCTAATCATTCGTGCGGATGTCGATATAGCAGCAAATCCCAATGAAGTAGATGAGGTTCGCTGGGTTAGTCGTGATGAACTCGAAGATATGCTAATTGATGAGGGTGACGAGATAATCGCACCCTGGTTCAGATGTATAGCTGCTCGTCTGATGGATGTCAAGTGGTGGGAAGGCGTCCCAGAATATGATGACAAAATCCATGATATGGGCGATGTATCGCACATGCTCGCTTCGGCAATAGGTGCTGATTTGACCACCAGTATCGCCGAAGTTAAGCCTTTGGTGGAAAAACGAATCGAAAGAGCGTTGACACACACTTCGCACAAGAGACTCTCTGACGCCATGATGCATTTGGTCGATGGTGGAGGTAAGAGACTGCGTGCAACCCTACCTTGGCTTGTGGCTAAGGCGGTTGGCGACACGCATGCAGGAATGCTAGATGTTGGAGCAGCAATCGAGACCATCCATAATTTCACCTTGGTTCATGATGATATCATGGACGATGATAATATCCGTCGTGGCCGTCCAGCAGTCCACATAGAATACGGATTGCCGACAGCGATAAACGCAGGCGATGCAATGTTAGCTATCGCCTTCGAAGCGTTATCGGTTGCAGAAGGTCTTGACCCGTTGATGTTACCCTTCCTCGTAAAGAGAATTGGACGTATGGTGCGAAGAGTATCAGAAGGACAACAACTCGACATAGAATTCGAGGATAGGCTTGCGGTTAGTGAGGATGAATACCTTGAGATGATTAGAGGCAAAACCGCAGTGATGTTCCTCACCTGTGCTGAAGTAGGTGCACATATGGCAGGAGCAGATGATGAAACAATTCAATGCATGCATGATTGGGGTTTAGCTATTGGAATGTGCTTCCAATTAATGGATGATTTGATTGACGTTATTTCAGATTCAGAGATCTTGGGCAAACCGTCAGGTAGTGACGTCATACAGGGAAAGCGCACACTGATGGTAATACATGCACTTGCTCAAGATGATTGCAAAGCCAAGCAAGATTTACTCTCTGTTTTGGGAATTGGTGCTGAAGCTAGTGCCGAGCAGATAGCATTGGGCCGTGATTCTCTCGAAGAACTTGGATCTATTACCTATGCACGTGAAAAAGCCGAGGCTTATCATGCAACAGCGCATCTCTGCTTAGACCGCATTGCAGATAGTCCTGCACTAAAGGCACTTAGGGAATTGACCGATCATCAACTAAATCGAATCAGCTAATCAATTCAGTGATAATGGCTACATCGTAGCAGTTTGTTAAGCGCTATCAACTCGTAAATCTTCCTTGAAGGAAATATTCACTCGCCGTAGTATTCTTCACCTGGTGGTACCTCTTTGAGGCCCTTCCTTTGGCGTATAGATGCTACAACCTTGTCGAATAATTGAGGGGGTAGTATCTCGAATCCAGTGTTTTCTGAATTCCAGATCGCACGTCCTTGACTAGCAGCACGGATATCATTGGAGAATCCGAAGGTCTCTGCGACAGGTAGAGTTCCGATTACAGTGGTTACCTCGCCATCTGCTGGCATATCTTCGATAATTCCACGGCGATTGGTTATCTCTCTAGTGACTTGACCTAGCCAGTCATTAGGAACGCTGACTTGAGTCTTCTGCATTGGCTCCATTATGACGGTACGTGATCTTAGCATAGCGCCTTTGATTGCATTTCTGACAGCAGGGATTGTCTGAGCAGGTCCACGGTGGATAGCATCCTCGTGCAACTTTGCATCGACGAGCCTGACCATCATTCCCATGACCGGTTCATCAGCAATAGGTCCACGCTTGCAGACTTCATTGAATGCTTCAACAATCAATTCCTTGGTCTCGTGCAGGTTCTGAATACCTTTGGTATCATTTACTAGAACATTGGTTCCGAAAACCGAGTATGTCTTGCGCATTTGATCTTTATCCATGCCATACTCTGCGAATTTACGACCGATTTCCTTTGCATCATTTGGTCTGACATTTCCAGAGTGGATATTTCCTTCCCTTAGGGCTACAACAACTTCTTCGCTGAGTGGTTCACATTCTATGAAGAATTTATTGTGGCGGTTTGGAGACTTTCCTTCAAAGGAACGGCCCTTGTTGTTACCTTCGACACCTTCACGATAAACTACGATTGGTTCAGAGACGCTAACTTTGATATGCTGCTCTTCTTCCAACCTGTAGACTGTAATCTCTAGGTGCAATTCTCCCATTCCAGCAAGTAGAGCTTCTCCAGTTTCCTGGTTGGTCGTAACCTGTAGTGATGCATCGGATTTTGCTAGGGTTCGCAGAGCATCGATGAACTTTGGTAAGTCCTTCATGCTCTTTGGTTCAACTGCTACAGTAACCACAGGGTCTGAGTAGTGGCGAATTGGCTCAAAGGGCTCGAAATCTCCTTTTGAAGCAACGGTGACACCAGCGGCAGCACTGCGAATTCCAGTTAGGGCTGCGATATTTCCAGCAACGACTGAAGGCACGGTAATTCTGTCACCTCCGACCATCATGCTGACTTGTTGGACTCTCTCAGGCTTACTAGCGCCTATTGCCCAGATGATTTCACCCTGGGTGATAGAGCCAGAGTAGATTCTACCAACCGCTACTTCTCCTGCGTGTGGGTCCATCCAAATCTTTGTAATCATCATAGCAAGGTCTGCCTTGGGGTCACATTCCATCATAGCTTTTCCAATAGGGCTCTCTAGATCGCCTTGCCAAATATTTGGGATACGGTATCTCTGTGCCTCGACTGGACCTGGTAGTTTTGAAACCGCCATGTCTAGTAGAACTTCGTGCACTGGAGCCTTGCGTGACAATTCTTTCTGGTCTTCATTGTGGCAATATTCGAATATATCCTTGAAGGAGATTCCAGTTCGAGCCATGAAAGGAACGGTGATTCCCCAGTTATGATATGCTGAACCAAATGCAACGGTTCCATCTTGGACGCTGACTTGCCATGACTTCTTCTTCTCGTCTGGTGCGAATTGCTTAATCAGACGGTTGACCTTAGCAATTGTTTCTTTGAATCGCTCCATCATGTCCTCTGGGGTAACTTGTAATTCATTGATCAGGCGGTCTACCTTATTGATGAACAAAACTGGCTTAACCTTCTCCTTTAGAGCTTGGCGAACCACCGTTTCGGTCTGAGGCATTGGGCCTTCAACAGCACAAGCAAGGATAAAACATCCATCTACTGCACGCATTGCTCGGGTGACGTCGCCACCAAAATCTACGTGCCCAGGGGTATCGATCAAATTGATGAGGTAATCCTCATCACCGACAGTGTGAACCATAGAAGCAGATGCTGCGTTGATAGTAATTCCACGAGCGCTCTCTTGATCATCGAAGTCGAGAACACGGCTCTTACCAGCCAAGTCTTCAGACATCATTCCTGCGCCAGCAATCAAATTATCGGACAGTGTTGTCTTTCCGTGATCGATGTGTGCAGCGATGCACAGATTGCGAATTTGTGGCAGGTGATGCATCACTTCAGTTGCACGCTTGATATTGTCTTCCTTTCTGCCCATGGTAAACACCTTTGTGGATGTGTCGGCCACCTGCAAGGGGTTTATGAAACCGACTCATATTACGCTTGTTCAATCAAGCAACTGAGAACAGATGGCTACTGTTATCAGCGGGCGGAAGCAGCGATACGTTGAACTTCTTCTTTCTTGGAAACTGCAAAGGAAGTCATATCACCAGTACTGGCCTTTGTAATCTCAGCGACGATACACTGAGTCAAGGTCTTCTTCGACTTTCTAGTCCCTTGTTGTGCACCTTTTGCAAGGTGGCTCAAAGCGACATCGAGTCTGCGAGATGGTGAGGAATCAACAGCTTTTGGCTGAGAGACTGCACCGAATTTGATTCTGGTGATCTCTTCCATAGGTGCGCCGAAGCATATTGCGTCGACGAAGACTTGTAGGGGGTTCGCTCCTGAGCGCTCGGCTATAACGTCGAGTGCAGCATCGAATGCTTTGATCGAACCCATTTTCTTACCGGTGTACTTTCCGGTTCGCATTAACTTGTTGATGAATCGCTCTACAACTGAAAGGCGTGCTTTTCCGAACCATGCATTTGCGTGACGGCCACCGGAGTGCGGTGCGCCGACGGTGCTGAGATTGATGTATGGAGCAAGCCCAGGGTCTCTGCAAGTAACTTCACTCGCATCCCACTTGCCAAATACCAAAGTTCCAATACCAGCAATAGGGCGAATCTCTTCGCTCTCTTCGCTGACGATTTCCTCTTCTACTACAACTTCCTCGTCAGACATGGTAAATCACCTAATTGGCTTCTCCTTACGCCCTCTGACCATCTCATCTAGCGAGACGCCGTTGACTTGAATTACTTTGTAGCGGACTCCAGGTATGTCACCATACGAACGACCCTTACTACCGCCGATACCTTCGACCATGACTTCATCGTGTTCATCGATGAAGTTGATTGCACCATCGCCGGGAGCGAAAGCTGTGAGTTTGTTTCCGTTCTTAATTAGAGAAATCTTGACCGCCTTGCGGATTCCGGAGTTAGGTTGTTTAGCTTCGATACCGACCTTTTCAGTAACGATACCTTTTGCCTGAGTTGAGCCAGCCAAAGGGTCGTGCTTAGCGCGACTCTGTAGCATTCTCTGCTTGTAACGACGGTCAGTCCATCTGAACTTCTGTCGATCCTTGGCCATTTTTGATCCACCGAACAATCCTCGACCCATGATATACCCTCTTTAGAAGCAGTCTTGCGACCTACCTCCCCTATTTCATGGTGCCGATGTGCTTCGGCTCATTGCGAGGACATACGGCTGCTTGCCATACCAATATTGAAGGATGCCATTCATCTGGAACGTACATGGCCTTCAGGGATGCACTTAGTGCAGCAACACTTGTCAGCGACACAGTAAGTCTGATCCATGAGATGTTTGACATATCTCGCGATAGAGGCCATGAGATGTTAATATTTGATTCCATCGAACAAGCACCCGGCCATAGAGTAGCCATCAATTTCCTGACCCGAAACCGAATCTGTGCAGCACTCAATATCAAACCTGAAGAGTTCCTTGACCTTTTACAATGGGCAATGAATAATCCTTCTACTCCAGAGATGGTCGAAGAAGGTCTGGTCCAACAATGCACACAATCCCCCGTTGATTTGAAAGTATTACCAATTCCTCATCACTGGCGTCAAGACCGTGGGCGTTACATGTCAGCTAGTGTGATAATCGCCGAACAAGATGGTGTTCGAAATATGAGTTTCCATCGCCAATTTCTCCGTGATGAGAATCACCTCGTAGCAAGATTGGTTCCACGCCATTTGCGCTCTATGACCGACAAATCTTTGGCTGAAAACAAGGAATTACCAATTGCCATCATCAATGCACCCGATCCCGTGGTCTTACTTGCTGCCGCTATGTCTTTTGATCACAACCTCGATGAGTTGACCGTCGCTGCTGCATTGCATGAGAAGATTTACTCACGACCTTTACAATTAGTCAAACTTCCAAATGGCATCTCTGTTCCAGCAGATGCAGAATATGCTATGTGGGGTAGTATTACCCCCGAATGCGATGATGAGGGGCCATATGTTGACATTACAGGGACAGTTGATGACGTCCGTCAAGAACCGGTTATTCGAATAGATGGAGTTCATCATCGTCAAGATCCTATCTTCCATGCACTGATTCCTGCTGCTTCCGAACACATCACTCTGATGGGCTTGCCAAGGGCTCCAACTATCAAGCAAGCAGTCAATGAGGTCTGTGAATGCCTTGACGTACATATGACTGAAGGTGGTTGTGGTTGGTTAGCTGCAGTAGTAAAAATCAAGGTCAAGCATCCAGATGATGCAAAAAAGGCGATTATGGCGGCACTTGCTGGTCATCGTTCGATGAAAATGGTGACTGTTGTCGATGAGGATATCGATATCGAAGACCCGGTTAGGGTAGAATGGGCTTTAATGACCAGATGGCAACCTGACCGTGACACTATCATCCTTAGCGGTGAGAAAGGTAGTAGCCTTGATCCAACACGTGATGAAAACGGGTTGACCAGTAAGATTGGCTATGATGCTTGTATCCCCTATGGTTTAGACCATGGTCCATTCACCTCTGTTCAGTGAGTTTGGTAAAGATGGGCGAAACTGATGTTCTGCAACACCCACGGCGTAATCTCGGTAATCGACATCGTGCTCAGGCAGAACGTTTTGTCAAATTAGCCACGCGAGATCCAGATAACGCCGCACAGAATCTGGGTTGGGCTGAACAAAATGCTCGTCAAGCAGTACTCTATGATTTCACCGATGAACGTAATTGGCGTTGTCTTGCTACCATCAAGACGACCCTTGAAGATGAAGCAGGTCTTCACATCGTGCTAGAAGATTTATTCGTAGTTCTCGGGCGGGAATCAGAGCGTTTAGATCAACTCAAAGGTGTCGAATTATTATCTATCGGGTGTGAATTATTGGAGGCAGCATTCCTGGCCGACCCACTCGATGCTGAGGAATGGTTCCGTCGCAAGGGAGAGTCCGATCTGCCTGGGTTCAGCACGAGATGCAAATTACTCGACTTTACAGATCAGCGTGCAAATATAATCTATGGCCGAAGATTGGAGCAGATACGTCGAGCAGGACATGATGATTTATTCATTGATTTGGTCAAGCACCTTCTCGCTCACCGACCAGCAAATCATGAATTATGGCTTGAACTAGGGCGTTTGCATGAGAGAAGAGACGAGACCGAACAAGCCTGGCTCTGCTATGATCACGTCCAATCATTGCGCCCACATCATGCAGTCAGGGATGAGTTCCTTACTCGTCTGTTAGGCCGGATGGATGGCAAGGAGAAGCAACCATGGTCTGGCCCAAGCGTCGAAACACGCAAAGAATTCCTTGCCAAGATGATCAAACTAACACCTCCATCTTTCGCGAAGGATGTAGTTGATGACGGAGATGGAGAGATATTCAACCAAGAAGAACTACGTCTCAAAGCATTGATTGCTGCTGGTGATGGTGCAGAGGCCTTCTTCTTAGCCCGTTCATTAGTTACTTCAGGTGAGAAATGGGCAGATGAATATCTTCTACAAGCCAAGGAGATGCTCTAATGTACCCGGCTTTTTGTCTAGCTCTGGTTACCCGGAAAAGTGATGATGCACTACTGTTGGTCAAACATCCACAACGTGGTTGGGAATTGCCTGGAGGTCATTGTGAAATCAATGAAAGTCCAGAACAAACCCTTATGCGTGAATTGGCTGAAGAAACCGGTATTTCCGGTATTTTGAAATTATGGAACCGAGATTATTACCCCGATGGACTAGTGGGTTGGGTAGAGGTTGAAGATAATCGTACCTGGTGGAATAGTAGCGATGAAAAAGTTAGCGAAGTCAGGTGGTGGCCAAAAAACCCTGAGATGACTCATTGGGATGAACAGGAATTAGTCGATCTCAGAAATTGGCTTCAAGCGCAGCGAGTTCACTGATGCGAGTGCTCCATTCTTCACTCTCTGTGAGTGCATAGCATAGATTGGCGAACTCGACATCTTCAACTTCACCAGATCTCTGCAAAGTATGATTAAAGAAGTCTAATCGTTTTGCTCGCTCACATAGTATCAGCAGAGCTTTGAGATCTCCTCTTTGGTTACCACCAATGTCTATTGTAGCCTTTTCTACGCACCAAGAAAGAACACCTTCCATGTCTTCAGGATGGATTGCTGGTTTGATTTCCTCTTCCTCAGCATCACGTGGTTTGGCATTTGCTAACTGTTCTTTCATACGAGCAGCATCCTGTTCTATATGTGGTAATGCAATCTCGATAAAGATGGCGCCAGACTCGATTGCGAGTGCGATGTTTTCAGCAATAATTGCGTGGATGTGGGCAATAAATGAATTACGCAGTGCCTCGTAAATACGATCAAACGCTAACAGGATTCTTGCGGCATTCATACGTGAAATGGCGATAGTCTCATCAGCATGACCATCCTTGCGAGAGATATCACCGTAAACTTGTAACGCCATCAAAGGTTCATCGAGAGCGAGGTGGAATGCCGCCTTATTTATCAGAGCGATATCATGTTCACGACTGGCTTTTGCTACACTTTTCAAACGAGTCTCTGCCCAGGAGAAATCTTCACGTGCTTGTTCAAAATCCTCAGATTCAAAACGGATTAATCCAGCTTCCATACGCAGGCGTCCCTCTAGTAGGAGGTCACGCTGCTCAGGATCACGTACCACTGCCAGTGCCTTTTCGACATCGGATATACTAACCTCGCCAGCAATGCGCATCACTACTAGGTCTAGTACGGCATTTTCAGCTGCAGACATCTCATCTCTGAGCACATCTACTAGTGGACTGCCATAGAGCAAGGCTATCTCTGCGACTGCAAGCCACGAGGTCCAACCCAAATCATCTCGCATTTTTTGTATTAAGCTTAGATCCTCGTTATTATGCCAGGATTCGATAATAGATTCAGGATTCACCCTCATCCCTCCTCGTCTTAGCCAAGAGATTGATGAATGCGGTTTCAGCAGCAACACGGTCAATTGTGACAGTTAATCCAGCAGCCCCATCATGTCCACCGCCCTCTCCTCCGAGTTCATGGGCTAAATTCTGCAGCATTTCACCCAAGTGTACACCTTGGCGAGTACTCACGCGTGAAGCACGTGTAGTGAGGCGTGTCTTGCCATCTCTGCTGCGAGAGACCATTGCTACTTCAGCTCCCAATCCAACCAGTGCTCCAGCAACTCTTCCTTCGAGAGTCGAGGCATTGGTGTGAACTAGATTCCATGGGCCAGCTTCAATATTATTCGCTCGAGCCATGGCCTTGACCATTGCTCCTCGCTCTGAAGGCGAGGTGACGCGTTCTTCGACATATTCGATAAAAGACTGATACTCAAATCCTGCTCCTTCCATCAAAGATGCAGCGGTTGCCAACGCTTGTCCATCAGCGTGTCGGAAACGCCCAGTATCAGTAATAAGTCCAGCCAATAGCAACTTCCTCACATTATCTGTAAGAGATTCTTGCGAGAAATCATTTAGATATTCATGGATTATTTGGGTTGTAGAACGTCTTTCCAGGCGACATTCAAAATCATCATCAGAAAATTCCCAGTCACTAGTAGAATGATGATCTATGATGCAGATTGGTACTCCCTCCGGAAGGTTAAGTCCTGTTTGAGCAGGTCCTGCGGAATCGACGATGATAATGCCACCTAGTTTGTCAGGCCAAGATGGGTTTTGCGATAATTGACGAAAGGGTGCTTTCATTTCATCACACAGACGTTTAGCCATACGTCCAATATGGACGCCACAGGCCATCAGTTCAGGACGCGAGGATGCCAGAGCGATACCCGAACCTATTGTGTCCATGTCGCCATTACGGTGAGATAGAATAGGAACTGCTCCACGATTACAAGCAGCGGTTATCCACTCATGGAGTTTAGTGAGCACGTTTCACTCACCCAGATTTTGTTTGAGGGTTTCGTAAGCACTAACCAACTCGGCTTCTCTCTCTCGTATTGTGGTCAGAGCTTCACTCATTCTTTTATTCGTATTCTCAAGATCGCTTACCAGTTCATCACGGTCGGTTACTTCGATTAATACTGCACCCATCTGTCGATGAAGTGCAGCATCAGCAGGATGCTGGCGTATAGAAGTGATTGTTTGAGAAATCTCTTTGATTTGGGCACTCAAAGACGCGACCTGTTGCCGTGCATTTTGTACTTCACCAACTACCATCTGCAACCGTTGCTCATCAGACATGTTTGGCCGAGATAACCATGGTTCATGAACTCATCACATCGAGAACGTTGTGTGCGATTACCAGTGAACGTACTCTAGTATTCCACATGGCACGAAGATCTTTGGCTCTTGGTTCCGATAACATGAATGAAAGTGAATCGCCTTTTATCGCTACTATCTCTTCACTTGCTAACGAAGCAGCTAGAGCAATTACCTCTGGCGATCTCACCGTAAGGTGAAGTTGCCACATTGGGGTGATCACTCCTCTTCATCAGCATTGCTGCGTTCATAATCCATCGCTGCTTGTTGTGCGATAAATGCCATGTCAGCAGTGGTTGCACCCTCGATTGAACGTCGGGTGATCTTGGAATTAGCCTCGCTTGCACGAGTATATGGTTCCCAAGCGCCGCCAGCAAAGGTGTGGCCGCACTTTTTGCAGGCCCAAATGCCCACGGATTGGAAAGTAACCTTCTGATATTGACAGACCGGACAGGTGTATTTTGCCTTCTTCTTGGTCAATGCCTTACCAGCATTTCTACGGACGGAAACACCGTAGCGTGCACCGAATCGAGCTGTGATTCCAGTCTTCTGGGTTCTTTTTGCCATCTTCAGTTCGCCTCCTTAGCGCTTACCATGTCTCTAAGTTCCGTGCATCGCAGCTGTGCAACATCGAGTATCTCAGCAAATTCGGCCGGAGTGAAGACTCCCTTTAACCCCTTCTGAAGCGAATGGAGATGTCCATCGTCACCGAGGGTGATGTGGATACGTTCGTTTCCACCCAGTTCTTCTTGTTCGTTAGCATCGAGTACGTAGCGACCACCAACACGAGTGAAAGAACACATCATCGGAGCCTTGGATACCTGTAATGGATGGTCATCTCCAATGTCAAAGGTACTTGCTGGTACAGTGGTGGTGCGTAGAGCAGCGATTGCTGCAAGTGCTGAAGCATCGAAGATATTTCCTCCATCTGAAAGGACGTGGATATCAATCATTACACCATAGACCTTTTCTCCTGGGATAATACACAGGGATTGAAGATCGATACAACCAGACTCTCTGATTCCTCGATCGACTACTCGGCCCAATTCAATGGACTCGGGCGATGGAGGTCCTGGTTCATATTTGCGGCCAGCGATTGGGCGTAATTCAGCCCCGCACATTAGCGACCCTTCGTTTGGACGATCTGGCCAAGGAGTTCTTACTTCGAACTTGACACCAGCGTAGACGATAGTATCGCCCAACGTCACCTTTGCGCTGCCATCGCCGTTGTAGAGGCAGTCGACCTCTAGTTTGATATCACGTGATTGCCATTGTGAGCGACCATCTATTCTTCGGTCGTCTTCAGCTAGGTTTGCTAATTCTTGACGCAGTAGAGAAGGTACTAATTCTACCATTCAAGCACCCCCATCATATTTTGCCTTTAGAGCATCAATCATAATTTGGTGAATTTCTTTGGCAGCCTTGAAATTATATTCCATACAGGTGTTGTATTCCTCAGGTGAGAGGTCTCCATCCATCTGTAAGAACGCTATCTCTCCAGTTGTGGGTAGAATACCCACTGGTAGATCTGCTTGACCGTAATTATCCTCGGCTTTGTCGAGGTCTAGTACGACTATGTTGTCGATTTTACCACTAGCAACGCCGACTACCATGTCACGCATTGGAATTCCTGCATCGGCTAGAGCTAGAGATGCGGCGGTAATACCAGCGCACCGTGTTCCAGCCTCTGCTGCTAGAATCTCAATCTCGACACTTATCTTTGCACGAGGGAATCTCTCGACCAATACCACGCTCTCTAGAGCTTCAGCAGTGACCTTTGAGATCTCTCTACTACGGCGATTATATCCTGGGCGAATACGGTCGCTGGTTGAGAAAGGTGCCATGTTGTAGCGTACGTCGACCACTGCGCGGTCTTGACGCTGAATCTTACGAGGGTGTGCTTCAACGGGGCCATAGACTGCAGCTATTGCCACGTTCAAGCCGTGGGTAACTATTGCAGAGCCATCTGCAGCAGGAAGAATTCCTACTTCAGCAGTTAGCGGTCTCATTTCATCAATCGCTCTTCCATCCAAGCGAGTACCATCGTCATTGAGTAATTTTACGTCTCCATATCCTCCCATCATTCAGCACCTCCAGGTGTGTTGCCTATCATATCGGACAGACTTTGTTGGAATGTATTCTTGTGACCTTCTTTATTGACAAGGTCGATTGCTTTGCGCACTAAATCGATGCCAGTTGAATCGCCATCGATCCAGATGCGGCCATTTTCGCCAACGATTACACGGCAATCGCTAGCAGTGGAAAGAGCACGTAGATTTTCATCGTTCTCTCCTTTGAGTTTAGATACTAAATTCATTGGTATAGAGGACATAATTCCCTCTTTCAGTTTTCTCAAACCGACACCCTTCATGGTTAAGACCACTGAATGGGATTCGTCGACTTCTTGAACACGAGCGAGGATGACATCTCCGACATCCATGAATTGTCTAGCTGCACCAAATTCTACCTTCCAAGGTGCTAAGCTCATTGGTAAGAGGCCATTGAACGGACCTAGGACATCTGCGAACCATAGATTATTGCGCACAGCTTCAATTACACCGATTACTAAATCACCCGATCGGGGTGTGTATCTGCTATTGATTGGGTCGACACTGATGGTGTCGTTATTTTCCCTGACCCAGCCGAGTCGGGTTGCTATCATCCCTTCACCTTGTGAAAGGACTCCTATTCCTGCGCTCTTATCGAGTGAGGTCCCGATGACCTCGCCCGGAGTCACGAGGCGCTGCTCGGCGCCTTCTGCCGCTCCGTTCATCTTTCTCTCTCCGGCCGCCCCACTCGCCAACCCATGATAAAGCACGCGCTACAACAGAAGTCAAATCTCTTTGACTTCAGAGCCCTTGGCTTTACCAAGGACCTTGGACACTAGACTGTCCTTGATGGCTGCTGAGCACTCGATTACACAAGCCCAATCCCCGTTCGATAACCACTCGTCCTTTTCGACGTGAGATCGTAGAAATTGATGAACCGCTTGATAGCCACCTGCTGGAATTCGAAAGGCCAACCTCACGTCTTCAAACGATAATGGAATCATTGGCTTTAGTATTGCGACTGCCTCCTTAACTTGGACTTCAACCGTTTTGAATGGGTCTACGTTAAACTTGCTTTCTTCAAATGCCAACTCGATTCTGGTTCTTGGATGTGGACTCTTTGTCCTTGGATCGACAGCAGTAGAGTGTATTTCATGGATTATTTGTTGGCGTTTGGTTTCAACCATCGCCTTACGTTGGTTGGTGGTTAACTGAATGCTTCCGCGGTCGAGAATAATTTGAGTTAGTTTGACGATATCAAGAGTGTCAAAATTGCTGGTAAGCGCTTCTTCTGTCGGGCGATCTCCGGCTCTTGCATCGTGGAATACCTCATCAATGGCTAGAAAGTCATCTATATTCACCGATTCAGGATTCTCTTGAAAAGCATCGACTAATTCAGAATCGACCAAGACCTCATAACGCTTACCGCCCTTTTCAAGTCGGGCAAGAACAGCGTCATCGAGGCTTACCATATTCACTCCCCTAGGGGTTTCAATCGATCTATTTGCTTGTTGACTTGAGCACGATCGAGTATCCGGTATCCTTCTGAATCAATAACTACAACTTCGACAGCTTCACGGTTAAGATCCTCATCATTTGCATGGCGCAAGGCCTCAAGACCTAGTTTCATTGCCGCATTCATGGTCATATTCTCCTTCCAGTTGACTTCAAAGAATTCTGTTACGGTATTTCTACCGCTACCGATAGCACCGGCGTGATATGATTGGTAGGCGCCACTAGGGTCAGTCTCAAAGAGATGGATTCCATTATCGTCTACTCCGCCAATCAATAGTGCAGTTCCGAATGGACGGGAACCCCCGTATTGGGTGAATGATTGCTTGAAGTCACAGACCTTCTTTGTCAGAATGTCAACAGGGACACTCGCAGCGTAGGTAATGCGGTTGACTTGTGCTTCAACTCTCGCTCTCGCTACCAATTGGCGGGCGTCAGCGACTAAACCACTGGTGGCAATACCAATATGTTCGTCGATTTTGAACATCTTTTCAATGCTTTCTGGAATAATAAGACGACTTGCAATCCGCTTATCGCAGACCAATACAACTCCGTCTCTAAATTTCAATCCTGCCGTTGTAGTGCCTCTCTTGACCGATTCCCTAGCATATTCGACTTGGAATAATCTTCCGTCTGGGCTAAAGGTGGTGATTCCGTGGTCGTATCCTCGTCCGCTTGGTTGCATGTTCGCACCTAAGTAAAGGCTCATTGGAGGGGTCTTATCAACCTTGGTTCTTTGGCCGATTCATGCGAGTGGTCATCCTCTCGAGCGGCGGGAAGGATTCTGCCGCTGCTTTGTGGTGGGCGGAGTGTCGTGGTTGGAGCGTAACCCATCTGGCTACTGTACGCATAATTGGCACAGATTCAATGATGTTTCAGATGCCCGGGACAGATTTAGTTGAACATCAAGCCAAGTTAATGGGGACCGAATGGCTTGCTATTGAAAGCGAAGGTATCGCCGAACTGGAATTAATTGATCTTGAAAATGGATTGGCCGGATTAGAATTTGATGCTTTGGTCTGTGGAGCATTGCGCTCAGATTATCAAAAGAGTAGAATCGAGCGCATGTGTGAGCGTCTTGGAGTACATTCATTCACCCCTCTATGGCATCAAAATGCATATGAACATCTTTCAGGAATGGTAGAGAACGGTTTCGAGATAATGATTACTGGAGTTTCGGCAGATGGACTGGGCAAGGAATGGCTTGGTCATATCATCACGCGTAATTCATTATCTACTTTGAAGGAACTTTCACAAAAATATAGGTTCAATGTCGATGGTGAGGGCGGTGAATACGAATCAATCGTCATCGCAGGACCACATCATCATGGGCGCCTGGTTCTTGAGCATAAACAGGTCTGGGACGGGGTGCGTGGTCATCTTGTTATCACTCGATGCAGCACGGAAAGTTGATGATGTCTAGCGTAGGCGCCTATTCATGTCCTTCTGCCCACTAGATTACCGCTACGGCTGTGAAGATTTCAAACAGATCTGGTCTGAACTTGGTCGTCATGAAAGACAGTTGGAGGTCGAAAGGGCTCTAATTTGGGCTCACAAAGAGATGGGTCGTGTAAGCCAAGAGGATTACGACATCGTTGCTAGTATCGCTAATCCTGAGAAGGTCACCAAGGAGAGGGTGTCAGAAATCGAGGCGGAGACACGTCACGACATAATGGCCTTGACCAAGGCTATGGCTGAAGCAGCAGGAGAGGCTGGATGGTGTATACATCTTGGCGCAACCTCGAATGACATTGTCGATACTGCAGTCGGTTTGCAATTACGCGACTCAATTATTTTACTCAGGGAGGTCCTATGCAAGCTTATCTCGGTAACAGCCGATCTTTCTGAAAGAGAACGTAGTACTGTAATGCTTGGACGAACCCATGGCCAAGCAGCGGTACCAATCACCTTTGGTCTAAAGGCAGCGGTTTGGCTCGATGAGATGCGGCGCCAACTAGTCCGTCTTGACGAAGCGAGTCCACGTATCTCGGTTGGCAAGTTCCTCGGTGCCGTCGGTACCGGAGCAGCCCAAGGCGACGGCGCTAGGGAATTACAACGCCTAATTTTGACACATCTCGGCTTAGGCGTTCCATTGGTTACCACTCAAGTTGTAGGACGTGACCGCTATGTAGAATACGTATCATGGCTTGCAAATGTCGCTTGTACATGTGAGAAGGTATTACAGGAAGTTCGTAATCTTCAGCGTTCAGAAATAGCGGAAGCCGGTGAAGGTTTTGATGTGAAAAAGCAGGTCGGCTCTTCAACCATGGCCCATAAGAAAAACCCCATAAAAAGTGAGAATGCATCCGGTCTTGCTCGGATTGTGCGCTCTTTTATCATACCCACTTATGAGAACGCCTTACTCTGGCACGAGAGGGATTTAGCTAACTCTAGTGCTGAGAGGTTCACTCTTTCTCACGCATCAGCACTCTGTGAAGATGTGATGGCAAAGACCTGTGATGTCTTGACAAATCTGTGGGTTGATAGCGAACGTATGCTCGCCAATATCGCTAGCCAAAAAGGACTGGTAATGGCAGAGAAGGTGATGATCGATTTGGTGTCACACGGAATAGGCAGGGACGAAGCCCATGAAATTCTTAGAACCGCTTCCTTTGAAGCTATTTCTACAGGTGAAGAATTAATTGATATCTGTTCGCGTACACCAGCGATATCTGCTGCATTCTCCGCTGAAGAACTTGAAGCCATGTTCGATCCGGCAAATCATATCGGTGTTTCACTGGAATTGGTAGACGAAGCCGTTGCATTAGCGCGTGCTTCTATTCAGTGATTAGTCAGTATTGCTTTCATCGACTGGCTGCATCACCAATCTAATGATTATAATTGCGATAATTGTTGATAACAAAAATGCAATTCCTATGTATTCCGAAAGGTTATACCATAGTAGAAACGCTCCACTCAAGGAAAGATAGGATACCACTTGACACAATGCCGATACCCTTTGAAGTAGCAAAACCTGACGCTTGGAAGCCGTATCCGACTGTTCAAGTAAAAATGTGTAGATCATGAAAAATAAACCTTGAAAGGGTAAGGCAGCAGCAATTATTGTTAGTGCTAATTCTCTATGGATAGACGGTCTACTTTCCTGCTCAATTCCCTGGAATAGCATTAATGCGGTATTTGTTCCAAGTAAAGCGGCCATTATTGTCCAACGCTTATCTTGCGAGGAAGTAAGACTCTCAACATTAACCGAACCTTCTCCCATGATTGCCAAAGACAAGAGAAGGGGATTGAACCTTTCCGCAAAAAATCAGCGTAGGAGGTATAGTAGAGTGCCAGTAGCCAAAGCCACAACAAAGAGTAAGATGATCATCCCATGAGGTCCGTATTGATTGCGATCATCAAGTGCGGTACCGAATAAACCATCACGTGAAATCGCTGCCATCAGACCACCTTCGACTTCATCGAATTGGGGTAAGGGGCGGCGTGGGATTCGTTCTCCTTTACGGATCTCGGTTTCATCAGCCATAATTAACCGACATGGGGCCAACACATATTTCTGTCGCCTATCTAAAGGGAAATTAATAAACATACAACATATAGCGTATGTTATGGAAGGACCTACTATCTCAGATATGTCGATTACGGATGAACACATTGTCGTTGATGGAAAAGCTACTGTATCATCTGTTGCTGGCAATTTAGCCAAAAGCCCGAACGACGCCATTCTAATCAAGGACAAAGGCGGCGTTGTCTCTGGAGTAGTCACTACCAAAGATATTTTTGGGGCAATATCAGAAGGTGTCAATATCATGAAAGTGAAGTTCGAGAAGATAATGCGAACCAATCTGCTAACAGCACCGCCAAATCTACCATTGACTGAAGCAATCGATATGATTGCTAAGCAAGGTCCTGATGCGATAATAATCATGGATGGTCCACAATTCGTCGGTTACTTCTCTCCCGATGACTATCGCGACGCAACTCGTCGTATCGAAGCACATCAAACAATGATGTCTAGACTTTCGAAGTCAAAGAACGCTCTCGATGCTGCCGCAAGCAGCGCTCCCGCCGAAGATGAAGATGAAACATCAGACTTACTTGGTGTACTTCTCGGCGGTATCGAGGACGAAGAAGATGATGGATTTGGCGAAGTCTCTCTGTGATTAGGGTGTGGGTCTAATGTTCACCCCTTCACTTGATAATCGTATTATTCATCTTGCAGTTCAAGGTAGATGTGGTGGTAGCACCATGGGATTGCAATTAGCAATGCAGGCGATATCGGGAGGGGGCCGAGTTGTGTGGGCCTATCATGATCTACCAGATAGTGCACGTTTCTCGCAAATATTTTCTGAACTATCGCCAGCAGATTCATCACGATTCCACGCAATAAATATCTCCGGAGATGTTTCTCAAGCCTTTGAAAGAGTAACTTCTGCCATCACTATGCTACCAGATGTACAATTGCTGGTCATGGATGATTGGATTGAAAAAACAGGGCGTGTCGGTAAAAAATATACCGAGGCAATTGCAAAAGTAATTGCGAAAAGAGGTCAATGCTCTCTTTTCTTAATCTCTAAAGGCGGTGAATCAATGAAGAAGGAAATTCCACTCAACGCTAGAGGTGCCAACAAGGACATGGAAGTTTGGTTATTGACTAAACCCAAAGACGGCATTGAAAGAGTTTTGACTCTACCTCAAGAGGAGATAATACTTAATCTGAAAGAAGAAGGTTTCTTCTGATTCAATCTTCGTCTTCTTCACCGAGTAAATCAGCCATCTCTTGCAAAGCTTCAGCATCTGGCTCTTCAAATTGCTCGGGGTTCTGTGCAGATCCAGATATTTCGTCCTCTCCTGCAATCTTTGGTGCATTTGCTTGACGTGCACTCTCAAGATTTTGTTTTCCTTTGTTGGTCATGAACCAAATCATTCCCGCGAGTGTCAATCCAAGAAGGACATATACCAATATCTCTGCTGTCTCCATGTTCTTGCCACCACTGCGCTAGTCTATACTATTTCCCTTGCTAAATGCCTTCTGCAATCGAAAGGAGGTTGAGTCCAACCTGACGAAGGAGGGATTCTCTCAGTTACAATCCATTGTCGGTTTTGGATATTTTTACAATTAGGACAGCGTACACCCTGTCCTTTCCCCATCGACTTCATTCTCTTGCCACAATCACAAGTAGGCCTCTGCTTACTAGTGGCACTAAGGAGTTTCAAACCCTCTAGGTGAATTACCCCATCCCGGTCTTGAAGCCCGAGATACTCGATTTCATCTCCACATTGCAACCATTGCGCTAGAATATTCATCTCACCACCTTCCGAAAAGGAGACCAGATTATCTAATTCAGTCTCAATTGTGGTATGACCACCTTTGAGTGTGGCTACTGCATTGACCTTTGCAGTAAATGATGATTCTAGATGATCTCCACTGGCTTGATTGGTGGCAAAGGTTCGACAGGCTAACACCGGTGCAGTGTCCTTTGCCACAATCAGTACCTCTGCTGCATTTGCGGCAGCCTGTTGACTCGTTGCTCTAATTCCAAACATAACAGGGCAAGGACCTCTTGGTGCAATTAACCCGCGCTTACTCCTTGGGTCGCGGCAAAGGAATGTCTCTGGCCATGAATCAACTTCAGCAAGCGCTATTTCATCGACTTTCCTCTCCTTTACTCGCCAGGCAATAGATTCCCAAGTGCAAATATTTGCTGGCCATGCACAAGCTGCGCTGGCTCCGATGCATCCATGGCCACCCCAGGTCTTGACAGCCGGAGGTAAATCTGCAACCTCCTGGCGAACCGCTCGCCAATAAAATTCAGAATCCGGTTGTTCAGCGAATAATACCATTCCCGGGTCGGCGGGATGTTGATCCCGATCATCATGATTGGAAGATGAAACCGCTCCACGTAAGGGTAATATTACCCTCTGCCAATAATCATCCAAGAAGTCTATAATCTCCTCATCACAGTCGATTTCCACCGCTAAAGCAGCATTTCCGCGCGTACGCTGAGCTGCAAATGGCCATAGCCTGACTAGCCTTGGCTCAGAATAAGAACAGGGTAAAGACTCAAGCAATTTATGAAATTCTAGAGTAGTACAACCACCTTCTAAGTGATCGGTGTCATCCAGTCCTAACCACATTCAATTCACCGGTTTGAATTCATCTCCGTCCTCGCCCGTGATGATACGTTCGATAACCTCGGACAGGCCAGTGTGTGCGTCCACCTTGAACAGTCTTGCGCCGATTGCCCAACCTGCACCCATATCAGTACCTCTATCTCCTACCATCAGATCCAATGGATTGATTGGTTGTGGCTTAGTACCCCACCAATCGAAACTCGAATGTGAACTATTGCGAAGAATCTGTGAAGCTTGGATTAGCATTCCAGGATGCGGTTTGCGACAATTGCAACCCTCGCCATAAGAATGCGGGCAGGTCATGATTATGTCGAGGTGAGCATCTTCATCTATTGCCAATAACATCGAACGTAGAGTCGAATGAATCCGCTTAAGATTTGATTCACCCCACATCCCCTTGGATATCGCTGATTGATTAGTAACTACAGCAATTCTATATCCTGCGTGACGTAAAGCCGATATTGATTCAGCACACCCATCTAACAAGATTAATTCTTCTGGTGAATTGATATATCCAGCCTTACCGAGATTTAGGACACCATCACGGTCGAGAAATGCGATTGCACCATTCCATTCCACAGGCATTGGGCAAGGGACCTGATCACAAATCGCCGCGTCCATAAACGGTGGGCAATGCAAGAAGTACTTGTCTATTCAGGCGAAGGCTGATTACAGAGGCCATAATCGAAACATCGTGTTCGTCGACAGGTCACTCGCAACATTGCTCGGCGCGCTTGGTATGCTCATACTTGGTGTGACCTGGCATTCGCGTAGCGCATTTATGCAGCGCTTCTCGCCTTTAGGTTGGATATTGACGGGTTTCTTTTTCTTCAACGATACCAGCACATATATCGAAAAATCAGATATGGTACTTACTATCATGTCAGCTGCATGTCTTCCGGCTGCTATCGGTATTTCGATTTGGGAGAAAAAGAGTGTTCGAAAAGAGGAATCTGAAGCACTGCATTGGTTCCGTGGTGCTATTTTCTATGCGGGTTTCCCCTACATGCTGATAGCACATGTTCCATGGTTGAATGTCTTGGCTATTTGGTTTGTCGCTTGGCAATCAGGCCTGTTTCTATCTTTTGCTGGTTTAGATGGAATCACTATGGGAGAGACCATGGTAAATACGACAACTGGTTCAATACCATGGGCTGAATGGACTGGGAATAAGTGGTTTATTGCCCAGCCCATGGCAGAGCATCCATTCCATACCGAGTTATTGATGGCAGATGGTTCAGCACTCGGAATCAATTTTGTTCTTGCCTGCACCGCGATTCAATCGATGATTATTTTCGTAGGAGCAACCGTTGTTTTGGATATCGATGTACGTAAGAGAATCCGTGCATTAATCATAACGTTGCCAGTTATTCACATCCTCAACCTATTCCGCAACGCTGGTTTGATTTGGTTACATCATACCTATGAAGGTTGGAATTGGCTGGGCTTATCCATGTTTGACTTCGGTCATCTATATGCGGCTAGAGTAGCATCCTTGGCAGCCATGTTCTTGATGGCGATAATACTCTTTGAATTATTGCCAACACTTCATCGCAACGTATTGGTTCTCATGTCACCACTTGGTGTTGATGCGGGACTTCCTGAGATTCAAGACCAAGAATCATCTGGTGATGATCTGCTCCAAGTCTGACCACTACCACTAGGCCATTCAATCGATTCATTACCATCGTCTCCAAGCATTCCCATCAGGTTTGCAGGAGGCTTTTCAACAGCTTCATCACCATCGAATAGATCGTTTAGGTTTAGGTCGATAGAGGCAGCTGGAATCGGTTGGCTGAGATTACCAACATCGATTGGCATCATTGCCATCTCAGATTCAGAAGATTGATTTTTGATATCCTCAGATGGTGACATTAGATTAGGTTCATCCATTCCTAGCATCACATCTGTCATCGAGTCGAAAGAAGTAGTGTCACTCCACGCTTCATCCTCACTATTCTTCTGACTGCGCATCGAAAATAGCATTATTGCAAGGAACACTATCAAGATTAGTCCAATTATTCCACCACCAGCGTAGACAAGATCGTTTGGGACGCTAGCAATTATATCGGAATTGTCACCAACACCGTCCCCATCGCTATCCTTTTGCTCAGTACCATCATCTGGGAATGCATCTTCATCATCTGGTGTGCCATCTCCATCACGGTCAAAGGCACTGTAAGTTGTTGTACAAGCTAGTGATTCACGACTTACTTCAGCATCGGAGATTTTGGTATTGGCATCACGGTCAATAACCAAAAGGTTGAATTCATTGCTCCAAGACAAGGCAGAAAGGGCCTCGATGCCAACTTCATCAGCACCATATTGCTCAAAGACCAGTGTTATTTCATTGCTACAAGAACAAACTTCTTGCTTTAATTCTTGTAAACTGACCATGCCATCATCATTAAGATCTACTCTGACAAATATATCTTCGTCGATATCGTCTTGCCAAGCTTCATTTACGTCAAGTAGACCGTTTTCGTCTTTGTCACTAACAGTAAACACCTGCTCAGATATTTGTTGACAGGTTAGGATTGAAGTCGGTTCATCCTCCTTCGGTTCCGGTTCGACTAACCCGCCTTCTTCTTGCCAAGAAGCGATAATTGACACGCCACTAAAATCATCTATAGCTGTGACAGTGATATCGAACCTTCCTGCTGCAGGTAGGAATATTTCTACGGATTGTCCAGTTCCATCGCCTTCACTTACTTCCATTATTTCTTGACCCTGGGTATTTTGTCGACCTGGGCCACCACCCATGCCTTCATCGTCAAAAACGAATTGTCTTCGCTCACCTTCGACGGTGATGAGTAGAGACCCTTGACCTGCAAATGTTTTGATGCTCAATTGATTACCAGGTTCAACTAATGTCACATAGAATAACAATTCTTCTCCGGCAGGGGCTTCAAGACCTTGCATTTCATCGTCAGAATATAATTCCAATGGTAAACCATCGTATTCCCACACATATAAATCCTCAAAAGAGGCTGTAATGAATACGTTTGAAAATACCTTTTGAGATGTTATCATGATATTCCAGCGGCCTGGAGTTGGGTTGTTAAAACCAATTTTATCATTTGAGTCAGGGGCAGCAGATGCATGATCAAAGGTTAATTGAGTAGGAACTAATTCATGACGCATGTATATTGTTGCTTCACCAAAGCCCTTGGCTAGGTCGACTTCCAATCGCTCTACCCCCGTGGTAACTTCGATGTAAAAGTGCTGTTCTAAGCCGGAATAGCCTGTCATCGGTCCATGTTCAATACCATCGGTTAATTCAATTGCATCCTCAGGATCAACATTTGTTGGAGCATAGGTGAAATCTGCTTGGATACTTACTTCACTGAAACGGCCATATCCTTGAACCACAATATAGTAAATGCCAGGTTCCGCAGCAAAGAGATGTACAGATTCCTCTGGACCGGGGTTAGTCGATTGATCTAGGGTTTTAGTTGAAGAAGCATCTTGACTAATTTCCTCTGTAATCCCTATGTCAATAAAATCATCATTGATTCCGATTTGACTTGTTGAAGGGATGTAATCTTTCTGAATATACAAGTCAGCATTGCCCCTTCCTCCAAATGTTTTAACCTGTAATTCCGAAAGATTATCTTTCAAGTCGACATAGAAATATTGCACATTTTCAGCACTATTACCATTATTTATGGATTTTAAACCTGTTACAGCCACTCCGTCATTTAATTCAGTCATCTCTTCTAGTGGTGGGGGAACCGCGGCTTCTTGCCATGATGCACCGATTGTTATTTCGGGGATGTCCGATTCTGATGTTAGCACAATCCACCAAGTTCCATTGTCTGGCATCGACCATTGCTCCGATAGATAGAACCACTCAGATTGAATGTGCTTATCGTGCTCCCATGGTGATGGGATGTAGCCATTTGCGACGTAGATTTCTACTCCTTGAGATTCGAAACCTCCTCCTCCTTGTCCCCATCCGCCTGTCCACGATTGTAGAGTAAGGGAAAGTGTATTGTCCGGTATTTCAAGATAGAATAACAATGTCTTATTTTTGGAAATATCCGGTAGATCAAGGAATTCATCATTCTCCAGTTTCACAGCTTGAGCGACAATTCCGCCATCTGGCATAACCCAAGCGGCGCCGTTAATGATTCCCTCTCTACTATTCTCATCAAAAGTAGAAGTACCCTCGCCTTCGTTAAAGGTCCAATTGCTAAATTTATTCCAGAAAACTTCCGCAGCCTCTTCGCCATTGCCATATGAAGAGTAAGGTGAAATGGCGACATCATCTATCATGCCAGCAAAATGGTTACAATCACAGGCAGCACCCATTCTTCCG
Organism: uncultured Candidatus Poseidoniales archaeon; assembly: GCA_905181715.1. GTDB lineage: Archaea > Thermoplasmatota > Poseidoniia > Poseidoniales > Poseidoniaceae > MGIIa-K2. The sequence continues at coordinate 46,629 of CAJIYT010000013.1, forward strand.
ATGTATAACTCGTCACAAGTATCATTGTTCTCATAGCAGCTATTTGAGCCAAAATCTCCAGTTGGAATCTTTGCATCCTCGGAGGATATATTGCCTGCAAATTCATCATCGATGAAGAATTTACCACCTCCATTACCCGGATATATGTCTACTCTAACTTTGACCCAATCATCACTCGGAATCGTCAAATTAGATTGTGGGTGTTTTGAGAGGCTATATTCACTGGCATAAGCGAGTTTATCGCCATCGAGGTATAGACCCCAGCCATAATCACCTTTCATGGTGATGAATTGCTTTCCTTCCAATTCAAAAGGTTTGATCATTGCCTCGATGACTATACCCTCATTCGTATTGAACTCGAACTCGGAATCGTAATTTATTTCTATTTCCACATAGTCATCCTCACCATCAAAACGCAATGCGAAATCAGCACCTGGCCCAACTTCTACTACTCCGAATACCGGGAAATATTGTGGGTCATCTTCTAAGTCATTCCAAGAGTTTTCCAAGATATCACCTAAATTTGTACCGGTGATGTGGACATAATCCTCATCGCTACCCTGCACTGGTTGCCCTTCTCCCCAGTTACGGTAGGTGAATGGTGTGCCATCGTGCCAGCGGAAATCTCCTTCGGTATTGTAGTCCGAAAGACCAATCCAGATGTGACGTGTTGCGTTTTCAGTGGCGGCGAAAGTGTCGAACAACCATTGGTTCTCTGCAGCATTGTCAACGGTGACCAAGAAGCCATCAAGACCTCTAGCTGCCTCGGCAGCATCGCTCCACGAAGAGGCCGAAAGCAAATGGTAAGTGTTGTTATTGGCGGGGTTAATCACGGTCTCAATAATTTCTATTCCAGTGCTATTTTCAGCACTTGTAGACATAGTCATAGGACCAAAGCCAACCATCAGCAATATTAGCAATGCGAGAAAACTTTGCCTTTTGCGATTATTTGTCATGCCCTAAGGGCATGGTGGATAGTTTTGAACCTGCCCACTCCCTGACAAGTCGAAATTATCTTCATTTGAGCTTCTTTCCAGCAATTCTTATATCGCTTTTCAGTGGCATTTGATGTTCCCATGCAAACTCTTTGACAACACGCCAACCCTTGTCACTACCCTCGTAATCTGTAATCTCGATGGTTTTATTGCGGGTATTGGCTTTGAAGGCAGCGATTGGTTCTGCATTTCTGAATACTAGATAGGCTGAACCGAAGCCAAATTTCTGCTTTAATACATCAGAGAAATATGGAGCGATAGGGTCGGAAGGCGGAAGGACGAAATCACGAATTGGGCTAACTCCCTTGGCATCGTTAAGTAGATTCTTTCGTCCCCAACATACTTCGTGCAAATCTTGGATTAGGAACCCTTTGATCAAGGTACCATCTTGCTCGAAATCTGTTAGAACTGCCTTGAGTTCCTCAGGTTTGAAAGGAGTGCCGGCTAATTTGATAAATTGTTTAAGGGTAATTACTGGATATTCCGACACTAAATTGCGCAAGAACTCCTTTCTTAATACAACAGGATCTGCTGATGCATCCATATGGACCGCCCTAAATCCAGCACGATAATCCTGGACTATGTGGCCACTACGAATCAGTGGTTGAATCAATTTTCTAAATTCGGCTCTTTTCATAGCATGGCGCTCCATGAATATATTCGGGTCGGAATTACCAGTGAAATAATCAATAATATCAAGCAACTCTTCAGGCGGTTCTTGTCCTCTAATAGCCAGTAATTTAGCAAAGTGGTCATGTGAAGCCCAGACCTGATGTCCTCTGAGGTTAATCCCTTGGTGCAAGCGATGAGCGCTAGCCATATTCTTCAGTCCAACTCTGAATAATTCAGTTCTTCCACGCAACGCGAAATCATCCCGAATTTCATCAATTTTATCGAGTGCTCGAATCTCGTTTTCCAATCGTGTTTCTTGATGCAAATGATGACGATGGAATAATGCACGTTCAGCAATTTCTCGTGGCTGCGGGTCTACGATGCCTCCACGAATCATCCTCTCTCCTGCTGTCTTGAAGCCAATTCGCTTTAGAGCATCCAATGTTTCCTCATCGAGAGAGGAAACAGGTTCACCATTAAAATTAGAGAGAACAGATACATCGACCAATTGATCGGCGTGATTATCCAATAATTTTTCAAAGGATTGGCAGAATTCATCAAGATAGGCATAAGGTATGTGGATGTCTTTTATCTCAAGATAATCGTTAACCTTGAACATCAATACCTTGCCAATAGGGTCAACTCCCTTGAATACTGGAAGATACCAACCGCGATCCAAAGTAGAACGCACCTCCCAAATAAAGCGCGACACATAGGGGTCGGATTGGGTCAGAATACGCATTGTCCGGTCTTCACGTCTTGGATGGTTGAGTAGAGTGACTTCCTCTGGCACGACATAGAATGCTTCGGGTTCTGGTACCAATGCCATCACTTTGGTAATTCGTCCAGCACGCTCCATCTCGGCTAGAGTCATGGCCAAATCCTCGACACTTCGCGAAACCAAATATCGTAATGTAAAGGCTCGAATTGGTCCGATTCTCCGGATGACTTCGACTAACGAATCACCAAAATCCATCGCAGTGTAATTATCTATGACGCGATGGAATAGGCTTAATCTTCGTCGTCGACCAACTACATCCTCGAATTGCTTCACCACGCACATTTGTCGTTCAAGATTAGAAAGTGCATTCTTCAAGTCACGCTGTAAGGAGGTGTAATCATCGCCCTTTGGGAAGTCAGCCATTACCTCTTGTCGAGTTAGATTATCATCGGCGGGTATTTTCTCAAGAATCATCTTTTCCATCTCGCCAAGCCATGGTTCAGGTTTCATTCCCAATAGCATAGGCAGGTTTTTCTTGGTGCAATATCCGATTCTATTATGCAATAATCTTCCCATCAACATGTCACTGTCAAGTTGCAAATCTTTCCAATCAGAGAAGCGGAAATCTGCGACACGGTAAAGTAATTCTTGTTGCTTTTGGAATAGGACGTGCTCGTCAAAGGCAGTGAATGCATCGGGGTATATCTTGAATGACTTGTCCATGACCAAGTTTTGAACCCAGCGATATTCGACAACCTCTTCAGTTCCGCCTGTGATTCGGTGTTCGTCGATTCGAAGAATATACTCGGCATCTTCGGTTTGGCTAAAGAACCCGACAGAGATGACATTCCTAACCTCCAATTCATGCAGTATTTTGTCGATTTGTGATTTTGGGAATGGTAATCTATCGATCAACACATCTCCTGTTTGTGGACCTTCACTACCCAGCATTTCAATAATTTTAACCCGCAATGACTCGTGTGGGTCGATAATCGCAATCTTCTCCCATTTAGTAGGAATCATGCCATCAAATTCAACAGCCAATTCGAATTCTAAACCTCTAGTGTAAAGATCTCGTAAATCTTTGGCATCCTTTCCACCATGCATTGCAAGGCAACCTAGAGTTCCATGAACTTCAGCCATATACGATGAGAACCACTTGCCATCGAGTTCCTCCATGCCAGTACCTCTTAGTTTCGTGATACTATTATTGTTGACTAATTCCTCGACCCATCCTTTGATGACATCGTGTGAAATACCTTCCAATCGATTAGCATAGAGTGGGTTATCCCAATCTCGATTTAATCCTCCACCTTTTGCCATTAGATTGAGCAAGGAATTTGCATCGGAAGGGATAGGTACCTTTTCATTGAAATATTGAGCCAACTCCTCATCGTTTAATTCAGTTGCAAGACTCCTTGTCCCAAGTAAGCGCTTCAATACTTCGGGATCGATATCCTTGATTAGGAATGCTCGAGTTCGCATAGAGAGTAAATCTTCGAAGGAACTCATGTAGAGACTCATACCCAGTTTCGATGGCATCTGCACTTTTGAATGGACTAAGCGTACATCTGATTGTTTCGATCGCTCTAAGAAATCCAGCAAACCTGCTAAGTCAATATCTCCATTGAAAATTTCTTGCTTCGCTTCTCGCATCAATAAGCTATCTTCGAGGTTTCTGTGTTTTTGTAACAATGCATCGGCCTTTTGCTGGAAGTGCTGTGGACTAACTTCCTCTGCCCCGATACGCTTGGGTATGATTAATGAGCGACCGGCAACTTCTCTGAAACGCTTAGCAAAGATCTGAGTGCTAACTACGTATCGTTCTAGGATTTCCATGTGATTTCCTGTTTTGAAAGCCTCATACATCATAGAAGGACCGACCTCTCCACTAGTTTTGAACAGTAGACCATTCTCATCGAAAGATAATTCCAGAACTGAGATGCCATTGTCTTCAGCAATTCCTGCCATTAAATATCCCAGGGCGGTATTGAATGCACGGCCACGACAAGAGGTTATCAGATATGTGGGCATTCCACCTGATACGATTTGCTCGACCAAGATTTTATCATGGTCTGGAACTTGAAATGAATCAATACAATGCTCCTCGAGATGTCTCGACATCGAGTTTGCAACTTCTGCCGATAGGCCGTATACCTCACGCAAAATTTTCCGTGGATCTTGTTGGCGACGTAAGGTTACCAGACAATTCTCTAATAGATCGAGTAGAGCACTCGACAATTCTTTCGAGCGTGAACGTGCTTCACCAGCCCAAGATGGAACGGTTGGTCGGTAACCAGTGACCGAGGTGACATTGACTCTTGTTCCTTGTATGTTGACCACTCTATAGGTTGAACCACCAAGAAGAATAACATCTCCACCACGCAGATTTGAAACGAAAGACGACGATAATTTACCTAAGACTGCACCTTCAGCATTGAATACAAGATATGAGTTGTCAGGAGCAATAGTACCGATGTTTGTATAGTATATCATGCGTGAATAACCACGCTTTCCATAGAGGTTCTCCTCCCAATCGATCCAGATTCTTCGCTCGTCCTCGAGCATATCCAATACCTCGATAAAATCATCATAGGGGAATGCTCGAAATGACCATGAGGAGGTTACGATTTCAAAAGCCTCATCAATATCTAACTCATTGATGATAACCAATCCTATCAAGAATTGGGCCAGTACATCGAGACTATTGGTTGGGAAGTGTAATTCATCCATTTCTCCTGCTTGAATAGCGGACTGTAAAGCCGCTAGTTCTAGCAGATCATCGACACTTGTTGGAAGGAAGCGAGCTCTTGGAACTCCACCTACATGGTGCCCTGCACGTCCAATTCTTTGCAAGGCAGTGGCTATGTCTCCGGGGCTACCAATTTGTAAAACCAAATCGACTGAACCGATATCAATACCCATCTCCAAAGACGAAGAGGTGACACAGGCACGTAATTCACCCATCTTCAAACGCTTCTCTACATCCAGACGAATGCGTTTATCCATCGAGCCGTGGTGACCAGCGATTTTTTCACCGAGATGGGGGCGCAATTTCTGAACTATAGTTTCAGTCATCTTCCTGGTATTAGCGAATACCAATGTAGTATTGTGAGCGGTAATAAAATCAGCGATCATCTCGATATTCCCTTCGAGGATTTTCATCACGCTCATGTCGTTAAAACGCGCATTTGGTAGAATTATGTCGAGATCAAGTTCTCTTGCACCACTGACTTTGGCTATGTAGACAGTTACGGTATCATCATTGCTAGGTACAAGATATTCTGCAACCATATTCAATGGTTCCATCGTTGCAGAAATACCGATTCTTTGTACTGGATTCAATAAATGAGTGTCCAAAAAAGCCATGGTCAATGACAGATGAACACCCCTTTTCGTAGGTACCAATGCATGCATTTCATCAATTATCAGCCATTCTACCTCTGCAATAATTGGTTGGAATCTCTTTGAGGAGATTGCAATAGCCATGCTTTCAGGGGTCGTGATTAGAATGTGTGGGGGCTTACGCAGCATCTTTTGCCGGTCTGATTGCGAGGTGTCACCGGTCCTAAGCCCAACCCGTATCTCTTGTGCACGATCTGGGAGATACTTTTGTTTAATTTCGGTCAGTGGACCAATGAGGTTTCTTTGAATATCATTTGCTAGAGCTTTAATCGGTGAGATGTATATGCAGTAGACCTGATTCTTCAGATTGTTATCCAAAGCCAAGCGAGTTAATTTATCAATGATAGTCAAAAAGGCAGTCAGAGTTTTACCAGAACCAGTTGGAGAGCATAGAAGCAGATTACCGCCATTTATTATAGTTGGAATCGCTAATTTCTGAGGATCAGTAAAATCAGGGAATTTGGCTGTAAACCAATTGCGAACAGGGCCACAGAGAGACTCTAACAGCTCCTCTTTACTCACTGGATTATCAAGATACTCAATTACAGGCATTTTATCCCCCCTATTACGGTAGAGGGAGAGCGAGTGAGACGAGTTATTCAATCCTTCGATTTATGGCTACAATAAAGTTCGGCTGAATCTGGACTATTCCGCGCCGAGATAAGGGTTTGACTATTGTATGACTACCTCGCCCAAAGCGCATGGTCGAGTTCTCGGAGCAGCGCCTTGGAAGTTTGGTCAGTATCCTACGACGGCGTGGAATTATCTTGCCAGCATTTGAAATCCACGGCGGTGCTAAGGGTTTCTATGACTTTGGCCCAGTCGGCGGAAGATTACATCGTAGAGTAATTCAGCACTGGGTCAGCCATTGGTTGAAAAACGGCAATATCGTTGAACTCTCCTGTCCCACTGTGACTCCATTTCAAGTGCTTGAAGCCAGTGGGCATGTCGGTGAATTTAGTGATTCGATGACCACTTGCAATTCCTGTGAGGAAGCTAGCCGTGCAGATCTTATCTTGGAAGATTTCCACCCGAACCCCGATGCCCTCTCAATGGAGGAATTACAGGATTTACTTGAGAGGTCACAACCGGCCTGTCCTTCATGTGGGCAAAGTGATTGGAGTTCAGTCGAACTTCAGAATTTGATGTTTAATACCGCTATCGGCAGTGGTAAGAGTGCTAAGGCCGGGTTTTTGCGGCCAGAAACCGCACAAGGTATGTTTACTTCCTTCCCATCCATTTATCGCCATTTTAGAGAGAGGTTACCATTTGGTGCATTGCAGGTTGGTAAGGGCTACCGTAATGAAATCGCACCTCGCCAAGGTATGATTAGATTACGCGAATTCAATATGGCTGAACTAGAATACTTTATTGATCCCGAAGCACCATTGTCAGAGGAAATAGATGGCTGGTCAGAACCAGTTAATTTAATTGCAGATGGTAAGGGAGAAGAGAGTTTAACTTTCTCTGCAGCACTTAAGCAAGGTATGATTCGCCATACAACCGTTGCAGATTTCATGTCTAAAACAATGACTTTTTTGGTCGAGGTCGGTATTGATGCGAATCTGATTCGTTTCAGGCAACATGAGGCGGATGAGATGGCGCATTATGCTCGAGACTGTTGGGATGCTGAAGTATACGGTTCATATGGCTGGGTAGAATGTGTTGGTATCGCTCATCGTGGTTGTTACGACTTAGAAGCACATGAAAATGCAACAGGTCAACGCCTTAGAGCTTGGCGTGGCTTTTCAGAACCGAGGATTGAGCAGGTCGATGGTTGGACAATAGATGGTGCAGTCGCTGGACCAGTATTCCGTGGCGACGCAGGTAGTATCAAAATCGCCTTGGAGAAGTTGCCTGCTGATGTATCATTTCCACTTGAAGTAGCAATCGATGAACGAATGGTCAAGGTTTCGCAGGAGCATGTGAAACGTGTACAGAGAACTGAATCCATCGCAGGTGAGTGGTATATCCCTCATGTTATCGAACCAGCCTTTGGTATCGATCGAATTATCTGGCATATTTTAGACCATGCGTTTAACGATACTGGAAAGGATGGAGAAGAATATTCGATGTTGAGATTCAAGGCTGCGGTTGCTCCTGTCGATTATTGTGTGTTACCACTCTTCGAAAAAGATGGCATGGGTGAATTAGCATTGAAAATTCATCAAAGGTTGTGCGCAGAAGCGAATGTGGTGTCAATTCTTGATGGGAGTGGATCAATAGGTCGTAGATACGCACGGGCTGATGAGATTGGTGTGCCGATTTGTATAACCGTCGACCATCAATCGGTAGAAGATGGGACAGTCACTCTTCGACAACGTGATGATGGTAGTCAAACCCGTATTAACATCTCAGATCTTACCAGTTGATTAGCACCAAGGTTCTTGGAGTGCTGGCCATACGAGAGTGGTGTGAACCTCAGTGATTGGACCGAGCGTTACCGACCTGAGACCGAGCGTCAGCTCGAGGGTAACGAGTCTAATCGCAAAATCATCCGTAATTGGTTGGAACAGTGGCAACATGGGCGACCAAAAAAGCCTGGACTACTATTGGTCGGTCCCCCGGGTGTCGGTAAGACCACAATCGCCAGAGCGGTTGCTAACGACATGGGTTGGGACGTCATAGAATTGAACGCCTCGGATGCTAGAAATGCTGTGGCGATAAGAAAGGCTGCGACCAATGCATCGACCCACCGGTCTTTATTCATGAGCAGTGATTCAAATAGAAGAACATTAATTCTCCTCGATGAAGTAGACCATCTAACAGGAGGACTGCGTGAACTTTCGGAAGAAAGGTTGAAGAAAAACCTCAGTAGAGATGAAACTGCAAAAGCTGTAAGTGGAGATAGTGGCGGTAAGGCCGAGTTACTGCGTCTACTAACCGAGACCAAACAACCGGTCTTTCTAGCTTGTAATGAGGAAATGGGCTTGTGGGGCCGTGGTAGTTCATGGCGATCTACACGTGATCGATTTATGCGTCATCTTATCGCTATCAGATTCACCAGAGTCGGTAAAGATGGTTTACGAAGGGTTGCTAAAAAGATTCTTGCAAGTGAGAATTATACCGTCGATGGTGATGCATTGGACGAATTGGTCGAGAGAAACCCTGGTGACCTCAGAGCCTTGGTGCGTGATTTGCAAGTGATTTCAACTATTGCAGAAACTCATATTTGTAAAAAGGATGTTCTGGCCCATTACCAACTGGGTCAACGTGACACATCATTAGAGGTATTCAGTGGCTTACAAGAACTCTACATGGCGAGGACTGCCGAGAAAGCCAGTAGTATTGCTCGGACACTAGACAAGAGTCCAGATGATCTCGTCGCTTGGGTTTCATGGAATAACGCTGCTGTAATGACTGATAGTTCTTCTATAAGCAGGGCTTCTAAGGCGCTGACTGTTGCTGATACCCTTCTTGCTTCCCGGTTCACAAATACAGCACAACGGTCCTGGTATTGGGGCTCACAATTAGCATCTCTAGCAGCAAGTGTAACCTCTAATGCTGGGCAAGAAGGTCGTATATACTGCTCATATCCTGATTTTTTACGTTATAGTGGAGCGTCTGTACGTAGTTCGATAATCGAACGTCTCGCAGATACCTGTGGTTGTTCAAGAAGTGCGGTAATAGAGGAGATATTACCCCCATTATTGGCAGTTCAAAATGGTGATGGTGACGATTTCTCAATCTCTTTGGCTTTAGGTCTTAGTCCAGAGGAGCATGCTTCACTCTCGGGATTGAATACCACTCATAGGTCGACCAAGGAATTGATGGAAAGGTACTTACTCAAAATGAATAAAAAAGCAGAGATGCCAGTTGAGGAATCAATCGAAAACGCGCCTCCTCTTGAAGAGGAAAACACCGTTGATAGTGACCAAAAGACCCTATTTTGAATTAACGCTTTGAGAATATATTCTTAAACAGCTTAATTGAAGTACGATCGGGAGCATCTCTCTTTTCTCTCTTCCAGGTGTCGGGATGGAGCAATAATAATGCAGTCAACAATTCAAGACGGCCAAACCACATTAATGCTGAAGTGGTAATCAACGCTCCAGAATTCATTTCAGCCCAGGTGGTACTGGGACCATAAGACCCTAATGCCGGTCCGGTATTGCCTAATGATGAGGCGACGACAGAGAAAATTGTCTCAAAATCTGAATCCTGCATGAAAAATGCTAGAGCGAGACATGCTAGAGAAAACAGCATTATCCACACGAATAGCATACCGATAATCATTCCTAAACGTTCCCGTTGCACAACCTCGCCATTCATCCTGATGCGCTGAACCTTTCGCGGTTGGGTTATGCGACCAATTTCACGGGTTGCTACTTTGAATGCGAGATTTATTCGCAGTACTTTGAGGCCACCAGCAGTCGATCCTGCGCATCCTCCTACTATCATTAATAGGATAATCAATACATGGGCAATAACCGGCCAAATGCCATAATCAGTGATCACATAGCCGGTTGAACTAGCTATTGCAACCACAGTAAAAAGCGCATCCCTAAAGCCGCTTTCTGAGTTATCTGAGGCATATAATACAATGGTGATGAATAGTGTAATCACTGTTATCATCCCAATAAATAATCGCCCTTCTTCATCGCGGAAAGATTTCTTCCACTGTCCTTCCCAAGCAAACCAGATCAAGGTGAAATTGATACCTGCCAAGAGCATGAAAACTATGATAATAGTCTCGACTATCGCAGAATCATAGAACCCTATACTTGCATCATGGGTGGAAAAACCGCCGGATGGCATTGTGGTCAAGCCATGGTTGATGGCATCAAATACCGAGAGGCCACCGATCGACCACAATAAAATGATCTCCAATAAGGTCAGTACAAAGTAAATGCTCCATAAGGCAAGTGCCGTTTGTTGAACCCTTGGCCTTAGTCGTGAAAGTGAAGGACCGGTTAATTCGGCTCTAGCCAATGCCATCCCACCGCCAAGAATACGTGATAGCATGAGCATACCTAGCATTATGATACCCATCCCACCTAACCACTGGGTCATCGAGCGCCAAAGTAAAACCCCTTTCGGTTGGGAATTGATACAGTCAACGGTCACTCCGGCGATACAATTGGGACTCATCGAATAGTCGATTACAGTGGCCCCTGTAGTGGTAAAACCACTCATTGACTCAAACCAACTATTTATCGCTCCTCGTGTGATATCTATCATACTGGAATCTGTAAAAGGCCCATGGAATACCCCGCTGAGCCAAAAGGGCAAACCACCGATTAATACTGCAAACGGCCAAGCCAGAGCAACTGCTGCAAAAGCCTCTCTATCACGCAATCTTTCACTGGTATCGGTTCGTACAAAATATCCGAGTAGGAGTATTCCAATCATCCCACTCAAAATCGTAGGAATCAAAAATGATTGAGCAGCCATGGCAAAACCATCCATCGCCCAGGTGACTATGAAGCATAGTACCAATGGCGCGATTAGGGCAATCATAGTCCAGCCCACAATCAGGGCAAGTACGTCTTTACGCATTTTTCACACCTTGAAGCGTTTTTCTAAATCACTAACCCGGTCAGGGGGTAGGAAAATCGTCATTCGGTCACCTAATTGAATAGTTTTGGATGGGGATGGGCGCAGAGTCTCAAGCCCATTTGCGGTTTTCCGCTGAATAAATGCAACTTTACACCATTCAGGAAGGTCACAATCTGCTAGCGCCTTACCGACAAACTTCACCTTTTCACCAACGGGTAAACAAATACCAACTACGTCTGATATCGAGGAAAGTACTGCATATGGTCCTGGTAACTCTGTGTGTACTTTAGCTAACATTCCATCGACAGCAATACGGTTCTTATCGACAGCAAAGGTAATTCCCATTCTCCTTACAACATTGACCAAATCAGCAGATGTTAGAATTAAACCAGTTCTCTCTACTCCAAGATCACTGGCTAGAAGAGCAGCAGCAATAGATTCGTTATCATTGTCAAGTGCTGCGATTGCAATGTCATGTGAAGATATTTCAATTTCGGAGAGCAAACCTTTGTCGAGATGGTCTCCGTGAATTATTTCCAAACTGGAATTACTTGCAATATTGGTTCCTGCGAGAGAGTTTGCTTTTTGCAGGTCTCTTTCGACAATAGTCACACTACCGCCCATTTCCAAGATTTTCTCTGCAATTCTAATCCCAACTTTACCAGCTCCAAATATTGCTACTCTTGGGGCTACAGGAAAGTCAACTACCTCGTGACCAAATATTCTTAGAATTCTACTGAAAGATGCTTCACCAGTTGTCGCAACTGCAACTCTATCATGTGGTAAGATTTTCTCGTCTTCATTCGGAATCCTTCCTGGCTCTGACTGACGCTTCAAGCCGACAATCAATGGCAGCTCTCCTTCGATTCTTTTAGCTGATTCTCTCAAGGTAGAGAAGGTGACATCACCAGCATCAGCAGTGACATCTAATTCGAGGATAAAAGCCTCTGAACCAAAAGGAATAACCTGTTCAAATGACGACGATCGCAGACCAGACATCAAGCGGTCTATCGCACCATCTATTGGATTGATTACGAAATCTACCGTAGTCCATTCTTTCAAATCGCCATTCAAGGACTCTGCTACTAATTTTGGGTCATGTAGACGACAGATAGTGGTAAGTTTACTTCCGCTGCCATTGGTTGCTCTAGCATGTGCATGTTTTGCTAGTGCACATGATAGTAGATTTCTCTCATCTGATTGAGTCGCAGCAATGTATACCTGAGCATCTTCTATACCCGCTTCAATAAATTTCGATCGATGTGTTACATCCCCTTGGATTACCAGAACATCGAGTCCCTGGGCACTCTTTACAGCGCGTGCATCGTGATCCATTAGAACCACGTCCTTTGACTCATTACGCAGAGCCTGTGCCAATTCGGTACCGACTCTACCGGCACCTCCGATAATGATTCTCATTTTTAGCCTCCAAAGTCCTCTACGGAGTATTTATTCTCCCAATTCCCACCAGTGATTACTGGTTCTCCTTGGGTATAATACATCCTTGGTTCTCTCGTAATTTTGCCATTGTAGGAATTATCATACTTGGTTCCATGGTAATAGCCATATATTTTTTCGCCGGATTGATCCGCTTGCTCAATCCAATTAATGTAAGCAGTCGGTGTTTGAATAAGCCATTTCTTATTCACTACATCCACAGGTGCTTCAATATAACATGAACTTAGCGAGATTCCAACCTCTTCACAATATTTGTCTGAAAGTGGCATCATAATATATGCCCATCCGTGACCTTCCCAGCGACCATAATCAGCGGCAGTAAGGGCTCCGAAGACATACCAAGTCGGGACATTCTTCACTCGCATAATACTCATGTATGCATTGGATTGTTCGTCACAATCGCCAACACCTTGAGCGAGACAATCATCACCATTGCGTGGTGGTTCGCCGAAATTTGAACTGACTGCCATCTCGTATAACTCCTGTGCGTTAGGATATCTAACAAAAGAATCTGCACTCGGGTCAGCCATATAATCAAAGGCAGCTCGTGCAAATGCGTAGACATTACCTTTCATGTTTGCGGGCAAGGATGCATCTATTTCGGTCGCTGCTCGAATTACCGATGGTGCGGTGTTTGTACCATCGATTGCCCAATTTGCGGAGCCACTAGATGCGCGATTATACCATGTCTTACTCAAAGAAAAAGTGCTAGATCTAATCCCTTGTTCACGATTAGCGATTTCGGAAAAAGAACCGGATCTTTCGATATTTATTCCCTCTGATTTCCCATCGATTCGGCTATCTACCTGTACTGAATTCCACCAAGAAAAACTAGTTGACTTCAATTTTATGACGACATCTACTCGTCGGTGACAGGTAGTATCGACCAATAATCGTGTAGCCATATCTGAGCGTTTGCAGGTTTCAGTAGCCTGGAGGCCAGATTCGAGATGACTAGCGACTTTGATACAAGGTCCATGGTAGCAATAATCTACAGAACTCTCACTTTTTCTGGTCTCAGGCCACCATACATCGGTACCTTTTTGTGTAGTCTCAGCCGCTGCACGATTCTTAACACCACTTGTTTCGACATTAATGGTTTCACCATCGACTAATACCTTGATGGAAATGATATGCTGAATCGGAATTTTACCGGGAGATTTGGTTACATCAGCATAGGCAAATCCATTGCCATGTTCGAAATTATAAACCTCTGGTGGGAGTGGTATACTCTCTACAACACCGGCAGTTTGAGTATCATTATTCCAGTAAGATACCGTCCGGACCAATGTATATTCTGTTTCATGTGGATATTCATAACCAGGCATTACCATATCAGCAGCTAATTCTTGAATTTCAGCCCATTGCGCCAAAGCATATTGCTTGGCATCAGGCGAAAGGAATACGAAAGCCACTACGCCGAGCATTGCGAGTTGGTAGACACGCGACTTTTTCTTTCCACGTCGGCGTCGCATCGGTTTCGCAGCTTGTCTCGGAGCCATACCCTTTTTCGCACCACGTGAAGAAGAACGTTGGAATTCACCCTTCTCACGGCCACCCATCCCAGAAGCACCACTGATTACCCTACCGCAACTATAGCAGATAGAGTCCCCTTCCATAGTAGGGGATAAGCAGAATGGACAACTTCCCATCATGCTGACCATGTTCGGAGCCTCCATGAAGGTTGCTGAGGGGCAACCTTTGTCGACCTTTATCTATGATAAGAACCCTATTTGCTCTAAGTAAGGCGAATAAGTATGCACTTACTCTTCTTCGATGCTTGCTTCTCTGGCCTTTTCTGCCCATATGCGCCTAAGTCGTCTCCGAGCAGGCTTTGGCACTGCAGCCCAGACCCATTTCTCTGCATTTCTTTCGGCTAGTAAGGTCAACGGGATGATGAAGATCCAAGTTATAGGTTGTAGGACTGAATAGTAAAGTGCGGATAAGAAAATGGTGCGAATGAAAAACGAACGAAAAACCGCTCGCCACCGCTCGCCCTCAAGCATACGATAGCCATGATGTGCGCACATCAGAGCCTCGCAACGCGGGGTTATTATGGCCAAAAGAACTATGTTAGCAATGATGAGTAAACTTACATCATAAACTTGAAGAACACGAAATATAAGATACATAGCAGTCATTCCACCAATTGCCAAACCCAGAGCCCAACCACTGGTTGGCTGAGATCCAGTTTTACGTACCCGAACTCGCCTCAGCATCATGTGAATGACCACACTAATCGCCAATATTATGACTAGATTAGAAATGGAATTACCAGAGGTAACTCCAGTTAATCCAGCGGTGACGAAGGGCACGAATATGTATCCATCAGCTAGAGAAGCATATATTCCACCAATCAAGATACCCCAAAAAATCTGATTCCACGCAGTTGGTAAGTCATAAAATCCAGAAAAGCGAGTCATTACCCCGCGCCAGCCTAGTGCCATCCCAACTAAAGCCGTCATCGAGGCCACTTGGAAGAGGATGGCTTCACTGACCATGAGGAGCCCTTGTGCCTTCCATTCATCTTAGTTGTGGCAGCGAGGGGTTCAAGTCCTGCCTCTGCGCCACAGTGACATGGCACGACTACTCCTGTTCGGAGGTAAAGGAGGAGTAGGCAAGACAACCACCTCTACAGCGACAGCTGTTGGTTTGGCTAGAGCCGGTCTGAAGGTCTTGCTAGTAAGTAGCGATCCTGCCCACAGTACAAGTGATAGCTTGGGTGTCGAATTGGGTTCAGAACCAACAGAGGTAGCAGGAATTCCCGGGCTATGGGGCTTGGAATTAGATCCAGAGGCCAAAATCAGTGACATGTTGCCCAATATTTCAGAATCGATGGCTGGACCGATGGCTGGAATGCTTGGCTCTGATGCACTCAACGAGATTAATGAGATGAAGGAAGAGGTTTCGACATCTGAGATGATACTTCCTGGCCTCGATGAAGCGATGGCATTTGACGAGTTACTGAAACATCTAGAAAATCCCAATTGGGATGTAATTGTCTTTGATACTGCACCGACCGGCCACACATTGCGTTTCCTTGCCCTACCAGAAATAATCGAGACGTGGGCAGATCGAATAATCCGTATGCATCGTGTGACTGGAGGAATTCGCTCTATTCTATTTGGACGTAAAGAAGGCGATAAAATGCGTGAGGAGTTAGAACGCTTTAGACGTAGAGTCTTGCATGTTAGAAGAATCCTTTGCGACCCAAGGTTGACGCGTTTCACCCTTGTCACAATCCCAGAAAAGATGGGCGTAAATGAGTCGATTAGGGCATATGAATCGCTTATGGAATTCAATCTCCCAGTTTCTGGTTGCGTAATCAACCGAAAAACCCCTGACATAGACCACCAATTCATCAAACGACGTCGTGAGATGGAGGAAGGCTATTGCCAAGAATTAGAGGAGCGTTTGAGCGACTTGGTTTTCAAACATGTTGAATTGCTAGAAGGTGATGTACATGGTTTTGATAGATTAGATGAAATGTCCAAATTACTTCATGGCGAAATCGAATTGTCTGACGGTCTTGGTCCTTTTGATATCGGTTTAGGATTGCAGGTTAATCGAGGTAGTTGGCGTGAGGGTGATGAGGTCCAGGTTCACCTTCCTGCAATTGAACGCGAAGAACTTTCACTACGTTCTGAAGAAGGGGTTCTAATGGTTGGAATCAACGGCCGCGAACACGAGATAGAACACCATTCACCAGTCAAGGCCAGTCAAGTCGGTGCAAAGTTAAATGGCGACGTACTCCATCTGTCCTTTCCTGAAAAGTAGCGTTGGGTTGAAAACATTGGCCTGATTCGGATGGCTGATGGCGCTTGAAGGTCTCTCTCAAGGTATCCTTTCCTCACTTGGCTTGCTCAAGAGTAGACGCAAACTCGATGAGGCTGAAATGCGAGAGATGATCAAAGCATTACGCCGTGCTCTACAAGAAGCAGATTTCAACGTAAGACAAACCAAGGAGATCACCGAACGTCTCGAATCACGAATGAGTGAGGAAGAGCCGAGACCTGGCACAACTCTACAAACACATGCTCTCAATATCATCTATGCTGAATTGGTGCGAATACTCGGGCCAAGCCGTGAGCCTAGACCAAGACAAATCACTATGCTTATGGTTGGCCTTTACGGTCAAGGAAAGACCACTACTACAGCAAAACTGGCAGAATGGTATCGGCGCATACATGGTGTGAAAGTTGCAGTAATCGAAGCAGACGTTCATCGACCAGGTGCATATTCTCAACTCACTCAATTATTGGAGGACTCAACTGTTGAGGTTTATGGTGAACCGGATAATACTGATGCGGTTTCTATTGTTCGCAATGGACTCGCAGCTCATGCAACTGCAGACATGGTCATCATCGACACCGCCGGGCGTCATCAACTCGATCAGGATTTAGTCGATGAGTTAGAACAGATAAGCGAATTAGCACGGGCGGAAGAACGAATATTGGTAATAGATGCCCAAGTAGGTCAATCAGCAGGTCCAGTGGCTGCCTCTTTCCATGACTTAGCAGGGATTACTGGGATTATCATCACTAAACTCGATGGAACCGCTAGAGGCGGTGGCGCACTTTCTGCTGTCGCTGCAACAGGTTCGCCGATAATGTACATCGGTGTTGGCGAACGGGTTCAGGATTTAGAAAGATTCGAGGGAGACCGTTTTATCTCCAGATTACTCGGAATGGGCGATATCAGGGGCTTGATTGATCTCGCTCCCGAAGATATGGACGAAGAGGAAGCTATGCGCTTGACACAGAGGATGATGAGTGGGCGATTTACTCTCAATGATATGTACAAGCAGATGGAGATGATGTCGAAAGTTGGCACCATTGACAAATTGATGTCATTTCTTCCTTCAGGAATGTTTGGAGGAATGGGTGCTATGGGAAAAGCTCAGAAAATGGAGATGCAGTCTAATTTGGATCGTTTCCAGGTGATTATGGATTCCATGACCACATATGAGAAGAACGAACCAGCAAAGGTCAAGGCAGAACGTATTCGAAGAATAGCAAGAGGTTCAGGTGTGCGAGAAAAGGATGTCCGTGAATTGATAGCACAATGGGGTCGCTCACGCAAGATGATGAAAGGTATGAGTGGCAATCGTCAGATGAGTAAGAAGATGAAATCCATGATGCGCGATGACAATATGGACTTGGAAGGCCTTGGCCTCTAATCAATATGAGCGTGAGAGCAAGACCCTGCGAGAGGTTGGCTTTCCAGTGATAATGCAGTTCCTCTCTTCGGGATAATCAGTAGTGGAGTCTCCAAGGAAACTTAGAGAGGTTGCACGTTCTATAACTTCAGCATCAGCATCGGTGCCATCAAATGGCATCTCATAAATCGTATCGGTTTCCACTTGACCATTCATTTGCCATTTACCATCTACTTGTTTGAATTCAGGTAATGGCTGAATAATATTTTCAGCACTTGCTGCTGATCTATTACGCAATTCATCGGCTATCTCAAGCAATGCCGTTTGCACTTCATTTACGATGTCACTCAATGGCATTGGCTGCTTTCCACCAGTACGTTTTGCAGAAAAAGCGTGACCTTTCTCCACATCTCTGGGACCAATATCGAGTCTTAGCGGGATGCCTTTAATCTCACAATCGTAGTATTTAGTACCCGGGCGTAAATCTCGGTCATCGACTTTGTAGCGTATTCCTACTTCGTCCAATTTACGACACACCTCAGCAATCGCTATTCCAACTGCTGGGTCTTTATCTGGCATGATTGGAATAATTGCAACCTGGATAGGTGCGATTGCTGGTGGCATTATCAGACCATCATCGTCTCCATGGACGCCGACAACGGCACCAAGTAATCTCTCAGACATCCCATAGGTAGTCTGGTGGCAATATTGCTGCTCTGCATTTTCGTCCTCATAGGTAATATCGAATGCTTTAGCCCATTGGTCACGATAATGATGACAACTAGCTACCTGTAGTGTTCTACCGTCTGGCATGATAGCATCGATGCCAATAGTGTACCAAGCACCAGGGAATGTATCCCACACTGGGCGTTTTGCTTTGATAATCGGTAAGCAAAGGTCATGCATAATCCGATCGACCATCTCCATATCTTGCTCGATTTGGCGGGTAGCACAGGCTTCATCCGCATGAGCTGTATGGGCTTCGAAGAAGTGAATCTCACGGACACGGATGAAACTACGGGTTTGTTTTGTCTCATAGCGGAAGGTGTTGACCATTTGGTAAACCTTGAGAGGTAAATCAGCATGCGATCTTATCCACAAAGGGAACATGGTATACATAGCAGTCTCAGAAGTAGGTCGTAAGAACATCGGTATGTCGAGTTCGTTTTCACCAGCGTTCTTGACCCAATAAACCTCTTTTTTGAATCCACCTTCTTCTTCGTCCATCCGCAAGTCGTCAGGATCAACACCTTCATCACGTGCTTTTTTGAGTCGGGCTACCAAGGCGTTCTCCTTATCGAGAAGATTCTCGGGAATGAGGAGTGGGAAATTAACTTCTTCGTGGTCTGTTCTTTCCATCTCGCGATGGGTAAGTGAATCGATTAAGCGCATTGTTTTCCAGCCATAAGGCCGCCAGACGTCCATACCCTTGATCGGATAGCGTTTGTCGACAAGGTCACTGGCTTCGACGATGAAAGGATACCAAGCAGCAAACTCATCTTTCTTAGATGGAATACCGCGCTTTGCCTTTCCCTTCGCCATACAAATACCTCAATAGGTTCTTTCATCAATCTGCCGCTTACTTTTTGCGACTGAATAGCAACATTAGTACAATACTACCAGCCAAGAGTGCGTAATCAGGTATACCGAATGGATAAACCTCAGACCAACCTTGGCCATTGAATATATTTTGAATATCCAACCAATTGATTCGGTTAGCACCCTCGGTCGGACAGAGACCGGTACTACCAACTGGTTCGATACATACACTTCCCAAGGCTATACCAAAGAGTCCAGCCATATTCGATACAGATACGAATAGTGATAAGAAACCTAACTTGAACATTATCCCCCGCTTCTTCTTTACAGGCAGGGGAGGGAGTTCCTTATGCAATGGAGGGAGTGTTGATGGAGCCTGACCTTCTACAACTTCAACCATCAAACTAGTTGGAGGGGCTATTTCAGTAATATCGCCGCTAGCATCCGTAATTGATGCGGAAGGTTTACTCGCAATGATTGGTTCAATAGTTACGCCATAGATTCTTTCAGCAAGGCTTGCAAGCACTGGGTCACTTGCAATTTGCTCAGCATCGAACTCGCCATCGAGTAATTGCTGAAGTCTGCTGCTGCCCTCTTCCATGCGACTCACCCTTAGATGCCTGTGAATTATTCATTATGAACAGTGTGGTCTCAAGCATTTCCTGCAGCTTCGACCTCTGCCCAATCTTTGAGGAAGCCATCAAGGCCTCTGTCGGTCAATGGATGAGTCATCAATTGACGGAAAATCTTGGCTGGCATTGTAACAGTGTGTGCTCCTAATTGCATGCAACTGAGGACATGGGTTGGGTGACGAATAGATGCTGCAAGAACCTTTGTCGTTATCTCAGGATAACATGCCCATGTTTGCATAATCTCAGCGATCAACTGCATTCCATCAGCACCTGTATCATCGATTCTGCCAATAAATGGCGAAACATAAGTTGCACCAGCTTTTGCAGCCATCAATGCTTGACTAGCCGAGAATACCAGAGTAACATTTGTATCGATACCTTTGGAGGTTAGGAATTTGGTGGCTGCTAATCCTTCAGGGGTACATGGGACCTTGATGATGACGTTGCCAGGTAAGTCATCTTTCAGTGCTAATCCCTGTGAGATCATTCCTTCTGTATCCATGGCGGTTACTTCTGCGGAGATCGGACCAGGGCATATAGCGGCGATTTCACTGACTACGGTCTTGAAATCGCGACCACTTTTCTTGATTAGCGAGGGGTTTGTTGTAACTCCGTCGAGTATTCCCCAGGCGGCAATCTCGCGTATTTCATCAACATCTGCGGTATCAAGGAAGAACTCCATGTTCCACTGCCTGAGCCCGGAGGTCTTCAAGCCTTTCTTGCCACAGCCCGTTTTGCAGCCTCTGAAATATGAGGGCTACTCAAGTGCAATAAGTCGAGCATTTGTTGTGCTTCACCCGATTCTCCGAAGCGATCTTTAACTCCTATTCTCTCAATTGGCACTGGGTTGTTAGAAGAGGTGTATTCCGCTACTGCACTTCCCAAACCGCCGATAATCGAATGATCTTCGGCTGTAACAATCGAACCACACTTTGCCACATATCGGTCTATCAGGTCATTATCTAGAGGCTTTAGAGTATGCATATCAATCACTGCAGCTGAGACACCTTGGCTAGCAAGGTCTTCTGCAGCTTTCATTGCTTCATGAACTAGAACGCCGCAGGCGATAATCGCAACATCAGATCCATCCTTGAGTACAATACCCTTACCTATTTTGATTTCATCTTCGCGCCCACTGTGAACAACAGGTGTTTTATTACGGGCTGTTCTTGTGTATGAGGGTGAATTCAACTCGACCAATTGCTTGGTCAATTCCCGCGTCGATACGGTGTCACAGGGATGCATTACCACCATGTTGGGTAAGGTTCGATATATTGCCAAATCCTCTATGGATTGGGCACTTGAACCATCGGTCCCAGTATGGGTCCCACCGTGGCTACCACAAATGTGAACGGCAAGATTTGGTCTTGCAATACCATTTCTTACCTGCTCAAAGCCACGTTCGGTAAATATTGCAAAAGTACTGGCGAAGGGAATGTAACCACTCGATGCCAAACCTGCTCCTATTAGCATCATATTCTGCTCACCTATACCACAGGACACCGTGCGTTCTGGGTATGCTTTACGGAAATGTAGGGATTTGGTTGATTTGCCCAAATCCGCTTCAAGTACTACCACTCGGTTATCTGCTGCGATGTCGAGAAGAGCATCGCCATAGCCATCTCTAGTAGCACCCATTTCGGTCATACGCTCACCCCTAGTTCGGTCATTGCCAATTGCAATTGTTCATCGTTTGGCGGTGCGCCATGGAATGCTGGGTTGTTTTCCATGAAGGAGACCCCTTTGCCTTTGACAGTATTTGCGATAATAATCGCTGGTCTGTCAGTGATTGTATCGAGCCAAGCAATCGCTTCTACTATCTCATGCATATTATGACCGTCAATTTCCTTGACAGCCCATCCAAAGCCGTGCCACTTAGCAGGGATGTCGAACATTCGCATTTGCACTTCACAGAAGTCGTCATTCTGGATATTATTGCGATCTAGAAATACCTTGAGATTACCTAATTCATGATGCCTAGCAGCCATAGCTGCTTCCCAAATAGCACCTTCTTGGATTTCACCATCGCCTATCATGACGTAAGTTGTTCTTGAAGACCCATCCATTCGAGCAGCCAATGCGCAACCCATACCGTAAGAGAGTCCCATTCCGAGACTACCTGCGCTAAAATCAACACCTGGTGTCCATTTCATGTCGACATGCCCTTGACAGACACCACCGAGAACACGATATGATTCGAGATCCTCATGGCTGATGAAACCCATTTCAGCAAGCAATGCATACATGCCGGGTGAAGCATGTCCTTTAGAAAGAATAAATCGATCACGATCAGCCCATTTCGGATTTGAAGCATCGACTCTAAGTCGTGAACCGTAGAGACCACAGAGAATATCTATCTCCGATAAAGATCCTCCTGGATGACCAGCCTTTGCCCGATGTGTCATCCGGCATATTTCGACGCGGCACCGACGTGCCATATCCTCTAATTCTTCGATAGCCATGCTCTGCATTTTTCGACCTCGACCGGAGGTGATTGACTATGGCCTTTGATGCTTGTGCTAGTTCACTTTCTACTTGGAGGCTGTAAAGATTTGATCAAGTCTTTACCTGCTTTGGCTATTATGACGGTTGTATCTGTGATTAGATGGCTACCTTTAGGCATTGCTTGCGCCGCTAATGTGATGAAAACTGCTACGAACCAGCCGTAGAATAATAATGAGAGTGAGTCTCCAAGTGTACCGATTCCGAGGGCCTTAGCAGGGTCGATATCTGCGACGATGAAAATTGCCAATAACACACCCATCAGCGATTCTCCGGCGATGAAACCAGCGCCTATCAGTACTCCACGGTCCTGAACTTCAGCCACTGCCTTTTTCGCTTCAGAACTAGCCTCTCCTTCGAGAGTGCCATCAACACGTAATATGGCGCCATTTAGCAGTATGTGGGAAATAACTCCACCTAGCATTATTGGAACAGAAAGTGCAAGTGGCAAGTAAATACCAATCGCTACCGACATTACTGGCATTTTTAGCCTGATTAGTATTACTGCGATGACAGCCCCGAGAATAACCATTTGAAGATTTAGATCACCACCAAATGCACCTTGAACAATTGCACCAATCAATTCTGCTTGTGGGGCTAATAGGGCGTCATCACAATTGTAAAGGCTATTATTTGGCGAACCTTCAATACTTGTAAATCTGCCTGAATCACCACCCTCTAGTATACGTTGATTAGTGGCAAGACATGCAGTCTTAGTGATTTGGAAGGCATTGTGTAGCAAAGAAAGAACGGGTCCGATTACAATTGCACCAACCAGTACACCTATTATTTCAGCAATCTGTTGCCGGTAAGGTGTAGCACCTACCATGTGTCCGGTTTTTAGGTCCTGCATCACATCTCCAGCAATAGCAGCAGAGGTAGCGACGATTGCGGCAATGAACATAGTCGCAATCATCAAATCACGCGTTTGCATCCCCAGCATCAAGTCTCCAACTATCCAAACAAGTCCAATTGTGAATAGTAGTGTGGCGATAGTCATTCCAGATACTGGAGAATTTGATGAACCTACGACCCCAGCAATATATCCTGCAACTGCGGCGAAGAAGAATGATACTACAGCAAGAAAAAGCGCTCCTGCTAATGCCAATAAAAGGCTACCAGTCGCATACCAATAAAACAGAAAGGTCAATACTACTAAAACTCCAGAAAACATCATAACTTTGTCTAGAGGGAGATCTTTCTCTGTTCTCAACAACTCAGAATTATCCGAGCGAGATGTGTTCAGTGCTTTGGAAAGTCCAACGAAAATTGTATCTTTCATCGTCCAAAGTGTGTAGATTCCACCAACAACCATTGCACCAACGCCAACATAGCGTATCTGACTCGACCAAACGAGGTAGAAGTCATCAACTATGTCGCCACTTCCAGGCCAACCATTGATCAAACCGTAGAGCGGCACTAGGATTCCGAACCCCAGAACTCCACCGAGGAAAATGAATGAGGCAATTCGAAGACCAACTATGAACCCTACCGAAAGTAGTGCTAGTGAGAGTTCAGCCCCACCATATAATCTTGTACCGAGGAAGTGAATTCCGCCCTCGACATGCTGGTGAGTTACTCTGAATCCCTTGACAAACCATCCGTATATTGCACCTATTCCAAGTGCATACATGATTGCTATCAATCCGGTGCCGCCTTTTTCACCTGCTACCAACACCTCTCGACATGCTACTCCTTCTGGATATGGCAATGCTTCTTCAACAATGAATAGTCGACGTAAGGCAATTGTAAACATGGTACCTAATAGTCCACCCAATACTGCAATAATCAAAGTTTCAAGCCACATTATTTCGGTCCAGATTCCCAAAACCAATAGTGCTGGGACAGTAAATATGATTCCAGCGGCTAAACTTTCACCAGCGCTAGCCATCGTTTGGACCGAATTGTTTTCTAAAATCGTTACATCTTTGAATTTGAAACCACGTAGAATCAGCATCGACATGACAGCTGCAGGTATTGATGCAGAGACAGTCATTCCGACATAAAGGCCCAAGTATGCATTTGCTGCGGTCATTACCGCGCCCAAAAGAACCCCAATAACAACCACGCGAACGGTTAATTCAGCGACATCTTCCTCAGGCAGGACCCACGGAGAGTCATCATCGCCCATGAGGCTGGGAGAGCCGTTGGGCTTGTCAATCAATCGGAGATAATCGCGGAAGTCCAACCTTGATAATAATATACAACATCATGTGCGCAGTTCAGAGTGTGAAAACACTTTAGGTGATTGGGATGACTGAAGAAAAGTGGCACCAGATGACTTCTGAAAAGGTTATGTCACACTATGATTTAACTCGAGACGGTCTTTCTAGTGATGCAGTAAAGCAATCTTTCGAGAAGTATGGCTATAATCGCCTTGATGAGAATAAGAGAGTTCCCGCCTTCATACGCTTTTTATCACAATATAATGACCCATTAAATTATTTGTTACTAGGTGCAGCACTTTTGGCATTAGTAATTCATCCCAATGAACCAGGAGATGCAATCTTCATATTTATCGTGCTAACCGCAAATGCCTTTTTCGGTTTTTGGCAAGAAAACCAGGCAGAACAAGCCATGGATGCATTAAAGAAAATGTCCGTTTCACATTGCGTAGTAATTAGAGCTGGTATCGAAATTGAAACCTCGACAGAAGAATTGGTACCTGGTGATTTGGTCAGACTTGAGCAAGGGCTTAACGTTCCAGCAGATCTTCGTATAATCGAATCACTCCAGTGTAAGATCGACGAATCTGCACTTACCGGTGAATCAGACACCGTATCCAAGCATGGAGATGTTCTTGTCGGCGAGACAATACTTGCTGAGCGGAAAAATATGGCTTATATGGGTACTGTGATCTCATCCGGTCGTGCACTAGGAATAGTGTGTGATACGGGAATGTCTACTGAATTGGGCAAAATCGCTAGCGATATCGCCTCGGCAGAAACTCCGAAAACCCCACTTGAACTAAAATTAGAAAGCCTCGGGAAATTCCTTGGTTTCATCGCTTTGGTTGTAGCAGTATTACTGGTTTCGATTAAGCTCCTCCTTTCCTATAATGTACCTGGTGTGGATATGGTCGATGTAGCAATCGACCAATTTATCATCGCTATTGCAATATTCGTGGCTATAGTTCCAGAAGGATTACCGATTATTCTAGTTACTACTCTCGCTATTGGAATGCGTAATATGGCGCGCCATAAGGCGATTATTAGGCGGATGAAAGCGGTAGAAACACTTGGTTCAACCACAGTTATCTGCACTGATAAAACCGGCACTCTGACCAAGAATCAAATGACAGTACGCGAATTTGCGCTAGTTAGTGCGAAATATGGAGTTTCAGGCGAGGGTTTCACTCCACTTGGAGAGTTGACAATAGATGACGATGTGTTAAGTGATTCTCAAATGAGTAAGGTGCAAAGCAATCTCGATTTCCGCTTGGCTGCTGCGTGTCTGAGTCTCTGCCACAATAGTCAAATCGTTCATTCGGAAGATGAATGGATTACCACTGGTGACCCAACCGACCTTGCTTGCGCTGTTCTTGGTTGGAAGTTGAATGGTAATATTCAGAAATTCGCTCAACGCCATTCACGCTTACATGAATTCTTCTTTGATTCAGAACGCAAACGTATGTCTGTAGTTCATGAATACGAGGGTAAGAAGTGGATCTTTTCCAAAGGTAGTGCCAAGGGATACAAGAATCTAGTAAGTTCAAAGATTATCGACGGTGAAATAGTTCCAGTAACCGATGACGACCTTCAATATCTTCTAGGGGTTAACAATCGAATGGCTAGTGAGGCTATGAGGGTAATAGCTCTCTTCGCTCGTCCTGTTTCGGATGAAGAGGATATTACTGATCTCGAATCCATGGAATCCAATTTGATAGTTCTTGGATTAGTGGGTATAATCGACCCACCCCGACCTGAGGTATTCGATGCAATCGCTCTCTGTCAAAATGCTGGTATTAGGGTGAAAATGATCACAGGCGATCAACAACTTACAGCACAAGCCATCGGATTGGAACTCAATATCACAGATGGAAGCGTGGATCCTTTATCTTGTAAGGAAATAGAGGATATGACTGATGATGAATTAGCAGATGCAACTCGAACCGCTAGTATATTCAGTCGCGTAACTCCTGAACAAAAGATGCGTATAGTGTCCTGTTTACAAGATGATGGTGAAGTAGTTGCTATGACTGGTGATGGAGTAAATGATGCTCCAGCATTATCTCGCGCCAATATCGGAATCGCCATGGGAATCTCAGGTACTGATGTGGCAAAGGATGCGGCCGACATGGTCCTCCAAGACGATAATTTTGCAAACATTGTACACGCAGTAGAAGAAGGTCGCAAAATATATACAAATATTCGTAATTTCGTCAGATATCAGGTTTCGACAAATGTTGCGGCTGTAGCATTGATAATATTCTCTACCTTTATCTTCGGTTGGAATCTACCCCTCACTGCAACTCAAATTCTGGTCATCAATATTTTGATGGATGGCCCCCCTGCAGTCGCTCTTGGTGTTGAAAAGAGACATTCTAGAGTCATGGACAGACCACCGCGCCCTATATCCGAAGGCCTACCTAATTTCAAGGATTTAGTCTTGATCTTCTACTTGGGAACCATTATGGTAGTTGGGACTCTATTGGTGTATTATCTGGCAGGCGGCGGCTTACCAGATACTCCCTGCACGGGAGTAATGCCTGTAAACGGGGCATCTGGTGATCAATTTATGTCAGGTGGAGTATGTGATGAAGCAGCATGGGGAGATTGGCAACAAGGCCATCTACAGCACGCAATGACAATGGCATTTGGTGTATTCATAGTATTCCAATTATTCAATGTCATTAACTGTAGATCTAACGAAGATAGTATATTCAAGATAGGATTGTTCTCCAATCGATTCATATATGTTGCAATCTCTATTTCTTTGACACTATTATTGATAGCAGTACAAGGTGCAAATTATATTGTTCCTTTCACCAATTTCGCAATTGGGGAATTACTTTCAACAACCATACTATCCAAAGAAGATTGGTTGATAATTTTCAGCGTTTCCAGTTCGGTATTCTTGATTGAAGAATTCCGCAAATTATTGGTTTACTCTAAATTCTTTAAAGTAGCTGACAATAGTAGGCGATGATAGATTCATCAAGTGTGACAATTGCGCTGGTATATGGACAAGGAATGGTCATCTGACGTTGTCCTTGCTGGAAGTACTAGCGATTGGTGTAAACGATTACCAAAAGCCGAAACTAATTGGCCTGCGGGGGTAATTGCAGCATGGAAAACTCTCTCTGGCGGTAGTAGCCTATCTCTTGAGCAAGGTCTAGAACTCTATGCTGAACCCGACTTGGCTTCTGTTGGGGAATTGGCAGCGATGGTGAAGAGTTCTCGCTTTGGCACTCATGTCTTCTTCAATTCCAATGTTCATGTCAACCAAACGAATATTTGTGTTCTAGCCTGTAAATTCTGCGCCTTCCGTAGAGGGAGAAAAGCAAAGGATGCATATGCAATGGATATCGAAACATATCTTTCAGAAGTTGGAAAGTTCGCAGATCATGTCGATGAAGTACATTCAGTAGGCGGCCTTCACCCTGATTGGGGAATCGAACACTATGAAGAATTATTCAAAAGCGCAACTACGACCTTTCCTCATATCCATTTCAAAGCCCTTACAGCCGTGGAAATACAACACATATCACGTCTATCAAATATTTCAATCGAAACATGCTTGAAGCGCCTGAAAAAGGCTGGATTATCATCTCTCCCAGGTGGCGGTGCAGAGATCTTAGATGATGAAGTGCGTGAAGTAATATGTAGAGGTAAAGAGTCTAGTGATGAATATTTAGAGATACACCGAGTTGCTCATCGAATCGGTATTCCTTCAAATTGCACCATGCTATTCGCAACCATTGAAAGCCGGGAGCAAAGGCTCGCTCACATGATTTCTTTGAGGGAATTACAGAGGGAAACCTCAGGTTTCCAATGCTTTGTACCATATCCATTTCTTCCTGATGACTCACGTTTACCCAATGCTCAGTTAGCAACTGGTGTTGAAACCTTGAGGACTATCGCGATTTCGCGATTGATGTTGGATAACATCCCCCATATCAAGGCATATAGGATGAACCTCGGTGATTCCTTGTCTGAATTGGCATTATCTTATGGTGCTGATGATTTGGATGGTACAGTCCATCAAGAATCGATTATGCATCTTGCAGGATCGGTAACGCCTCTAGATATCGATCGGAATATTCTTGGTAAGATAATCGAGAATACCGGGTCTATTGCAGTCCAAAGAAATACTATCTATACTCGATTTTCTCTATTCGAAAGTAAGGAGATTCCACCACTCCGTGGTTTGAAGATGGCTAGCTAGGTGAGATTATGGAAACTTGGAAATCTACTATTGGCCGTGTTTCCTTCATCAATTGTGACCCTCTATTCCACGGGTTAGGTAATGAATGGAATATCCTTTCAGCCCCCCCTTCATGGCTGACTGGCCATCTATTGCGCAATGATTGCCTGATGGCACCGATTCCGGCAGCAGATTTTGCAGATAACTGTGATGAATTGATGCTTATCCCCGATATCGGCATATCCAGCAGAGGCGAAGTCGGAAGTGTGTTATTATTCGGTGACCGTAAAATCGAAGATATGCGTGATGTCGCTATCCCATCCGATTCATCAACTTCGGTTAGACTGCTTGAATATCTATTGAAAGTGAGAGGTTGTGATCCAAGATTGGTATTGATGGGCCCCGATTTGGATACGATGTTGGATCGTTGTGACGGTGCACTATTAATTGGCGATAGAGCATTAAGTGCAGCAAGAGAATACCCTGGGAGAGTTAGGATGGATCTTGGGACTTCTTGGATGGAACACACTGGTAACACCATGGTTTTTGGAGTCTTTGCAGCTCGCAAGGATACACCTTTGGATAAACTAAAACTTGCTCACAGTGCCTTGGTCGAACGCCTAATTCAATTCGAAACCGATCTTTCGGTAAGGAGTGAAGTGATTGAAAGTAGTGCGGAAAAGACCGGTCAAAGTCACGAAAGAATCCAGCGCTATTTCGGTGAAGTCATCAATCGCTTAGAAAGAGACGATCTTGAAGGTCTTGAGAGATTCCTTGAATCTGTATGCGGGATGAAATCAACCCCAGTTCGTGCTTGGTGATTTCACGAACTGATTCAATCCAATGATTCATCGTCGTAATCTTCGATTGATTTTACTGCTTTCCGACGCTTAGTAACCACAGTGTTGTCAGTTACCATCTTCTTTTTCACAGCACGCTTTTTGACGGACTTAACCTTCTTGACACTTTCTTCGTCCACTGTTCCTGCGCCATCAACCCTCTTCTTACGGACTTTGACCGGCTCAGCAATGGAATCATCATCCCACTCTGAATGCTCTTCATAATTACCGGAATCATCTTGTTGTTCATCTTCCAGTTCCTCGTGATATTCCTCTTTTTCTACCTCTTCGGCGTGATCATCATCCATTAGTTCGTATTCCAATATGTTGATTTCGATGGCATTGGAACTCCTTAACCAAAATAATACTCCGATAAGTGAAAGAAACAGGTAGGATGAAATCGCTAGAGGATGAAATATCCAAGAGGCTCCAACTTCGATTAGTGTTGGGTCTTCAATCACCCTTTCAGTCATCGTTAATTCCAACGGGTCCGAAGACACGCGCCACAATGCCAATTCGTCACCTGCTCCCTTGTCACCATTGAGAACAATAGCCACCGGATGTTGGGGTGCTAGCCAGGATATTGCGCCATCGCTTGATTCAGGCTGGTTTTGAATGGTAACCGTCAATGGCAAATTGATATCAGTCTCAATAATATAAACCACGGATATGTCTAGTTTAACAGGAGATTGATGATCGTTTATCGACCATAGCAGGAGTCCATCTGCTACTCGGCAATGTACTACCGCTTCTCCCAATGAACCACTACTCAATGAAATAGCGGAGCGCCATGTATCGATTCTATCCTCAAGGTCCATATTGCTGCATGCCGTTTTAGAGAATAGTTCGACCTCATCGACAGATATTTGCAAATCATCGCCAATACTTCTCCGACTTAGGTTTCTAATATTGGCACTAGCATGAGAGGGGAATGTGTAGTGATCGGTAACCATTACTGTATCTTCATCAACGGTTAAAGAAATACCGCGTATCAAAGATAAGTCTGAAACTTGTGAACAGGGTAAGGTAGATTCGCAGTTGATATCGATAACATCTGGTATACCGTCACCATCATCATCGGTATCGATGTCATCTGGCAATAGATCACCATCTATGTCCGAGCCGATACTTCCTATTCCCTCGGGGGTTAAATCCTTTGAATAGGCAGCGATTTGCCCAGTCCGAGTTGCAACAAAGATATTTGTGACTCTATCATATCCATCTTCCAAATAGACAAAACCTTCAGCCGCATGGAAGAAGGAAGTCACAGTTTCCTGGTTGAGGTTATTAGCGCGAAGCGTGATTAATTTCGGCAAACTACCTGTAATCAAAAGATGAATTTTCTCACCATCACTTGAATATTTAGCCTGAATGGCCCCAGAGTATACCTTTTGGACAATAGTCCCGCCATCGATGTCGGTAATCAATAATTCACCTGAGCTGGCTACTAAATATATATGCGAACTATTCGGTGAAAAACCACAATCATTGATGTCTCCACTAAATTGAGCTTGACGATAGTCGCCAACCATCTCCCCCGCTGCAGTCCAGAGAGCATATCTCCCTGATTCATCTCCAGAGAGGAAATATTGACCGTCCGGGCTGAAATCAAGGCATGTTAGATCGGTATTATGCACCTTAGTCATTTTCTTGGTTTCAGACATATCGCTTGAATTGATGTAAAGAACTCCTCCACCCTTTTCCTCTAGGGCGATTGTTTGATCATCACTAGACCAAGCCAATACTCCAGGGATTTGCGAACTCTGAGCATGTCCACTCATTACTGCCATCGTTGCTAGTTCGATTTTCTTCACTGATTCGAGTTGGTTTGATCCGGATGATTGAGCAAACGCAAGCATGCTGCCATCGTGACTAAATGCTAATTGATGGACATCCATTTGTAACGTCAGTTCTAGAAGTGGTTCCAGTGTAGTGACATTGTAAATGACTAGAGCCTTATTGTGACCACTAGCGAGATAGGTGCCGTCCGGGCTAATTGCCACTGTATACCCCCTCTGCGAGGAACTTTCATTCAATGAAGCTCCAACGTATGTAAGGCCAGAACTGGTTGCGGCCGCCATTGGCGAAAACAGGAGAATCAACAGAGTTGCAGAAAGAATTACCCGGCCTCTAATCCCCCTCACCCAAGACGACGAGGTTCATGTGCTTTGAAAGCGTGTTGCTTCCTTTGACCCAATATCCCTATATTTAGGATGTTTCAGATACGGTCATCTCATTCGGTGGTATTTTGACAAGGACCCGAGTGGAGCGCCATATGGGCGACATAACCACCACTGAATCCGACGCTGAAAAAGTCATTAGAATCGGACATTCACCAGATCCAGATGATGCCTTCATGTTTCACGCCCTCACCACTTCTGCATTCCCTACCCCGGGATACAGATATGTGCATGAATTACAAGATATTGAAAGTTTGAATCAGCGCGCTCTCAAATCAGATCTCGAAGTATCGGCTGTGTCCATTCACGCTTACCCCGATATCGCAGACCGCTATGCACTGATGAATTGTGGTGCCTCTATGGGCGAGGGATATGGTCCGATGGTAATTACAAAGTCCGGAACCACAAAGGAGCAGGTACTCGAAGGCCCAATTGCCATACCGGGACTGAAGACGAGTGCATATATGGCATTGAGATTGTGCTGGGGGGATTTCGAAGTCGCAGTCGTTCCTTTTGATGAGATTATACCACGGGTTCTCGACGGGACTTATCGCTCTGGGTTAATCATCCACGAAGGGCAATTGACCTATGTTGAACACGATCTTGAGGTGCTGGTAAACCTAGGTGTTTGGTGGAGTGAAAGAACCGATGGTTTACCACTACCTCTCGGTGGTAATGTTGTTTTGAAAAGTCTTGGCGTACAAGCGATGAAAGACATCACAGCGCACACGAAATCAAGTATTGAATTTGCTATCAATAACCCAGAAGATGCATTGGAGTTCGCTAAGCAATGGGGCCGAGGGATCGATGATGATACAAATCGCAAATTCGTCGACATGTATGTCAATGACCGCACTATCGATTATCACCCTGAAGGTCGTGAAAGCGTGAGGAGATTCTGGAAGGAAGGCCAAGCAATTGGCCTTATTCCCACTGATTTCGATATAGACTCCATAGAGTTCATTGGAGCTACTGAGTAGTGATTTGACTGGCCCTAAGAGCACCTAGGTGAATCGCTTTGGCTCAGTTAACCAGCCCCGGAGTCGTTTTTATGCGATGATGACCCCGAGGTTTCGGAATCATGCGAAGTAGCACTAGATCTGTTAGATTTCTGCAATTCAGATGATAAGTTAGAATGGTGACATTCAAAGGCTGACCCCTTCTGCCCCAAATAGGTGAACCGATGCCACACGAACATGTAGAGCTTGCACAAACCGCTAATGGCGAGATTGGCCCAAAGTGCAACCAATGCGGTATCCGCCTTACTTTTGGCAATGCTATGGTTAACGACCAAGTATATCTTTGCTGGGAGCATTACGTCGAGGCTACTGGTGCTGGTTCGGCAACTAAAACTCATGATACTGAATCTCGATTCTGGAAACAGTGAAATTGAATAACCCGCTGTAAAGAGCCCACCTGAATAGTATGTCGAGCGGCTGGGCAAGATTCGCACATCGGTTTTCATCATACTACCGTTCTGCAGACTTGTGGAGCCCTCCGCGTCAAAGAACTAGAGAATGGATGTTCATACCATTCGGTAATGGTGGCCCATTGCGGCACCGCGCATATCCGGAGAACGATGCATTGCGCGAATTCTTAGTCAGCAACCCCCCTCATTCAGTATTCTATTCGACGGCTTATTGGCAACGGCCACATGAGTACAAAATGGCTGATAAAGGGTGGCTAGGGGCTGATTTAATCTTTGACTTGGACGGCGATCATCTACCCGGAGTGACCGATCGAGATTTCCCCGGGATGCTAAAAGTAATTCATGAACAAGCGTGGGCATTGTGGAATGATTTTCTCGAACCGGAATTTGGATTTGATCAAAAGCATCTACAAGTGACCTTTTCAGGCCACCGCGGTTTTCATCTTCACTATCGCGATCCAGCAATCTTGCATCTTGATTCTGAAGCCAGGCGAGAATTGGTCAGTCATATTCGCGGCGAAGGCGTAGAGGTTCAAACTTTGATGCCGCGCTATAACGACCCAAGCGCACAAGGATGGAACCTGCGATTGCGTAATGGTGTGAAGACAATGGCGGAGAAATTGCGACGGATTTCCGAAGGATCTCCTAAAGAACTCAAGGAATTGATGGCTGCTTTAAAGAAAATGTATCAGCGTGAAAGTGTCACCAATCCTAGGGGCGTGATAAGCGTCAAGCGTCTCGCTGCACTTTTGGCCGATGATTCTCGTTTCGACCGAGTGGTAAAGGGTCGCTTCGGAGGGTTAAATCAATATGAGAAATTATTTTTAGATTTGGTTAAATGCGATGCGTCAATTGTCTTGGGTAATGCTGGTGAAACCGATGAAGTTGTTACTATCGACGTCAGGCGTCAAATCAGATTCCCGAGTTCTTTGCACGGTAAGTGTGGCCTGAGAGTAAGCGAATTTCCGTTATCTCGCCTTGATCCGGACTCCGGTAATCCCTTTGACCCCTTATCGGAAGCTATAGCCTTCTCATCACAGGATAGTTATCGCGTCGAAATAACCTCTGAGGATGTAGTTGCGAGATTTTATGACCGCACTATTGAGGCCACGACAGGCGATATTGTCGAAGTTCACGAAGCCGGGGCAACTTTCTTCGTTCTAAAGGGATGGGGGCGCATTATTACCTCGGCCAATGATGGTAAACCGGTGCCGGACGATGAGAATGTTCAAGTCTGATTCCCGCTCCCCCAGTCTGAGGTGCAGTTGATGGGACGGCGTAAGAACAAGAAAGGAGCACCTCAAC
>CAJIYT010000014.1 GCA_905181715.1 uncultured Candidatus Poseidoniales archaeon
CACAACCTGCACAACCTGCACAACCTGCACAACCTGCACAACCTGCACAACCTGCACAACCTGCACAACCTGCACAACCTGCGTACCAGCAACCTGCACAACCTGCACAACCTGCGTACCAGCAACCAACGGTTCAACCGGCTCCACTCACAAATCAGGTGCCAAGCACCCAACCCAACCCGATGATTCAAGAGCCAACGGTATCCGGAGGGAATACAGACTTATCCGGTATGCTGGATGGTCTCGATCTCTGAGGCATAATAATGGGAAATCTTTGGCAATTCTTTGGATTACCAGACCCTGAGATTGTCGCACCTTCAGTTGATAAAAAGCCTGCTCCGAAAAGGGAAGAAAGCAATCTTGTCCAGGGTAAATTGATCCCGGATCAATTGCAGGTAATCACGCCCGAAAAACTAACTAATAAACTACAAAAAGAAGTTGTAAAACCTCCAAAGGTTACTGTAAGTAGTAATTCACCAAAGGGATGGAAAGGTCCTACGACTCCAGATGGTGATGCTTTTCATGATATGTCGATGTTAAAATCTACAAAAAGGATGGGCTTTTTGCCTAGAGCATTGCGCTATGTCTGCCCAGATCAAATGCATAGGTTACCTCTAGATTCGATTGGTAAGCGTATCTCAGAAGGTGATACAATAATTGTCGACATCAGACCATTGATTCATATGGACGCTCACAAGGATGCTTGTCGAAGGCAATTACGCAGACTTGGAGATGACTTGGGAATCGCTATTTTTGCCTTGGATGACCAAGACCAATTATTATTGCTTCCAGGAAGGGATGTAGTAGTGGATATCAGTAAACACGAACTAGGCTTAGCACCAATGTTGCTCTAAGTCATTCAACCCACAGAAGAACCATCATTCCCGCTTTAGGAGTGATGGTAGTACCAAATACAAGTGAACAGTCGTTCTCTTGTGCAATACAACCATCGTTCATCTGCTCAGGGTCACCTGTCAATGCTTGCAGTGCTTGCTGGTGATTTTCAACTTCAAGCCAAGTTAATTCCAAATCATCAACCGATACTCTAGCAGAATCACCATATTCCAGGACCAACATGTCACCTACGATACGCCCACCACTAATATTGAGAGATTCGGTGGGGTTTGCATATGATTTATCGTCAATGCGCCAGAGGACTGCTGTCCAATTACCTTCTACCTTGGTTTTGACAGGCTCGATTAAACTATGACCCAATTGAGTTTCAAAGTCTGCTTCCCAATCAAACCTAGGCAATGCATCCTGAGTGATTATGTGTGTCGCATTGACATGAGCTAGAGTATCGACAACCGGATTGTCACTTCGCAAAAAAAGACTGCTTTCAATACCAGAATGTAGGCCGATATTCATAGCATTTCCAGCGATGATCCCGTCGATATTCTCGCCTTCCCAGAGACCCCATGTAAATCGATACCGCTCATCGAGGTCAGTAATTTCTGCATCCACTTCAGTGATTTCACCAACCATTGTCGTGAAGTGCCAAGTGGACATCAAAATCAGAATTACTATCCCGATACTGAGATGAAAACTCGACCTCCTATCTGTCAGAGTAACTAGTTTCTCTTCACTTGGCGGCACTAACATCAACGACAAGGCTAACCCAAGCCAAGGTAAATGATAGCGAGATTCGCCCCAATCTAAAATGAAAGCATGGATAATAACCAATGGCGTGAGTACTATTATTATCGCATTGAATGATTCGCTTTCATTACTTCGCAAACGGAATAACCCCAATAGCATAGCAATAATTCCAATGAACGCCAACTGGTTGAGAAGATGGTATGACCAAGTCAAGGAAGTATGTGTGCCAAGTGTATCGCCGACACTTTTCAATGCGAAAGATGTTTGAGGAGTCAATGCGGCCAGAGGATCGCCATTAACCAATGAATTGTACAATAAAAACGGCCCTGAAATCAATAACCATCCGCCGGCAAATGGTAATGCACGACTTACATTTCTATCTTTGAGAATGAACCAGCCGACTAAGCCAATCAGATAGACGTGTACATATTTCACCAGCATTGCCATCGCTGCAATAGCACCAAGAATCGCAACTAAGCGACGTGAATCGCCTTTTTCGACTCTGATGAAAATATTTACAATCAAAATCCAAGTCCCTGCTACTGCAACGTCGAGATAGGGAAGTTGTCCCCAATATCTCACTGCAGGTAAGAGCAGAAAAGCAGGCACGACAAGCATCGATAGTTTTTGTGGGGCCCAACGTTCAGTCAGATGTTGTATCTGCCAAGTGGACATTATCATCAATAATAGAGGCATGAACACGGCTTGGTTAGAATTTCCGGAGAGCACTATTTCCATCGAGAATAATGCAGGAATCAACGGTGGTCTAAACAAGAAATCCTGACCGTGATGGAATGGTGACCAAAGGATATTTCCAATGAATGCATTAGCTTCTATCAAATGATATGCCGCATCCCATCGTGGCATCAAATTCCACCATGGCAAGACGATTATCAGTAGGATTAGACAAGCCGGAGCGATTAGCCAACGAAGATCATTTCTACTCCACTTCGCCCCTTTGATACAAAAAGCCAAGCCTGAAAGAAGAAGGAAAATTACCAACCATGTAGTCCATTCTCCACCCAGGCCAATCATCCAAAGGAGGTGGATTATCCATCCACTAACTAGAGCACTTGGTAAGGCTAGAAGGGTCAACTTGTCTGCTGTCTGGTCAATAGATATCATCTATCCACCCACCAAGAACTCAATCCCAAGTGTTTTCACTGTCGAAATAAGCTTTGAGTTCATCGTAATCTACCGTCCCATCACCATCGGTATCTAGGAAATTAATCACTGAATTAATCTCGACCGCTGAAATATCAACAACACCAATCGATTCGAGTCCGGTCTTAAATTCAAAGTGATTTATTCGCCCATCCGAATTCAAATCGAATCTCTCAAAGACACTCGAAACCAATAAATTGTTTTCCTTCATGTACACTGCTAATTTCTTCAAACAATCTAGAGCCTCGGTTTGATTTCCAGCCTTCATCTGCTCAGCCAGAGTAAATCCGAGTGCAGGGTTCATGGTATCGCCAATCACTTGAGGGCCTCTCTTACGGGTAATAGCAAGAATAACCGCACCTAGTCCAGAAAGAATAAATCCTATGTTTCGTAATTTCAATCCATCATCAATCACTTTGCGATCTGTGATGATGAATGCTTGACTCCCATTAAGGGTGAAAGGGCTTTCCACCTCATAATCACTGGTATCGCTATCCTTGTGGCCCGATAGTGTACCGACATAGATCAAATCATTATCGCCAAACCTCAATTCCCATAAGTCAGAGTCACAATTCTTTTCCCATACCAGTTCATAATTTCGTGAAGAACCATAACCGTCGACAAAAGTTGAATCAAGAGTAAAGTCTTCACAACTTCCATTTACAATATAAATTCGATATCCAGTATTTCGGTCGCTAGGCTCGATTGTTTTGTCCTTAATTAGACCAAGCTTATTCTCTTCAGCATCGAACGAAATCAATTGCCAACTAGAAAATATGAGTGCTAATACACCGAGGCCAATTAAGAGCGAGGATGAAATAAATCCAAACTTACTATCTGCCTTCATGGACAACGCTTGACAGTGCGCCTCTTCATATTTTCCTGAGAAGTTCATCGATAGCAAGGGATGCAAACCCTAACACACAAATCTCGGCGCCATCTACTAATTGTGCAAAATCACCCATCGCTCCCGCCAAATCATATGCCCCTGCCTTGCCCTGCCATGATTTGCTCTCAATTAATTCCACCAAAACATCATCTGAATAATCGGCAATCTCTACCACTGCGCTCTCGACAAAAAACTCCCATTCACCATCGTGTTGAATTCCAGTGGCAGAGAATACTCGATGACGCCGTGCTCTTAATCGCAATAGCATAGTTGCTGCAGTTAATTTATCGGTTGGCTTGCCAAGAGCGAGGTTTTCGTCATCGGGGTCTTCAACCAAGGTATCTGCTACAATTACGTAATCAAAATCATGTTCCCTAGTGACAGCCGCTGCTTTTTTTTGGCAAATGGCCAACACTTGCTCTTCGACGGTTCCATGAGAAATAGATTCATCAATATCATCTAATCCTTGATGATAGATGCCATCAATACGCTCATTTAACCAGGAAAATCGGCGGCTTGAGGCGGAGGCTAACCAGATTCGCATAGATGGGCGGTGGACAGTCATATTGAATAGAACACCGGCCTTCCACTGGGTGGTGGCAGCCAATGTCTGACATAGAAAGAATCCCTACCCACATAGTTGGACTAGATGAAAACATGCAAGGTGGTATACCTCGCGGTCATATTGTAATAGTCGCAGGAGCATCAGGTGCAATGAAGTCCAGTGTGACATTTTCACAACTTTACAACGCAGTTCTCTATGGCGATACCAGCGGGATTTATGTCACACTAGAACAAGGCAAAGATAGCCTTCGTTCGCATATGGCGAATATGGGAATGAATGTTGATGACGCAAGAGTCCGTAACCGCATCGCAATCATAGATTTGGCCGACCTTCGAGTTCAACTCGATGAGCAGGGGATGTCGAACCGTATCGACTGGATGGGGCAATTGATCAAACAATTGACCTCTTATCGACAGTCGATTGGTTTCGAGGTATTGGTTTTCGATTCACTGGGAGCATTTTTCACTTTGACAAAAATGGAAAACCCCCGAGATGAGATTTTCAGGCTCTATGAGGCGGTCCGCCGACTTGGATTAACCGCTTTCTTCATCTGTGAAATGACCGGTTCAGACCACAAGCAATTCGGTGAATATGGAGTAGAGGATTATCTTTCAGATGGTGTAATTCACCTAGTCATGGAGCGTTCAGGTGATGAGGTCAAGAGAAAACTCGGAGTCATCAAAATGCGTCATACCAATCATTTGCTGGGCTATAAGGAAATGATATGGGATTCCGAAAAGCAGCAATTTCAAATCGGATAATAATGGTATTACCATCAGTGATGGTATTGCAACTCAATCATATACTTCCGGGTAAGTAGAACACCTATGTCGGAAAGGATTCAAGACTCCCATTCTAGCAGTCGGAAAAGCAGTATTTCTATCATCGCTATGTTGCTGATGTCAGTAATGATTACTTTTGTCAGCCCGGTTTCCGCAATCGACCCGCTAGAATCAAACGATGATTTTGCAACTGCAACTCAAGTTGGAAGTTTGCCTTATACCTATACAAACCTCGATATTCATAGTACGACCGACCAAGATATCTTTGAAGTGCAATTGACCGCTGGCACTACTTATTACTTCGATATTTACTTCAGTGATGTTCTTGGAGATATAGATATGAATTTGCATGATTCGACTACAACGATTACCACTTGCACAGGTGCATGGAGTAATCTTGCATCAGCGTCCTCAACATCCGATAATGAATCATTTAGCTATACTCCTACTACAACAACCAATTATTTCTTCTGTGTATTTGGTTATAGTAGTGCTATCAATTCTTACTCTGTTTCAATTGCAACCACACCTAGTGGAGGTGGTGGGGGAACTACATCTCCTACTCTTTTCACAACTATGACCAGTGGAACAACGGGTCAAGCCGAACTAAGTAATCTCCTTGTAAACGACTCATATGAGATAGATGCAAATCTGCAAGAGTATGTGATAGGAGTAACTAATGTAAGTGAATATAATCTCACCGCAAATCACACTGCTACCGCAGTGACACACATTGAAAATTATAGTTGGACTCCAGTTGATGCAGAGTCGGTA
Organism: uncultured Candidatus Poseidoniales archaeon; assembly: GCA_905181715.1. Lineage (GTDB taxonomy): Archaea > Thermoplasmatota > Poseidoniia > Poseidoniales > Poseidoniaceae > MGIIa-K2. Next base: position 5,774 of record CAJIYT010000014.1, read on the forward strand.
TACGTACTTAATGTCGAACTTTATCAAAACGGAGCCTATCTCTCTAGTTCCCTTGATTGGATCTACATCGAGCGTCTGCAAAATGATGTGACCTCTTCTACCTCTGGTGACTTGATTGCGACTAATCTGACAATCGGAACATCATATTCTATCGAATGGCAAACCAATGATACCAATACCAATGCAATTCTTAGTGATGGCTGGGTAAACTTCACAGCAACGTCAGCAAACTACACTCAAGCAGTAACTTGGGCGGGACCATCAACCATGAATGTTCATCAATTCAGTGCAATGATGTATGAAGGAACCACTGAGTATGGCTTCCATGAAATACAATTCGTTCCCAGCCTACCAAGTATAGATATCAGCGCTTATACCCATGATGCCAATAGTTCTACAAATACTGTAGACGCATCTGGGATGGATCTAATAACTGGTGATTCATATCAATATTCATTAGAATTACAAGATGTCAATGGTACTGTTCTCGATGATTCTGGTATGCTAATGGCTACTGCAACCACACCCGGGATGTCATTACCAACCTGGACATATACAACGCCTTCGAGCACAGGACTTTATTGTATAAATGCAGAGTTATACACTACAAGTTCAACTATGCTAGGCTCTGATTATACTTGTTTCAGCTTATTCTATGACGAAGATAACGATGGCATAGCCGATGAAGACGATCTTTGCTGGGGTACTCCATTGGGCACATTAGTAGATTTCGATGGATGCGCTGATAGTCAAAAGGATTCAGATGGAGATGGCTACACCGATGACATAGATGCCTTCCCCTTCGAATCTAGCCAATGGGAAGATGCTGATGGCGATGGATTTGGTGACAATCCAAACGGTAATTTCTCAGATGCATTCCCTACAGATCCCTCGCAATGGGAAGATGCTGATGGCGATGGCCATGGAGACAATCCATGGGGAACTGATGCCGATTTATTCCCTAATGACCCTACTCAATGGTCTGATATTGATGGTGATGGCTGGGGCGATAACCAAAACGGCAGCTATCCTGATGTATTCCCTACAGATTCCAGCCAGTGGAGCGATGCCGATGGTGATGGATATGGTGATAACGCCGCAGGAAATAATCCTGATGACTTTATCAATGATCCAACTCAATGGCGAGATACTGATCTCGATGGCTATGGAGATAATGCCTCTGGAAATAATCCGGACGCATTCCCCAACGAGCAAAGCCAGCACGTTGACACTGATGGCGATGGTTATGGCGACAATCCTAACGGCGTAAATGGCGATGACTTCCCTAGTGATCCAACTCAGCATGACGATAGCGATGGTGACGGCTATGGTGATAATCAACAGGGAACCAATCCCGATGCATTCCCATCTGAAGCAACACAATGGGCTGACCGTGATGGAGATGGCCATGGAGATAATCCAAGTGGGATAATGCCGGACATGTTCCCTGATGAGGTAACTCAATGGAATGATGAAGATGGCGATGGCCATGGTGATTCTGCCAATGGGGTAAACGGTGACCGGTGTTTAGGAACTCCAAGTGGAGAAAACGTCGATGAATTTGGCTGCTCACTTTCACAAATGGATGCAGATATGGATGGAGTCAGCGATGCTGAAGACCAATGCGATGACACCCCAACCGGTGAAACACCAGATGCTATAGGTTGCTCTCTCAGTCAATTAGATTCTGATGGTGATACAGTGATGGACCTCTGGGATGATTGCGATAATACCGCACTTAATGCTATAGTTGACCTCAAAGGCTGCGCTGATTATCAAAGAGATGGCGACAATGATATGATTCCTGATAGTCGTGATGATTGCTTATTCACCCCTATTGGAGACCAAGTCGACGGCACTGGTTGTTCTGAAGATGAAAGGGATACCGATGAAGATGGGATCTTCGATTCGAGCGATTCCTGTGACAATACCCCTAGCGATGAAATCGCTGATGGCGAGGGTTGCTCGGATAGTCAGTTAGATGGAGATGACGATGGTGTGATGAATCATCTCGACCTTTGTCGTAATACTGGCAGCAATAGTGACAGCGTCGATGAAAATGGATTATTCATTGAACAAGGAGAAGTCGATGAGAATGGATGTACCGATAGTCAGAAAGATGAAGATCGCGATGAATATTCTGATGCTGTAGATTTGTGCTTAGGTACAGAAGCTGATGCAATAGTTGACGAAACTGGTTGTTCCCGTGCTCAATCAGATAGTGATGGAGACTTGGTTTCAGATTTAAATGACAATTGTCCAAATACACCAGAGATGCAAGATGCTAATGCAGAAGGTTGTGCATTAACACAATTGGATACAGATAAAGATGGAGTGAAAAATCACTTAGACAACTGTCCAGAAACCCCTTCAGATGATATTGCTGATAATAATGGTTGTTCACTAAGACAACTTGATCGTGATGAAGACGGAGTAAGTGATCTTGATGATAAATTCCCCGAAGATGCTAGTATTTCAGCGGATGCTGACAATGATGGAGTGGCTGATATCTATGATGACTTCCCAGAAGACTCGCTGAAATCTGTTGCTATTCCTGAAGAATCAAGCCTAGTTAATGGCACTACAGTTGCCTTTGTAGCTCTAGTTGGAGTAATTGGAGTGCTTGGGTTTATGGTTTGGAATAAGTCAGAAAGCGATTCACCTTTTGAGGAAAATCAATCACTAGACCTAGCTACTGAAATGGCCTATCAGAGCCAGGATGTTGCTGAACAGCAGAATGATTACGCTGAGTCTGATTCGAATGCTCAGACACAATGGGTCGATGAGAATGGCGTGAATTGGAGTAAAGCTGCTGATGGAACAACCCATCGCTACGATGAAATGGCTGGAGAATGGGTTTCTGGAGAATGAAATCATTCTACAGTTACTGATTTTGCTAGATTACGTGGCCGATCAACATCATGACCTAGCTTGAGCGCTGCTTGATATGCGATTAGTTGAGTCGGTATCACAGTCAGTAATGGTGAAAGTAATCCTTCTGACTTGGGTACGGCAATCGAGATGTCAGCTTCTTCAGCCAATTCATCATCACCCTCTTCGTGAATGAGAATTATCTTCGCCCCTCTGGCCTTACACTCTTGTATATTGGACAGAGTTTTGTACTTTAATTTGTCATTTGGAGCAATTACTACTACTGGTGAACCTTTTTCCAATAATGCGATTGGGCCATGCTTCATCTCTCCTGCGGGATATGCCATACAAGGAATGTAGGCGATTTCCATCAGTTTAAGAGCACCTTCGCGTGCTACTGGTGCCGAAACTCCTCGCCCGAGGAAAAGCACGCTCTTTGCACCGATGACTGCGTCAACAGCCTCAGCAATCGGTCCAGGATTGGCAAGATACTTCTCAATCTGTCCCGGGATGGTATGCAAATTATCGATGAGTTCACGGCCTCTTTCAGCTGAAAAAGAGCGTGTACGACCCATTTGTATGGCAAAGAGAATCAAAGAAGCAGCCATATTTGAGAACGCTTTAGTCGAAGCAACCGCTTGCTCTGGTCCAGAGTGAATATAGACACCCATTCCACATTGGCGCGCGATAGAAGAAGCGACGACATTGATGATTCCCCAAACACTTCCCCCCTTTAATTGGATTTCCTTGACAGCAGAAAGAGTATCTGCTGTCTCTCCAGATTGTGAGACTGCTAAGTGGATTGCCTTTGGATTTATTACTGAATTATTATAGCGAAATTCGCTGGCTACGTGGGCAACTGCTGGCACCCGAGCGAGTTCTTCAATCGCTATTTGACCGATTTGACAAGCATGTAATGAAGTACCACAACCTATCAACCGAACATGCGGAATCGCCCTCATCTCTGCTGGAGTTAATTTCAAACCACCAAGTTTCACTGTTCCTTGCTTGTGACGAGTGCGTCCAGCAATACACTGACGGAGAGCCTCGGCTTGTTCATGAATCTCCTTGATCATGAAATGTGGATATTCACCGAGTTCAACTTCACCCCATTCCTCCTCTAGAACCGTAACTTCAGTTGATGAAAGCTGACCACTCATTCTGGTAATTTTGAAACCAGTGTGGTCTATCTCTGCCAAATCACCATCCTCTAGGAAGTAAACCTCCTGTGTGTGTTCCATGAGGGCATGAGGATCTGAGGAGATGAAAGTTTCATCTGTTCCTTTACCGATTACCAGTGGAGAACCATTTCTTGCTACGATTATCTGATCATGATCTGAAAAAACGGCACATAGGCCCCAAGTCCCGTGAATTCTTTTCAAAATCCTCCGAACCGCTACTATTGGCTTAGAGCCCTTGGCTAATTCTAGTGCGATTAATTGTGCAAGAACTTCCGAATCGGTTTCAGAATTTAATTCTACTCCCTTTTGAGTAAGGTTACGCCTGACCTCTCTGAAATTCTCGATTATTCCATTGTGAACGATAGCGACTTTTCCATCGAATGAAAGATGAGGATGGGCATTGATGTCATTAGCTTCTCCGTGCGTAGCCCACCTAGTATGCGCAATACCTATTGTACCCTCCACTTCAGTGGTGATCATTTCAGATAGTCGTTCGACCTTACCCGACTTTTTGTAGATATTAATACCGTTATTTTTTACAGCAATTCCTGAAGAATCATAGCCTCTATATTCCAATCTACGCAATCCTTCAACAAGAATAGGTGTCGCATCGCGACGGCCGTAATAACCAAAAATACCACACATTGTATCACCTAAGTTCTATTTTCTCATTACAGACAGGACAATTTACCTTGGCTAGCATCATATCCTTGACTGAGAATATAGCCGAACATTCACTGCAGGTGACATTTCGCTCTGGAGTGGGTAAAGGTGGTAGTCCCTTAAGGGGTGGTAGCCCACTGAGTGGAGGTAAACCCTCTAGTGGGGGCAGTCCTTCTAATGGTGGAAGACTTCCAAGGGGAGGCAGAACTCCAGGTGCAGGGAGTGGTGGCAATTCTGTTGCACCGTCTTCAGAAGTATCTTTTGAAGGCGTCATCAATACTCCTGGAAGTGGAGGCGGCGGGAGATTGGCAAAGAAATCAGTAGCGATTTCAGCAGCCTCGCGCTCTTGCTTTCTTTTTACTCTACGCTGTAAACGCATTGAGCCTGCACCTGCTTCAGCCCGCTCTTCTAATTCCTGACCTAGATCTCTCTCTTCTTCGATTTCAACAGTAAACGGGTTTAATGAAACCTCAATATCCCCATCCTCTTGATCAACTGGCCCATCCTCTTCAGGTATGACCAAACGTTCCAAATCTGAATCTTCATTTGTCACTTCTACCGATAATATAACCTCTTCAGGAGAGCGGCGAAGTGTAATGACCACACCAACCAATAGGAAGAGCATTGCGATACCTATTGCAGCCAGTACCATCACTTTCTGTTCGGTTGTTTCACCTGGCAATGGCGATAGTATTTGATCTAAAATTGTTGGAGAATCTATTGGGTCTGTTGCACCTCGAAGTGAAGCTAATGGACGCACAGATATTGTCCCAGTTGGTGATATCAAAAGAATAAGTGAATCGCTATCCAACTCTCCTGCGCCGAATAGATGACCCTCACTCAACAAATTCGAGAATCCAATTTGAGTATCAACTGCATCTTCAAACATTGCATAACGCGATGTTGGCCCATGTACTCCAATTTCATCATAGAATAATTGATGGATGCCTCCAGCATTTACAATCACTACTCTTTCAACACCAGGTGCCTCGATACGACGCGGTGATTGTAGTGACCATGACCCATCAGTAACAGCACTAACCACTTCGCCTAAACGGCCTTCACCTTCAATCCAAGCAGCGATTAGTAAATCCTCATTATTACGGGTCAAAACCTCTAATTGTTGGCCACTAGCATTGTCACCCACTGTGTATTGGAAAGACCAACCTGCTGAATTAACATCGCCATGTGCATAATGCAGCCCTACTCGAGAGATACCGGTCACGTCATCTCTCATCTCTTGATAGAGCACGTGTGTGTTTTCTAAACCGATGCCAACCGCTAACGCATTACCGTCTTGCGGTTTGATGTCTACATCTGCGACAACACCTTCGGTAATGGTCCAACCATAAGTGAGATCAGGGTTTTCACTAGATACCAAGAAGATATTTGTCACATCTTGCCATGAACCACCGGTTGAAATATCACGATGATAACCTGCTAATACAACCTTACCATCTCTTTCTGCTAAATCTAGTCCCCAATACAGACCTTCGGATTGCTTTAATGCAACCATCAATGAATGGGTTTTAGACATGTCACCTACATATCCGATTGAAGCCATACCGATATCTGTCAGAACATAGCCCAAATCATCGTTATTGCGTTTACTCCATGCTAATTGGGCTCTGTCGTCATCTCTTGCAATAACTGCAAATTCTCCAGCCCAATCCGCTTCGATTAATGTATCACCTGGCATGCTCAACGATGAACTAATTGTCCGAGCATGCAATTCACCATCCTTGGTGGTGAACAATAGTGCACCTTTACCAAGCGAAACAAAACCAACTGCATATTCACCATCGCTAAGCGAGAGGGTTACAGGAGCCCCAAGAATGTAATTATCAACTATAATTCCAAACCGTAATTCGGAATTTTGTATATCAACCCCATTGCCAGACAATATGACACGGTAGGATATCTCTCCCGAATGAGTTGAGATATCACTAAAACGAACCTTGGCAAAACCACTGCTACTCTCTGATCCAGGTACTACTATAATTGTTTGATTCTCTACATCTTGCCAGCCATCACCCTCGGCCCAACGTGAAAGTGTTAATCTCAAATTGGTTGCATCATTCTGTCCAAGATTATCGATTCGGACATCGAGAGTATATGGGTTGTTTATCTGAGGGATCACAGGTGAGGTGATTACCGCACCTGTCATGAAACGCAGTGTTGGCTCTTCAGGTCTTTCAGTAATCTTGAACGAGAAACTGTATTCGTTATCTGAGAGATCATACTCGTTTTGTACACCATTGGGATCGATACTCAGGGTTACAGTTTGTGTTCCGGCAACTGTAGCCCACCACCAAAGTGTAATAGGAATGGTTTCACCACTCTTTATTGAAGGAATTCTACCCTCGTCAGGATAGGTTTCTGATTTTTCACCAGAGGCGTTGATAATTAAATGTAAATCCCGTGCTATTGCATCGCCACTATTGACTACATTGAATCTAATCTCAAGAATAGCACCTGCAACTGCTTCAATTGCAGGAAGGTTACCATCAATTATCTCGACTGAACCTTGGAATGATAATGCTGGAGCTGCTTCCATATTGTCGACATTATAGCTACGGGATATGGATTCGGTCCTGACATCGGTTAGGTTTACCATTCGAACACTGATTTTATGGGTACCATCTTCTACAGTTGTCGAATCCCAATTAAATGACCATTCTTGACTGCCATAATCCAATTCGGGTAAAGTCATGACTTCAATCCAAGGATCATTATTTACTTGATATTCGATGACACCATGTTCAACACCTTCAGCCATACCACTGAAAGAAACTGCTCCTACCAAATCAGTAGTTGATGATGGTGATGATATAGAGGCGGTCATTCTTCCGATTCTGGTCCAGATATATGCCTCAGCGGAAATTTCATCTTCCGATTCGGAAATAGCTCTTGCTTTCACCAATGTGAAAGTCTCATCTAAGCGGCGCCAATCATTCTGAATTAGAATATCGAGGAACCATGAATCTATATCGCCACCGACTTCTGTCCAATCCATCAAAATTCTTGGATCATCATCTTCTAACCTCTGTTCTATGGAAATCTCTACACTATCCCATTCGATAGTTGAAGAAGCTAGCATTGAACCCTCGAAGCTGATCATATCACCACCGATTAACCAAGTTCCATTTATTGGAGAATTGATTGTCGTTGCTGAAACCGAATCGTCACTGGGTGGAGGATCGACAATCACGCCATCTCCATCGTCTGTCAATGGCGTACACTTGCGTTTGAGAACAGTATCGACAGCACAGGATGCATCGGCTAAACCGAATCCCCATTTGTCATTCCATGTATCAGAAACCGAACTAGCAGAAGGATCGGTTGTAACCTCGCTAGAGTTACGCAGGATATCTTTCACCTCTTGTGGCGTAAGACTGCCATCTGCCTGTAGCATTATTGCGACAATACCTGAGACCACAGGCGTGGACATCGAAGTACCATCCTTTGAATCATATTCACTATCGGCCATCGGTCTTGGAGTACCAGGTAATGAGGTGCCAGTAGCCGCCGTAGCAGACATTATCCCTGAACCGTATGAAATAATATCTGGTTTGAGTTCATCCCATTCATCCTCATCAGCATCATCATCTCTTGGTCCCCAATTGGAATAACTAGCTTTGACATCATCGGTGCGATTCACCGAATCTCGATCATCTGCTGCTGCTACAGTAATCGCTCCATCTGCACTGGAAGGTGAAGCTACACGATGCCGCCCATCATTACCGATTGCTATTACACAAATAATTCCATTCTCTGTAGCGTTATTGATCAATCTTGCTTCGGTACTTGTGCCATTATCACCGGTTGAATCATCACCAAATGGAGAACTTATCGAACCAAAACTCATCTGTCCGATTTGAATACCTCTGGCATCATTTGTCCCAGGCCATTCAGTCTCACGATTATTTATCATCCATTGCATACCGGACTGCGAGTTTTGAGAATTTGTACCCCCAGAATCGGTCAATACCTTAATGTCTACTAAGAATGAACCTGGAGCGACACCTGTATGCTTTCGGCTAGAATCTCCAGTACCCACTGCTATACCTGCAACGTGAGTACCGTGACCCTGGCCATCATCTGGGTCTTGTGTACCATCTGGATTGGAAGCTTGGCTAGTGGCATCATAACCCGCTAACCATTTTTGGTCGGAATACGAAGACGAATCTAAATCAGGCTCGTCTTCTTTATCATCAAAATCATTGAGTGAGCGGTGCTCATTATCGACGCCGCTATCAAGAACAGCAATTACGACACCTGAACCATCGTACCCTCGATCATGCAAGGAGCCAGAATAATCATCTGAATCACGAGCACGGACCGCTTTGGCAGCGGTCTCCATAGAAGGAACCATGACATTTTGCATCTCAACAACCACCACTTGTTCCATTGACCATATTTCGATTAAGGCACTAACTGGTACGTGGTCAAGGGAGATTGAATCGACTGAATCGAACACGTAGAACCAGGATCCATCCTCTACCCAACCATGAGCAAACAAGATTTGTTTAAGCGCGGTGATATCATCATTAGTTGGGTGCCAAGCAAAGTCGACTGTGATGGCAACTGTACTTCTCCCATCTGGACCAAGAATCTTGGTCGTGGACATTGATTCTGCTCCATCCATCACATATTGCAACCGATCATCCATGCCGTTGAAATCAAGATCTGGCCCGTATGAAAACCACCAACCCCAACTTTCGACTGCAAAATGCTCACCACGAGCAATATCGCGGCTGGGAATCAAACACAATTCATCGCCACATTGCAGTGATGGTAATCCATCGACCACGATAGGTTCGCTTGACTGCGGGCCTACTGCAGTAACCGACACCAATAAATCTGCACTGAGAAGTATGATGACCAAGAGTGCCGCGCGCAGGTTAGACATGTTACTCCCGCCCTTCGGGCGTGTCTAATCGCCATCAATGTTCTGCCTCAATAGGTCGAAAAATGTTCATGGCCAATGTAAATGGGAGCCATCAGTTCTGCATTTTAGCCGTTGTCGTTTTAGTTCTAGAGATCCAGAACATACTGGGCAGTCCCCTTTGTCAGCAATCTCCTCCATCCAGGCTTGTCTGGTCTCCCTTTCATCACCTTCTTCGTACAATCTTTTCACCAATTGATCAATGCCGGTGAAAGGATGTTCTTTCGGCAATTCTCCAAGCGGTTGATTTCGCGAACCTGATTCTCCTGGGGCGACTGGGCCGCCTTTTGCAACCTGATTTAGTACTAAATAGGTGAAGATGAATCCTCCGAGATGGGCTAGATGTGCGACGTGACTGGGCTCGGAAAGACCGAGGGTTTGCCAAGTTCGAAATACTTCAATGCCGAAATAGAATAATGCAATCAATGAAACCGGCCAAGGCCTAATTATTATCAAGGGGAAATAAACCTCATCACGTGGCCAACCTGCTAGATATGCACCAAGAATACCAAATGCAGCACCACTTGCACCTAAAGAAGGAGTATCACTACCAAGGTTTGCTATTGTCCAACTGATCGAACCGCCGAATAATCCAATTAAGTAGATGATTATCCATCGAGTACTACCCAACCTTTTCTCCAATGGGATGCCAACAAGGGCGATTATCACAAGATTGGATAAAACGTGCATCGCTGAGAACGGATTATGAAGAAAACCAGCAGTCATGGTGGAATAAAATCCAATACCAAATACTTGCGATGGTCTCATCCACAAATAATCAATCAAATACAGATAACCTGAATACAACCAAATCATCTGTACGATATAGCCAAAAAGAAGGCCTAATACCAATCCAAGCGAAACCAATGCATGATTTCGCAATGCCCAATAAATCGGCCCTAATACAGCACAAGTCCAGAGTAGAAGAAGGAAGATTCCTACTGCGTCCATGTAGGGGCGAGGGGGCGTCGGCTTGAAGCCAATGCGGTCGCTGGACACGGTATGCCCGACTTGCTCACCATGTCAGGAGTAGTCATAAGGCGCGGAAGAAATACCGTACTTGACGACTTTCACCTTGATTTAAAAAATGGTGAGGTCGTTGTCCTTGTAGGGGAGAATGGCTGTGGAAAATCTACGGTTATAGAAGCATGTGCAGGATTAATAGACTTGGAAAAAGGATCGATTAAGACTGCAAAAACCATCATTAGAGATTCTGAAGGAAGACATGGACGCCCAGAATCACCATTCGGTTTGTGCTTGCAAAGTGATTGTATTATGGGCGATGAATTAGTCAAAGAAAGAATTGATGATGTTGCTGGTCTTTGTGGCAAGAGTATCGATAGTCAAGCCTTACTAGAGCAATGGAATTTAGGCCATCGCAGCCAAGATCGTGTCGCATCTCTTTCAAAGGGTCAACGCAGAAAAATCGCGGTCTTAAGCGGGGTTTTACCTTCAGCGATTACTGATTCTCCCACTGTAATTCTTCTCGATGAACCCGACGCTGGTCTTGATGAGGACAGTGTGAGCAGGTTATCGGGGTTGATCAGAGATATCGCCGATGGCGGACATGGTATATTGATAGCATCCCACAACTCTCAAATCATCGCCTGTGCCGATCGAATCGTCACTTTCGATGATTCGGTTATCGAGTCAGCACCCAGTGATGGAGTCGCTTGGAAAATTAAATCGAAACCAGCAAAGAAAGCCCGTATTGGAAATCGGTTAGACCGCAGAACTCTAGGTTCACTTTCTCAGAATATCATACCAGGCATGCTAGTAATCGGAGCACTGCTCGCACTAAGTGACCCGACTCAATTCGATTCTCGTATGCGAATCGGGGCAATACTTGCACCAGCATTGGCTGCTGGGCTTAGCGGCGACCCAATCAGTTCACGGCTTACAGAGTCACGCAGTAGTGATTGGTGGCGTAGTATGAGTGCGATTCCTCCAAATGCCTTGCTTCACGTCCTTATCAGTAGTGCACTCCTCACTACATTGGCTTGTACACTATTTGGAAAACTGGAGTACAATCTCATCTTTGCAGGAGCCGTTGTGGCAATGATTACCGCCAGTGTAATCTTGATCTTACATCAAGCAACATTGCGCTTGTCCAGACCAAGTGCATTGATGATTCGCCTACTCACTCCAGCCTTGATATTACCATGGGCGATTCTGGTCGACAGATTGGCATAGTACTGTTACTACCCCGTTTCATGCGCGACTTGGGCACTCTGCTACTGATGAGTGGCTTTGCTGGAGCTGGGCTCACTCTATGGCTGGGTTTAGTCTGGGCTCCTTCCGTTTCTATTGACGCCTTTGAAGCGCCTATTGCTCAGAAGATATTCTACTGGCATGTCCCTAGTGCATGGGCGGCAATGATTGCATTCACTCTACTCTTCGTCGGTTCTCTCGCTTGGTTTGTCAAACGCAAGGAATGGGGTTGGAATCTTCATGTAGCCAGTGCCGAGGCTAGTCTCGCATTCGGATTGATGGCAGTTTGGTCAGGTTGTATATGGGGAGCAGCAGAATGGGGAGTTCCTTGGGATTGGACCGATGTACGTCTCAACACTTTTGCCTTGCTAACTCTATTGGCCATATTCTTGGTATTGGGAAGAAGAAGTCAACCGGATGGAATTGAAACAAGAGATACCTTTGCTACCTTCGGAATTTACGGATTCATACTTGTTCCCACAACCTATCTAGCTACGAGGTTTTGGCAAATACGCCACCCTGGACCTGTGGTCGCTACCAGTGAAGGAAGTCTAAATTCCGACATGGGAATGGTGTTAACACTTGGAGCCATATCTTTCACTTTGCTAGTTATTGGCCATACCATCTGTGGTATCCGGCTAACTAAAATGGAAAGCAGGCTAATCGAGATTCAAGATATTATTGATAAAGAGGGGATTTGATGGAAGATACGATTTATCTCGCAGTAGCATATGTTGGCATGTTGACAGGTCTTGCTATCTGGACTTGGACCGTACTTTCTCGCAGTAAAAACCTCGAAGCAAGGTTGGCCGCTGTCGAGGCTACACTGAACAACTCAGAGGAATAATTTTTAGAATAATAATACTCCAGGTGTATATTCAGGGAACTTAAGCAAGATTTCGGTATATCCTCCGCCATCGATAAAGAGCAGGAGGGTCGTGTCATAATTTGGCGTAATCCTGCAACCTTCATCATCTGAATCAATATTTGTGTTTTGGTCATCGTACATTTCCAACATGATTACATATTTTTCGCCAAATGTCATATCATTCACACCTGTAACTCTATCTTTTTGTAACAATACCTGCCCTCGTTCCAAAGGAGTAGTACTGCGTCCTTCATTCCTTGAAAGCATTGAAGACCAAGTCCCACTTTCGGTGAAATCTGAACCTCTTAGGGATTTATCTACCTCAAATATCCCTCCTACCTCATTCTTACAATGAAAGAGATAATGTGCATTCTCAGCAGGTATTGTACCACTGCCGGGAGTTAGATGAAAATACATCAATATTTGATGATGCCCCCAAGGTTTTTGTCTACCAGGTGGAGCATCAGAGCAATCGGCATTATTCGGAACTCCAGCCCACTGCCAGCATGGCTCATAAAGATAGAAAAAGATGTGATCTACTAATATTCGACCACCCCCCTGATGTTCATCTGCACTATTCTTATTTTCAATGAAGAGTTTATCTAAAAACACCAATAAGACAGAGGAAATAATCGCAGAAATCAACATCATGCTGATGAAAGTTATCATTGCACCCATGCCAATAGATGCAGATTCATCTTCTGCTTCCATAAGAACTCCACTACTTGTGATAGAATAGGTTTGTGGTGCTATTGATTACCTCTAGGGCTGAAAATATGCAAAGAAAGGAGTATATCCAACGCGCATATTGAAGAAGAATAGCATCTGCCACTGACTGGGTGAAGCAATGAACTTGGGAGAAGCGTTTTGCATTGTCTGTGGCTCTCCACCGCCATTATTCGGTGAAAGGATGTGTGAAACTTGCTTTCGCAAACGCAATATCTTAGCTGAATTGCCAATAAATGTCAATTGGTCACGATGCCCTCGTTGCGACTTGACAAGCCTCAATGGAAGATGGATAGAAATCACCGATGAGGAGTTATGGCATGAATTGGTTGAAACCAGTATGAAGTTACATGGCGAATCCGAAGGAATTGCTATCGGCCTAGAAACTAAGAAAGTAGACGATCGTAACACCCTCATTTATTTACAAATAGGCGGTACGATTTGCGGTCTAGAATATGAAGAGAACCATCAAATGCGAGCAAGAAAGTCCAATGCTGTTTGTCTAACCTGCAGTCGTCGCGATGGTAATTACTTCGAAGCAACAGTGCAATTGCGCTCTAGTGCAAGAAAACTCGCCGATGAAGAATATACGGTTCTGCGAGCGACACTGGATGAGTTAATCGCTAATTTGGAGCATGATCCAATGTTTTTCGTCACCAGTGAAGGCCCGGTTACAGGAGGCTATGATGTCGTGCTTGGCTCAAAGGGTTTAGCCAAAAGTTGGAGTCGACAATTGGTCAGCAAATTCGGCGGACAAATTACCGCCACCTCTTCCGTAGTCGGCCGTAAAGATGGCGCTGACCTCAGTAGGACAACTTTGCTTTATCGAAAACCTGGTTATGAGTTAGGAGATGTAGTGCGTTGGCGCGAAGAATTGTGGCGTGTCGCATCATGGAGTGGAGAGGGAGCTATCCTTTCCAAGGTCAATCGCAAAGAAAGAACTGGAGCAACATGGCGGGATTTAGAATATGCATCTGTGGTGGCTAGAATGCAAAATCATTTGATTATCGATGCGGTCAGAGAGGATGCATCGGTTGCTGAATTCCTCAATCCTAATAATTGGCAAATGGATGCTGTGCGATTAGCATATGACCATGTGGTCGGTTCACAATTGCGTCTTGCTCGCGTCGAAGGCGAATGGGTTGCATTGCCATTACACCAAGCGGACGTGAAAAAATGAGTGAAGGCATTGTCAGATTGGCTGAGGCATTAGATGATGAGAACATGATTGGTCACACTAGATCTTTTGTCGATGATATCAAAAATGGGCTCGACATGATGCAAAGAAACCTTCATCCTTGGTTGCATGATATAGCCGGAAGTTCATGGCAGGGTGTACTTTGTTTGGGCATGGGTGGTTCAGCGGCTGGTGGAGATTTCCTTTCGATTCTCTGTGACCGCTTTGGCACCTTACCAGTAAAAACCTCTAGATCTTATGAAATTCCAGCATGGTGGAATGAACAACACCTGATTATCGCAACCTCACATTCGGGTAATACTGAGGAGACGATCAGCGCAGTAGAGATTGCAGCCAATAATGGCGGAACTATCATCGTTATTTCAAGTGGCGGAGTGTTAGCTGGACTAAGTGAACTTCATGAAAACGTACATTTGATTTCATCACCGGGCGGCCAGCCTCCAAGAACCGCTTT
The DNA here is from genome assembly GCA_905181715.1 of uncultured Candidatus Poseidoniales archaeon. Classification (GTDB taxonomy): domain Archaea; phylum Thermoplasmatota; class Poseidoniia; order Poseidoniales; family Poseidoniaceae; genus MGIIa-K2. The sequence continues at coordinate 20,894 of CAJIYT010000014.1, forward strand.
TGGTCATCTTTTCAGTCGACAATTAGCTTTACTCAATCAATTGAATATCCTACCCGAAATGATTGATGATGAGATGATTTCTCGCTTGCAAACCGCAAATGAATCATGCGACATCATAGCCGATCCCGAAGGATCAATAGCATCGCTTGCACTGTCTTTGATGGAACATGATATCGCCTTACTTGGACCCAATGAATTACATCCTGCTTTAGTGAGAATGAAGAATCAATTCAATGAGAACTCAGCCCGGTTCGCACGTATAGGAGTGGTTCCAGAGATGAATCATAACGAGATTGTCGCATGGGGAGGAATCGGGGATAATAGCGACCCGAAATCAAGTGAACAAGGTTTGTTGATTTTGACCTGGGATGCTATTGGACAACGTGTAGAACAGCGTATGGATTGGTTTGTTGCTAATTGCCCAACAGAAACAGCGTGGAGGATTCACGGTGAGGGAGAAACTCTGATCGAGGCTTTACTACATCTGTGCATTACCATGGATTGGCTTTCAATCGCACTTGGACTTCTTCATGGTAAGGACCCAGCCAGCATTGAGCCGATTCACGCTCTGAAAGCGCACTTACAAAGTGTGGATTAGTAAATTGGCCCAAGTACAATTCGAGGATCGGGATAGATTTTGAGAGCTGATTCTCTATCAATTCTTTCAACAACACCAGGCATGTCGTTACCCTCTGGTTCGCACCATGACAATTGTAGATGTAGATGAGGTTCCCAACCGCCATTCACCTCCATACTACCGACAAAGGCGATTACATCTCCTTCTGCGATATTCTGGCCGACCTCTACGTGGTCTAAACTCTCAAGCGAAAGATGACCATGGAGGGCCCACAAATCCTTACCCTCAAAATCGTGTTTGGTGATAATAGTAGGGCCGTATGAACCATCTTCGCTATTGATGCCCTTTGAATGGACCACACAATTGCTGAAGGCATGAATTTCCTCACCGACGGGGGCTCCTATGTCGATACCAATGTGTAAATCCCTTTTACCTTCGAATATTTCATGCGTATACATTCCCGGCCTAATCTCGTCATAACGGCCGATTGAGTGGCGATAAGGACATACAAAATCCTCATCATACCCTCTAGTGAAATCATGCACCCAATAATCATCTTCGAGCGCGATGACGTGATGCATAGTCTCTGTAAAGGCTGCAGGTTGATGAGTTTTATCCGACAAGACTCATCAATCACTTCCTTGAGGCATGGTAATGCTGGGGGTGGTCTTGTTGCTACTAATATCCATTATTCCCGGGCTTGGCCTTGCCAGAGTTCTTGATGGTAGTGCTGACCGAACAAGGCGTTTCCTGCTCGCTCCAGCGCTAGGACTATTGCTTATTTTTGGCATTTCAGGCATCTATGTAGTCATTACACAACGTTGGACATGGTTGGAAATCAGTCTATGCATATTGTTGGTAAATCTGCTTGGTCTTTACGTGATTAGACACCGAGTTGAGGAAACTGTAGAGATGTCACCTTGGTTGAAATTAGAAGCGGCGATGGGAGGGGAAATCATCGCCGATGAGGTACTCGATGATGAAGCGACTACACAAAGATGGATCCAAGATTCACGCAGCAACTGGTTCAATCCTATGTTACTAGGTGCTGCGCTAATCGCATTATTGCCTCTTATTCTATTTGAAAGGCCGATGGGTGTCGACTGGATTGGTTTCTCGGTCTTGACCGATTCTCTTGCCAGCAGAGGTACACTGGAATTGCCATCACCGTCGCAGGGTTATTGGACATATCCACCTGCATTACCATCTTTGAGTGCTTGGCTTGCTATCACTTTAGCAATCGATGCCGCAAGCAGCGTAATGCTAGTTGGCCAGACTGCATTTCTATTCTTATTACTCGGACTCGCAGGTGCCGGCGATCGTCACGGTTGCGGCCCTCAATTATTGCTAGCAATGGGTTTAGGGGCGGGAATATTCGCTAAAGTTCACGATTCCGGTTGGCCAACCGTTGCCAGCCTCTTGGGATTGGTCGTCGGTCTGCTGATATTATTACGACCAAGTGCAACTAGAGGACGCCATCATACCTTCGGTTTTGTCGCAGCCACAATTTCGGTTGCCTTGATTCATCCAACTGGTGCAATATATCTCTCGACATTGATGGTCGCTCACATCGCGATTGGCAGAAATATCGAAGCCGACGAGGGATGGCAGAAATTGATAATCGTCTCAGCTAGTATCATCACTATCGCTATTGCCTTCGCTATGGGCTGGTTTGCACCACGACTTTTCGACGTGGCTGTACTAGCAGAATATGGTTGGCAAGGAGGCAGACCATTATTGGTTTACAGTGGCTTCCTCTTGGTATTTGGATCGATTGCTGCATGGAAATTGCGTGATAACATCGAAGCAAAAATCGTTACTCTGTGGTTAGGATTAAACTGGCTACTAACCTTTGTTCACCTGACTGAGGGCTTGGAACAGATCCCGATCGCCAGTTTACTCTCCCTTACTCTATACTCGATGGGATTACATGCCTTCCATATTCCCTTGGCCATGTTAGTTGGTTTATGGTGGTCACAAAGCACTTCACTGAGAGTTCAGGGCCAAGAGACAAAATCGTTACTGATGATTGGCGCAGACCCCCATTGCTCACGAAAAGTAGGTTTCGTGATTGCTGCAATAGCCTTGATTCAAATTATTAGTGCCCAAACAATTCTAGTCATACTCGAATCGCATGAGGAATTATATGCACTTTCAGACGGTGACATAGAAATTCAAAAAGCATTAGCTGGGTTGCCAGAGGGCTCTATAATCTACAATGAGAATGCTCATTGGGGTCATGTTTGGCATTCTGAAGACGGGTTTGGGGTTACCTCAGTCCCTACCTTAGGGTTATTGAAAATGACCAATGGAATTTATTCGCAGATGACAAGGGCTATTCTCGAAGATGATATCGAAACTATACGACAAAATGGCATCACGCATGCGATTTCTTCGCCTCTCGGTGCAATCGGTTGGGTTTTGGCAGCCTCACCATGGTGGGAGATTGTTTTAGATGAAGATGGTTCAAGACTGTGGAACTTACGCACAACTCTATTACCAGCATCTGAATCAGAATTCATTGAAATCAGTAATTTGGATTGTGATTGTGAAAAGCGTATTGACCAATGGTCAGAACACCGATTTCATGACCCCTTTTCGTTAGGAGACATGAGGCTACATTTGAACTCGGGTCAACTCGAAATGACAATCGCAACCCCTAGTTCACTAATCTCGAGGCAGGTCAATATATGCCTGGTATACGAATCAATTGGCGAAAATAATGTAAAACTCAGTTCAGAAATTGTAGTTGAGAGCGAGAAGAGAGGTTGGAATCAGATCTGCCTAGAAAAATCACCATCATCCGAAATCAAGATAGAGATAAGTGTTGATTCAAGTACAGGTAAATGGGTGAATCCGCTAGGTTTATCTGGACGTTCAGATAGGATATTAGATACATCTGCAGCGCGTTTACATTGGATTGAATTGCGTCCAGTAGGAGATGTTTAGCATGTTCTTTGATATATCAGAAGGGGAGGTGATTATGTGCAACGTCTATTCGTGATGCTTCCGGCACTTGACGAAGCTGATGCTGTCGCTCAAGTGGTGAATGGCGTTCCCATTGATCGATTAGCAAAAGCGGGATATCAAACAAAAATTGTTCTTATCGATGGCGGTAGTACCGACGGAACTCAGGAGATTGCCATTAATCTCGGTTGCGAAGTTATCGCCCAAAGTAGCAAGGGGAAAGGCGCTGGAATGCGCCAAGGATTCAAGGCATTTCAAGCCGGAGATTATGATATCCTGGTGATGTTGGATGTTGACGGAACCTATGACCCTTCAGAAATTCCAATTCTCCTAAAATCACTAAAAACGCACGACTTGGTGATCGGCGATAGGCTGAATGGTGAAATTGCTGAAGGCGCAATGAGCAAGATGAATTGGATCGGAAATCATTTGCTAACTTGGTTTGCAGTTTCCCTATATGGAGTTAGAATCAACGATCTATGCACTGGATACTGGGCATTTACTCGTAAGGCTATCGATCGATTACAACTCAATAGCATGCGTTTTGAAATCGAAGCAGAGATGTATACTTCGGCGGTGCGAAGAAAACTCTCGATCGGACAAGTCCCTGTATCATACAAGCCGCGTAAGGGCTTCGCCAAACTCGGCAGTGTCAAAGATGGGACTTCAATCGCTAGGAAACTCATCATAAGGCGCATCTTCCCCGTTCCTATCGAGGAGATTAATGGTGACTCTTAAGTGTGCGATTCTCGGTGCTTCTGGGCTAGTATCTCAGAGACTTCAACAGAGGTTATTGGCTCATCCGAATTTCGAATTAACCGCGGTTGTTGGTAGTGAAAATACCATCGGGAAACATATTTCAAAACTAGAATGGCGTCTTGAAAATGATCGCCCTGAATACGATTTAACGATTTGTTCGATTACACAATTGCCAAAAGTCGATGTTGTATTTAGCGCTCTACCAGCAGAAATCGCTGAAAAACATGAAAGAAGACTGGTCGAAAAGGGCATAAATGTATTATCAAATGCTAGTTCATTTCGCATGCTAAATGGAATTCCAATGGTGATCCCAGAATTGGAGAAAGGGGCATTAACGACTTATTCTGGCCATGCTTGTGCAACCAATTGTACGGTGGTACCTGTAGTTCTCCCATTGGTGGGGATCGAGAACCTTCTATCCCTATCAGATATAGAAATAAGCACTCAACAAGCACTCTCGGGTGCCGGTTGGAGATTATTATACGATACGTCACTAACAGCAGAAAATCTAGACCCTTTCATCCCTGGAGAAGAAGAAAAGGTGATTGCCGAATTGAAATATCTACTCCAGCGCCCCGACTTATCCGTTAAAGCAGTCTGTAATCGGGTCTTTGAGCAAGATGGGCATTTAGTCCATATTAAAGCCAAATTCAACCGCCCTTCGAACCTTGAGGAAATCAAACAGGCTATGTTAGTGACAACCCTTGGACTTCCCTCATCTCCTGATGAAGTAGTGAAAATAATAGAAGATGTGCCGAATCGGAAAGAGCATCTCTTTGCCGGTGGCACTGGGCTTGCCAGCGCAATGTCGGTAGTCGTTGGCAATATTCGTATGATTAGCCCTACAGAAGTATCATTTTCTGCTCTTAGTCATAATACTATACGCGGCGCTGCTGGAGGATTGATTCTATTGGCAGAATATCTCTTAGCAAATGGACATATCAGCGAATGTTGAATATGCATTACCGACGGTCGGATGTCTATGGGCGTCACTGCACTCATCCCGGGGATGACCTTCAAACAACTCAATGATGAGGCTGAAAAGCGTTGGGGAGAGATTTGGGACGAGGAACTTTCACGTCTACAAATCATGCTCATCTGCAAGAGAAAAGAACGGAAATTATTAGAATTACATGGAGATTTCATCGATCATGGACAACCTGTTATTGGTATTTTTCATCGACCTAGAGACGAGGCATATCTCCTAGAGGAGCAGGGATTAAATCCAAAAGACGCCTCATTCCAATTCCTGGATCTAGCAAATACAGACCTCGGTCTTTGGATGAAGAATATGGTTACGACCGAAGGCTGGAGAAGAACTACTATCGAGATTGTTCCGAGTCCCATCTCATTGGGAATTCCAAATCAAAGAACTTTTGAAAAGCACACTATCGTATGTTTTCACCACCCAGAAGTTACACAAATCGACAGATATTACTTGCCGTTCCCTGTCGAAAGCGTATCTGGAAAAGCCTTTGTCAGCCTACCAAGGCGTCAAGCAGCCGAGTTGGCTCGCCAACAGGCGGAGATTCTCGGTGTTGGTCAACTAAAGAAACCAAAGCCGGTAATCGTCGAAGCACCAAAGGCAACAAAAGCAGCAAAAGCACCAACTCGGGGCGCAATAGATGAGCCGGGCGCAGAGGTTTCTATGGAAGAGTCCTTTATTGCCGAAATGATTCCTGATGCGATAAAAGAGGATAATACAATGATTCCATTACCTGGTCAAACTCATGAAGAGATTGAAACCAGACACACGCCCTTACCTAGCGAAGAAGATATCGCTTCCGAGATGCCTGTGCTTGAAGAAGCAACTAAATCACCACTTGAAATTGAGTTTAGAGAATTGATCACCATTATGCTTGGAGAAGGGATTGAACCGAATGACATGATGGGGGATGAACGCTTTGCTGATATCAGTGAACGTGCGGTTGCTACTGGACTTGAAACATGGCCGATATTCTTGCAGATGGTTGCGCTTTAAGTGGGAGTTCCTTCTGGGGTGAATCGATGACATTCTGCATTGGCTGTGGACAACGTTTGGCACAGGGTACCAGATTTTGTCGTTTTTGCGGTTCTCAACAGCCTGATGAACAGGTTTTGATGCTCCTGCGTAATGAAGCTCAACAAATACAAATGAGGGCCCAAACCGGTCAACAGCAACAGATAAATGATCAAAATCTTGCTCAAATGGAGCAAATGCGCAGAGAGGCTGAATTCGCTCAGCAACAGCGTATGCAATATCAGCAGGACGGACAACAGCCTCGATGGTGATAACCTGCGCCTCAAGCACCTCGCCATCGAATTATCAAAATTGGCAGCACATCCTTGTCATGAGGTTTCCTTGGAGCAATATCAGACCGAAGGGGATATCGCAGCGCGTTGGTTAGCGCAAATCGACACTATAGACGGACTTGAGGGGAAACGTGTCCTCGATCTTGGAGCCGGTAATGGCATCCTTGGATTCGGGGCAAAATTACTCGGAGCTGAAGTTACGTTTGTCGAATGCGATGAAAAAGCAGCAGCATTATGTCGTAAATTAGGCAAAACTATCGAAGGAAGAGTTGGAGAAGTTGAATTACCCAAAGTCGACATGGTGATCATGAATCCCCCTTGGGGTCGACAGATTCCGGGTTCAGACAGGATATTCATCACGGAAGCACAACGGGTTGCACCCGTTATTCACCTCATGCATAGCGCCGGCGCAAACCACCTGCCAGAAGGTGAGATTATCCTCGAAGGAGAATTCAGGCTTCCAGCGAGATATGAACATCATAAATCCCGAGTGGCGGTTACTCCCTTCCATTGTTGGCGTATCGTCGCATGATATGGATTCAAAAGAGAGGACCTCCGCCCTGAAGTCATCACGTTCCCCTGCCCCTAGGGCAGCGACCCCCTTATGAGTGAGAGAAATGACTACTGATATCATCACACCCGGTGCCGATTTAGGTACCTCTGAAAACAGGACTCCCGGCGCAGGAGTAATCGAAGAAAACGGCAGACTAGTCGCAACATTAGTTGGGACGGTAAACGATAACGAAGGAGTGGTATCAGTCGGCACAGAAGGCGGAATTATCCGTCCAGAAGTTGGCGATACTGTCATCGCTGTAGTCTCGAGAATCAATGAGAAGAACGGTGAGGCGACTCTGCTTGCCATCTGTGACAAACCAGAGCGTGGGTTCCTACCAAACGATCAATTCGTGCAATTCCATGTCACAGATATCTGTGACCGTTATCTCCATCATATCGGTGATGCATTACGACGCCGGGATTTGATTCGTGCAACAGTTTCTCAAGCAGATCCAATTGTTAAAATAACAATGAAAAAGGAAGATTCCAATGGTGTTCTTTGGGCATTGTGCCCTGCATGCGGTGATGTTTTCGAAGCCGATGGTGATGGCGATTGGAATGTTCGTTGCCCAACCTGTGATGAACAAACCTTCCGTGCACTTGCCGATGATTACCTCGGTGGTGAAGGTCTTGCTGCCCTCAATAAGGCCGGTAAGCGCTGGAGTCCGGCAGCAGAGAAGGTCTTCGCCCGTGGGTCATCTGGTAGAGCGACATTTATCGCTGCAGATGTCCGTAATGATGGCCGTGAACGTAGTTACTTCCGTTTTGAAGCAGAAAGTGGCGGTAGAGGTGGTGGCGGTGGCCGTCGTAATCAACATACTCCAGGCTGCAGATTATTCGTTGGTGGACTACCGTTCAGCGTTGATACCGATTCCTTGCGTAAGATGTTCGTCGCTCATGGTGAACTGAATGACTGTGTCGTCATCTGTGATGAGGCTGGAAAATCCAAAGGCTTTGGTTTCGTTACTTTCGAAGCAAAAGAACATGCTGACTCTGCTATCAAAGCACTCGACCGATCCAAGATTGACGGCCGCAGAATAGGAGTCAGGGATTCTGACGCCCCACGTGATAAGAAGCCAGATCGCAAACAAGCATCTGGAGCTAGACTCTACGTCGGAAACCTACCATTCAAGGCTACTGAGGCTGATTTAAAGGCCCTATTCAATGAACATTGTAAGGTGACTGGACTTGATTGGACTCGTGATAAAGCGGGCCAGCCAAAGGCCTTCGCCTTCATTACCATACAACCTGAAAGTGATGCTGCAGTTGTCATCGAAAAGGTCAATGGCAGTGAATTAAAAGGCAGGAAAATTCGTGTCGATTCAGCAAACTCCGGTGCCTCGAAGAAAGTAGGTGGAAGTAGTGCAACTGGTGGTGCAACTGGTGGTGCAACTGGCGATGCAGCTGGCAAGTCCTCCAGAGAATTACGAGCTATCCAAGAGGAAAACTCTGATGGCAAGAAAGGGAAAAAGGGCCCACACAAGCCCCGTTCCACTAATTGAGCGGTGGATATAATGTCTGCTGAAGATGAGCCGAAATGGCTCGTCATAGATGGCTATGAGGATGAACCAGCAGCATTTGGTGTCCCACCATATGTTGGTTTCCACATCCGATATATCTGCGGTGTACTCGAAAAAAGGAATCTTGAATACGAATACATCACAATCGATGACTTTCGCCTCAACCCGCCTGAATTGAAACGCTTACTAGGTGTCGTTATTCTCGCAGGAGCAGTCGTGCCCGGGAAATATCTCAGAGGAGCACCAATCTCACTCAACGAGACCCAGAGAATAATTGACAATACCTTCGGTGGCACTCCGATTCTATGTGGTGGCTGGGCAATCCGCGGATGGCGACAACAGGGCTGGAACCCGTTAAGGAAACACCTCTTCCTAGCCCTACAAGATACCGATGCTACTCTTGATAATTTTCTCCAAAGCGGTGAATGGAAACATCAGCGCCGTAATCAAGAACAGTGGGATGGATGGGCTTTAGCTGGAGCAAGGTCGAAAGCAGTAACTGATAATCCAGATCTCCTTGGTCCCCTGACTTACGAAGTCGAGGTATACCAAGGCTGTGTACGTTACAAAAGAGGTTGTAAATTCTGTATTGAACCAAAGAAGGGAGTACCGATCTGGCGTAGTCCTGAACAGGTGATTCGTGAAGTGGCTCTAGCCCATGACATGGGTGTTGAACATATACGATTGGGAGGTATGACCGACACCTACACCTACATGGCTGAAGGTGTGAAAGAAATGGAATACCCTCGTCCGAATCCAGAACCAATTGCTAAACTATTACATGGTTTAAGAGATGATGAGCGTCTGGGTATTCTCCATACAGATAATGCCAACCCCAGTATTATCGCTGAACATCTAGAAGAGAGTGAAGAGATTACCAAAACCTTGGTTGAAACCCTTTCCGATGGTGCGGTTCTCTCCTTTGGTCTCGAGAGTGCCGACCCAGATGTGCATACTGCAAATTGGCTGAATTGCGATGCACAGCAGTTGAGTACAGCAGTGCGCTTGATCAATAAATATGGCCGTGAAAGGGGTGAGCGGGGATTGCCAAAACTATTACCAGGACTGAATTTTATTGCTGGATTGAATGGTGAAACCTCTGCTACCTATGATTTGAACCTCAAATTATTACGGGGTCTCAAAAGTGAAGGCGCAATGTTACGCCGCATCAATATCAGACAGGTTGAGGGCGATGGCTTTCAAGAGATTGACAATAATGATTTTCGAGCCTTCAAACAAACCGTTCGTGATGATTTCGACGCACCACTGCTAAAGGAAATGTTACCCCTTGGCAGTGAAATAAAACAAGTGTGGTGGGAAGCGCACGATGGTCGTACCCGTTTGCCAAGACATCTTGAGCCAGAGGCAAGAGATCCCCTAATCAACGGCAAGGCTGGTATCACTTTTGGTCGTCAGATCGGTGCATACCCGATTCTGGTAGGCATGCCATATCTGACAGCACTCGAATCGTATAGCGATGTGGTAGTCACCGGCCATGGTGCTCGTTCAATTACCGCTATCGATTCGAAAATAAACCTTGAAAGCGCTTCGGAATCCAAACTCAAGAGTATCCCCGGAATCGGTGAAAAGGCAGCCTGGCGTTTGGTTTCACAACGGGCAAAGCGTAGGGCTAAAGGAAAAGATCATCCAACAACAGTAGAGGATTGGTTCAAGGAATCTGAACTACAAATCTCACCAATCGCTCAACAAGTACTCTTCCTCAACTCAGAAAAATAGGCCAAACTTGAATCTAGGAAACTTCTGGCCCTGCTATGCTGGCGCTAATTGAAGCATCGAGGAAACTCAGCGCCGCTTGTGATTCGTTAATCAGCCCACTGACCAAACAAACCATTGCTAAACACATTACCAATCCACTCGATTATGCTCGAGAATGTCATGAGGATTATCTGCATCGCTATGGCGCTCTCGGTGCTAAGACGTTGATGTTGGGCATGAATCCCGGACCTTGGGGCATGGCTCAGTGTGGAGTTCCTTTTGGAGCAACAGCGATGGTTCGAGGTCTACTTGGAATAGATCGCCCAGTCGAACAACCAAAAAACGCTCATCCGAAGCGACCGGTTATCGGAATTTCCCTTCAAAGACAGGAAGCGAGTGGTACCCGCTTGTGGTCTTTGCTAAACCAGCACTATGGTACTGCAGAACAAATCCATGAGCAAGTCTTTCTGGTAAATCACTGTCCTTTACTCCTCCTTGATGAAAAGGCTCGTAATATCACTCCAGACAAGATTTCTGGAAAAGCGGTTACAAAACTGATGGATGTATGTGATCAACACCTACGTGACATCGTAGAAGCCTTAGGAATCACAAGAATCATCGGCGTGGGTAAATACGCTGAAAAGAGAGCAAAAATCGCACTAGGCGCTCGAAAAGACCTCACAATTAGTAGTTGTTGGCACCCTTCTCCCGCCTCACCATTAGCTAATCGTAATGATGGAAAAGATTGGCGAGATAACGTTATTTCGGTTCTTGACGAATTATAAATCGGTGCGAACTTCTAAAGGTGGTGTTGCTAACCACACCACATGACTGCACGAGAGATGGCTTGGCCGAAACAGCCGGATGACAGGCAATGGGAAGGACCTGAAGGCGATGATCCACGCACTCTGTATCAGATGCTGCGCACAAGTGTCGACCTTTTTGGAAAGGAAGCGTGCTTCGGTTTTATCCAAGCACCGGGAATGGAACGTACTCACTTGAGTTACGATGAGTTCGGTAACCTAGTTGATGCGGTTGCCAAGTCATTGAAAGACATGGGGCTGGGACTTGGAGAGCGTGTCGCTATTATCGTCGACAATTCGGTCGAATGGGCTGCGCTTTCATACGCTGCAAATGGCATAGGTGCTGCTTATACCGCAATGTATACTCATCAACATGGCTCTGAATGGGCTTACATTCTTGGAGATTCTACACCATCGATTATCGCTGTTGCAAATAGTGGCATCTTGGACAAATTATGTGATAACATCGCTGATGACGCTTGGCCTAGCAAAGGTATTATTCTACTTGGAGAGGATGAAGCAAATCAACTACCACCAGAAGGAGTAACGGTTACTCCATGGGCAAAGATGGTCGCTGCTGGACGAAAAAGCAAAACCACAATTGAAGTTGCTGACGACCCTAGTGCTCTATCAACATTAATCTACACTTCAGGTACAACCGGAAACCCGAAAGGTGTTATGCTCAGTAACTGGAATACCCTTTCCAATATACTCTGTGTTCAAGGAGTGTTTGAACTATATCCAGGAGATAAAAACGCTGCTTTCCTACCATGGGCTCACTCGTTTGGTTCTACCTTCGATTTACACTGGATGATTCGAATGGGAGTTCACATTAACCTAGTCAGTGATTTAACTAAAATCGCTGACGAGTGTATCGAAATAAAGCCTGCAGTACTAATTGCTGTCCCACGGGTTTGGAATAAATTCTACGACAGAGTGAATGCGCAATTCGCGGCATCACCAGTCAAAAGACTACTCTCCGGAAAAGCACGTAAGCACGCTTCAAGGCGTATCGCTAAGGCTGGAGTTGAATGCGACGCTGTTGAGCCTGTAGGTTTCTTCGACAAATTCTTCGACAAACTGATCTGGCGCAAGGTTAGAGCACGATTCGGTGGAAATATTCGCTTCTGTATGTCGGGAGCTGCTGCGCTTTCACCAGATGTTGCCTCTTTCATCCAAATGGTAGGATTCAATTGCTACGAAGGATATGGACTAACTGAAACCTCACCTCTTATCTCTGCAAATGGCTGGATGGGTAAAGGCAAGAGCCGCCTCAATACCGTCGGTAAAGTAGCCAATGGTCAGCGAGTGGTCATCGACTGTGATGCCTGGGATGACCCAGAAAGGCCCGAAGAAGGAGAAATCATCGTCTATGGACCAAATGTAATGGGTGGTTATTGGAACAGACCAGAAGAGACTGCTGAAGTTATTATGGCAGATGGTGGATTCCGCACTGGTGACCTAGGAAAACTAACCGAAGATGGCTTCCTTTCGATTACCGGACGTGTCAAGAGTCAATTCAAATTGGAGAATGGGAAGTATGTATCGCCTTCACCACTTGAAGAGAATCTCAAACTCAGTCCTTTGGTCGAACAGTGTGTACTAGATGGGCGCAACATGCGTAATACATTCCTGATAGTTCACCCCAATTGCAACGCTCTGCGCACCGCTCTCGGTAAAGCAGGAGTTTCTGCGTCAAATGATGATGCTGAAATGTGTGCTGATAAGGCAGTCAATGAGTGGTTGCTGAAAACCCTCGCTAAGGAGAACATGCAATCACCAAATTGGAAGGGCTATGAAGTAGCAAGAAATATGATTCTTGATCCGGTTGAATGGACTACAGAAAATGATTTCCTAACTCCTTCACTCAAAGTGAAACTACGAAACTTGCTGACCCACCATGAGCAAGCGATTGAATCATTGTGACGTAATATCCATCGTAGAGATTAGAGTAGCGAATGGGGCGTAATGATTGACATTTGATTCAGCTTACGAACCGTTCTTTCAACCACCTGGCTGGATTGTTGCTCCGATATGGGTTGTTCTTTACACATGTATTGCTGTTAGTTTCAGTTCCATTTTAAGTAAGCGAGATGAGTTGGAACATCACAACATAATCATAGCTTTATTTATCGTTCAACTCGTACTCAATCTAGCTTGGCCTTCGGTATTTAATTCAGAACGCTATCTACTCTCGTTGATTATGCTTATTTTGATAATAGTCTTTACAATCATATATGCTTACATGGTTTACAAACCAATTCCAAATGCCTCTATCTTAGTTTGGCCATATATCGCATGGGTGTCTTTTGCAGCAATTATCAATACCGCTTATTATCTGGAAACAAGATGAGTGATGAAGAATTATTATCAATACCTTTGAGATTCGCAAACGCTAAAATTAACTGATAAATCACACTCAGTCTCGGTATTTGAGGTCAAGGAATGACCGACAGGGCCAAAAGCCACCGTCTTGGGCCCGAATCATGGTCCGAGAGTTGATTCACGTCGAGCGAGTCGACCGATCATTTGGACCAGTCGATGTATTGCAAGACATCAATCTGATCGTGAACCATGGCGATAGAATCGGTATAGTCGGGCATAATGGTGCTGGAAAGACTACTCTGCTCAACACTATTTCTGAACAATCACAAGATGTAGGTGATATCGAGTTCGCATCTGGCATCCGTATCGCATATCTATCACAAATTCGTGATATCGAGGCTGATTCTACTATTGGAGAAGAATTGGGAAGAAAGGGTCGACAATTTCAGGAATTAGAAGAGGAAATTGTCGCTATTGAAACACAAATGATCGAGCCATCATTCTATGATGGTGATTGGCAACCGGTGATGGAGCGTTATTCGGAGTTACAAAAAACACTCGGTACTTCTGGAGGGGGGAATGTTGCTAATATCGCTAAGGCTATTCTTGAGAAACTTGGGCTAGATAAGCACCCCATGGAGATGAGGGTCGACAAACTATCTGGTGGCGAAAAAGCAAAGTTGGCTCTGGCCAGACAATTAGTAGGTCTAGCCGGAATCGACGTAATCTTCCTCGATGAGCCGACAAATCACCTCGACATTCGGACAACTGAATGGCTAGAGGATTTCCTAAGAGATTTCAAGGGCGCTCAGCTAATCGTTTCACACGACCGCTATTTCCTCGACCAGGTCTGTAACAGAATCGTCGAAATCGACAATCTTAGAGCATGGAAGTGGAAAGGAAATTACAGTCGTTTCATTACCCAGAAAACCGCTGGCGAAGCAGCTCTTGGAGAAGCGATCAAGAATCTAGAGAAGAAGATGGGTTCTACGGTTCATGCTTTGAAACAGATGAAAAAGGCAAACAAGTATGACAAGTCTATCTCAGCGAAACAGAAAATCCTCGAACGACAGCAGAAGGAACTCAAGGCATTAAGGCTGAGAGTTCCAAAGAAGCGTAAACCATTGGTCTTACAACTACAAGCAGTAGAGAAATCCAGCATGGATGTGCTAGAATTCCGTTCTGCAACTATGAAGTTTGATGGTCTAGATCGTAAGATTCTCGATAATCAGGACCTTGAGGTAAGTAAAGGAGACCGAATTGGTATAGTGGGCGGAAATGGTCAAGGAAAAACCACTTTACTCAAATTGATTACAGGAGATCTAAAACTCACAGAGGGTAAAATCGAGGTTGCACCTGGTTGTGTCATCGGTTATTTCCATCAAGACCACGCAACTCTTGACTTCAATTTAACTCCAGTCAAACAAATCGAGGTATTAAGACCTGACTTCCAATATGGTGACATCAGAGCAGCACTTGGTAGGTTTCAATTTTCAAAGGACCAAGTCAACACCAAAATGAGTCAGTTATCCGGTGGTGAAAGAGCAAGAGTTGCATTGTTAAAATTGCTATTGGAAGATAACAATTTGCTATTGATGGATGAGCCTACAAATCACCTGGATATGGATTCAAAAGAAACCTTGGAAGAAGCGATTGAAAGTTATGAGGGATCGCTGATAACCGTTAGTCACGACCGCTGGTTCCTCGACCAATGCGTCAATCGTATCTGGGAATTAGAAAATGGCAAGGTCAAGGTGTATTACGGGAATTATACCGATTATATGCGAGCGAAGAAGGGCCTTCCACCGTTAGCTGAAGGCGAAATTAGCGATATTTGAGAACGCGTGAAAGGAATGGAGGCACATCCTCCGCTACTAATCCCGGTCCTATTTCCTCACCAGCCAAATCACCGGCCTGACGTAGTAGCCATGACCCTAATCTCGCTGAACCCCATGGTGAAACTCCAAGAGCGAGCAAACCAGCAATCGTTCCAGCCAATATATCGCCTGTGCCACCCATGGCCATACGCGGATTACCACCGCTTACTACGCCACCGCGCCCACCAGAAGCGATTATCATGTCCTCTGGCCCTGTTACTATTACCACTCTATCCTCGCCATGTCCTTCGACTAGTTCTGGAATAGCAGAGATGTCGTCAACCCAATTTTCCAATTCCTTTTGGTGCGGAGTTACAACTCCTTTCACCCCTTTGGGCCAGCCATTCAAGGCGGCGATTGCATCGGCATCTATCACCATTGCAATATCGGAACAAGATTCGATAACCAAACGCACAGCTGCTAAAGTCGCTTCATCTTTGCCAAGACCACAGCCGATTACCAATGCCTGAACACCACGCCCTGATTGGCAACGTTCGATGATTGTTGCAGCATCAGTGAATATCTCTTCGTCATTAATTGTCTCTGGAATCAGTCCAGCAGGCCATTTGACCCGCATACTTGCTTGTTTGGGCATGGCGACATGAACCAAATCTACGCCCATTCTCTGCGCTGCCATACCTGCAAGAATAGGAGCACCGTGGTATGGACCTCCACCAATTACCAAAACACGACCGCGATCACCTTTGACAGCATCATCAATCAATACTGGATATCGTAACATGTCACCAGGTCCGGGATCTAAGGCTTGATCAGGAATCTCAAGGTTAGCGATGAATAAGTCACCAACCTCTGGCAATAACCGCCCATCATTATCGACCATAGTTGACTTGGGAGCGATGAAAGTCACAGTTCGAAAAGCATTGAATGCTAGACCAGAAGAACAACCGGTTGGAATATCACAAGCCAAAACTTGTGGCCTGCCTGGTATCGCTTCCATCAAACGAAGTATCTCGCCCCGCGGTTGCCCTATCGCTCCAGCGCCGAGCAGACAATCAACAATGGCTTTGGGTTCCTCTTCTGGGATTTCTTCGATCGATAAGATGGTTTTACTACATTCATCACGTGCTCGTTGTGATAATTCAGTTTTTTGCTGTGCATGCGAAGCGATTACAACACAATCGTCAATCATCTCGGCAAGACGAAATCCATCACCACCATTATTCCCCGGTCCACAGAGTATCCAAATCGGCCGAGGTGACCCTTTTAGAGCATTAAGTAATTCTTCGGCCGCACTTATCATCAACTGATCCATGTCTACCCCAAGCGCTTCTGCATTGGCGTCGATGATAGCAACCTCCTCCGGCTTGAGTACCCAGCGCGGTCGCATGAGTTGCGACAGTTCGGCTAGGCTCAATAACAAACCCGTATAGCGATGCAATGATGAAGAGTTGAGGGATGGCATCGCACATGTCGGATGATGAACCGGTGTTCACTACTAGTACCGGACCGGTACGAGTAATCACTGCGGCATCGCTATTCGATGGCCATGACGCAGCGATAAACGTCATGCGACGCTTGATTCAGAGTGCTGGTGCTGAAGTTATCCATCTCGGTCATGATCGCTCTGCCAAGGATGTAGTGGACTGTGCAATCCAAGAAGATGCTCACGCATTAGCATTAACTTCCTATCAGGGAGGCCACGTCGAATATCTGACTTACATCCGTCAATTGCTCGATGAAGGTGGCTGTTCGCACATTCGTATTTTCGCTGGAGGCGGCGGCACTATCACACCACCTGAGATTAAGGAATTACACAACTCTGGAATCTCTAAAATCTACTCTCCAGATGATGGCAGAACCATGGGATTGATGGGTATGATACACCATCTTATGGCTAGTGCAAGTGAAGTAGACCTCAACTCGGAACAGAGACTCTCTAGCCTCAACCGTCAGATTACCACTGAAGATATGGCAGAAATAGGCTTGCTGCTAACCCTTTCCGAATGGGCTGATAAAGAGACGTTCGATACGGTTCTCAATACCTGTCGCTCCAGTGAAGAAAAGGTCCCAGTCATCGGTTTTACTGGCACTGGAGGTGCTGGGAAATCAAGCTTACTCGATGAACTGATGCTTCGAATACTAAGAGATAATCCCGATAAAAAAATCTGTTTACTCTGTGTAGACCCAACTCGTAAACGCACAGGTGGTGCATTGCTAGGAGACAGAATCCGCATGAATTCATTGGCAGATAATAACCTCTTCATGCGCAGTATTGCCAGTCGTGGCTCGGGAAGTGAAATTTCTGCTAATCTCGATAGAGCTATCGAAGTCGCCAAGGCTGTCGGCTTTGACCTAATCTTCTGTGAAACCAGCGGCATCGGTCAAGGCAGTGATGCAATAACCAAAATCGCTGACCATTCACTCTACATCATGACCGCTGAATTTGGCGCTCATAGCCAATTAGAAAAAATCGAGATGCTCGATGTTGCTGATTTGATAGTCTTGAATAAATTTGAAAAGAGGGGTAGTGAAGATGCTTTGCGTGCAATACGTAAGCAGGTTAAGCGCAATCGCAATCTATTCCATGTAGCAGATGAAGAATTACCGGTGGTAGCAACAATCGCTAGCCAATTCGCCGACCCCGGTGTCGATTTCCTCTGGCAAAAGTTGGCAGATGAGATTGGATTCAATGCATCAGAACCATTTGGTCAAGTCGGTGTACGCAAGGGTGTAATCCCTCCCGAGCGAGTGCATTATCTGGCGGAGATCGCATCTTGTATCCGGGCATATCACACAAATCATGAGGATGTCGCCCAAAAACTGCGACGAATTCAGCATCTAGAAACTTCAGCATCTCTAGTACCGGAATCTAAAGAAATACTCTACCCCTTAAGAGATGAATTAATGGATGAGGTGGGTGAACAAGCGGATTCATTAGATGAATATCGTGAACTTGCTAAAGCGTATAATTCAGGGGAATACACTTACTTTGTCAGAGGCAAATCCTTCTCGGTTAGCACCAAATCGGAAAGCCTCTCCCATCAGATGATCCCGAAGGTAGCACTACCGCATATCGAAGATGATGGCCAATTATTTTCATGGTTAGCCAAGGAGAACGTCCCTGGCAAATTTCCATTCACTGCCGGAGTATTTCCTTTCAAGCGCAGTGACGAACTTAGTGCACGCATGTTTGCTGGTGAAGGCCCAAGCGAGCGCACTAATCGTAGATTCCATCTGTTGTCAAAGGGTCAGGATTACGTGAGACTCTCGACAGCATTTGACAGCGTCACCCTCTATGGTAGAGATCCGGCGCCACGTCCTGACATCTGGGGTAAGGTTGGTAATTCGGGAGTTTCTATCGCTACACTTGATGATGCTAAGAGACTTTATTCCGGCTTCGACCTCTGTGACAAAAATACTAGTGTATCGATGACCATCAATGGTCCAGCACCGATTATACTCGCTTTCTTCCTCAATGCTGCTATCGACCAACAGGTTGAGAATCATCTAAATCAAGATAATCATGAGACACAGAATTACATCGGGGAATTACCCGAAGGTCACAATGGCTTCGGACTTGCCACCATAGGTAAGTGTGGCGAGAATTTGGTAGATAGTGCGACTTATCATCAAATCAAAAAGCGTACCTTGCAAACGGTAAGAGGTACTGTTCAAGCTGATATTCTCAAGGAAGATCAGGCCCAAAACACCTGTATCTTCTCTACGGAGTTCGCTCTGAAACTAATGGGAGATGTACAACAATACTACATCGATAATGGGGTACGCAATCACTACTCGGTCTCTATTTCAGGCTATCACATCGCCGAGGCAGGAGCAAATCCAATCACCCAATTGGCACTTACTCTGGCCAATGGATTCACCTATGTTGAATATTATCGTAGCAGGGGTATGGATATTGATGCTTTTGCCCCAAACCTATCCTTCTTCTTCTCCAATGGCCTTGACGCCGAATATACCGTCATTGGCCGCGTTGCACGCCGTATTTGGGCAGTTGCAATGCGCGACCTTTACGGTGCAGGGGAGCGCTCGCAGAAACTGAAATACCATATCCAAACCAGTGGCAGAAGTCTGCACGCACAAGAGATCGACTTCAATGATATCAGAACCACCCTTCAAGCATTACTGGCAATACAAGACAACGCCAATTCACTCCATACCAATGCTTACGATGAAGCAATCACTACGCCGACTGAAGAATCGGTCAGGAGAGCCCTGGCAATCCAATTGATAGTCAATCAAGAAAGCGGCTGGACCAAGACTGAGAATCCACTACAGGGAGCATTCATTGTCGATGAACTGACCGACATGGTAGAGGCTGCAGTGCTTGAGGAATTCGAAGCCATCTCTAGAAGAGGTGGAGTTCTAGGTGCAATGGAGACCATGTATCAGCGTGGCAAGATTCAGGATGAGTCGATGTACTACGAGCACCTAAAACACGATGGAACCCTACCGATTATTGGGGTTAATACCTTCCAGAATCCAAATGCAAAGGCCTTCGATGAGTCGACAGCTGACGACTTCGAGATGGAATTGGCTCGAGCCACGCCTGAAGAGAAACAGGCTTGTCTAGATCGCACCAACGCTCTGCAGGAGAAAGATGTCGAAGAGACTAATATCGCCCTAGAGAATTTACAGAAGATCGCTAGAGAAGATGGAAATGTGTTTGCAGAATTGATGGAGACCGTCAAAGTAGCTACCCTTGGCCAAATAACCGAGGCCCTATTCCAAGTCGGTGGCCAATATCGCCGCAATATGTAATCAAAACTAGTTTTTCATCATTAGAAATAATGATCTGCCATAAAGAGAATAATATTATGTCCAATAATGTGTTCAAATCATGGCATCGAATAATAAAATGACCACGAGATTGGGTCTACGTTACCACCTATCGGGGTAATTGGGTCTACGTTACCACCAATAATGATGATTGGGTCTACGTTATCACCAATGATGATGATTGGTTTTCAAGATTTCACCTTTCGATCGATGTTTCCATCAATAATTCAACTCGGTGTAATCAGTGCTTTATTTAGAATAAAGTTAACACTGATGCTATGGTTAAATGAATACAAGCTATTGCTTGGTGTGGAGAACTCACTCGACTTTGACGACATTGATGGCATTTGCCCCTCTGTCGCCCTCGCCGATTTCGAAGGTGACTTTGTCGCCTTCATCTAGTTCTTCACTGATTTGAGTAATGTGGACGAAGAGATCCTCTCCACCTTCTTGCTCAATAAATCCGTAACCTTTCACTCTGTTAAACCACTTAACTGTACCTGTGGGCATAGCCGGCGGTGCATACATTAGTACTTCATGTTACCGTGTGGATTATCAGCCTAAGACCTGCTTGTATATCCCTTGTAATGAGGCAGATGTGATTCAGGATACTACACCTTTAACTAGGTCTGATGGCAAAAAGATAGCGATGACAAAAAAAGAAGAAGTGCTCACATCAGGCGAGGTACTGCTTTATGCAGCAGCAGTAGTCTGGTCACAACGTAGAATGCAACTGCACCTCAATCGTGCTAGCGCTGAAACATCGGAGCGTTTGAACTCGAAAGGTTTGGCCGTGAAATCATTCTGATAGCGACAGCATCATTTCCTCGGCTCTTTACGGCCTGACATGGACATTGCTTGGCCGGCGATTATCGCCGCCTCGATATTATTCACCCTCGGTGCTACATCACCTGGCCCTTCACTAATTGTTGTAATCCGTAATACTCTGCTCGGAGGACGCATGCGTGGTATTGCATGCGCTATCGGTCATGGATTGGGTTTCGGGATTTATTGTGCCGTAGCCGTATTCGGCTTGGTATTGATGATTGAAAGTATGCCAACCCTATTCGTAATAATGCAATTTAGTGCAGCAATGCTTTTGATATGGATGGCTAATTCCTTATTTCGAGCTCAGCCTGAAATGGAAACTTCTGAAAATGTTAAACTGAAAGGGTTTTCTGAGGGATTCTTAATCGTATTCCTCAACCCCAAAATCGCTATTTTCCTCCTCGCAGTACTCTCTTCATTGCTTGAGCAAGGGATGAACCTAGAAACAAAAATCTCCTTGGGATTATTGGGGCTAATCATAGATATGAGTTGGTACCTCATCATCGCCATTGCGCTTTCAAGCGATATGATGATCGAGCGTATGCAAGCACAGCGACAAAATCTGAATCGAATCACTGGAACAGTGATGCTGTTGATGGCTGGATGGGTATTCCTACGCCTGAGCGGACTCTTCTAATCCTGGCAAGAAGAGCACCAGAAGGTCGATCTGCCACTCTGCATGAATCTCTCAACAGTTCCTCCGCAAGGGCATTTCTGTCCTTCCTTGTCATAAACTCTGAATTGATGAGTGAAATAACCCAAACTTCCGTCTACTGCTTTGAAATCCTTTAGAGTGGAACCTCCTGCTGCAATTGCCTCTAGTAGGACCTTTCTCGATTCAGAAACCAGTAACCGGCATTCTTCCTCACTGATGTCACCACCTTTTCTAGTGGGAGAAATCTGTACTCTGTTAAGAACCTCACAAGCATAGATATTGCCGATTCCGACAACGGTACGTTGATCGAGCAATAGGGTCTTGATTGGGCTTTTCCTCCCTCCTATTCGATCTGCTAATTCCACTCCGCTCCAATCTTCAAGCGGTTCCGGCCCAAGGTGATCAAGTAATTTGTGCGAGGCACCAACCATGATATCCATTACTCCAAATCGACGTGGGTCGTTGTAAACCGATACTGAGCCATCTTCGAATCTAATCATCACGTGATCGTGTTTACCATCGTACTCACTTGCATCATAAGTCCAACGTCCAGTCATCCCTAGATGGTTGAGCCAGATACTTCCATTGTCTAAGTCGACGAGTAAATACTTGGCTCTTCGGCGAATCGCTACTATTTTCCGGCCCTGTAAGCGTTCTATCATATCCTCAGGGAAGGGGAAACGCAGTGTTTTTCTACGCAATTCTACTTCAACGATTTTATGACCCACCCAGGCCATCTCCAGCCCGGTTCGAACCGTTTCAACCTCAGGTAGTTCGGGCATTTTTACACCTCAGATTGCCATTACGGTACGCAGATCTTCCAGAAATAAGTCTGCGGGCCAATCTGCACCCGACCAACGCACGCGTAGTTTCAATTCGGTATCGAGAATGTAGGTATATTGCTGATGAGCGATTTCATAGTTGTCACCACTTTCATCATCATATTCTAGTGGCACAATGCCATATGGCTCCCATACAGACTCTAAAGCTGTCTTTGAACCGGTTAAATGTGGCCAGGAATAATTGTATTCTGCTTTGTAATCCTCAAGTACTTCGGGTGAATCTTGACGATAATCCATAGTGATTGCAACCACATGTAAATCCTCTTCCTCCTCAGGAGTTAACTGCTCAAAAATCCACGCAATATTACCCTCTACTATCGGGCAGGTCTCCTGGCAACGACTGTACATGAAGACGATGACAACCGTCTTACCACTATGGTTCTCTAAGTTCCATAAGTCACCGGATGAATCCTGTAAGATAAAACGATATGAATCCTGAGCGCGAAGGTCTTCACCCCCGAAGATTAACTCTTCTTCAGCACTGCATCCAGCCAATAACATACTAACTACGATGAGCAAGGACATGCAGCGCATAACAGTGGCACAAGGTGCCGCTTGAATAAGGTGGCGAATCCTCAATATTCTCTCCAGCCGTGGCTGCAGTCCTTACAGGTTAACATTCGAGTCTCGGGCTCATCGGAAGCACGGGTTTGCTCAAGATAACTGAATACCTCGACTTTATCGCATTTCGGGCACATATAATCGCCAACGGTTAGCACTCCTTGGATCTTATCTGAATCCTTGATAATCTCGTAATCTCGTGTCTCAGCCTTGGTGGTTGAAACGGTTTTTGAGAGGTCGATAGTCTTACCATGCTTATCCTTCATAGTGGCATTTGCCGAACCGACATAACCGCATTTGTAGTTGGTGCAGGTGATTACTCCCGATGGATTCGGGAATGCTAGCGTTCCACATTCGGGACAGAACATACACCAGTCCCACACTCACTAGGTTACAAACGTTTTGTTGACACTCTCCCCAACCATCTTGATTGAGCACCACCTCCGCTTGGCTATGTGGCTCTGGTATGACTGGCGTTCGGCAGCGGTTGCTGATGATACTGGCTTGATTCACGATAGCGAATCTTGGGATGGTTGGAACAGCATTAGTGCAGTGGTTTCCAGGTTGGAACTAATGGCCAACTCCGCCTTGATTCCGGAAGCAAAAAAACTAGCTCAAAGGTTCCCTGATGCCAAGATTCGCGCTCACGGGGATAATGATTTACCGGCCGCTGATTGGCCACTTCCCTCCGATGAAGCACTGGCCGCACTCGATAGTGCTAGCTTGAGAATGTCAGAGATGGGAGTAGATGCGGCAGCAGGCGATAAAGATCGCCGACTAGAACACCTCTTGCGCGCTTCCGATGAATTACGTTCATCACTAGTTACAATGGAAGCGAGATTGGTTGAGTGGGTCGGACTATTCTTACCCAAACTCCGTTTTGAGGATGATAGAGAAGGGGTTATCGAAGGGGTTACCAAGGTAGGAAGCATTCAGGAATTGGCTGACCTCTTTGAGATAAGTGCCCCTGAGGAAGGTCCTACCAGCGAGGAATGGAACGTAATTCAGTCATGGGGACAAGCGACATCGGATTCAAGTGTGAGATTGGTTAGCATCGAGGAGAGTATCAAGGAATTGGTCAACGATTACCTACCATCTGCCTGTTTATTGCTCGGGCCTATGTTGGCAGCACGTCTCTGTGTCGAAGCCCATGGCCGTGCTAGATTAGCCCGATTGCCTTCTGGTACAGTCCAGATATTAGGGGCAGAGAAGGCCTTCTTCAATCACTTGAAAAACGGAGATCTTCCCCCCAAACACGGTCATATATTCATGCACCCTTGGATTTCAAGATCACCTCATTGGGTAAGAGGAAAAATCTCGCGATTGGTCGCCTCGAAGACAAGTATCGCTGTGCGCTGTGATCATTTCGGTGGCGAAACTTGGAGTGAAGAGGCGATAGCAGAAATCGCTCAACGTGTAGAGACCATCAAACTAGAGCATCCAAGCCCGCCTCGAAGGTGAAGAAATGGCAAGCAGAGGTCCTCGACGTCTAACCTGGTCAGCCCTCCTTGAAGGACGGACTATCTGGACGCGCAATGCCGTAGTTGGCACCAGTGTTTACGGTGAACGACGCCGGCGATTCAAAGGAATAGAGCACCGACGCTGGGACCCAACTCGCTCGAAATTGGCAGCGGCTTTGGTAAGAGCTCACGGTAACAAGGAGCGATTATTACCCGAAAGAGGAGAGAGCATTCTCTACCTTGGTGCCGGTCATGGCACTACTATCTCCCATTTACATGACTTGATATGTGGTGAAAGAGGCGAAGAAGGTGGGAGAATTATCGCGGTCGATCTTTCGCCTCGCTGTCTGCGTGATCTCAACCATCTTGCGAGTACAAGACCGGGAATATTGCCTATTCTTGCTGATGCACGCATGCATTCACGTTGGGGCATGATGTTGCCACATAAGATCAACTGGATGCTGCAAGATGTCAGCCAGGCTGGCCAAGCAGCGATGTTCCTAGAAGCAGCGCACCGCTGCCTCGCATCAGGTGGTACCGCTCTACTTTCGCTTAAAGCAGCAAGCGAGCGGTGGAGTGATGAAGGCGAAAAGGCTCTATTCGTTGCTGTTGAAGAAGAACTTGAACAAGGGGGACTAATAGTCGAAGAAGTCCTGAATCTACATGGACTTCAGGATAACCATAGGATGTTCGTCACTAGAATGCCTTAACCGACGGTTACTGTAGCTGAATCGAAATCGCTTCCACCAGAGTTATCAGTGGCTAATACAGTACATTGAATAATATCGCCAGATGATACAGTAGATGACTGTAATGTCAATGAAGAACTGATTCCAAGAGTTGAACCAGTATTAAGATTAATCCATTCATAAGAAAAACCAACCGATTCATTATCAGCATCAGTTACGGTTGCACTACAGGTTAACGTGGTAGTATCGGTCACTCCTGTGTTGGGATTAATAGTTACAGAAGTCAATATCGGGTCATAATTGTCAATGGTTTTTGTATCCGAATTAGAAGCAAAACCACCTAAATCATCCTCAGCTGTAACTACACATACCAAATCGTCACCTGGTGCACTGATAGTAGAGTTGAGAGTTAGAGAGGTACCAAAGCCGACCAATGTTCCACGCACAAACCATTCATACAACAATGTGAATTGATGGCCGTCGATATCGCTGGCCGTTGCTATACATGTCACTGCGGTATCGGTGTGGATTGTTGCCGATGGATCGATTGAGATCGAGTCGATGGTCGGATTGGTGTTGGATATCACCATGCTACCACTAGACATCTGTGCACTCGAAACCTGCCCATCATTGGCTGAAACCTTACATTCGATTTCATCTCCTCCTATGGGCGCATTATGAACATCAGATGTCACTCCCGAGTCGAGGACAGTGTTGACATACCATTGGTAATCATAGGTCAATTGCTCACTATCAGCATCATTTGCAGTTGCCATGCAAGAGATAACATCGCCATAAGATGCTGGATTTGGTGAAAATGAAACTCCTACCATCACCGGTGCGGTATTTGTTATTGTAATATTAGCAGTAGATTCGGTATTACCAACACTTTCGCCATCAAAAGCGGTTACTGAACAACTGACATTACTGCCACCCGCAGGAGCAGCAATTGCACTTGCTATCGCATAAGATTGCCCGTTTACTTGCCAATTGATGATACTGGAATCATCTTGTCCATCCGCATCTGAATAAGAATAACTACACGTCAAAGTATCGCCAAATACTGCATTCTGAGGAGTAAGAATAACCAAACTGATCACTGGAGGGGTGTTACCGATGACTATCGAACTACTATTGAGAGGAACTCCAATTACTATTCCATCATCAGGAGTAGCCTGACAAACAACTTCTGAACTCGTGTTTGGAGCGATCATCGAAGTACCATTAGCAGCGATTACACCGTCGACAAACCAACGAATTGAGGTGTGATCTGGATCCGAGTCCGCATCATTTAGCGTATAGAAACAGAGCAAGGAATCGCCAACAACCGCAGATGTTGGAGTAATGTATATCCCTGTAATTAGTGGTACTGTATTGCTGATTGTCATAACGGTTGAATCGATGGAATTACCATCGGTTTGTCCATCATTTGCAATCACATTACAAGAGACTTGAGTGCCACCTGTAGGGGCGATCAAGGTACTGCCAGTTCCACTTGCAATCCCTTCGATTACCCATGAAACCAGTGAGGTATCATTATCGCCATCAGGGTCAGTAAAGGTGTAATTACAATTCAATGTATCACCTACTCGTGCGCTTGCGGGATAAAGGAAGATCTCACTTACCATCGGGCCACTATTACCTATTGTCACATACGCTGACGAACTTATACTAGCACCATCGCTATCCTCGGCGGTAGCAACACAGGTAACGATATCCCCAGAAGAATAGAACTGTGAGTTCAGACTCAGGTTTGGACCACCATTTACTATTGCTGCACCGTTACTCCACACATAGCTAATTTCTACTATCCCATCTATATCCAGTCCAGATGCCGAACAGGTGAGAATACTAGAACTGATAATGTTACTATTTGGAGTGATAATTACCGCCGATATCGACGGTTGACTGTTGAGAACGACGACGACAGCACTACTTGCTACCGCACCAGAAAGTTCACCATCGTTGGGAGTAACCTCACATATAATCTCATCACCAGAGGATACTGCAGTGTATGTCAATGCGTTTGAGGAATATTCTACTCCATTGACTTTCCAGATAACCGAAGAAGAATCCAAATTATTATCTGCGTCATAGAATTCCCAAGAGCAGGTTAATTCATCACCAGAAACCGGGGAATTTGGAGTCAGGGAAACACTAGTTATCGCTGGCATTGAATTTAGTAAAACCTTGGAATCGCTCACTGAATCGATTCCACCAGAACCATCATCGATAGTAGCAATACAAGTCAGGGTATCACCAGGTGAAAATATGATAGTATCGATATTCATTTCACTAGAATTAGCGACCACTACTTCACCGTTTAGCCAACGATAGCTAATGATTACATCATCACCATCTACATCGCTGACGGAAGCAAAGCAACTTACTCGATCGCCGATACTGACAGCACTAGTAGGCGATATTGTCACCGAGGAAAGAATTGGTAGGCTATTGGAGATGGTAATGCCAGAACTGGTAGCAGAAGTTGTAAATTCATCAGAGACTATTGTGATTTCACAAGTGACCAAACTACCACCAACCGGCGCTGAAAAGGTAGGGCCTACACTAGATTTTTCGCCATTGATTGACCACCCGATTGTAGCGACAACGCCCATGCCATCAGGGTCAGAAACAGTATAGTCACAGGTCAAAGAATCGCCTACCTTAGCATTAGATGGCTGTATGGTCACGGTACTAATTTCGGGAGAGGAGACATCATCTACACACCCGATCAAAGGAGCGAGAAGCAGAATGAAAAATACCACATGTGTAATTCCACGCATGATTGTCGTTGAGATAGTGACATCATCATACTTCCGCTAAGAAGTGCAGTAATGTGTCCTAAGTCATTTGAGCTAGAGTAGTACTAACTTCAGTGTTGTAAATGTTTTATGCCATCGGCGTAGAGGGCATTACCACGCTCTATGAGTCGGTTACGCCAGGCTATATCACGCATATTGAAGGCGTCGAGCAGATTCTTTCTACTCCAATGATGCAGAGTATCCCTACCTTCTGAACCACCCCATTGGCTCCAACGGTTTTCTGCTCTGAGGGCTTTGATTACATTGAAAGGAGAAACTGTACCAAACTCCTGAGTGATACTAGTCCATTCGATTTTAGGAAACCTTGCCTCGACACCGGCTTGCATACCGCCACGAATCGCATAAGCAATTCCAGCCTTAGGGTCAAGACTGGTGATACGTGGGCCAAAGTTAGAACTCAATTCTTCCAACCTTGGATCGCTTTCCTCGAACTCAACCAGTAATGTATCTTCACCGGCTTTACCCAATCCTGTGTGCAGGTCAATCCATAGGCATCGTTCGACTGAAGTAAGATTCTCCTCTAACC
>CAJIYT010000015.1 GCA_905181715.1 uncultured Candidatus Poseidoniales archaeon
GAGTTCCATTTACTACAGCAGAAAATGGGAAAAGAAACATTAACAAGATTAAGATAAATGAATTGGCCTTACATCCCATCATAACCATGCCATGAAGAGATTCTTATTCAATACTTTCTAATTTCAAACTTCCGGAATGTGGAACTTTTTCATTGTATCTGGCAGGGCCAAAATCGTAGGTGAGGATAGCGCTATCCGCCTTGCTATAATTTTACACGATTATTGTAATTAGTACCTTGGCGGTTGTGCATAACCAGTTGGTGATGTCGGATCATATTCTGGAATCCCTGCAGGTGGAAGAGGTGGTGGGGGGATTAGAGTAGCGGTTGGATTAGCGATTGGAAGAGGTTCATTGAAAGAACTCCATTCCTCATCTTTCTTTCCGCCACGTTTGAGGAGTAGACCTAGGCAAGCCAATGCCAGAATCAATGCCAAAGTAGAAACCCATCCAGAGGCAGAATCAAGAGAATCTGCGACCGAACTAAATGACCCACTAACGCCTGTTGCATCGTCATCAGATCGAATCTCGACAGGGATATAAGTCGTGATTCCACCGAAGCTAATTCCCAATAGATATGAACCACTTACAAGGTAACTTGGCACTGTGTATTCTATTGAACCACTTGCATCGCTAACAATCCCAAGCATATCTGAATCGGCAACTCCCATAATATCTCCAGTCCACTGAAGTGGATATTCAATTGGAACAGTGGGGTCCATGGTAGATAGAACATATGATATGGCAACTGTTTCACCAGCAATTAAAACCTCATTTGGAGGTGTAACCATCATACTAAAGCCATTTAATCTGTATAAACGATAGTTGTCACTATCGGTTTGACCCGATGAATCAATAACCATTACACCAATATCCAAAGAGGAAAAATCTTGAGATTCTCTCTCAGGTACTGTAAAGGAAAAACCACCTTGAGAATCTGCTGCAAACTTAAACTGTCCATCTATTTCCAAATCATAAACGCTCCAAAATACAACAACATCTCCAGTCATATCCTTGGCATCGATTCTCATTACTACATCATCACCAGGCAACCAATTAGCGGTATCAGGATAGATATTGATTTCTGGATCTATCACTCTAATCTCATGTTCCGTATAATCAGAACTTCCAGTCTCATTCTTTGCACTTACAAATAGACTAATCGAATTAGCACCAGCTCTCATCTCTTCAGGGATAGTCATTAAAACAATCAATTCACCCTGATCATCACTTTGCTGAATATTCCATTCACTTCTATCATCAATACCACCATCGCTTGTTCTGATAGTGTGGTGATGTACCCATATTCCTGGCAGTGGATTACCGGCCAAATCATATGTATTAATCGTTAATCTGATTTCTTCACCAGGTTTGCTACTAGTGCTAGGGCCATCGATTGCCAATTCGATACCTACTCCATTGAGAGGTTCAGAACCATCTTCACTAAGATAAATCGGTTGACTTGTACTGGCCTCTTCACTAGAGGCGGCGTCGGTCCAATAAACTACAATTTTAGCAGATCCTGCCTTTAAATTCACATCATCTGCAGTTAGCAGAAGTGAAACAAACCCATTACTATCGCACACAATATCGCTAGACTGACCTGGAAGATTAGATGAAACCGAAACTGGTGTTTCATATTCTCCTTGTTCCAATTTTACTGTCAATGGTAGATTTGCCGCAGGCATCGTTTCCCATGACCACTGATTGAGAGTTCTTTTGCAGTTGATTTGGAGGACAAAGTCCGAGTTTATACTTATTACCTCATCATATGATGGCATGGATATTTCTACTAATAAGTGCCCAATTTGTATAACTCTGCCGACCTCTGAAAATTGCTGTGAACCAGAGGAGTCATTTGCATAAAAGGTGATTTCTAATGAAGACCCAGGATCTAGGTTAGACGGTAATAATACCCCGAATTGATTTTGCGAATCGGGAGTTAAAATTCCACTTTTTCTTTGAGTTTCAGTTATAATATCACCCCACATAGTTGTTTCCGTTCCTCGAGTTTCGTATGTGATCGTCCAACCGGCTGTATCTGGAGTTTCCGGACTCCCATCAACCGGGCTACTTACTGTAGCCCATACGACAAGTGTATCACCGGGGAGTAGGACTTCATTGTTCACTTCCATATCGATTTGATAACGAATGACGTTCAATCCTCTACACATCGGCGAACCTAATTCACTATCAGATTCCTCAACACAAATTTGATAATAGCCAGTCGGAATGGATTGTGGTACCATCCATGAATAAGTGATCACCCCTTCTTCAGCATCATCATCTAGATTTTGAGCGATTGCATATGTCTCGCCAGTACTCGACTCTGCCCTAATATTATAACCAGTAGTTTTCTGATTATCATAATATTGATAGCCAGTGACATAGGCTTCAATCTCAACGGTCTCTCCTGTCCCGACTTCATATGAAGAAAGTGAAACAGAGTAAGCATTGCGTCCTGAATCACCTGCACTCACCGAGGTGGGAAGTATGCTAAAAACCAAAAGCAAGATCAGAAAAAGAGATTTACTATTATTATTCATGGCACCACGTAGTGTGAATTACCTTTTGTATCTTTTGATAAATCCATAGATTCACAGAATATTTATTGATCTGGGAAATTGCGGACTATAGTCCAATTATGCAAATCACAGTATTTTAGTCGCAAGAATGCCAATTTCTATTGCGGCTAGAATTACCAATAATAAAACGCCAAAAGAGATGTCAGCCGATGATTGAATATCAAAGTAGCCGCTGAAAGGTGTTCCGGACTCATCATTTTCCCCGCCACCTCCGAATGGTGGTGGTAAACCATTATCATCATCGTCACCACCATCGCCGGTTCCTTTGGGACCACCAACCATCACGTGAACATCTTGACCATCTGGTTGCCAGTTGAATGTGTCACCAGAGCCGGGCCCTCCTGCTATGAAAGTGATCTCATTACCATTCGGACAGGCGACGACATCAGCTCCTTCGACATTCACGCTTTTGCTCATCTTTTCATATTCTTCAGCACTTATTATACCGAGCCAAATAGTTGAATCACTCCATGTTAGCGTGACGTCGATATCTATCATTGAACCAGAAGCCGGTACCGCAAGAGGTTCGCTTTTCACTGCACAAACATCTGCACTTGGCTTGGGGATGTCAGAGAAAACCTCTTCCGATGTGTATCCAATTAGGCCACCTAGTAGCAATATGCCGATTACAACACTTGCGATTGGTTGCCAGCCGGCCATGCTCATTCCATCTGGTCGCCTTTGATGAAGTCATGCCCATGAGGGTGATATTGATGAAGCGCTGCCAACATGACTTGCATATGGGGTCGAGGATAATCATCCACTGTGACCTCGATGCTTTCTTTGCCGCTGTTGAAATTCTTCATCATAACCTCGACCCGTCGATTCCTTTGATAATTGGTTCAGACCCACAACAAGGGCGTGGTAGAGGTATAGTGTCGACTTGTAATTACGCAGCTCGAGATTTTGGTATTCGTTCTGCAATGCCGATTACTGAGGCTTGGCGTCGATGCCCAGGTTCTCCTATTGGTGATGCCGTATACATGCGTGGTACCCGCGGCCTTTACAGCAGAGCCAGCCGCAAAGTGATGGCTATTTTACGTCCATTTGCCGCTAAATTCGAACCGGCTTCAATCGATGAAGCCTATCTCGATGTCACTGAATATTGTGCTGGTGATTGGGATGCAGCCTTGGCATTGGCTAGAAAGATGAAACTTAGCATCGAAGAGGAGTTGGGCCTATCAGCTTCATTTGGAATAGGCTCGACTAGAATCTTGGCCAAGATGGGTAGTGAGGAGAATAAACCCGGTGGTATTCATCGAACTATGCCCAATGAGATTCACACATTCTTTGCCGACAGATCATTACGGCAAATCCCCGGAATCGGTCCAAAAACTGCTACTCGTTTGTCAGAATGGGGTTTGGAGACGATGACTGATGCACTCGGAGTCGGTGAATTATCGCTTGCTAGGTTCACCAATGAGAGGTTCGCCGCATGGTTATCACAAGTTGTTGAAGGCGAGACCAGCGATGAGATATCGGTACTTCGTAGCCGTAAATCCATCTCAAAGGAGCACACCTTCTCGCAAGATCAACGTGATATTGAAGTTGTTTTAGAACGACTAGAGGAATTGGTAACTATGGTTTTGAAGCGTGCTAAGATTATGGGTGTAAGTGGACGCCTTGCTGAGGTCAAGATACGCTATCGCGGCTTTGAGACGCACTCGCATCAAAGAGCATTGACTGTAGCCATGGATGAAGAGAGTGTCTTCCAGCGCAGCGCTTTGCGCTTATTCGCAGAGCAGGTCGAATACGATAGGCCAATTCGATTAATAGGTTTCAAAATGGGTAATCTTGAAGTGCATGATTCTAGGCAAATCACCCTCGACCTCGAAGAGGAATGATCCTCACTCAAGGTGATGCATAGCGGTTAATATATTCGTAAAATCCTCAAGGTTAGAGGGAATAGTAATACCTTCTACTTCTGATTTCAAGGAGAGACCTTTGTCTTTCTTGGCTTTCCATACCATACTGTTGAACTCTTTTAGCGAATCACTTAATTCGGTCAAGTCACCCTCTATCGTTAGTATTTCCGGAAATGAGCGGGCATCGACAGCGCTGGCATTGTATAGGGTTGAGGATATGTGATGGCTGAAGAATGGGCATATTGGGCTAAAAGCACTCATCAAATCTCTGACGATACGATGAATGGTCCAAGCCGCTCCGACGTCGTCAGCATAGAGTCTCGACTTTGCCATCTCTAGCCAATGACTGGGTAGGATGCCGGTGGCAAAGGTTTTGATCGCTTGAGTGGCGCGGTAAATATCGATGTCAGACCACGCCTTTTCGACAATTGTCATCATTTTTGCGAATTCACTCAAGATCCAACGGTCCTCAATCGCAAGGTCATCAGGCATTGTTTCGAGATCATCTGGGGTCGGAAACATGCTGGCAAAACGAGCGACGTTGAACATCTTGGTAAGAACTCCAAAGTAGCGCTTTTCAATTTCCTCGGGATTGATGTGGAAGTCATCACCAACTTGAGCATCGCAAGCCTTCCATAGACGGAAACACTCACTGCCGATTTTATTGGCTCTAAGGCTTATTGTTTTCTTAGGTCCGCGAACCTTCCATGAACCGGTCTTACCTCCTGCTCCACACTCAAGCACTGAATCAGCATCGATACCATTACCCAAGGACTTAGACATTTTCCGGCCCCATGGGTCCATTCCTAGACCATCGATCCATACATGTTTGAAACCTGGTTTATCAAGTAGAAGTGCACTCTTTAGCAAAGTGTAGTATAGCCAAGTTCTGACAATTTCCTTACCTTGAGGTCGCAAGGCTGTCGGAAATGCCTTGTCGAATATTTCAGGTTGGTTCAGATATCCACTGACGAAGAGATTGGAATTGCTCGAATCCATCCAGGTGTCAAACACCTTTTCTTCGCCACGCAGTTGCCCCATTTCATCCCTTAGGTCGGTATAATCGCCTAGTAATTCACGACTTTCACGATTTAGTACTTGGCTTCCTTCGGGAGGTTGCTCGCACCATGGTTGGACATATGTCCCTGCAGGAGGTACGATAATCATCTCACCATTCTCACTATACCAGATTGGGATTTCAGTATGATACCAACGGCGTCGGCTGATAGGCCAATCTATGCTGACATTATCCATCCAATCGATTAGGAATTGACGGTTGCGCGGGGGGTGGAATTCGATATCTTCGATTAACTCCTTCATCCGGTCTTGCATATGGGTTTGGCGCACATACCATTCTTTGAGAAGTATGATTTCAACTGGATTCTTTCCTCGCTCCGATATTGGGACTTCTTGTTCTCTAGTCTCGATTTTTTCGATTAAATCTGCTTGTTCAAGTTGCTCAATTGCTTCTTTACGTGCAGCGTAAACCTTCATGCCAGCAAGAGGGCCTGCGATTTCAGTCATACAGCCGTCTAGATCAATCGCTTGGAATGGTTTTAGGCCCAAGTCTCTGAACACTGCGACGTCGTTTTGATCACCAAAAGAACAGACCATCAATACTCCACTTCCAAATTCTGATTTGACAGAGGAATGAGTCATTATTTCGACACTAGTCTCTCGGTTATTGGTTGTAAGTGGTAACTCGATACGTTTGCCGACCAGGTGTTGGTAGCGCTTGTCCTCTGGATGAACAACAACAACCCCACAAGCACAGATTAATTCTGGTCTCGTGGTTGAGATAATTACTGTTTCACCATCCTCTGTGGTCCATCGAACATCCACTAATTTACCAGTCTTCGTTGTCCTTTCAACCTCAGCATCAGCGATTGTAGTTCCTTCGATTGGGTCATAGATATTCGGTCTTAGATCTTCTATTATCTCGCCACGTTTTAGCAACTCGACGAAAATACCCTGGGTGACACTGCGGTAATCTGGTGCATCGGTTAGATATTCTCGGGCGAAATCGCAGGAAAGTCCAACCCTTGCAGCAGTGTTTCGCATGGCTTGAGTATAGGTTT
Organism: uncultured Candidatus Poseidoniales archaeon; assembly: GCA_905181715.1. Lineage (GTDB taxonomy): Archaea > Thermoplasmatota > Poseidoniia > Poseidoniales > Poseidoniaceae > MGIIa-K2. The sequence continues at coordinate 6,527 of CAJIYT010000015.1, forward strand.
CAATCGTTTCTTTACATAATTGGATAAATTCAGCACGATCATAGGTCTTCATTTTCCGTCCAGTGATGCGCTCAACAGTGAATTCGATATTGATGCCGTTTCTATCCACTCCCCATGGGAAGTAAACTTCCTTACCTAGGAGTCTCTGTGAACGAGCGATGACATCTATCATGCTGTACTGTGCTACAGCTCCTATGTGCCAAGTACCGCTTGGGTATGGTGGTGGAGTGTCGATGACAAAGATTTCCTTACCACTTTCTGGCTTGAAACCGTAACGATTGTCATAGGCTTCCTCATCGGCATAATGCTCCTCTTGGATGCGTTTTTCGAGGTCGATAGACCAGCGCTTATCCTCAAGTCGTGCATCGGCCATATCAATCACCATCGCCCTAGGGGTCCAGAGCGTTTCTCTCGTGTGAGGGCGGACTTTTGAAACCTAGCCAACAAACCTTGCTTGAAAATGTCGAGTGATGGATTTCAACCGATTGAAAAGCAGTTGTCATTACAGTTGAAGGGCATGGCTTCAAAAGTGCTTGCATCACCCACAGATTGGTGGAGGCATGTCTAAATCTGGAGGGGAATCAGGAGATGGCTCAAAGGGCCCCTCTCTCCAACAGAGGTTTCTTTCATTAATCGGCCATGGTCAAGATAGAATTGCCCATGCAGTAAAAGAGTTTGATACCAAAAAAGCGGTCGATGCGGTTCTTGATGCACCTAAGGAGTTGCAAAGGGAATGGCAACGCCATGGTGCAACAGGAATTCTGACCAAATTTCCGTTGTCAACTGTAATCATTTGTCTCTTGATGACTTCATTTTTTGTATTTCACAGCGGTTTTCTTGATGGATCATCTTTGAAGGGTGACGATGAACCTTCATTGAATGTAAACGGTGATTTAGAGGTTTATTTGCCGGAAGGGTCCACTGTCCTAAACAATATACGTGAAGTAGAAAAGGATTGGTCAACCAATGTGATGATTATTTACATTGAATCGCCAGATAATAATATCACTAGTCAGAGAATATTACAGGAGATGGCCCACGTTGAGAATCGGCTAAATCCTCTATTGTCCGATCCAAGTGATGATGTGATCTATGTTCTATCTCTCTCAACGGTGATAAAAGAGGTTAATTCAAGCGCACCCCGTGTACGTGAAGCTTTCGTCACCGAATTAGGCGCTTTGGGTTGTCCAAGTGGGGCTACAGATGATTGCCTGTCTGCTCAAATCGCAGAGCAAAGCAATGATGCATTGCAAAATACCGATAGTTTGCTCGGCGAATATTCAATCCCTTCACAAAATACAATCAATACCATAATCGGAGAGATGTACGAAGATGATGGCTCTCCGACCCCTGGTTTGGATAAGTTGAGCCGTGACACCGATGGTGACAACACCTTGGATCGAGCGGTGCTGATTGTCGCAGTTAGCGAGAACCGGCCTGCAAAAGAAATAATTGAAATCACCCAAGGTATGCTAGATGATATTTCTCTAGAATCAAAACCTTGTAATTACGATAATGACGCAGAGGGCCTGTGCACTTGGAAGGAACTTGGTCTGACCATGACATTGACCGGACCAGTCCCCATAACCAATGCAGTCACCGAGTTTTCATTCAAATTATTCTGGCAAATTTTCCCATTAGCTATCGTATTGGTGGCTTGTGGATTATTCGTGTTCCACTCCGATGTATTGCAAACCGGCTCATGGCGTCCAATTCAAGGATTCAAAGTGGTTGTAATTGCTGGTTTACCTACACTTTGTTCTGTATTCTGGACTTTAGGGATAATTGGATGGTTGGATTATGAAGTAACGATGACGGTGATTATTGTTGGTCCGATATTATTGGCACTAGGTGTGTCTTATGGTTTGCATATTACCAACCGCTATGCTGAGGAAGATGGAACTAAGGATGAAAAAATGCGTCAATCACTCTCCTCTACAGGTAAGGCAGTATTCCTGTCTGCTATTACTACGGTCATCGGTTTTGTCTCTTTGACATTCACTCCAATGGCCCCGATTGCCACCGTTGGTTTCGCACTCTCTGGGGGAATTGTCGTAGTTTATCTTTTGACCATGGCAATGGTGCCGAATCTCACTCTGCTTCTCGATTTGAGAAAAACAAAACACCCCCCACTTCCTGTATTTGAGGCTGCGGTAAAGATACCAATCAACTATTCGCGGATGGTTATTGCGGTTTTCCTATTCTTGATGATTGTCTCCGGGTATTGGGGGCAGCAGAATGTCGAGGAGAATATCGACCTACTAGGTATGGCTCCTGAAGGTGAGGAACCAGTAATCAAGATGAAACAGTATTCACGAGAATTCAATGCTGGTCAGATTGGTATGGTTTTGGTAGAGGGAAATATCTCTGGTGACCTCGATGATAGCGACCCTACCAACGATGACCCAGCGGGACGTCTCAAACAGATAGCGGTACTTGAGAAGAATCTGAATACAGTAGAGCAAACCACTGCTGTAAGTGTTGTTTTCCTGATGAAATCCGTTGGTATCGGTTTCAATGCTAGTGGTTCTCCAATTTATCAATTGGTCAATCAATCATGGGTTCCCGATGATATACGACAAACAGCACAGGTTTTACTCGATCGAGATTTGACTCAAGATGCCACCTTTTGGGATTTCTTGATGACCCCTGAACTCTATGGCTTACCAGGCTCGACAGCTTCACAGATTTTCTTGCTCGATGTATTCTATGCAAGTCTGACAGATGAGACGCGCGGTCTCTTCGTTTCCTCGGATTTTAAGCGCAATTTAGTTTATGTTGACATGCCTTTTATTCCCGTGGCTGAAACCGAGGTTGTAGTCAAAAAAGTGAATGAATATGCGGCTTTATCATATGAAGGGAAAATAGAGGTAAAAGATCTCACAGGAGTCGGAGCAGTTGCAATAGCAGTCAATGAGCTGATAGTCAGTTCACAATGGTCTTCTCTCTTCTTTGCCATCGCTTTAACATTGATCACTTTAGCCTTGGTTTTCAAAGACATCAGATTCTCGATTTGGACGACTTCACCTGTGATTGCGACGGTAGCGATGCAATGGCTGGTGATGTGGCAGATGGATGTACCGTTATCTTTGGTGACGGTTATGATTGGCTCGATTCTAGTGGGAGTAGGTGTTGATTTCTCTATCCACATAGCCAACCGTATCAGAGAATTAGGAGGCGGTATCGAGGCGATTCGTTCAGCCACTGTCTCTACTGGGATGTCATTATTCGAAGCAGCAACAGTCACCACGCTCGGTATGATTTCCGCTTATCAAATACCGATTCCCGAGATTAAACCATTCGTCACAGTAATCATAATTCTACTCTGGATCTCAGCGGCTAGTGCCCTATTGTTATTGCCTGCTATTTTCGTCACCTTAGAAGAATTTGGAGTTGGTTCAGTCGGCGGTGCTTCAGCAATGGCCAAGCGTTTGGGATTGGCTGGCGCCAAGGACTACAAAGATAGCGATGTCATCATAGCTAGTTCTAAGGATGAAATCATCGATGCATGGTGATGAGAGTTTTCAAATGCGAACTTGAACTGCCCGGTACATGTCGAAATTCTGGCTAGTGAAATCAGAGCCTCATGTCTATCCCTTCTCTCAACTCAAGGAAGATGGTCAAACCCATTGGGATGGAGTTCGTAACTATCAAGCGCGGAATTTCATGCGCGATTCTATGAAAGTTGGAGATTTAGTCTTATTTTACCATTCTAATACCAAACCCCCCCACATAGCAGGATTAGCTAAAATATCCAAAGAAGGTTATCCTGATCACACGTCTTGGGATATTAATAGCAACTATTTCGATGCTAAATCAGACCCTGATTCACCTCGTTGGTTCATGGTCGAAATCGAACCAATCGCTGACTTTTCACCCATTCTCGATTTACCTACGCTCAAAGAGATGCCAGCTTTACAAGGAATGGCATTATTGGCTAGAGGTCAAAGATTGAGCGTCCAACCCGTGGAACCTGAGCACTTTTCAATCATCTGTAATGCCGGTGGATTGGGGGATTTACTATGATTCCAGTCAGCGAAAGAGCCGCTCGAATCGAGTATGCGATTCGAGACGTTGTGGTTCCTGCATCTGAATTAGAAGCCCAGGGTCATGAGATTATCAAATTAAATATCGGTGATCCAATCGCCTATCCCGGTTTACCTACCCCGCCTCATATGATCAAAGCATTCCAAGAGAGTTTGGGACGTGGGGAAACTGGTTATTCTCCATCATATGGCTTGGGTGTATTACGTACAGCAATCGCAGATGATGAATGTTCTAAAGGCTGGGATTGTACAAGCGATGATGTCTATGTGTGCCATGGTGTAACCGAAGCATTACAGTTGATTTTCGCAGCAACTTTAGAGGAGGGTTCCAAAGTTCTCGCACCCGGACCTCACTATCCTCCATACATGGCATATCCGCAGATGTTTGGTGCACAAACGATAGAATATAATCTCAAATCAGATGATGGCTGGAAAATGGATATGGCTGATATTGAGTCAAAAATGGATGATTCAGTTCGTTTATTGGTAGTAATAAATCCAAATAATCCTACAGGTAATGTCGCAGGTGCTTCGGAAATCGACAGCTTGTTAGCAATTGCAGAGAAATGGCCTAATTGTATGGTTATCGCTGATGAGATCTATGATGGTCTCGACTTTACAGGCGAACAGGTTTCTGTTGCATCACGTTCAAGCAAAGTACCTGTCCTTACGCTCAATGGTGTATCAAAGGTTTACTATGCACCAGGTTGGAGAATCGGTTACTTTGCGATACATGACCCAATCGGGTCGATGGCACTTGTCCGTGATGGATTGGAACGTTTGTTGCGCTCCCGCCTATGTGCATCTACTCCGGCGCAAATGGGTTACCTAACAGGTCTTGTCGATGATCGCTCATGGATGGATGCCTATCGAAAAACCGTTCTTAATCGTAGAGATTTATGTCTTGAAAGGATATCCCAAATAGATGGGCTAGAGGTGCAAAATCCAGGCGGGGCTTTCTATATGTTCGTCCGATTGACCGATGAGAAATGGGCTGCTGACGACAAAGCATTCGTCCTTGAATTACTTCATCAAGAACATGTTCTAGTTGTCCATGGCAGTGGCTTTTCACCTAAAAAAGGGGCTGGTCATTTCCGCTTGGTTTATCTTGCAAGCGAAGAGGTTCTAGCAGATGCTTTCGATAGAATCGAGGCGTTCTTAATTCGCTCTCGTGATGCGATTGATTGATGTGGGTTAACCCACTGTGGCGGACATGCGCAGTTGGCTTGTGGCTCTTGGAGTGATTCTCCTATTGCCTCTGGCATCAGCAGAAACAATCGTCTCTGGTAATACTGATTTCGAGTTTTCTCTGCTAATACCGTTATTCCTAGCCATCGTAGCGGCAATAGTCTTGCGTCGATGGATGGTCCCTCAACAACTGTCTTCGCTTCAAGTTGGTTTTGAGATAGACGACGATCTCTATGAAGTCCATCGTTTGACAAATAATAGAGATGACGCAAAGGAACTTTTATCATTACCTGGTGTGAGATTTGCACTCGCATTGTATATGATGGCAATGACTGCAATTCTATTACTTATTACTGAATTATTCTTCAATCCTAATGTATTCTACCTGCCAAACGTAGTATTAATTGGCATTCTCTTTCTAATTCCTGTATTTATCTCGCCATGGGAATCTCTCAATATTCAATTGAGCGGTAAAAAGGTTCAGGGTCGTGGAAAGAGTCGAATTAAGGGTTTATTACTAAGATTGATCACTCTTTCGATTTTGATAAGTGCTACATTAGCGACCATCTTCTATGGAACGCTACAAGGTGTCCCTTCTGATATGCCAATTTGGTATGCGGTGGCTATACTGGTTTTCATGGGTCCAACCATTCTAGCATATGGTCGTATCATGGGTGCATCATGGAACATGCTGGTCATCGGTAAGTGGAGAACTATCATTGGCCGTAAGAATCCAATCGATCCAGATCGAGTTGGATTTGTGGGGAGAATATTTTCAATAATTCTTTTTATATTCCTACTAACTATGCCATTCACTGCAATAAACGGTATAGTTACTGTCTTTCACGTTATGGTAAATAGTCCTGAGAACTCTGCAGACATTTTGAATTATGGCGGAATAATTGGCCATGAACTTTATCTGTTGGTGCAAAACCATGCTATATTCTCTCAGATTGAATATCTCAAAACCTTGCCTCAAGTTCTTTCAATTTACCTTTCTATCAATATTGCAGTGGTTGGGCTTGCGTTCATTTTTGAATTATTACGTAACTTGTACTTGGGGGGTCAGACCTTTGGTGGACTCGGTGGTGTAATGCTCGCCACACCTCGTGAGATCCGTACTGAAGAAGCAGCGCAAAGCAAGGTCCTCTACTTTGCATTCGCTGGCTTTAGCGGCTACACTGCTCTACTATTGTTTTTGGTTTGCTACAAAGAATTTGGTGATTTGATGCCTTATACCGATTGGTTGGAGCAAAGGGGATTCAAAGAAGAAGTTCGCCTGCTCGCGACATGGATGTTTATCGCAGTTGGTCAGGCTATCTTCTTGCTAACTTGGGTTCTTTCAATAGCTCGGTTCGGCCATCTAAGGCGCTTGCAATTCGATTTAAACCCCGACGAAAGAAGAGAAGGTGCGGTGATGAGCGGTGGTAGTGACTGGATGCGTGACACCGTCGACCAAGCTGCATTGGCCGGTGATCTCGATGCCTTAATCCGTTTCCAAGCCAAGGATTCCGAAGAGGACCCAGCTCTTGTTAGACATGAAAAAGCACGTGCTAAAATGCTTGAAAGTGGATTGAGAGGATTATGGCCTAGAGCCATAGAAGAAGCGCGTAAAGTATTGGCTCAGGCAGGAGGTGACGATGATGAAGCGAGAATGATTATTGCGGTTGGTCATCTTGCCAGTCGTCGATTAGACGCAGCACGAGAGTCATTGCATAATTTACAACAACCCGAAGGTTATGATGAACCTGAATTACTTTCTTTCATTCTTGAATGGATGGATCCGTGGCATGGTGCGGTCGATGAAGATGACCTTTGGGATTGGGAGAATAATCCGTGTATCGATCACCTCCACAATATGATGCGCATGCTCAGAGATTGGTCACCAAACCCGAGCGATGATTCAATTCATCATGATGCGCTAACTCAATCTGCAATACTTTCACAAGTGGCCCTATTGCGTGCTCAAAACCTTCACGTGGATGCGCTGAGATTAGCACTTGAAACCGTCAAGAATAATCCACTTGGTGCGCGACCAAGAATCGCCGTTGCACTCTGTCTATTGGACAGTGGAGAATGGCATAGTGCGTTATCCATTCTAAGCGAGTTGGAGATATCCGATGAGTTCGACCCCCGCGTTAAAGCATTGGCAAATATCATGGGTAAGGATATCAGTAGTGATCAATTGGAAGTATCTTTGACTAAACCTTCCCACAAGCGTAGTAAGAATCTAATCGACGAAGCACCGGTTAATCCAGTTGCGGGTTTGATGGTCAAGGGTGGAATAGACGAGGCTTTGAATGCAAATGTCATGATTGCTGCTAGTGAGTCTGTAGCTATGCGTATGACACCGATTTATACAACTGGAGTACTTTCGTTTGTAATTAATTGGTTATTGCTAACACCGACTTGGCTATTGATTGGAATCGCTTCGACTACTGAACTGGGTACTTTCCAAGGCGTTGCTATAGGCGGGTCATTGATTTTCTTCCACCAAGGATATCGTCGCTTGCGGAAGCAGCAAAGAAAGGTCATCAAGCATCGTGACCAAAAAGGAATGATTGCTTATGCTAAGCGGCTGAAGAGACATAAGATTGATTTGAAAATGACCAACATACCTGTTGGGACTCATCTTCTGATGTCGGGTCTGCTCGTGACGGTAAATGGCGTTGTTTTCGATGTTGGTTTCCCCGGTTGGATGGTGGATAGATTACCAAAGAGTAGTGAGAAAGGACTCAAGCAAAGATTTTCACGCCGACATAAAAGCAGTAAGCGAGCAAAGGATGCACGTAAACAGAATTTATCGAACGGTTGGTGGCTCAAACGTCCCAAGGAAGCAGGATCTGATGTGCCGGCATTGGAGCGTTTGATTGGACCTGTGGCATATCGTGGACGTTCACAGATGATACAGAGAAAGACCGGCCGGTTGTTACGTTCACACAGTAAGAAGTCTGGCCGTCAGCCTATGTCTCAAGTTGGTCAAATCAAACAGCAGATACCGATGAATACCATTCGCAGTGAACGTAGTGGGCCACCATCTAAGAAATAGTTGAAAGTAGTATCTTATTGAGGGCATTGAGCCCCAACTCTCCTCAAAGAGTTCAAGGGCTGCTTCATCATGGCCATTAAGGAGTGCGATGATAACTAATCGAGACCGTGCAAATGCGGTGATGTCAGCAACTGAACAAAGTGGTAATCTCTATGGTGAAGGCTTAGGCATGATAGCCAGTGAGAATATAATCTCACCCTTGGTTAGAAAAGCCGTTGCAAGCGATCTACATGGTCGCTATGCAGAAGGTATGCCATACAAGCGCTATTACCAAGGGTGTGGTGGCTTTGACACCATAGAAGAACTTGGTATCGAAATGGGTAAGAAGGTCTTCTCAGCACCTTTCATCAATATTCAATCGACAAGTGGTACTGTCTCCAACATTGCAGCATTGAAGGCGTTGGCTAAACCGGGTGACAAGATAACTGCGATTTCCACTGCAGATGGTGGTCACATCTCTCATGCTAGAATGGGCGCGGTCGGTTTGAGAGATCTCGATCTTCATACCTACCCTTGGAATGAGGAAAGAATGGAACCCGATATCGACGCTGCAGCCGAATTAATTCGGGAAGTCAAGCCTAAAATCGCTCTATTTGGTCAATCGGTATTTCTTTTTCCAACTCCATTGAAGGAATTAGCCGCAGCAGCAAAGGAAGTTGGTGCAACAGTGATGTACGACGGTGCTCACGTATTGGGATTGATTGCAGGTGGTGAATTTCAAAACCCATTGAAAGAAGGTGTTGATGTAATGACTGGTAGTAGTCATAAGACCTTCCCTGGTCCCCAAGGTGGTTTCATTATTTCAAGTAGTGAAGATGAAACTTTTCAGCGTCGTCTAAACAGTGCGGTATTCCCTGGGACTTGTTCTTCGTATCATCTTCATCACGTAGCAGGTAAAGTGGTGGCATTGGCAGAGTTCCTTGAATATGGACAATCATATGCTCAGGATATAGTGCGTAATGCTCGGGCTTTTGGTGCTGCAATGTGTGCAGAGGGCTTTGATGTCCTCGCCGAATCCAGAGGTTTCACTGCTAGCCATCAAATCTTGACTAGACATGGGGAGATTGACAGCGGAGCCGGTAAAAAGGCAGCTCATCTTCTCGAGCAAGCGGGAATTGTAACCAACATGAATATGCTGCCCGGTGATACACGAGCACTTTCTCCAAGCGGTTTACGCCTTGGTGTTCAAGAAATGACTCGAGTTGGCATGGGTGTAGATGAGATGGAGCAAATAGCTACTCTTTATTCACGTGTTTTACTAAAGGGTGAAGACCCAAATTCAGTCAGAGAAGACGTAAGAGAATTGAAATCCAATCATCAGGTAATTGGATATTGTTTCAATGACAAAAATGAATCAGGCTATCCCTTTTGATGAGATAGGGTGATGAATGCGAATCGAGCATAGTCCCACCATGCGGCGCTCAATTCACGGCATCGACTTACAACTCGATGAAAGGTTAGTGGATTTGGTGGCAGCATCTTTCACCGTTCATGATGGTTTATTTCTCGATGGGAATGGCAATCCTTGGATGATTTGTTCTGCACGAGAGTTCGAAACTTGGTGGTTATTATTCGAAGAAAACATCTCATCACCGATGGGCCGACGTCTAGCTAATTGTATGGTGGATGAGGAATCTTGGCATATTTCGCAGGAACAAATCTTTACAGTAAGTGGCTTATTCAAGGCTAAAAAGCGAAATCTAGCTTTGAAAAGCAGATGGGAATCCCGTGGTTGGGGCGATCCTGATTTGCAAAATCTCAGCGTTAATGATGGCTTAATAACACCTTTTTCTGCTGGTTGTCTACATGCTGCAGCAGAATATTTGAGCGTTGAAAGGTTACGGATGCGTTGGCAAGAACAAGGAAAGGGTCTTTGTGAAATAATTCTTGATCCAACTGGTAATGAGAAGCCAAATGTAATTGCTCCACCGGTAAGGCCCTGGGATTTATCTGATTGCGAAGTTGGTAATTCGCCTTTAGAATTAGAGCTAATGAAAGGATATGATGTTGAGGGAGAAAGGCACTGCTTGCTCCCAGCAGGATTATTCAGTAGATTGCTTGATGCTTGTGCAGAGCTTAATTCAATCCATTCAGGGGAAAACTGGTTGATAGAAGGTGAGAGTTGTACAGATGGGTTTATCGCGATTGCTGAAGCACAAAAGCAAGTTTTCCTTGACAGTGAGCAACATGTTCTAATTTCTGAAACTGGTAATTGGCTGAGTGTATACGAGGATGTCTTCTCTGCAAAGGGTTTGGGAAAACCCACTTCGGTCAAGGAAATCGATAGTCATGGTGGTATCAAATTTACCTTCCAGCATCTACCGTTCGCTGCACTTACGGTAGGCATGCTCGCTGGGGCATGGCAGCGCGCCCAAGGTAGACCTGTGAAAGTAGCACTGAAAGGAACACATGGTTCTTGGTCGATTGAACTCGTATCACAATATCAATTGGCAACAAGTGATGATTAAGCGAGCAAAAAATACTCATTCATCGTCAAGATTCATAACCAAAGTGTGATTAGCAAGGTCTGCGCTCAATGAGGTATTATTCATGGTAATGGCACATAACCAAATGGCTTACGTCGCAATTGTATCAACAATGATCTTTGGTTCTCTATTCGTAGGTGCCTCTGGATACTTCCAAACCAGTGAGGATTTGGGTGGTTTTGAATCGGCTGCTGATGATGATGTAACCGGTGGAGGAACCAATGCAGTTGATGCTTTGGACACCGATGAGGACGGTCTCCCTGATACACTTGAGGAGACACAATATGGAACCGATCCCAATAATGCCGATACTGATGGTGATGGTTTAGAGGATGGCTGGGAAATCGATCACGGTTTAGATCCTCTAGACAATGGTGAAGCAGACGATATTTCTTCCGATCCAGGAGAGGCAGATACAGATGAAGCCGAAATTGAGGATGAGACCAACGGTTGGCCTGATCCTGATGACGGACCTACTGGTGACCCCGATCGTGATGGACTAATCAATTCCCTTGAACAGGAACTGGGAACCGACCCCCGCCGAGCAGATACTGATAATGATGGACTCAACGACCGTTGGGAATCGATGCATACTCACGACGTTACTACCCCAACTGGTGTTGTAACAATGTTCGATCCACTTTCAGGTAATTGGGATTGTCTTTTGCTTACCACTGAAGTAGAAAGCGAACTTGAAAGCCGCTATGATGGCAAAGATGGTCGAGAGGATTGGAAAGACCTTGCAAATGCAATGGATGATTATTCCTGCGATATGGTACTTGATTCGGATTTAGATGGGTTGGCAAATTTCGAAGAGGAGAACTATGGAACTAATCCTACTCTTAGCGATTCGGATGGGGATATGATTGATGACATAGTCGAAATCTCTTCAGGACTTGTAACTTTGAAAAATGGTACTGCTGATGATTGTATGAAGCCGTTGGTAAATACTATTCAACGCACTGCTCCATTTTCTCAACAAGCAACAGAAGGATTAGCTTGGTTTTTAGAAGACATGGACGCTGATGGTTACCAAAATGGTCCATCTGATTGGGACACCGATGGTGATGGTATGCCAGATGGTTACGAGTATTGCTATTCCAACCCTACTGAGCACCCTCTAGGCGACTCGCCACAAGCTCGAGAGGAAACCCTCGACCCAGCAAACCTTAGTGATGCTTGGGGAGACTGGGATGATGATGGTATGAACAATGTTGAGGAATTCAGGGTCTCTTTAGTATTCGGACCATTGAAATTCACCAGCCCTTGGAAAGAAGATACCGATAACGACGATATGCCTGATGGATGGGAAGCGAGTAATGGTCTCGATCCACGCGATGGCGTAAACGGCGATGAAGATCCAGACCGTGATGGCTATGATGTCGATAATGACGGCTCTGTGACCTATCCTCAATTAGTGCTCGATATGACGATTATCTCGATTGATGTAGAATTAGATGATCAGGTTGTCATCAATCAAACCGTAGCTAGAGGCCAGGTCACTCAATCAGGTGGAAACCGTGTGACCGTGCCTATCATCTCGCCATCAGATGGCTTTGTTAATCAAATCGACATACAAGTTGGAGATGTGATTATCTCTCGTCTTGATGTGATGATGGTAATTGTTGAAGTGAATGAGAGATTCACAAATCTACTCGAATACAATGCCCGTGATGGCAACGGTGATGGAGTAGTCGATTCACGTTCAACTGATCCCTTAGACCCAGATACCGATAATGATGGTCTCAAAGATGGTATCGAAGTTATGGGTTGGGAAATTCTTGTTGTAAATAGAGGGGTTAACCGCATATGGGTTACCTCCGATCCTGGTGAATGGGATTCTGACAAGGATGGTCTAAGTGATTGGACTGAATTCGGTGAGGTTTGCGATCAGGGCTCAAATGCTTCAAATGCTGATACCGATGGTGATGGACTGAGTGATCAACAGGAAGCTAGCGACGGGTTTGTGTGGAATGGCTTGCCATATTTCACCGATCCATGCATGTTCGATACTGACAACGATGGTCTCGAAGATGGTGAGGAAGTAACCCTTGGTCAAGATAACTTTTATACGAACGCCAGTGATTCTGACACAGATGATGACGGACTAATCGACGGTGAAGAAATACTCAATATCCCACGTCCGTGGCAATATTCAACGAACCCTATCATTAACGATACCGATGGTGATGGTATGCTCGATGGTTGGGAGATGCAAGTGCTCTCTGTAGAAGAGGATTCACGTTCTCACAGCCTTTGGGTTGCAACAGATGTGTGGCTACCTCCTGGTTGTGATTCCTTTGCCGAGTGCGGTAAACAGCCTGGCGGATGGCTCTGGCAGAATTGGGTAGGTAGATTCTATCCAATAATAAAATATGAGATACATGAGATGAATCTTACCAACTTTGCAATACCAGAAAATAGTCTTTGCAATTGTTATGCTAGATGGGCCCTCGATCCAAATAGTCTATTGGGAGATAGTGGATACGATGTGGATAATGATTCATTGACCACTGATGCTGAGGCACCTGGTCGTTGGGATACAAATCCGATCGATGACGATACCGATGGTGATAAACTACCAGATGGATGGGAAGTTAAATTCTCATTGATGGCTCTTGAGTTGAACTTAACCTCTGATTCTGGAAGCGGATCTAGAGGCCTTATGGATCCTTCAATGTACGATAGCGATCTTGACGGCATCAATGATGGAAATGAAGATCTCGATTCCGATGGTCTCAATCGTGCTGGATTAATTAAGAAATATTGTCCTAGTTATGACGATCCATCAACTTCTCGTTGTCACATAGACCCTGATACAGTAGATGGGAATAACTTCTATAATAACCTAGAGAATTTCACTAACTTCGAAGAGTTCGAGAATGGTACTTATCCCATTACCAATGATACCGATGGCGATGAATTAGAGGATGGTCCTGAAGTGTATTACCAGGATCACGATGATGACGGTATGGCTACTGGCTGGGAATACCATTTCGAATTTGATCCTTATGATTCTGCAGATAGATTACTCGATACCGATGGTGATGGACATGTCAATTATTGCGAATACAAGTGGGATACGAATCCTCGTAACCCTTCAAGCTTCCCCGATCAATTACAAGATTGTAATATTTTCTGATACGGAGCGCAGGATTAGCGAAGGTTAATCCCTGAAACTAGGATGGGATGTCGATGGGTTTGCGGCAAAAGACGATTAATGCGCTGTTATTGTGCGCCATTTTTCTATTGCCAGCGGTTAATGCAGATCTAAGTGATGACATAATTAGCCATAAGTTGGAAAGTGATTTTGCGAATGGTACTTTTGTCAATGGCACATTGAATGTCACCGGCACAATAACCAGCGATTCAACAAATGTGCATTGGAAACTATTTGATGAAAAGTTTCCAATCTTTGATTTGGATAATGGAGTCTATTTCACCGAAGTAACCCCTCTATCTGCAGACCGTTGGCATTGGAGTTTGGAAATTGATGTTTCCCAGTTTAATTGTGCATGTGTTCTTGCATTATCTCATAAAATCGGTAATCAAAACGAACCTATATTTTTGCATAAAACAATATTTATCGGTGAAGGTCCATTTTCACCTATTATTTTGCCCAAATCACATGAGTTTACTACCGATTCAATGATGGTAGATGGCACAAGATTTGGTCTAGAGTTAACAGGAACTGTTGCAAATGGGATGTTAAATGAAAGTACATTAATTACTTCATATTGTAAAGTTACTTCTGGTCGTGTTTGTGATAATTCCACCATAGATACGCGTGAATTATCTGTTAATTGGAGTGGTAATGATGGCACCTTGGTATTGAATTCGGGGGACTTATCTCTAAGTGAAGGGGAGTGGTGGTTCCAATTATCTTTGCGTGACATCAACCTGTTGCAATCCCGGTTCACTCTCCCTATATCATACAAAGTTGATTTTAACCCTCCTAGTGCTGTCTTAATTACTGTTGATCATGTCAATGAATCGACCAATATAATATTGGATGGCAGTGCTAGTAGTGATGGAGTTTGGACTTCGACTTTACAATCTGTTTGGTACATCACAGATCCACACGGAACTGTTCGTAACCCAACTGAGTTTGAAAATCAGGGGTTGAGTCTAATTTTGAACCCCAAAACCCCTGGCCATTGGATAGTTCGACTTGATGTGATCGATATGCGCGGTAGAATCAGTAGTAATGAGACTACTTTTGAAGTCTTGAATGTTGCTCCAGAGGCATTGATCACCCTCGATGAACTAAACCTGAATGACCATAGGTATCGTATGCCACAATCGGCAGATTGGTCTCTTGATGGTGCAGAAAGTTATGACGCCGCAGACGATTATACATTTCTAATTCATCGCTGGTACGTTGATGGTCAATTGGTTTCCAATATTTCGAAGTTAGATTTATCTGAGCTTGAACTTCAACCTGGTAATCATGAAGTAATGTTAGAAGTTATTGATTCCAATGGTGCAATTGGAACCAGTAATATGATCCTAGAAGTTTATTCTGATAATCTCCTGAAATCAAATATCAGTCCAATACTTGGCTGGTCAACGATTTCTTTGTTGATGCTTGCTCTAATCTTATTCGCTGTCAAATTTGTCAAGTCACGAGAAGTTTCCTCAACTTCTGTGCCACGGTGGCAAGATAACCGTCAACCAGACCCCGAGGACGATGAGAGTTCGTTTGAGGCCATGTGGGATGAGACCGCATGAGAATAGTAAGGCCCAAGAACCAAAGTGAGTTGGCAAGTATATGTTCGCAGAACTAGAGCGGAGTTTTCCTGCCCAACCGGCAGTGATTGCAAATTCTGAATATCGCGCCCGGCAGCAGCGATTATTCAGTCAATTGCGTGCTGATGACCTCCTGATTATTTGTGCGAATCCCGTTTCGACGAGGAGCAATGATGTTCATTTTACCTATCGCAATCACAGCGATATGTTGTATCTATGCGGATGGTTTGATCCCGAATCAATAATGATGGCTCGTCAAGTCAAGGGAGAATGGAAATTGACACTTTTTGTTCAATCCAGTGATATCTTGAGCGAGATTTGGGAGGGACGCCGCCCAGGTGTCGATGGCGCTCTTAAGCAATGGCCAATCGATGAAGCATTACCAATCGATGATGCCGAAGAGATTATCGAAATCGCACTACAGGATGCCAGCAGAGTGCAAATGCGTCAAGGATTAAATCCTTCAATAGATAATTTAGTCATTGAATCGATTAACCGACGCGACCGAGCGAGACAGCATTTTGGCAAAGGCCCAGTCTCTCTTTCAGATCCGAGTTCCCTAATTGCCGAACTACGCTTGCGTAAATCTAAATCGGAGATAAATCAAATGCGATATTCTGCGCAAGTTAGTTCTCAAGCCCATATACAAGCGATGAAGCATGGCAAAGCAGGAATTGGTGAATGGGCAATAGAAGCAATTCTCGAATGTGTATTCAAGTATGGTGCAACCTCAGGGAGCGCATATCCTTGCATCGTAGGTTGTGGTGATAATGCTACAATTCTCCATTATACAGTAAATGATTGTCCCTGTGAAGCGGGTGACATATTATTGATAGATGCCGGTTCAGAATATAGGGGCTATGCAGCAGATATCACGCGCTCATGGCCAATCTCAGGAAAGTTTACGGAGCAACAAGCAGAGCTTTACCAAATTGTCCTTGATGCACAATTAGCAGCAATCGATCAATGCCGAGTTGGTAATCCCTATAATGCACCACATGAGGCTGCTCGTGAGAGCCTTGCGCAAGGATTGATAGATTTAGGCGTCATTACCCAGACTCTCTCCGAAGCACTCGACCCAAATAATGGCCAATTGAAAAATTGGTACATGCACAACACAGGTCACTGGATTGGACTTGACGTACATGACGTTGGCATCTACAAACCCGATGGGAAGCCGCGTTTATTCGAAGAGGGCATGGTAATCACTGTTGAACCGGGATTGTATTTTGGTGCTTGGCGGACAGATGTAGACTGTCCTGCAAGATATGCAGATATTGGCATCCGTATCGAGGATGATGTTCTAATCACCTCTGGTGATCCTGATGTTCTATCCAGTGATTGTCCAAAATCTATCGCCGATATCGAGAGTATCGTCGGCACAGCTTGAGGGAAAGAGAATGTCGTGGCAAGATATTATTGAGGCTCGTGTTTCGAGCACAAATCGATTGAGCCCGGAAGATGCAGTGATTCTCTATTCCCAAGCACCATTGCATGCTCTTAGTAGAGCAGCAAATAAGGTTCGCAAACAAATGAATGGCTCAAAAGAAGTTACTTATTTGATAGATCGAAACATCAATTACACCAACATCTGCACCATAAATTGCCAATTTTGTTCTTTCTATCGGCCTCCCGGTCACGAGGAGACCTATACTCAAACAATTTCTGAGATAAGTGAAAGGATTCAGGAATTAGAAAATATCGAAGGAGTTCGAATCCTCATGCAGGGTGGTGTTAATCCTGAATTGCCCATCGAATATTACACGGATTTACTCAAGGAGATTACTACACGCCATCCTACTATCGATATCGATTGTTTTTCTCCAATTGAAATCGAAGGTATTGCAGATGTCACAGGATTGTCTACTTTAGCAGTTCTTGAGTTGTTGAAAGAGGCTGGAATGCATGGTCTCCCAGGAGGTGGTGCTGAGATGTTAGTCGATGAAGTGCGTAAGGATATCTCGCCGAAGAAGGGTTCACCTGCAAATTGGTTGAAAGTTATGTCAGAGGCACAGTCTTTGGGTTTGATCACCAGTGCAACAAATGTCATCGGTTTCGGTGAAGGTCCAGAACAGAGAGTCGAGCATATGCATCGAGTACGTGAACTACAGGATTCTAGTCTTGCAAAACACGATATTGGTTTTACTTCCTTTATCGCATGGCCAGTGCAATTGGAAAATAATTCCTATGGTCGTCGTAACCAAGGTCGTAACCGCTTTGAATTGGGGGCGGGTCCAAGCGAATATCTACGTCATATTGCCATCTCTCGTCTCTTCTTTGATAATATCCCTCATATCCAAGCCTCTTGGCCTACTATGGGGATTGATGTGGCCCAGATGGCCCTTCTTGGCGGAGCTGACGATGCAGGCTCAACAATGATGGAAGAGAATGTAGTCTCAGCCAGCGGTACCGATAAACTAGAGGCAAGTGAGAAGGAATTGCAAGCAATCATCATTCGCGCTGGTTTTACACCACGGAGAAGAAACAGTCGCTACGACCTATTGTCTACACCTGAAATTGGCACTAAACTTAGCGAGTTAGCCTGTCCGCCACCTTCGCAAATCTAAGGCATATCGCTATAGAAGACGACCCAAATATCAGCGTTAATATTCCTGCTACCACCATTGGTATTGGTAGGTTGATATTCTTGACCGTTGAATAGACCCTTGTATGTGATGTGATTATTTCCTCCCATCATGTCAACCCAGGAGGTGATGTCGTAAGTCCACTGCTCGACGTTCTGTCCAGCACACCATCCAGCTCTACCATAAGGCCAGGAACCGAATTGATTGGCAATAACTCCGTTGGAAACCTCATTTTCACATCCCCTCGGCTCATCAACTATCGGATGCCATTCATATGCATGATTTCCGTCGAGATAATAGTGATGTTCATGATCACAGAACTCGGCACAATTAGCGGTATCTTGGTTAAATCCATGCCCGGTGATGGTAGCAACTATTTTGACGGCAGTGGCTCCAGATGGTACAGTGAAATTCTCCTGTCGTTTGTATTTGCTTTCATTGTTGTAGTCGCCATCAAAATTGCCACCACTAAACAACTTAGTGCCTGAAAAGGCGCGCTTTTCCTCGTCCCAAGTGCTAAATAATAATTTAATGGTCATCGCTCCTTTATTTGCTCCTTCATATTTGAAGCGCATATTTTCATCGTTCTCGAGCATGAATAGATATGGAGTGATATCGGTTATCCAACGTCCTTCTCTACCATATGTGGTTATCCATCGTGTTACTTCTTGACCGCAGGAATTACTGTCAACCGATTCACATAATTTGAGATAGGCCAGATAATCCCACTCGTGACAACCCTTCTTATTGCCATTTGAATCGACATAGATATCGCGGCGATCTTCACAGGCATGCTCATGAAATATCTCTAAGGTGTCATAATTCTCTAAATCATCTGGTAGATCCATTGTTGCATTCCAGAACGATGAATATCCAGAACTCCAGCCACCAGAATGCCAATCTCCCGGGCTGATGGTAACAATATCGATGCCAGGGTCGGTAAGTCTAATCTCCTGTCTGAATTCATAATCCCAAGTCTTCGCTTCATAGGCCCAATGTGTAGGGTCACTGCCGGAAGAAATCCAGTCATTTATCGAGCCGATTTCACGTGCTCTCTGAAAGCGATCGATGCCATAATACAAATCACCCCAGTTTGAGATCATACCACCCATACCCCCTGTGATGGTACCGGCTCTTTGATCGATGAAATGTATTTGCGACATCCATTGGTCTTCTTCAGCATTATTGAGGCCACTTTCGACTCTTGCCTTTTGATCGATGATATCTTGATGGAAACTTGTGTCATATGATCCGTAGAATAGTTGTGTATTTGCCGGCAATTTTCTAATCATTGCCGCCGGGTTTGAAGACCATTGGTCAAAGTTGGTATTACCAGAAGAATCGGTGTATTTGAAGAGGAATAAGTGCATCTCCATCCCAGTCCAACTACCTTGTAATGACCATGAACCGGTTAAAGTTGCAACATTGAAATTAGCAACCGTACCATATCGACCAGTGCTATAACCGCTGGTTTGCCATTCTACTGGCTTTTCAACTACCATGCAACCCTGCTCATCTGCCGTCCACTTTGGCGGACTAGTTGGGCAGGAATCGACATTAGAGAAGATACCATCACCATCATTATCGGCACAGCCGACAGCATTGACCATTAGGTTAAGTGGAGTTCCTTCACAGAGGTCGTCCAAGTCGTTGATACCATCGCTATCACTATCTCTTTCGATTGCGGCACATCCAAACTCATCGACATCATCTGCTCCAGGAGGTGTAAATTTGCAGAGGTCGAGTTCAGCCCCACTTGCATTGACATCATTAACACCGTCATTATCATCATCCTCATCTTCACCGGAGTCTTTACAACCATCGTCATCGAAATCGGTTGAGGTGTTTCGCAACCATGATTGCTCTCCACGTACGCATGTGTCAAAATCATCTTCCGCCCCATCATCATCATCATCTTCATCCTCATCAGCATCGCGACAACCATCACGATCCCAATCATTGTAGAGATTAGAGGTCCAATTCATTGCACCTGGGCTACATGCATCGAGAACATCTAGAACTCCATCATTATCATCATCCTCATCGCTATCAGCATCGTGACATCCATCTTGATCACCATCATTTTCTGGGGTGCTTATCCATCCAGGGCTATCATGACAATTATCTTGTAGGTCTGCAATACCATCCCCGTCATCATCGATATCCTCGATATCATCATGACAACCATCACCATCGCTATCAGTGAAAGTATTGGACACCCATCCCTCATCTTCGCCATAACCTTCAGGACAATTATCAACATCATTGTCGATACCATCTTTATCGGCATCATTACCTTCAGCGATGGTAATTTGTACAGTGCGAGAATCATAACTGACGGTCCAAATGCCACATTTAGCGGTTAATTCTACAATGACATTTTGCTCGACTATTCCCAGAGGAATCTCCCAAGTACTATCAGCACTAACATCTGCATCATATAATTCTGAACTTACTGTGCACGATTCGGGATTAGCATGTGTCACTTCTCCCTTTATGACATATGGTCTTGGTGCAGTTAATTCGATTAATGTGTCAGCGCTCAATACGACGTTCTCTTCAGCAGGAGCAGCTATTTCAACTTCCCAAGTTATTGCTATGGTTTCAGAATCATCCTCTGCTATGATATTAACTGTCCATTCACCGGGTTCACTAACTTCCCACAATATCCAATAATTCTCCTTATCGAAATTGATGAGATAATCTTGCTCTTTGAATACGCCGTCGAGTAAAAACTCAGCCGTCAAATCAACCATTGAGTAATCGCTAGCATTGAGTATTCCCTCTGCTCTGAGAATATCTCCCGGCATACCTTGTTCACTGTAAGTATTAAGAGTGAGATTCAAGGGCTTATTTTCACCAATATCCTCTTCATTTGGGTTAGATTCGGCATCGTCAAGTAATTGAGTGCAGCCTGAAAGCAAAAGGCAAACGACCAAGAAAACAGCAAAGCGCATCTTGCCCATGTTAGGCTCATAGATATACAGCACAAGAATCTACTGTGCTTTATAGAGCGTAGTTTCGGAACGCCCATCAGTTATTTGTGGCTTTGAAACAGAGATTACTGCGTTGTTTTGTTTTACCATTAGTGGTTGAACCCACAGAAGGGGTCCACCTTTATCTCTTCGGATTTTGACGACTATTTCCCAATGAATTCGAATTAAATCACTGTAAAAACTCCCCGGCCATATATCATTTGGAGAATCCAAAGTAAAAGTTCCATCCTCTGAAATATTATCTCTACCTCCAAGAGCCATGATCCTCATTGGGCGTAAGAAAATACCTCCTGGTAAGTCATTACGTTGCATTGGGACATCTTCTCCAGTTCCGGTTCCATCATCGAGTCCCCGTTCCCAATAGTGTGGTAATGGTGTGGCTAGGCCGGGGGGTGGTTGCCCTTTCTCAGGCCGTCCCTGTGCCTTGAAAATCGCTTCACGAGACGGAGGTAGAATCCCAACACGCCATGATATCGATACATTCTTCCAATCATCTCGCTTTTCAGGAAAAGTCAATTTACCCTTTAGCAAACAATCATTTTTGCTTTCATCAAATTCGATTAAAGGTGAATTTGGGGCATTGTAAAGAAATGATTTTTGCCGTGACAAATCTCCGAGATTGGCTCCTATTCTCAAGAGGATAGGTATCAGCATTAATGGCACTACGATCACCGCAAGCAAGGGGTAATCTAGCAACCCGAGTCTTAGGCTAGTGGTGCCAAAGGTTGGGATGCCAGCATTCTCAAGAATTGGTGTAATAGCCAAATACATCAAACTCACTAATAGTGTCGCTACTGAGAGTGTGATTATTCTCCTCGCTGCAGCATGAATGGGATGGGGGATTAGATACCAACCACGTCTTTGCCTATCGATTATTGAAGGGAACTTTCCTGTGAATGGATGAATTTTTTCAGAATCGATAATTCGTTCGACAAACCACCCATCCTTGTCACCCACAAAGAAGCCAGGCGAGGGGTTGTTCTCATGCGAGATCACCTCACTGATAGGTAATTCAGTAGCATTCCAAGAATCAGTCCCAAAGGGCGGAAATCTCACCCTTTGAGTGACTTTGATCTTTTCTCCCATGGTAACACCTCAGGCAAAAATAATTTTTATTCCTGCTTTAACAGCCAGTTTTCTAAACTTAGGAACTTTTCTCAACAACGCCATTCCCAATATTACCGGATGTTCAATGTCACCTTCACTATTGATTAATTCTAAAACATCTTTGCGGTTAAACATCTCAAAGTGAGAATCCAATTGCTCATCAGAGGGTGAGGTTACCAATAAATCTCTCAATGCACGAGCTTTTGCTTGATCCTTCTTTAGTTCCTTATATGGTTTACATATCGAATTCAATGATTTCTCAGATAATTTATCAGCATTGATAGCTTTTGTTAGTTTTTCGATAATCGCAGCTACCTGATTGAATCCTGGGCCAATGCCACCACCTGTCGTTGGTTTAGCCATTCCAGCAGCATCACCGATCAATAAAATGCGATTTTTGCATGGTTTCTTGATTACTCCGCAAGGTATTGGTCCGCAATATCTTGCAATTTCCTTGCAGTTGGAAAACCTTTCACGCCATAGTGGATGGTCAAGGAGGGTGTCGTAAAGTTCTTCGACACTACGTCCGTTTAGATCCTCTGGTTTGGCCCATACCCCTATTCGATGTGTGCCTAGTCCTGATGGAATAACCCAGGCGAAAAGACCGGCTGCGACAGCATCTCCAGAATACATCTGCAACCAATTATCCTCGCTCTCATACCCTACTACCTCGCTTTGAAATCCGACCATCATCTCGGTTGGTCTACCCATTTTGAATGTACGGCGTACCCATGAATGAGCACCATCTGCACCAATGAGTAATTTGCATTTGACTTCGACCTTTTTGCCTTCTCGCATCAGAATGACATTATGGCCCTCGGGATTAGTCTCAACTTCCAAAGGATGACAAAGCAGCCAAAGGTGAGCTCCTGCCTCTTGTGCTTGACGTGTGACCCCTTGATCGAAACGCTTGCGGCACACAACGTGAGTTCTGACTCTTCCCTCTGTCCCAACTTGTACCATCGTTCCAGACGGGGAGTGAATTTTTGCTCCATCTATATTCTGTAAAATACTTTCAGTCAGGCCAACAATTTCCATAGAGGAGGGATTTACCAAACCAGCGCATTGGAATGGCCTCCCTATTTCAGAATGTTCTTCTACCAATAGCACAGAAATATCACGCAATGCCAGTTCTGTGGCGATTCTGCTTCCGACTGGGCCCGCGCCAACAATCAGGACTTGATATTGGTCCACAGGGGGGCGTCTAGCTGAGCAGATGTCAAGTTTTTGGATATTAGCGCTTAGCAAAGCGATATCCGACCTGAAAGTTTGCCTTCAGATATAGAATAGCAGAGAATGGTTTACCTGTCTTTTTTGAGAGTAAATCTTCAAATGGTCCGACCTTGCCCTTTTCGATTATTTCTTTTGCTTCTTCTCGAGAAATCACTCGACTTGAAATCTCTCGTGCAATGTTAATGGTACAGCCCTTGTCATTCTCTGTAGCCCGGTAGTGAGTCTCGGTTTCAATAACTGCTACCCCTGTCTTTTTACAGAGACCAACATCTCCTTCGACGACTTCAAACTTCTTGGCATTTGGATCTGCTTCACGCGGAGGGAACTCGAATTTTATTCTACCATTTTGCAGCACTAGATAGGCGGGGAACTCTTTTCCTCTCTTTGAGATAAAATCCATAATCAGTGGTGATTTATTGGTAGTTAGAATCGAATGAGCCTCCTCTTTTGAGATCGGGCGCTTACACATTTCTCGCTTTATTCCTCGGAATGTACATTCCTCCTCATCACATGAGTAAATCTCAGTACTTATTCTCACAGTACCGCTCTTGCACACAGGACATTTAGCAACCTCTTCGTCGCTACTGCTTGATTTTGCCGCGGCGCTTCCTTCAACCACGACTTTGCCGCCCTTCATCTCTACATTGCGGGTATATTGTTCACCGCTTTGATTGAAGAAACCATGTAAATCGCTAATCGAACCATTTTGTAGGAGTCGCGTAGCAGTGGTTCGATCGAACCAACGTCCTGATGCATCTTTCCACATTATCAGTGCACAACCTTTGTCGGCTCCAGAATTTGCTGAGCAACGATAACTCATCGCAGTTTCCTCAATTTCGAGACCACAAAGCGGGCAATCACCAATTGATGGCACTTTATCGTAGAGTGTTGAACGATCGTGATCACGTATTTTGTCAATCATCTCACCGACCATCTCCTTGATTTGATTCATGTATTCTCCACGACTTGATTGGCCTTTTTGTACCATTCCAAGTATAGACTCCATCTCTCCCGTCAATTCAGGGGATGTGATCCAGACCACTGGTATTTGTCGTAGAACATCAATGATTCTAATGCCGAGAGCACTAGCACGTAATGCACCATTCCGAGAGCGGTAGATATAACCGCGTGAAATCAATTTCTCAATGGTTTCAGCACGTGTGGCTGGAGTGCCCAAGCCTTTGCCTTTGAGCGCCTCAGCGAGTTCTTCATCGTCAATACGACGACCTGCATGCTCCATCAAATTGAGTAACTTTGCTTCTTTCAAACGGTTTAGAGGTTTAGTCATCTCTTCGGTGAACTCACTACTAACCATATCCGCAACGCAACTCGAGTTAGGCAATTCATTCCATCCTTCAGGGACATTGTCTTTCTTTGGTCGCACTGCACGCCAACCTGGGGTTACGATTTTTCTAACCTCTCTGCTGAATTCCTCGCCATCTTTTGTTGCGACTCTTTTCTGCACTTCCCATTCTGCATGGGGATGGAAGGCAGATAGGAATTGTCGAGAGACTAGGTCATAGAGCCGTGAATGTTCACTTCCCAAATCTGGGTCGGGAATTTTCCCGGTGGGTATTATTGCAAAGTGATCACTGACTTTAGAATCGTCAAAGATACGCTCCGTATTGACTAGCCCTATCGAATTGAGATTGTTTGAGTGTTCCGAATAAGATTTCTGTGCACCGAGTTTCTTAATCGTCACGTCTACCGAATCCCTCATGTCTGTGGTAAGATGTCTTGAATCAGTTCTAGGGTAAGTTGTGAGTTTGTAAGTGTCGTATAGATCCTGAGCCAATGAAAGGGTCTTCTTGGCCGACCATGACCAGATTCCATTTGCCTCACGTTGTAAAGCAGTCAAGTCAAAGGGAAGCGGAGCCTTTTCCAAACTCTTACGCTTTTTCTCTTCAACCTGAACTTCACTACTAGAATCGATAACCTTCTCTAACATTTCTTTTTCAGAAAGTTCCATTATACGATGTGCTTTTAATTCTGGGTTATCAATATCTTCCTTGTGATTCTTTCTTTCCCAGCGAGCAGACCAATTAGCATCACCTGCTGCTAATTCAATTTTTAATTCCCAGAACGGGTCTGGACAATGAGAAAGTATTTCGATTTCATGATCAGCGATTATTGCAAGAGTTGCAGTTTGAACACGTCCGAGGGATATCGAGCCGCTTTCTCTTTTTGTACGAGGAAGAGACGTGGTTGCAATTCTTGAACCATTCATGCCGATTATCCAATCTGCTTCAGCCCGACTGACTGCAGCATCGCGCAAATCATCGAATTCTGCTGAGGACTTGCGATCATCCCAAGCACTTTGAATTGCACCTGATGTCAAAGATTGTAACCACATGCGAGATGAGGTGCATTTTATTTTAGCCCACTCAGTAATCCTACGAAAAATCAATTCTCCTTCACGTGCAGCATCGCATGCATTTATGACTTCAGTTGTAGTTTTAGCAGTAATCAATTTTTTAATTGCACTGAGTTGCTTCTGATTTTTACCTCTGACTTTTATTGGTTTCAACTCGAACTTCTCCGGGATGAAGGGTAGCTTGTCTATCGAAGAACGCCAGTTTTTCAGGGCTTCATCGTATTCTTCGGGTGTTTTTAATTCGAGTAAATGCCCAACTGCCCATGTGACAATTAAGTCATCACCTTGCCAATGGGTTTCGTGTTGGGTAGATGCCCCAAGAACCTTGGCGATATCGGCAGCAACACTCGGCTTCTCAGCGACAACAACCTTTGCCATGTCTTCGGCGGGTCTCGGCCAAGAACTTGAACGCTTTCATGCGTCGCTCTCAAACAGGTACATAGTACCTGTGAAAAATCAGACTCAAATCCATTTGGATAATTTCACTCTGCGAGCGGCTTCATCCCACTCTTCATCCGCACCAGGTCCTGCACAACCTTCACAACCGGGGTAGCCTGCTTGCAATAGTTCTACACAATTAGCCATGAAGTCATTCCAGATATGGTTACCAGGTACCCAGCAGGTTTCCAAACTTGGTTCGCGTCCACCCAACTGGAATAACCCCTTCACACCGTGCAGGCCATCGGTAATGCTCGGTAAGGAGAGTCTTTCAGGAATATTATCAGCAATTGATTGAACTAATCCGATTGCACTAAAACGGTCATAAGCAGGAACTGCAAGTACACTTTTTTCAGTTCGCAGGAATCTTCTCGCAGCCTCTCTCAATGACGGCCACCGCAAATCATCCATGTCCATACCCGGCGATATGGGGGCAAGCCTTGAAGGATGTGGCACGGCTCCGATTAAGTAATGGGTCTTGGGTTCCGTCTTTTCGTCCGACCTTTACTGGCTGTGATGGATAGTGAAAAGGCTCACGCACGCTCACTTTTTATGCTGCGAATACAGTCCTCATCATTCATTGGCAGGTTCTTTCTACGAGCACTTTATTCCCCACATGAATTACCACAGAGATGTTTAGATCTAGATTTTTCCAACCCGTTAGGGCTTGCTGCAGGTATGGATAAAAAAGGTGAAGCACTAAAGGGATGGGAGTCTATGGGTTTTGGCTTTATTGAGATGGGTGGGATTACGATGCTAGAACAACAGGGTAATCCAAAGCCTCGGATGTTTCGCTCTTCCCCTCATCAAGGATTGATCAATCGCATGGGTTTCAACAACCCTGGGAGTGAGAAAACCCAGAAAAGACTGTTAAAGTCTCTGAATAGAGGTGGGCTTCCAAAAGTTCCACTTCTGATAAATATCGGTAAATCTAAGGACACACCACTGGAAAAGGCCTCCGCTGATTACGCCACAACTGTAGCTTGCCTCAATGGCTTTGCTGATGCTTTTGTTATTAACGTCAGCAGCCCGAACACCCCTGGATTAAGAAAATTGCAAAGCGGTGATGAATTAAAGAAAATCATCGAGGCTTGCCAACTCAAAAATGAGCGTCAAATACCACTTCTAGTCAAGGTTTCCCCTGATCTTAGCGATGATGATCTAGCAACAGTAGTACAAGTGGCGCAAGAATCGGGTTGTGCCGGAATAGTAGCCACCAATACTACGACAAGTCGTCCAGATGAGGGAAAAATCATGTCACAAGAAGGTGGTTTGTCCGGTAAGCCATTGAATGACTTATCGACACAAATGATTCGTAAAATTGCTGACCTAACAGATGGTAATTGGCCAATAATCGGTGTCGGGGGGATTTGTGACGCTGAGGATGCTTGGCAGAAAATAATCAATGGGGCTAGTCTGATTCAAATCTATAGTACTTTGGTGTTCAATGGCCCCTCTTCGATAAAAGATATTGTCAATGGACTAAAGAAGCGACTTAAAGATGAAGGCCTTTCTTCACTGAATGAAGCGGTAGGATTAGCCCGGATGTGATTTGATGTTAACTAGGAGATTGCGTCTGATGATCATCGGTGGGGTGATGACTATGCTTTTGGCAGCAACTTTCCTTCTAGAAACCCCAGATCCAACTTTATCTGTCGACGAGTTGATGGATGACCCTGAACAGCGCTCTGGTGATAAGATCGCCATCAGAGGTCAAGTGACCAATGGAAGTATCGACAACTCAACTCTAACTTTCATGATTCATGGTGAGAATCGAGAGTTGTTGATAGATTTCTCCGGAGCTGCTGTTTCTAATGGACTGGATGATAACCGTACAGTCTACGCAGAGGGCGAACTTATCGAAAAAGATGGCAAGTGGATTTTCCACGCTGAAATCATCAAGACCAGTTGTCCTTCAAAGTATGAAGAAGCAAAGAGTTGAAAGCAGACCGTCCAAACCGCACAACGGGATAGGAGGGGAGTTTGCGTGCCCTTTTCCGCAAATCGCAGATGGCGGTCCGAATGCCTCGGGGCGGCTTTGCCGGCTCGTGGATTTCTACAGGCGGACGTCGATGTCTCGCCCCCACGTGACCCGGGTGTCGCGAACCGTAGCCGGAAGGCAACGGGGACAGAATAACCGGGGGATCAGGTCAGGCCGGGAACGGAGCAGCCCTACCTGGGGCCATGGGTGCCGTGGGGATTCGGGGCGGAGGAAGTCTGTGGATTTGGTCCACGAGTACGAGAGTCCACCCGAGGAGTTCCCACCTTTTATCTCTTCAAACTTGTATTTTGATTTATACTGTATAATTATTTGGTGTTGTCAACCACACTGTCAAACTTAAGAAATACATTACTTCGGCCAGATTACTAATCAGGGTGGAATCTATGAACTGGAGAAAAATGCTAACCACTACTTGGTTTGCTGCAATCTGTGGTTTTTTGGTTAGTGGGTTATTTCTTGCAATTGCAAAAGTGTTTGGAATAAGTATTGAAAGTTCACTATGGAATCTGATGATATTAATGGCTATTACAGGTCTATTATTACGCCTGATAGTTGGTTGGTTAGCAATAATAGCATTTATCGCGCTTTCCTTTACTATTATTCTTTCACTTAGAATCAGAGGTCATCGTTTTGCATCACGCCATCAATGGATTACTTCATTCATAATCGGCGGTACTATCTCATTGGTAATTGCATATTTCTATTTCGATATGACCGTCTTTCGAGGTGCCGTGATGACCGTTCCATTCGTATTGGGAATGATTCTATTATCTGCGATGATATCTCATTCAATAGTACACGAAAAAATATCCAAAATGGATTCTAGTCTAATCACAAAATCTGATTCGTCAATTATAATTAGCCTGTTTTCAGTTTTGTTATTGTCTCTGATTCTAATCCTTCCTAATCTTTCTGCTGTTGCTGGATTAAAACCGGAACCACCTCTAAGACCAACTACAGGTTATGCTAGTGGGATAATGCCCTATGAAGTGGAATCATTTTCACTCGAAGTATCATATTCTACCGAAATTAGCGATTGGTGGTTTGAGGATGAAACCACTAGGAATTGGAAAGTGCATATGTATCTCCCAGTTGATTATGATTCAGAGAAAATCGGTCTCGCAATTTACCTACATGGCTTTAGCGGCACTGATATAGAAAACTATCATGATACAATGATTTCTCTTGCGGGACAAGGTTTAGTGGCAATATTCCCCGAATATGCCTCTGAAGTCGATTATTCATCGGTAGATCAGAGTTTTGAACTGGTCAAATACCTTGGTGGTTCTAATAATCCAGCACATTTACCGCGTTATACCATGGCCTTAGAAGGTATAGATTTGGGTTTGCAATATATCGAAGCGAATGAAGATACTAAATCGATTCTAGGTAATTCGAGCATAGATCGTTCACACCTGTGGGTTGGCGGTCATAGTATGGGTAGTGGAACCTCATTCTATGTGGTTAGTGAAGCATTGAAAAGAGGATGGGGTAATGAATCTCTAGTGATGAATCTCGAAGCCCCATGGATTCATGCAGAGGATAGTGAATTGCGAGGAAACATGTCACTATTGCCTGATCACAGCCTGATAAACATCATTGAATATGAGGCTGATACCACTGTTGCAGAATGTATTGGACGTTGGCATC
The DNA here is from genome assembly GCA_905181715.1 of uncultured Candidatus Poseidoniales archaeon. Taxonomy (GTDB): domain Archaea; phylum Thermoplasmatota; class Poseidoniia; order Poseidoniales; family Poseidoniaceae; genus MGIIa-K2. Next base: position 36,430 of record CAJIYT010000015.1, read on the forward strand.
ATGATAGATTGATCAGCCGAGATGATTCTAATCCACTACCGGATGGCCAAGTTAGATTTATTCTTGTTCAAAATGATTATTATGGATTCCCTCCTCTGGTTGCAAGCCATTTTCAGCAGATTTCCTTCATCCGAGATTCTCTTGCCAATATCGCTTATTATCCCCGAATCGAGGCCCAATCTGATTATATTTCTTCAATGGCTAGAGCAGATTTAGAAGGAGCAGAAAATGCACGTATTGCATTCATGGAAAGTAATGGTGAAGCGGTGGTGACGGGAACTTGGTCTGATGGAACGCCAGTCAAGGAATTACTATTTATTTCCCAGCCACTAAACGATGATGACATCGAATGGGATGAGTGCCCATCCTAATCAAATATCGAAAAGAATGTCAGCGTGCCACCCAGGGCCTTCAAAAGTTGGAATATCGAGATCATCACTAGTAATCAACTCTCCAGTTTGAACTTCTTTAAACTGCAAGCCATGGCTAGTTACTGCTTTTATTTCGATTCCTCTCTCGACCATTTCTAAAGGTACGTAACTCACTTGCGCTCGAAATAATACATTGCTTTCATCGACTGTAAGCATTGGTTGTAAATCTATGAGAAATTTACCTTCGACTTCAGCCATAAAGAGCACTTCATCAAGCCATTTTAGGAGCAGTAACTCAAGTTGGTCACAATTATCTAATTGCACCGACCATTCCGCAGTAGCTCGAATCAAGCCTGTGATTTGCCGACTGCCCTTTTCGCTTAAGGTGATATTTTGCATCCCGAGAGTAACCTCTCGGAAAAGGTTGGCCTTGTTATTAGAAAAGGCTCTTATCCCTATATCTGCAGTTGCAGATAATTGCCAATGACTCACAAATATCACCGCTTGGAGATCTGCATATTCCAAGAGACTTCATCGAGCCGATTACTTAGATCACTTCTGGTTAATGTGAATCTCCCCTCGGTTGACATAATTACTTCGCAGGCAGCATTTGCAAGATAAGCCACCTCTGCTGAACTGAGTTTCAAACAAAGGGCCGAGGTTACGGCTACAGCAGCAGCATCCAGCAAACCAATCACTTGCAGCGGTTGTCCAAGAGTACAGCGCACGTGAATTTCCTTTTCTTTAGCATTATAGACTGTCACTCCGGCTTCGCCTCCCAGTACTAAGAGGTTTGACCATTCATTTTCTTCTAGCAGTCTAGCAGCGCACTCACTGGCATCTGCTGCACCCATTCTTCGACGCAACAACTCTAACCCTCTGGTTTGGAATAATACCCAGTCTACACCCTTTATTCGATGAAGGCCGGTAAGTTTAGGATCGCATATAGTTGGAATATTAGCCGCTTTAGCGGCTTTGATCAATTTTTCTGTACCCCAATCGGTGAGCACACCATGACCATAGTCAGAAATCACCAATACATCTGATTCATTCATCTTCTCCATAGCCGAATCTATCAGTGCTTGAAGTGCTTCTTCTGGAACATCCCCATCGTCTTCGATATCCCAACGTAATAGTAATTGTTCATTGGTAATCAAAGAAGGTCGACTGGCAATCAAACGGTTTTTAACGGTTGTAACTCTATTTTCGACAGCTACTATTCCTGAGCAATTGATATTTTCCTCCTCCAAGGAATCAATAATTATCTCACCAGATTCATCATCGCCGACGATACTGAATAGAGATGTTGCTAGTCCGAGAGATTTGAGTCCTCTAGCAACATGCGCTGCAGCACCGACGTCATCATAGCGACTGGTCTCTTTGAGCACAGGCACTGGGGCACGTGAATTCAAATCATTAGCATAGCCGTGAATATACCTATCTAACATTACGTCTCCTACAAGTACCACATTCCCACCACTAGGCGTCGTAAATATGGTTTTCAATTTGTTTAAGCGCGTATGGAGTTCCACTTCATCTTCATTCATAGCCATGATTTCACTTCCCTACATTTGATCGCGTAATTCAGCCAATAACCTAGCGTGCTCTGACATACTTACATTCAGGGCTTCACGCAAAGTTCTGAGCATTGCTTCCTCGTCGGAGGTAATCTTACCATCCTCCATTGCGGTATCGAGAGTTAACTTGTAAGTTCGGACATTATCGGGAAGAGCAGGTTCGCTACGCGCTTTTTCCATAAGTCTGGTATGGGCATGCTCGTCAATATCAAAGGCGATTTGGAAGGTCTTAATCAAAGCCATTTCATCATCAGCCAGTTCCCCATCGATTAGAGCCTGTCGCAGCATATCGAGATAGACCTCTTCAGGAGGTGGATTGTCTGGGCTTCCTCTCGCCTCTTCAGAAAGACGTCTTGCCCGCTCAGGATGCATGGAGAGAAAATCTACCACGTCACTGAGTAATTGCTGTTCGTCCTTAGTGATCTTTCCGTCCTTCCATGCTGTTGCGAACATTCTGCGGACCAGTTCTTCTCCAACTTGGGCATCTAACGAGGCAACACCTTCCGGATTGGAGACTGAAGAAATCACCGGTATTTCGTGGTATAGCATACCTTCATCCAAGTGCGACAGAGTAATCATAATAGGTTGACCCTTTATGTGAATGTCAGCGACAATACAAGTCTTATCGAAGTGGATAATCTCAAGCTTAACAATGCTTTCTAGCAATTCTTGGGCTTTTTCTCTTCCTTGGATTGAGAGTGAGTAAACTCTGCGTTTTTGTTTTGCCCCTGGGATATGGCGTTGGGTGACGGTAAGATCTTCATTCTTTTCTAAACGTTTCAAAGTCCGCGGCACATGCTTGCGTTGAACGTGAACTGCAGCAGAAATGCCGGCTTGAGTAATTGCTTCGGGGGCCTCCCATTTACCCTTGGGCAATGGATGGTCAAGAAGGTGCAATAGAGTCCTATCTTCGGTGGTTAAACTCCCGAGATATCCGTCAACCATGTCTCGCCCCGACTCCTAACAGGGATAGGTGGGTGATTACCTTCTCGGTCTAACAGTGATATGGAGAATTTTTAATCAGCCGGCGTACTCAATATGGTTTGGCTTCTACCACAGTCATGGCGAAGCATCGACGTGAGTCAAAGCCTCGGAAAAGAACGGCTCGTCCTCTCTGGTTACAAGGCGATGAGGATGGTCCTACAATTGCTAATGAGCCGCCAACGGAAACCGATGGTGGCTGGCTGATACCAGCTCCCGTCTCCAGTCGTCTATACCAAAAATCAGCACTTGGCAAGAACTTGACTGATGGTGCAATCCTCGTGGTTGCGGAGGAGGTCTTATTCTGCCATTGGCACCGCCACTTCCCTCTGCCAAGCGAAACTTGGATCGAGGATACATTAATTGTTGATGAGCGCTTAGTCCAACGTTCTGTTGTGTTCGAACACATACGTTCCGGTGGAGAAAGATTGGTACCTGCTTCCCATCTCTCTTTGGATTGCGCCCCCTCTACATGGGCTCTTCGTTGGTCAAGAGAAGATCATCCTTCCAATTCAGAACCATGTGCTGAAGTGCGTTGGGCGATGACCGAAGATGCTCTTGATTGGGTTGAGTTAAGCCGCTGGGTCTTGTCTGTATCGGCAGCAGGAAGAGTTGCAGAATTGGCAATTGTCGACCAAGAGATGGATGTTACAATGTATCGTCTAGCAATGATAGAACCAACAGGAACCAATATTGTTCCAAAACGGGAGGATATGCAAGAAATGTGGCAGAAGAGAATTTCACATGAGGGCGGTTGGTTCATTGCAGATTCTAGTATTTGGTCAGAGCGTTCACTAGGTTTTGACCATCTAAGTGGTCGTATGCTTCGTCAAGACGAAGCAGATTGGATAGATGGTGTGGAAAATAGAACGACCAGCCTATTCGACGACCTCTTGCAACGAGGACTGATTATGCGTCCCGGTTTCAAGTATGGCTGCCGCTGGCGGATTTATGAGGATTGGATCGAGAACTCTCACGCACCTTGGTTATTGCAAATGGTCGACGAAGTTAGTGGTGACTGGCAGGGGATCAGTCTCTGTGTCCGTCTCGCCGAGGGAGTCAGTAAAAGGTGGGTTTGTGCTATGGACGGGGATGATAACACCTGGTCCTTCCTCGAATTTAGACGCTGGCTGCCGGGTCGAGTTTGAGCCTTTGATGCCGAGAATAAACCAAAGGGCAGCCAAGACACAAGCAAGGGGGAGAACTCTCTCTGGTTGTCGCCATTCGTCAAAGGTTGACATTTCCTCTCCTTGTGCGGTTAATGTCACTTCTAATTCCCAACGGTGTCCTGACTCGGTTGCAAGAATTATATTTCCTTTGGCTGACATCCCTGGAATCAATAGATTATCGGGGTTGATTTCTATCACTAGTTCATCACCGTTACCAAGATTTTGAATTTGGGGGGTTTGCGCAATTCGTGCTAATGGGCCGTCTATTCCGACTATCCAAGATTGACTACCATTACCCTCAAAAGTCAATGGAATCAGAACTTTCGAACTTTCAATAATGGGAATATCACTGGCAAAGGTAGTGGGGACCGGTCTATTTCGAGTGACAAGAAATTCATGATTTAGAATTATAGATGAACCTTCATCACAACTGATTTCTCCACGAATATAGCCTCTATTCATTTCAAAACCAGGTACTTCGAAGACTAGATAACCATTGTCCAACGTGACGTTTCGTCCATCAGTAGAACTGATATTTTCACTGAGATTACTACAAGGGCCAGTGATTTCTATCGGGATCGATTCGTTGGCAAGAAGAATGGAACCATGATCGGGTAAGTCAACATCGATTGAATGACCACATCCAGATGAGGAGAAATCGATGTAAGTCGTACCATTGTTATCTCTGACTGTCGCATTCCAATCAACCAATATACCATCCCTATTGTAAATTAAAATACCATCGCTACCAAAAACATCTCCATCTTGGAATAGATCACTTAGTTCTCCTTTACCAACACCGGCTAGAAGATCATTTCTTCCATCTGCTTCTAGTACAGACAGCCAAGGGTTATCTGGATGGCTATTGACCTTATTTTCGTCGATATCACCACTGGTTATGTCCTGAATAAGTAGCAACACCCCTTCGCCAGGGAGATGATTATCAAAACCGGAACCCCCGCGTAACTCAATCCATACATATTCTCCTACTTCGATTTCAATACGGATTGCCGATCCTCCTTCTGCCATTTGCATTAGTGCCTTATTCGGCCCAAAACAATCACCACTTGATTGAGGCCAAGATGGAGTTAATTCTTCAAAGCGATCAAAACCCAGTAATTCCATTGATGCAGCGGTAGGTAATGCTGGCCAAATACCCTGTCCATTCCAATTCCCGCTAGCCATAATATCCCAATTTCCGACTCCCTTCCAATTGTCGATAGTAACTGCATCATGCACAGGATATAGATCTACTGCACCCATTTGGTGGAGCATTTCATGCATTATTATTCCTCGATATTTACTAGATGCCATCGAGGCAATAACATAGTGCTCAATCTTTTGTTCTCCTTTGGTTTCAAGCACCCCAGGCATTTGTGAGAAATGACTCCAGATACGGTTACTTCCACCGCCACCATCCTCCTGAGGTTCTGCTGGATGAAGGATTAGAAAGCGGTCTACTACGCCGTCATCGTTGTAATCTGCTTGTTCCCAAGCAACATCATCACCGATTTGATTAACCACTTCAGTGGCTAATGTGGAAGGATTGACACCATCTATTCCGGCATCCCTTGTCGAGCCTGAATCAGCCCCATAGGTTGTCATTGGAAATTTAGCCCGAATCACCTCATCGTAAATTATCAAATTTAATTCGATATCAATGCCACTGGTTTGGTTGAGGAATGGATTAGCGACGTCACGAATTATTCCGGCAGCGGTAGATGGATCTTCGCCACTGCCAGCCGGATTGTCTGAAAAGTCTACCATTACTACAATCCAAGTTTCATTATTCTGGAGTCCGATTAAGTTATTGGTGTCCTCTTCAGAGGAATTTCTCTGCTCATCAATCCAATTCTCGACGATTTCGCCATTCATTGCGAACCACGAACCTACAAGCAATAGCAGGACGGCGACCGGTACCGCTATTGAGGCTCGCATGCTGCTCCCTTCCTCTCTATGGTTTGAATGGTTTCGCTCCGATGCTTGTTCAGATTAAACGATATCTAACTGCTTGTGTATCAAGGAAGTCGGCAAATTCTGCTGCAAATTCTATCTGCAACCAAGCCTGATCAGGCTGCATCTGCAGGCCAAATGGCGGGGGTTTAGAACTTATAAGAAATTCAACTTCGTTATGAGTCATAAATATTTCTTGACATTTATTTTGAACAACTTCCTTGGACCATGGATCGATCATGCTAGCCTTTGCCAAATCTGCATCAAGTCCGATTGGCTCTTGCTTTATGGTGCGGCTATTTGCTATCCTCATTAAGTCGAGCCCTCTTAGATCACATTGCAATGACTGCAGACTTTGCTTAAATGAGTCAGGAAGAGGTGAGGAGTCACATCCAGTGATAATTAAGTCTGTAATTTTTGAGTGTGCTATCACCTGTAATAATGAATCTCGTTCACTCGCTCTCGAGCATAGTCCATCGGCAGAAAAGATTCCAATGTTTTCTGGAATGTCATTTTTCGGACAGGCAGCTTCACAGGCACAATCGGCCATCAATATTCGACGTAAGCCTCCCTCCGTATCGAGTATTTCCTTCAACCTGAAGGGAGTCGGCATACTTTGATTCAATGGCCCATGGGCGAAAAATTCGACCAAAGTCACTGCGATTATTGCTATTCCAATCCATGCTCCAGGAGTTGAATCAGGCATGACTAACCAGAGAAGCATTACCATGGTTCCGTGAATACGTAAACGCCAGCCATCGGCATTTTCACGATGAACCATATTTGTCTTACCAGCAATAATCAATGCTGAAATTGCGATAAGAACCATCAATTCGGACCAAGCTAATGCTAACGACAATCCTAGTGTTTCAGCGGCATCATAACGTCCAATCAGTCCAACATCTGCTTGAACCGAATGACCCATTGCGAAAAACTTCGGCATAAGATAATTCATCGTAAAGTAAATACTGCCACAAGCCAGTAACCATGTACTGGCAAGCCAACTCAGTAACCAACGTCTTTCTGCTGGCATTAAACCTCGTGCAGAGAACGAATATATTTGCTGGATAGCTAGTGGTCCAACACTAATCATGGCGAGCAGTGCCGAACTTAACCATCGTAAAGCCGTCCATTCTGCCGGTTCGAATACGTTCATACAAGAATCAAGGCATGGATCTAAAACTCGCATGGTGTAAGTTAGAATTGAATCAATCTGGAATGACCACACCACAGTTAGTATTGCAACTAACAATAATAATAGTGAGGCTCGATAAGAGAATTCACTTAGATGGTTATCGAGGGGTAAATCTTCATCAGCGGCGAGTTTTAATCCACCCATTAGACTCATCACACGAGATCCATGTCATTTGCCGGTGCTTGGGCTTGGGCAATGATTCTGTATGTTGAATATCCACCCCAAAGTGTTAGCATTCCTAGGACTAATAGCGTGCCCCATGCTTGGCCACTATCCCATGCCCAACCAAAAATAATCAGTAAACCAAGGCTAACGACTCCTTTGAGAATACCCTGTGGTACTGCGATTGAAATGTCTAGGTGAGTTGGCCCACCGCCGAACCTTCGTTCATAGAATTCACCTTGGAGAACAGCAGCGATTAATAGAATAGACAATGTGCTCCAGAAGTAGATATTACCCATCTCGAAATAACTCAGTGCTAGTCCCTCTTGACGCTCGGCTTCAAGAGCCTCAGGATCTTTTTCTGTGACAAAAAGAGATTGGTAATCACCGACGCTGACGGTCTTTGTAGCTAGGGAATCATTATCTTCAGCGGTTGCAGTTCCCGGTGCGGAACTAGTAAAGGACAACAGATTCCATGCATCGCCTGCATTAGCGCCTTCTAGTCCATCAACTGCATTACCTGCCATTGAAAAGTGTATTTCACCTACATCACTAGCAGGGGCAGTCCAGTTTACCACCCAGTCATTTCCGGGCACAGTGTGACCAATTCCTCCAGTTTCAGTAGTGCCGTCAAGGATCATCTCAACACCTTCAGCGACTTCAAAAGTTCCAGCTCCATAATCCCATAATATGAAACCACCTTCTGCATTACTAGCGTGTTGTAATGTGATTGTGAAATTGTAGGTTTTGTCTAGTTCATAGGCACGTGGAACTCCAGATACCGATATTACGACATCGACTGATGGCGCTCCTGCTCCGTGACATGTACAACCAGTATTCAGGGTCAAGTCACCATTATTGGTCCATGGCGGTTGTAGAGCAGTAGAGGTTTGACTCCCCGGATATCCATTGACAGGAGCCAATAGCATTACCAAGAGGCAGGTGAGTAGTGCCAGTCGAGTAATCGTCCGCATGTAATCACCTACGACCCGCCCAGATAAACCATGTTCTTGAACGTTGTTCCTTTCTATTTCAGGATGGTCCTGAAGAAGGCGGCTTCACGATTCTTTGATTGCGTTATTCAATTGACCCATCATTAACTTTCCATCACCGAAAAGCATCATGGTTTTGTCCATGTAAAACAAATCGTTATCGACTCCAGCATAGCCTACTGAAAGGCTTCGCTTGATGATAACTACCGAACGTGCAAGATCAGCATCGATGATAGGCATTCCAGCGAGAGGTCCTTCGTCGCCTCTTGCCGCAGGGTTTGTAGTATCGTTTGCACCAATGATAAGAGCAACGTCACAATCCGGGAACTCTGAGTTTATCTCATCCATCTCAATTAATTGCTCATAGGGTACATTGGCTTCGGCAAGAAGGACATTCATGTGTCCTGGCATTCTTCCAGCAACTGGATGGATAGCATAACTGACCTCCGTGTCATATTTCTCGGCAATTAGGTCTGCGAATTCTTTGACTTGGTGCTGGCATTGTGAAACCGCCATACCGTAGCCTGGAATGATAATGACCTTTTGCGCCCCATCAAGAATCATTGCAACTTCATCAGCATCACTACCGACCTTTGTGCGTGTTAATTCCACCTTGTCACCACTGCCTCCAAAGGATTTGAACAAGACATCAATCAATCTTCGATTCATGGCTTTGCACATGATGAAGGTAAGAATCAATCCAGACGCCCCAACTAGTGAACCAGCAACAATCAAGACACTATTGCCGATGATAAATCCGGTAAAGGCTGCTGCAATCCCAGAGAGGGAATTTAGCAAACTCACAACTACTGGCATATCTGCACCACCAATCGGTAGGACAAGGACGATTCCAAGTAGACAAGAGATGGCGATGATTGCCCAGAGAATATTACTGTTAAGAGGATCATTTACAGCCATCACAATCAGTGTAAGTACTCCGAAGAATAATATTACTTTGACTGGGTTAAGCCATTTAGGACCCCAAGTTGGAGTTTTTATCCACTTGCCAAATACGCTGATACCACCTTTCAGTTTGTACATTGCCAGCAAAGAACCAGTAAGAGTCATCCATCCTACCAAGGCTGAAAGTCCAGCAGCGATCATAACCACCCATAATTCTAGACCTTCAGGGAGAGTAGCCCCATCGATGTATTTCATAGACTCAGACAATGCGACTAATGCTGAAGCAGCCCCGCCAAAACCATTGAACAGAGCGACCATCTCTGGCATTCCGGTCATCTCGACCTTTTTCGCCATCCAATAGCCAATCGCACTTCCAAGTAAAATCCCAGAACCGATTAAAACCCAGTAAATCTCACCAGAGAATTGCATGTCGGCAATCGTGGTCAATACTGCGACCAACATTGCCAATGCACCGAGTTGATTTCCACGCGGAGCAGTTCGAGGATGACCTAGTTTCTTTAGACCCATAATGAAAAGGGCTGCACTGATTAGATAGCCGATTGAAACCCAATCTTCCAACATCTCAATCCCTCCTCCTCTTGCCAGCAATCATATTGAGCATACGATTTGTGACTGCAAAACCACCGACAACATTGATCATTGCCAATACCACTGCTACGAAGGCTAGAATACCGCTCGTGACTGTATTACCACCGTCATAAGCAACATTTGCTCCAAAGAGAGCACCGACGATACTGATTCCAGAAATCGCATTTGCCCCACTCATCAATGGCGTGTGTAATGTCGATGGCACTTTGGTAATCAATTCAAAACCAAGGAAAATTGCCATAACGAATAATGTAATACTACCTATCAATAATTCTGGTGTCATTGCACCACCCCCGCTAGACGAGATTGCTTATGATGGATTTCTCCATCCTTACAGATGAGAACTCCACCCATCCCGCCGATATGGAAATCTGATCCTTCAGGTGCTCCAACTAGCACATCATCATCTTCAGATAATACCACTTCACCTTCATTGACAAGACTTGTTATGAATGTTGTCAGGTTATTGGAGTAGAGCATACTAGCTGTTGTCGCTAAAGTTCCTGGCAGATTTGAGGTTCCAACGATAATTACACCATTGTCGGTCGTGAAGATTTCACCCGGCTTGGTCATCTCGCAATTACCACCGACGTCAGCATTCATATCCACGACAACTGCTCCGCTCTTGAATTCTGCAATAGCAGATGCAGGGACGGTAATCGGTGCAGGTCGTCCAAAGATTCTGGCTGTGGTGACGATGATATCTGCATCTTTAGCCACTTTACAAACGGTATCATTGACTTTTTGGATAAATTCAGGTGTTAGGGGCTTTGCATAGCCGGATTCATCTTCGAAGTCATCCATTCCTTCAACTTCGATAAATCGTCCACCTACGGATTCTATTTGTTCTGCTGCACTTCTTCTTACATCAGAAGCATAGACTATTGCTCCAATTCTCTTGGCGGTCGCAATAGCTTGTAAACCAGCAACTCCACTACCCATTATCACTACCTTTGCCGGACGGACTGTGCCGGCTGAAGTTGTCATCATCGGTATTCCACGAGCGACATTGGCTGCACCGAGTAGGACAGCCTTGTAACCAGCGAGATTATCTTGGCTTGAATTTACATCCATAGATTGGGCTCTTGAAAGACGTCTAGGAATCATGTCCATTGAAAGTAAGGTAATACCTCCTTCTAAGCATTGTTTGACCTTTTGGGGATGGCGAAAGGGATCGCTAACACAGGCAACGATTTGCCCTTTGCTCAAAGAAGATACATCAGGTAAGCCAATGCTGATGATAATGGGACATGATAATGCCTGCTCTCTGGTTGAGATCTTGGCACCGGCAGTGGTATATTCCTCATCGCGATAATTACTTAGAACCCCTGAACCAGTTTCTATAACTACCTCGAAACCGGCTTTTTTCAATTTTTTCATACTACTTGGCACTATAGCCACACGAGCCTCTCCTAGAGATTCCTTTACAACACCAATTCGCATATGAAGACCTCCAGTTAATGTCTGGATAATTCATGCCACTTTGAAATTGTTTTTGAACGACTCGGTTGATGAACCAAAAGCAAGTATCCCACCCAACACTGCCTAACCTTATGGACAACCTCCTTTTGGGCGATAGTATTGGAGTGGTTGAAATGGCAACTGGACGTAGAAAAATAGCAGTGATCGGCGCAGGAAATGTAGGTGCAACTTGTGCAATGGTATTAGCGCAGATGAAGATTGCAGATATCGTTCTACTCGATATTTTTGAGGGGTTTGCCAAGGGTAAAGCTCTTGATCTGAGTCAGAATGCAAATGTGCTGAATTACAATGGTACGATTACCGGTACTGCAGATTATGCAGATATCGCTGGTTCTGAAGTCATTGTAGTAACTTCCGGATTTCCTCGAAAGCCTGGAATGAGCCGAGAGGATTTGATTGGCAAGAACGCTGAGATTGTGGCTCAAGTCGGATCAGGTATCAAAGATCATGCTCCTGATGCCATCATAATCATGGTCACCAACCCGCTGGATTTGATGACATATCATATGCAAAAGGTCACAGGATTCCCAGCTAGTCGAGTCATAGGTCAGGCTGGTATTCTTGACAGTGCCCGTATGGCTCATTTTATTGCCTTGGAATTAAATTGTGCTGAAGAAGACGTCAACCCAATGGTTCTTGGAGGGCATGGTGATACTATGGTGCCTCTACCGCGCTATACCACAGTGGGAGGAATTCCGATTACTCAGTTAATTAGCGAGGAAAGAATTGCAGAAATCTCTGCCAGAACCGCTAGTGGCGGTGGAGAGATCGTTAAATTATTGGAACGGGGTTCTGCGTTTTACGCTCCTGGGTCTGCCGCAGCAATAATGGCTGAATCAGTTCTTAACGACCGTCGCAGATTGATCCCCGCATCGTGTTTTCTTACTGGTGAATATGGGTTGAATGATGTTTATATCGGTGTTCCTTGTATTCTTGGCGCTAACGGTGTTGAACAGATTTTCGAATTGGATTTGAGTGCAGATGAACTAGCATCTCTACAAGGTTCTGCTAACTTTTACAAGGAGCAACTCACTGAGATTCTCGGTTATTGATTCTAACGATTGCTAAGCAATGGGATTTACCCTTTGTAGTGACGAAATTAGGCTTGCAACTACCGTTTTCAACCCGTTGCAAACCACGTCCAATCGTGCCTCTTGAACGCATTCTCACCAGTATTTCTTGTCCGATATAGCAGCCTTTTTCTGGGTGCACAAGATGTTCCAATCCACAGGAAAAAGGATGGCACTTATTTGATATTTCATGACCTACATCAGGGCGAACTTCTTGAATACGCCATTCATTCCATTGTTCCCTATTCATGTCGGCATCTGGCCCAGTTCCCTTACTGGCAACAAGTAGAACTTCGGACTCAGCAATTCTGAGAGCAGTGATACCTTTGCTATATTCCTTGGTTTCTTCGGTTATTTCAATAAAGAAATCATTGTTCTCTGTCGCGTCAGATATCTGAACATCTGAGGTCAAAATCCTCCCATTCAAGTGAGTCAGTAAAATTTCACGATTTTGATTATGGCCGATTAATACAATGAATGAATCCATGTGGTAACAGGTACACAAATCAATAATTCGTGCGTTGCGATCGGTAAATACGGTCTGCACATGCGAACCACTTTGCAAGTTTTTGACCAAGTTAGTTGAGAGACCATCTATGAAGTTGAGGGCATCTGCACCTCTGACAATCAGTAAACTGGCATCTCTCGCCACTATTGGCATGTTCACACCTTAAGAGAAAGATTCACCGCAACCACAGGTACTATCGGCACTGGGGTTATTAATTTTGAAACCCCCACCCATCAATTTCTCGACAAAGTCGATTTCGATACCGTCTAGAAGATGGCTGGTAGCATTAGGCACTAGAACTCGAAAGCCATCAATGTTCAATTCCTGAACGTCTTGTTCAGTTGATTCAACTATTTGTAAATCATACATGTAGCCCGAACATCCACCGCTGCTGACACCGACCAATAATGCGTGTGAGTCGTCATCGCCAAAGGCATCGGTGAGCATTGTTGTTGCTCTTTCAGTAATCGTTAATGACACACTAACCGGTTCCGGTTTGGTAATCAAAACGGCTGGCGCGGTTTCGCAAGTTCCACAATCCATGATGATGCCACGGGTAGGATGGATATGAACCTGTTCTCTCAACGGTTCTTCTTCTGTTGTTCCTTGAGGAGTATTCTACAGCGCCTTACCTGTTCTTTAGCCAATTTAGTTTCCTCTTTGGATAATCCTCGAGGCATTGCTTGTTCAAAACATTTGATAGCATCATCATATCGTTGCATTTCAGCATATGCTGTGCCCATATTGTAGAGAGTTTGCCCTCTTACTGCAGTTGGATCGATAACCATCGCTTGGTGATATGATTCGACACATTTTGGATAGTCAGCGAGATAATAGTAAGCATTACCTCTGCCGTTCAGTATTCGAATTACCATTTGGTCATTACCGGCAAATGAAGACAGAGCCTTGTCAAAGCATCCGAGTGCTTCTCGACATTTCTTATCCTCGATTAATGCCACTCCCTTATTGTACCAATCCACGTCTTGATTGGCAATAGCACTTGAATCTGAGCGCATTGGCTGATTAATCGAAACTGCATTGGTAGCCTCCAATGCCGCTGCAGCGAGATCTACTGCGGTATTTGGCTGTGGAGTTGCTATGGGTTGAGACGCAACTGGTTGGCTCAAGGCCACATTAGCAGCAGCGGTTTCTTCTACCGGAGGAGCAACAACAGTTGACGAACCATTTAGAAGTTGATTTGCCTTTTCATGACAACGTTGGGCTGTTGCGAGGTCACCGGCATTTTCCAGTGCCTTCGCTAATCCCTTCCAAGATTCAGGAGCATCCTTATTTTGTTGAATAATAGCCTTCCATGTTACTACTGCATTGGTATGATCACCAAATGCACTCATAGCCCGGGCTTTCAGTGGAGATATCTCATCACCGAGCAGCGATATCGCTTCTGCGGCTAAATCAGGACCGAGTGGAATCGTTGGTGGTAATCCATGACTATTCTCAAGAATTTCCGCTTCCCCTTCTGCAAGATCTACCAATTCCTGAGCTAAATCTATACTAGATTGGTAATTATTCTCGATTCGGACAAGTGCTCTTAATGCGTCGAGATATACTGCGGCATCTGCATTACTTTTCGCAACTTCAGCCAATTTTTGTGCAGCCTTGAGATAGTTTCCATCTTTGAGCAATGAACTACTCAAAGCTGTTTGTGCAGCTGTATTATTGCCCTTACGCAAATGTAAGGCACCGAGATTGAACCATGCCTTGGCATCTTCTACCAAATTCAGCGAATGTGTGAAAGCATTGATGGCATGGTCATCTAATCCTAGCCTTGCCATCGATCCGGCAGCGATTTTCCACGCCCTTGCATGATTTGCTGCTGTTGCGTGCAGATGAGGTTTCAATGCAGATAAAGCGGCTTTCGCCTCGCCTGCCAATAGGTCATGCTCTGCCTTTTCACAGATTGCATCAATATCTATCGCCACTACTGGCTCTGCAGGAGGTAATTCTGCTACATCGGGAATACTTCCGCTTACAGTCGAATTTGGTCTTTCGATGATTCCTTCTTGTCGCGCATCGGCGATTATTTGTGCATCTTCTCTTGCACGGACCATACTAGCTGCTCGCTCCAATTCTTCAGCATCGAGTATTGCATTCCCATCCGCATCGTGATGCGTTGCTTCCTGTAAAACCGCTTGTCTATCTTCTACACCGGCTGATTCCATTGCTTGGCTTAGATCTTTTTCTTGCCATGAGGTTTGATGATCAGGCATCACTGGAGCGATTTCTACTTCTGTTACTTTTGCAGCCTTACATCTTTCGATTAAAGTGATGATGGTTGGGTGGCCCGGGAAGTGTTGTAATGCTCGCTTTGCGATTGAATAGGCACCCGCATCATCTCCGACTCGCTCTAAGAGAATGGCTAGATTGGCTAAAGCCGGCCCGTGGTCTGGATTTAGGTCGAGGCAGAT
The DNA here is from genome assembly GCA_905181715.1 of uncultured Candidatus Poseidoniales archaeon. Lineage (GTDB taxonomy): Archaea > Thermoplasmatota > Poseidoniia > Poseidoniales > Poseidoniaceae > MGIIa-K2. The sequence continues at coordinate 51,828 of CAJIYT010000015.1, forward strand.
GGTGAATGATTGCTTAGCGCCGCGTGGATCTTGTTTCGCCTCTAATAGGACACCGCGATTGAACCAAGCCATAGCGCAGGAGGGGTCGAGAGCAATTGCTCGATTAAAAGCCTCAAGTGCGACAGCATGATCTCCTGATCTACTGGCGACTTCTCCTTCAGCAACTATTGCTTCAACATCTATCTCTTCCTCTACAGTCGTCGTTGCGTCAATAGAATCATCACTTTCGACAATCGAAGAATCGTATTCTTCTTCCTCTGAAGTGGGAGTTGTGGCGTCGGACATGGTATGCACCATCCCCTGTGGGACATCTGCACGGCATAAGGATTGCCTGTTGCTGCCCTGTGGGTTCATACGAGGCAACCCTATCGCCAAACCATGTCTGCTCAACCCTTACAGATTTTGGGAATTTCGGGTTCATATGGAATGACTTCTAAGAATAGCCTACTTGTGGAACAAGCATTGCTCGCTGCTGCTGAAAGTGGAGCTGTCGTTCATCATTGGGATCATGCCGAAAACCCTCTTCCTTTAGTTGGAGCCGAGGGGTGCTGGGAAGATGATAACGTCAAGAAGTTCCAGGATTTGGCAAGTTCTTGCCATGGATTCATTCTCTCATCACCTGAATATCACGGCACAATGTCCGGTGTAATGAAGAATTCACTGGATTGGATTTATGATAAGCACGTGGGTGGCAAGGCCTTTGCTGTGATGTCGACCCTCGGTGGAATCTCTAATTCCAATACCCTAAATCATATGCGAATCTCAGTGCGTTGGTTACATGGTTGGGTAGTTCCAGAACAGGTTGCTGTTGGCAAAGTGAAGGATGCATTTTCAGAAGACGGCCGCCTAAAGGATTCAGATCTTTGTGAGAGAGTCGATAAAATGGTCGCCTCATTGTTGAAAATGGCTACATTCTTGGCAGAGGAATGAATTTGACTCCACGCTTTTCGAACCCATGGGGTGGTACTTTCATCCTCTGTGAGCCGGGAACTTTCACCATGGGTGCAAGCCGGCCGCTCTTCAACGAACTCGAGGAGAAAAAAGTTGAGATAAAGCAGCCTTTTTTTATCGGTGAGCGGCCTTTGACTCAAATGGAATGGAGCGCAGTAATGGCAACTGAACCATCACGTTTCCAAGAAGGTTGGGAGTCAGGCCTTCAACCAGTCGAAATGATTAGCTGGTTGGACGCTATGCGCTTTATCGAGAAATTAAATCAAATTGATAATGAGACGAAATTCGAATTGAGCGGCTCTTGGCGCCTACCAACCGAAGCTGAATGGGAATACGCTGCTCGTGCTGGAACTCAAACACGATGGCACTTTGGTGATGATGATAACGAACTCGATAGTCATGGATGGCATGCAGGCAACTCCGGAGCGACTACTAGGCAAGTTGGCCAAAAATCCTCTAACCCGTGGGGTCTATTTGACATGCATGGCATGGTTGGTGAATGGTGCGCTGATGAAGCCCGGGATGGTAGAAGAGTGCATAAGGGAGGTTCGTGGTTTACCGAGTCTGAGTCGACTCGTTGTGCTGCTCGAGCTACCGCTGCACCAGACAAAAAATCAGATGGCATCGGTATGAGATTGGTATGGGCACCATTTTAGGTGATTTTATGAAATTATTTCACAATCCAAGATGTTCTAAGAGCCGTGCTGCTTTGCAATTATGCGAGGAAAGTGGTAAAAGTTTCGTAATTGTAGACTATTTAAAAACAGGTCTTGATGAGGTCATGATTAGAGGATTGATCGACCGCCTTTCAATGGATGTGCAGGCATTGGTACGTACTGGGGAGGTCGAATTTGAAGTAGATACAGATCTTGATAATACCGATTCCATTGTGGATTTATTGATTACCCATCCAAAGTGCTTACAACGACCGATTCTTGATGATGGAAAGACCGCTATTATCGGCCGTCCTCCAGAACTGATTCTTACTCTTCTTCAGGCACATGAATGATGGCTAGGTTCAAACGCCTGAATTGATCTATTCCCAATGCAACGCGCTCACTAACAGGTGCGACATCTTCATGAAAAGTGGCATCCATGACGTCACATATTTCTGAAAAATTACGCTTGCCATCCATTAATTCCCAAAGCATACTATTCTGGCGGTCTAAGCGTCGATGCAACACTTTGGGTGCTCGCAATAATTTGGCGAAAATACGTTCAATCCGCCGAAAGTTCTTTTCTATTGTAATACTGACTAGTTTACCACTAACCTCTTTGATATCCGGTCTCGGACCGATTTCTCCCTCAACCGTCCATTCAATCGGTAAACGCATTGGGATAGCGTTGGAAAAGCGATGATTTTGGCTAGCTGGGTTTTCCATCTAACTCACCTCACCAGGTCGTCAATAATAACCCAATCATTGAGATTACTCCGCTCAATGCCAATAACTTGGTCAATTGCTCACGCTTTGCAATATTTTTTGCATACCAAGTCCCGACTCCAAAGAAGGATACAAGAAACCACAGGCCATACCAAAGTGCGCTTGATTGCTGCAAGAATACACCTCAGAGTTGACCTTGTCTAGCATTCCATTCAGCCATTTTACGATGGTATTCAGCCATGTCTTTCTCATAGGCAGTGGCTGGAGTATCAATCGTTGCTTCAATAACTGCACTGACTGTTGTTGTCGCTGGAGGTCCTGCTGATGCAGGCGGCCCAGATGGCAACTGCTGTTGCACCTGGGGTTGTGAGTATGCGCTGTGCTGCTGTGGCTGCGCATATGCTGAGTGCTGAACTGCGGGTTGCACATATACGGTTTGTTGAACTTGAGGTTGCGCATAAGACACTTGTTCTGGTTGTGCTAGTCCTTGAGTGAAATGCGCAGGAGGGCCTGATTCAGGTTTGGCAAAATCCTCTTCGTCATCATGGTCACTGCCATACCTCCGCAATATTATTACCAACAATGAAATTATCACTACAATAACGATTCCACCTATTCCCGCAATATTTCCCTGAGTTAGTGAGGCTGATACCTCTTCGCCAACCACAACATCCCAGGACACTGTATGTGAAATAAGATGATCTATTTCGCCATCATCACTGATCACCCTCACTTCCATTTCTCCCAAGAAAGCCCCTGATTCCCGTATTATTAGGCATTGTAAATTATATTCCTGTTCACTAAGATGACCAGGTGGGAGTTGTACTTCAGTATCTTCTAGATGCAAGGCATTACCATCGCATATCAAACCCCACCCGAGAGGTATTACCCCTGAAACTGTAAGGTTCTCAGTGATAGTTGATGTTGAAATAAGATCTATAGTAAATGGAAGCGAACTAGTTTCAATATTCTTGGAATCAATCAGCCCCATTTGGCTAACAGTTAGAGAACGTCTATCGGTGACAATAATTGTATGTGACTTTTCAATGGTGACCAAATTATCACTATCGCCGCCTACCATTTCAAAAGTAAGAGTTAGTCTAGAGTTCAACTCAATGGAATCAAGAATAATAATTTCAGCACTCAAAATTCTTGATTCTCCTGCTGCCATGTTTAAGTTTAGCCATTGGTCGACTTCGGCATCTAGTCCTGAACTAAGGAGGAAGGCTACTGCATCTTCACTATTTGATGATGTGGAGAGTCTAATTCTAGCCTTTGCTTCATAATCCTCAGCATTACCCAGATTCCAAGCTGTCATGTTGATAATAACGGTCGTGCCGACCTTTGCAGTCAGTTCTTGCAATTCACCTTCTAGAAAAGGCTCTTTTACCGATTCGGTGATGACCGTCAAATCAATTAGATTATCCTCGATGTTCAAATCAGTGGTCCCTTGAGCAAATGAACCTACTTTGAATTGATGATAGATACCAGGGCTTTCTAGAATCGGCGGTAAAACCCAGATGGTTATTTCCGCAAAATCATTCAGTTCATAGGAGACCGACAATTCAATGCCGTCGGTGACATTTACCTCTTCACTGGTCAGTGCCCACCATTGCCAAGTACTGGGCAAATCAATCATCTCAAAAATCGCTAATGCCGGCCCATTGCCATCATTTTCAATACTGATGTTAATCGGGAAGGGAGTCCCTGGTGAGACCTTTGACTCCATCTCAACCAAACTCAATACGATATCGTTTCTAGTTAAGATTTCAATTTCATCCCATTCTGTGGCTTCGAATACCACGTTAGAGAGAGTGCTTGTGATACTTGCAATCAATGAAGGGCAGCGATCACCTGCTTGAGCATTGCTTGGCGAGATAATTCTAATCCGAAAACTTCCACTACTTTGTGAGTTAATAGCGATACTATTCTGGTCCATTAATTGAATAATCCACCCTGGTCTTTCTTGATAGGATATTTCTGGCTTAAAGGTATCGAGTCTGCTTGCATTATTCCAAACAGTGAAGGTGATGACGACCGATTCTCCAGCATCGACTAACCATAATTTATCACTATCAAATTCCGCCAATCCTAATTCGGCAAGACTAACCATAGAGGCCTTTACTTTCACTGCTAATGTTTGTGCCTCATCTGCATCAGACAATGGGGTGACGGTCAACCAGAAGTCTCCTTGTGTGTCTGGCAGTGTACCCTCGGGTATTGTAGCGCTAAACCAAAGCCAAGATGATTGCAAATTATCAATGGTCTGTTGATTGGATTGATTCCATGCCATGGAAAAAGTCCAACCACTAGGAGTATTCTTCTCTGAAATTTCAATATCGAATAGCCCAGCAGCAGCGCCAATGTTTTCCACTTCAATAGCAAAGGAGCAAGAACTTCCTGGCAAACAGCGAGTATCTAGTGCAGGCAAAATGATGTTTGGAATGTTTGTTGCCAGAACCGAAACACTCACTATCAGTGATTTCTGAATACTTGCTGCTGACATGCTTTGGATAGTGACAGTAACATCATCAGCACCCATCGAAGAATTTTCATCCAACAATATTCTTAATTCAAAATCCCTGGATTCACCCGGATTGATTGACACTCCTGCACTACTGATAGTAGCGCCACTAGTATGAGTGAAGTATGCAACTTGGTCACTCGGTACACTTTCTACGCTTAGCGAATAAGTGTCCGTCACATTTCCTGTATTGGTAATACGCAAACTGTTTTTCGACACATGCCCAGGCAGAGCTCCGTTTTCAGCGACTACAGAAGCTTGTAAACCAAATTCAGTATCCTTTGCTTTTTGGTCATATAAAATGACAAAATCATCAATCCAATATCCCAGGTCCTGGTTAGTGGAATCCGATGTGAATTCGAATTTCAATTGCGAATTGGCGTGAAGATTTGCTGCATTGAAGGGAATTATAGGGGAACTGTGCCCCTTTGATGTACCTAATGCCGTATTCCAATTGCTTAACAAACCATTGTCAACGAACCCGGTATAACTTCGCAAGGGGTCCCATCCACCACCCGAATTGCTAGCGAGTACACGTAATGTGTCGCTTTGATGCAAACTACCTGTGTAGAAGAATGCAAACCCAGATGCTCGATTTGAACCTAGATGACCATCGGATAAATCCATGATCGGGGTCAACGCATTTACTGAGA
>CAJIYT010000016.1 GCA_905181715.1 uncultured Candidatus Poseidoniales archaeon
ATCGCTCTCTTGATTAAGAATGGGTATCAGCCAATCATTTACACCATTGACCATCGAGGTATACCAAGCGAAACCACCACTAGGCGATGATTGACCTGGCTCATATGTACCGATATACTCCGACATACTCCCCCAGCCATTTTTACCGAGTAACGGCGTCTTTGACATCGTAGGGTGACTCCAGAATAATAGCGAGAACATATTGATGTTCGCCAGTAGTGCAGCCATTAGAATGACAGGTATGTTCGAGGCGTAAACCAATCTAATCGGATACTTTCCTCTGTGACCCCTGACCTTACCGTGAGTCAAAGGTAATTCGAGCTTACTACTCTCTGCGTAGGCTACTACAACGAATACTACTACCGACGAGAATAACGCCACCAAGGGGTTGACGTGTGACAACAATATGGTTTCGAAACCATTCGAGGATATGAGCTCCCCGTTAGTCGCTTCTCGCAGCATATAGTAAATCATCGGCAATATTCCGCTCGGTGGATTTTGAATGCTATAGTCCAGACCTTTGGTGACCGGCATTGGAGATAGAGTTCCGACGAATGTCGACTGAGCGACACCGGCTGCGATGAATAGAGAGATACCGGAACCAATACCCCATTTACTGACCAATTCATCGAGAAGGAATACAAGGTATGAGCCGGCAAATAATTGAGCTACGATGATGAAATTAGCCCAACCAAGACCGTAACTGTTGATTAAATCTTGAGTTGGATCAAGGAAACCGTATGTTTGAGGTATTGCCTCTATTGGAATCATAATCAAGACCAGAAGTTTCTGCACACCTTGATACATCGCTTTGTCATCGGTATTTGAAAGATCGAGGCGAATAATTTTTGCACCTGCGAACAATTGCATGATAATTGATCCAGTAACGATTGGACCAATACCAAGATGCATGATGGTTCCACTGGCTCCAGCCATAATCGACCTAAAGCCACTGAACAAATCTAGTGCCTGTCCTGAAAGACCCCATAGCATGACATTGGTCATTCCAAAGTAAATTATTAGAACAAGAGTTGTAGTCCACAACTTTTCGTTAAAACGAACGTGACGATCTGGCTTTGTGATAGCAGGATAAACATCGACGAAACGATGTAATGCGTAAAGACGACTGCTTTTTTCACCCGAATAGATGAAGCAAGTTAATGCTGCTGCTGTAGCGAAACCGAGTAGTATTACTCCTACCATCAAGAAACCTACTGACTCAACATGTCCGCCATCAGGACGGGCATACCAAGCAGCGGTACCTACGAATCCCAACCAGGTCAGTAATTTACCATACTTCCCAATGATTGGAACATCTTTGAGCGAAGGTGGGAGATCTTTCATGAAACATAACATCAGGAATGCGACATATACTACTGATAGTCCAACACCGAAAACCGCAGCATCGTTATCGTACATTGCAACGTCGCCGAAAAGGGCATCAGATTGCCAATAGACCAACGTACCGAAATAAAGTAGACCAACTAAGGCAACCGCCCATGGAACCGATCTCTTACCCATTTATTTCACCTCTTTAATTTATCATCAATACGGGCTTAATCCTCATCCCGCTCATCATCGCCTTCGGATCCTTCAATAGACCCACCAGCTGAAACTAACTTTTGCTCGGCTTTAGCACTCCAGTGCTCGACCGAGACGGTAATTGCGCTTGAAATACGACCACTGCCTAGCAACTTATCGATACCATGTTCGGCCAGGTCAATACTTTTTGCACCATCAGCAAGACGCTCTAGATCGCTGACATTGCAGGTGTTGTGAACGGTTCTTAGACTAGGATCACGGTTGAAACCGTGCATCCCCCAGTGATTTGGCATGTACTTAATCCGAGTCATGACACGATGCTTATTGATACCAGCGAGTCCTCTTCCACCACGCTTTCCAGCACCACGACCAGCCTTATGGCCACGGCCGTGAGTTCGGCATCTTCCTCTGAATTTGCTTGTTCTTCCCATCATATCACCTCAAATCATCCTTTCAACAAGAGAGCTGATCGCATCTCCTCTTGGCCCTAGTGCTCCTCCGACTGTGAAGGACCTCTTGATTCCACCCCAGCCTTTTGGACCTCGTGGAGGATGTAAGCGGAAAACACGCTTCAATCCAGTTACTGCCTTGACTGAAACATCATCAGACGCAATTGCCTTAGCTAAGGTTGCGATATCCTTGTGTTCGCTTTCACTAGCAACAACATCATCGGTAAGTGGCTTGTCACCAATTAGGCGGCCTCTCTCTCTGAGCATAGACTCAACCATCTCGGCTGTAGCATCACCCCAGGTGATGTAATCCTTAGCCTTCTGCAACATTCCTGCATATTGTGCATTATCTGGAATTATGACTGCATGATTGACCTTTGTGAGGTTAAGCATATTCAATGTCTCTTTTATAGAACGCTCGACTCCGACATTGGAACGAACTCTAACAACTATCTGACTCATTCTAATAGCCTCCCTTTATGGATGAATAACTTCTGACGCATTGCATCTGATACACGTGTCTTATTGATCTCGAATAATGCATTATATGTAGCAGCAGCATAATTGATGGTAGTCTGTGTTTGTCCCTTGGTTCTCGAGATAACGTCACTAACTCCTGCCAATTGTAGAACACGCTTACCCATCTCTCCGATTACGAGCCCCTTTCCTGCAGGGGCACTCATCAAGGTGACACGGGTTGAACCAGCTTGGCCTTCTACCTTGAAGGGTACACTGGTTCCAGGTCCAACGCTGGATTCCCACGAGCCATTTCCTCTCTGGACTTGAATCAAGTTCAGTTTTGCTCCGTTAATAGCCTTGCGAATTGTGGATGAGACCTCTTTTCCTTTTGCCATTGCTAGACCAACATAGCCATCACGGTTACCGACACATGCCATGACGTTGAAGCGAACTCTTCGACCGCTGTCTGTCATTCTTTGAACCATGTTAACCTTGATTATATCATCTTCTAGACCAGGGATAAGTGCATCAACTATCTCGACTTCCCTAATAGGTAGTCCAGTTGCAATTGCAGCCTCGAATGTAGTGACTCTTCCAGACATTACTTCGTGTCCAAGTCGAGTCTTTGGGACCCACTTACGCAGTCCTGTGATAGCATCATCCGGCTTCTTACGACGCCTGCGATCTCCTCCTTGTTGCTCCTCTTCCTCCTGTGGAGCAAAGGCTTGAATAAGCCCTGGAGCCATTGTAGTAGTAGCAACATCTTCGGTGGTTTCTTCACTCATCAATAAGCCTCCTCGATTTTTGCTTTGGTTGTTTCCAGGGCAGCGGCTAATGCTTCATCGGCATGTGCGCCGCTGATACGATCATCGCTAGGGATGATTTCTTCACTGTGTGGAATATCTAAGCCAGCATCAACCATGCCTTTTAGTGCAGCGAAAACTCTCGAACCCGAGGAACTCGCTGCAAGACCGATGTCAAGCACGGCTTCACTGTGACCAGCAGCCAAGGCTGCTTTGCCCATTGCAAATCCGACTAGATAAGAGGCAGGGATATTCTTCTGACTCATTTTCTCTGGCCAGCCATAATTAGCCACCAAATTGCCTCCGGTTTGGGTGATGCTCACCTTATCGCCTTCAGCAGACCAATCTACCAATTGACAGGTAGTTCTGGTATTGGAGATTCTTACTACAGCTCTGGATTTACGGCTTCGAAGAAGTTTGAGGCGTCGCCTATAATCGGTTAATCCCTTTATTCTACGACGAAATCTATTTCTTTGTCTTGGACCGTGAGCCATCATTCATCACCTCTCAATTCAACACCTTCAACAACCATTTGGCTCTTCATGTGAGCGATAGATCGGTATGATCCACCTTTGGCCTTTAGGTAGTAGTGGCGATATTTACTAACAGTGAGAGTTTTATCTTCTCTCATTGTTTTGAGTGTGCGGCGCTGGGAGCGAATGGTCTTCATCCAGCGATGCTTGCGTGGGTTACGAGCATTTGCAGTTCCTGAGCGCTTTCCTTGACCCTTTCTGCGGCCTTTGGCTTTTTGCTCAGCACGTTTTAGTGCACGGACACGGGAAGTTCCTTGAACTGCCCTTGCCTTTATCCAGCCATTCTCGATACATTCTCTGATATCTTCTTTTTGAACGGACTGGGTTATTTGATCGAGATAACTGTTGTCGACCCATACGCGGTTAACACCACATTTTAGAATCTGAGCTGCCATCTTCTTTTGATTGGTAATCTGCATCAACGAGACCTCCTGCGGTTTAGTATGCGAATGCCTAATTCGTCGGCACGCTCGTGAATCATCTCTCTTTTGCGACCACCGACGGTTGCTCCAACTCTTGCAGCCTGCCTCTCAGCATCGATTTGATTGAGATCGGAGACATTCTGCACCATTACCTCAGCGAATCCGGATGGATGTAGGCCACGAGCAGTTGCAACCTTACCGTGTCCAACTCTTACCAGAGAAGAACGGTATCTATAGTTACGGCGTTGCTTATTGTCCATACCCTTGGGCTTTCTCCAACCCGAGCGGGCTAGACGGAAGTAACGGTACCATTCAGTTCTACGGAATTTAGGGGTCTTTGCTTTCTGTGCTGCTCTCAATGCAAGTGCAGCGCGCAACTCATCGTCCAATACTGGTTTTTGACGAGCGACGTGTAATTCAGAAACCTCTTCTTCCCAGTCTTCTTCATCGTAATCCTCGAAATCTTCGTCAGACTCTGCGGCCTTCTCTGATTTCTTAGTTGCTTCTTGGTCAGCAGTGATATCAGCTTCTACGATATCTGCATCTGAAGATACATCCTCAGATAACTTTCCAAGACGTGCGATTAAGTCTTTCTTATTGCCGGAAACAGGTAAGCCTTGCTCTTTGAGCAGGACCTTTAGTTCAGCGACTGTTTTCTTATCATATTCCTCAGTCATATAAATCCCTCCTTCACGCCTTCTCCAAGAGATAAATACCGTCTTGGAAGACACGGCGATCTCGATTCTTTACTGTAGCACAGCGCTCGATGTTAGCTGCGGTTTGACCCACTGCTTCCTTATCGTTACCGCTGACTGTGACTTCGACCTTGTTACTGACCTTGACTTGAACGCCAGGTAAGATATCGGCACGGCGAGGAACTTTCTCGCCAAAGTAGTTATTGACAACAAATTCATTGCCCTTTACTGCTAGAGTCATTGGGAAGTGAGAGTAGAATGCCTTTAGTGAATACGAAAATCCATCTACAACACCTCTTATCATATTATTCAAGTGAGCATTCCAAGTTCCAGCTAGAGCCTTTTCCTTACGGCGAGGTATGTCTACACGGACGATTAATCCTCCGTCATTCTGAATCAAACTAACTCTAGAGGATCTGAAATTCCTAGTCAATGATCCATTTGGACCATTGATACTAACATCGCCATTCTCGGCAACAGTTGCAGAAACTCCCTCTGGAAGTACTATTACGTGATCTATTCTATCGATTTGAACCATATAATCACCTCAGTAGACGTAGGCCAGAAGCCTTCCTCCAATTCTATGCTCTTTAGCATCGTAGTGATTCATCACACCGTTATTGGTGGTTAGAATCAAGAGACCAAAGTCTTGGGCTGGCAAAAATCTGCCTTCGAAGCGCTCAAAATCAGTTCTGCGAACTGAATAACGAGGTTTTACAACACCGCATTGATTGATTGCTCCGCGTAGGTGCACAATATATGTGCCACCACGGCCGTCTTCTATTTTGTCATAGGCTCCGATGTATCCGGATTTCTGCATTATACCCAGCACACTACCTAGTAGCTTACTTGCTGGTTGTATTGCAACCTCATATTTTCCTGCTTGCTCCGCGTTGTATATCTTGGCTAGCGCATCATTTAATGGATCGAACTGCATTCTTATTCCTCCTTCAACTCAACTTCTTGAAACCAATGTCCCTAGCAACCTCTCGGAAGCATTGGCGACATAGTCGTAAACTGTATCTCCTAATCATACCGCGACTGCGTCCGCAGCGACGGCAACCGGTGGTCCGGCCTATTTCCTCTCCATGGTCTCGTGCCATACTCACTCCTCCATGATGGTAATTCCATAGTTGTCCTTGAACCAAGTCATTGACTCAGCAGGGGTTAATCTATGGCTAATTGGAACCTTAGAAGAACATCGACGGCGACGAGAAACACGATGACCCGGTCTTTCGAGAACCACGTTGATGTCCATTCCGTAAATACCAATATCAGGATCGTATTTCTGGTCTGGGAATTCTGTATAATCTCTTAGCCCAAAGGATAGGTTACCTTGAGCATCGAAGTTCCATGCTGGGATTACGTTTTCACGTACCCAAAAGGCATCTTTCAAGAATTTCTTGATATCCTCGGACTTTCTCATGGTAGCTTTGCATCCAATTGGTGCACCGAGTCTGACCTTGAGATCTCTGTTTTGCTGGCGTCCTAGTGTTCTAACCGACTTAACGCCGGTTAGCAACTCGAGAACTCTTTGTGCTAGGCTAAGACGATCGCCACCTTCACCGACACCGATGTTGACGGTGACCTTGATGACACGAGGCTCGAGCATTGGATTCTTCATCTCACTCATGCCTTCACCTCCACACCTGGCAAGGGGTTCGAGCCTACTGCGAATACATTACTTACAACAGTGCCAAATCCGTCGAATTCGACTTCATTAGGCATACTTGAACGCTTGACTGAATAGGAGGTCATGTCTGCAAGACTGCCGACGTGTGCTCCACCGATTAGATAGCAGCGAGTTCCTTCACCGAAGACGATGTGTTCCTCTATCTGCTGGCTTGGTAGAGATAGTTTCAGAGAATCTCCGGTCTTGTATTCTGATGCATCATCGACGATGATATTGCGACCATCGTGCAGATTCAACTGAGTCTTACCGCCTTTGATAGTGTTTTTATTCTCTATTCGACAAACCTTGAATCCTGCTTCATCAGCAGAGATGGGCTTGTAGCGTAGACGGCCATTAGCATCGAGAATACAGCGACGGTAATCATCATCTCCTATAGTAAGGACATCCATCAAACCGACACCACGGCGTACGTCTTTGACGATACGTCCGTCGACCTTGACCAATCCCATGTGTAAGATTCTGCGAACCTCACGAGTAGAACGAGCAAGACCGAGAATATCGCGTATTACCACGTTCAATGGCATGCAATATTCCAGACTGTGAGCACCTGCTTTCGGGCGGGTGACCCAGACGGTTGTTTTCCTGGGCAAGGCCCAGCTGCGAGGCATTGCTAGTCTCTTCAAATGGCTTGGGCTTCCCATATCATGCACCTCCTAGGGCAGTGAGTCGTTGCATTCGCAACTTGTCGGTCTCGTCGAGTCTGATGACTACGACATTGGAACAGTGGATTGGAGCTGCCTCCTCTTTGTTATCTGCCTTGGTCGACTTTGCACCTTCGATGAATAGACGACCGCTTGAAGCTTCTAACCTGACAACCTTCCCGGATAGGGAATTGGCTTTGCGCTTACCGCCGACTCTCTTACCGCCGTGTGCGTGATCACCTCTGACGACCCTTACGGTATCGCCAACTCTTACAGTGACACTGCGAATTCCAGCCAGACGCTCGTCTGGCTTATCGAGTTGAAGACGAGCACGTACGCGCTTCCTCATCACGTGAATTGGAACATTAGCCTGTTCCTTCCTTTGCTTGCCGGGTTTCCTGCTCTGTACCATTCTTGACACCTCAGACTATTTGTTTCGCTGTAGCAGCGATACGAGGCCAACGTTCTGCTGCCTCTCTTGATACTGGACCTTTGATATCGGAACCTTGGACCTCTCCTTTGCGGTTGGTAATTACTACCGCATTGTCCTCGAATTGAACCCAGGTACCATCGACCCGGCGGAATGGACGGCGCTGACGGATGATGACTGCATCATACATCTGGCGACGTGTTTCAGGTGTTCCTCTCTTTATGGACACTCTGATCAAATCTCCGACACCTCCAGCAGGGTAACGACGTAGTGTCCCACCCAACTTCAGAACGTTGATCAGTTGAGCGACCTTAGCCCCGGTATTATCGGCAACTTGAATGCGAGCCATGGTCGGAAGACCCTTGGTTTGCTTTCCGGCAATTCCCTTCATCAGAGAACACCTCCTGCATTCTCGACCACACAGAATGTGACGGTCTTTGAAAGTGGTCTGCACTCCATTACCTTGACTCGGTCGCCAAGGCTTACTTCGCCGATACAACTTGGTAGATGCGCAGCTAGAGCACTTGTTCTCTTTTCATATCGCTCATACTTCTGCATGAAGCGAACGTTATTTCTTTCAATGACAATTGTATTCTGCATACCGATTTTTGCTATGGTCCCCTCAAGAACCTGGCCTCTCAGTCGCAGACTGCCGTGAAACGGACAGTTTTCATCGCCATCCCACTCACCGGTGGGCACTTCTACATCGATTCCGATATCTCGCATCGTCAATCCTTCCTATAATTGCGGTGTATTCTATCTTCAGCACGCTGCCGCACAAGCGTACCATTAATGATCGACGAATCGTCAATCGTGAATTCGATAACCCTCTTTGAAAGCCTTGCATCTGCAGGACTGTCAGCGATAAATATGGTCTCTCGCGTCTCATCGACAACGATTCCAGTCCTGCCTTGCAGGGTATTATCGTTAGAGGAAGTGACTGCAAGTTGACGTCCTATCCAAGTTTGATTCTTGATATCCATCATCTCACCTCCACATTGAAGCCGTTGTTCTTGAGCACGGCTGAAGCTCTTTTCTTGTGATCTCCTTGTAATTCGATGACTCGGTCTTTGACCGTGCCACCAGCAGCACAACGGTTCTTGAGTAATTTTGCCAATTCATTGATATCGATAGCCGAGTCGAGAATACCCTCGATTTTAGTGACTATCTTACCATAGCGTCTACGGTCGATGCTGATGATGGCTTTTTGTTGCTCTTTAGCTATCTCTTCGCATATACATAACTCATCGGGGAGTCCACATACATTACAGATAGCAGCCATTCTTTCACCTCCTTTATTCACTCTTCGGTATGTAATTTGGTTCTGATACGGGCAATACTTCGGCGAGTAGCCTTGAATGCACCAGCATTGGACGGGCTTCCACCCATGGATTGCTCTGCTCTCATCTGTAGCATCTCCTCAAGAAGTTCTTCGAGACGCGAATTTAGAGCATCACGGCTCATCCCAGAGAGTTCACGGTTGCCAACGTAGGTCATTTCTTCACCTCAGTGCTAACTGCTTCCTCTACTGCTTCGGTCTCTGAACCTGCTGGAGCGGCGTTCTGCTCTGCTCTGATTCTGAGTTGCTCTTCACTATAGATACTGATTTCATGGGGTAGCTTTGTGCCCTTACGCATAATCTCAACCGATACACCGATGGTACCCAGTTTCTTGACTGCTTGAGAATATCCACGGTCCATGTAACGGATTGCGGTTTCACCACAAAACTTGACGTGACCACGTAGGAATTTCTGAGTACGGTTTCTTGAACCGGTCAACTTTCCTGCGATGGTGATTAACACACCTCTTGCACCAGCTTCCATGATGCTAAGGGCAGCGGAATGGCCAGCACGACGGTAATACCAACCGCGCTCCATAGCACTGGCTATCTTCTCAGCCATGACCTGTGCGTTTAGTGCAGCATCCTCGACTTCCTCAACCTTCAAGCGTGGGCTTTCTAGATCGAATTCATCGTTTAGTCTGCTTTGTAAGTCGTTGATGATTTTACCCTTACGGCCGATTACCATACCAGGGCGCTCTGCCTTGATAGTGACCTCGGTTCCGACTGGGGTTCTCCTGATCTCAAGTCCGCCGAATCCGGCTTTCTTGGTATTGAGCATTAGGAACTCCTTAACCAGATGTCTTTCGACATTACGGTTGATAATTCTGCGAATGTTGCTATTATTATTTGCCATGACAATCACCTCAGAACTCGTCTTCCTCCAAATCCTCATCGAAATCGCTGAAGTCTTCCAAGAAGATCTCCAAATTCACACGGTAGTGGTTAGAAGGTGTTGCGCGACCACGGGCTCTTGGGATCCAGCCACGCTTAATCTCACCGCGATGTGCAGCAGCGTGAGTTATGACCATATCCTCTGGCTCGATATCTTCGTATTGATGGCGAGCGTTTTCCATACAACTCTGAATGATTTTGATGAAGGCGCGACTGGCCTTGACCGGGTATCTACCTGGTCCGATTCCACCTCTACGGTGACCGACCATACTTGGTCCACTTCGCTTGCGCTTCTTGTTACCGCTTCCCATACGATATGGGACTGCTGTAGCTTTGCGCCTGATATCTGCACGCTTGCTATCGATCTTGAGAACCTCGTTGAGGAAATCTATCGCATCTCCAGCGGTGCGGTTCTTGATAGCGCGTGAAACCTCGAAACAATGCTTAACGTGCATATCGACGTTCTTTGCACGCGCTGTAGCAAGTCTGCTACCTTGGAGCAACTGAGTATAGCCTTTTTGAGGTAATTGCTTTCTCTTGGACCTTCGGTCCATTTCATCTCTCTTCCAACCCATTCATCTCACCTCACTTCAATGCTACGTTACTTGAAGATCGTGTCGCACCTACACCTGGTCCGCTATGTGTTACATTGCGGCGTGTTGGCGCGAACTCTCCTAGATAGTGCCCTATCATCTCGGCCTTAATCTCGATTTCAATAAATTTATGTCCATTGTGAACACTGATGGTGCGACTTACGAATTCCGGAAGAATTGGTAGATCTCTACGGTGAGTCCTAATGACACCAGTGGAGTTGCGGATGCGAGTCATTGCATGCTCACCCTCCGGGGATATTCCACGAGCAATACTCCTGCGTGCCCTTGCTGGTAATAGGGTGATGATCGAGGGTGCACTTGGATCCTCTTCTGAGGGCCAGAGTGGCATTGCTTGGAGTTCGGCAACTCCATAGCCACGGTATGTGAATTCTTTCTGGCGGCGAGCTGCTGCCGATGAGCGTGTCTTTCTTGTCTTACGGCGACTAGCCTTCGGTGTCATGAATGACTTCTTCTTCTTTCGTCCCATTATCACTCACCTACCTTTCTCTTACCAGTTCTGCGACCAGTTCTACTCGGTGCAATATGTCCGACCTTAGCGCCAGGTGGTGTTCCTCTAGCAACTGAGTTCGGTCCGTGAACCGCTTGATGATTTCCTCCACCGTGTGGGTGGTCTACTGGGTTCATTGCAACACCGCTGACGTGTGGATACAACTTACCCTTGGCCTTAGCCTTGTAATGTGCAGCACCTGCAGTTCGCAGAGGCATCTCGAGACGACCATGACCGGCAAGAACGCCGATGGTAGCACGACATTTGCCGTTGAGAATCTTACTCTTGCCGCTAGGCATACGGATTCTCACCTTATCTCCGAGATGTGCCTCGATTTGACAGGAGTTTCCTGCAGTTCTCGAAATCTTGCCACCGTCACCGGGGCGGATTTCGACATTGTTGATTTGAGTTCCTTCAGGAATAGCCAGTAAATTAGTAATATTTCCTGGTCTAAGAGCAGCATTATCGCCGATTGCGACTGAACTGCCAACTGCGATTCCCTCAGTTGCGACGACAAGATTGGTCTGGCCGTCAGGGAGTTTTACTCGCGCTAGTGGAGCGCTATGGATTGGTGAGTGGATCAACTCCGTGACTTCAGCCACGACATCGTTTACTCTAGGCATCCGGTTAGCGCCGGGGAAACGGTGTGATGAAACACGGTATCTCGGCGATGAACCCTTTCGTTGTGCACGTATTCTTTTACCCATGATAAATCACCTCAGAATGCTCCTAGGCGCATTGCCGCCTCATCTGCGTCATAACCTGCAGAGAGTCTAACGCTAGCCAACTTACCGTGTTTGGTATTGCGGACGTTGACCTTATCGACCTCAGCATCGAAAAGTTTCTCGACTGCTGCTGCGATCTCTTCTTTGGTTGCCTTACGGGCAACGATGAATTCCATCCTATTGTCCTTGGATCTAGATTCCATGGACTTCTCTGTAATCCAGGGCATGCGTATGATATCGTATGGATTCTTCATAATATCACCTCAAGCGAGTACCTCTACAGCGGATTTGGTAAAAACGGTAAGACGACCCATGTCGCCTCCCGGTGCTAAATCTTCAGCACATAGATCCTTAGCGGCAACTATGTTGACACCTGGAATGTTTTTGGCAGCACGTGCTAGACCTGCTTTGTTAGCCACTACGAGAAGTACGCTCTTTGGCACCTTTCGAACTCGGCCACGCATGGTTGCTTTTCCAGCTCTGATATTACGGCCGCTCTTTGCACGGCGCAAGTCCTCACCAAGCCCGAGTGCTTCGAATATTGCACTGACCTTGCGAGTTCCACCGTTGAGGTTGAAGGTCTCGATATCAATCGACTCTGAATCCTTACCAGCAACTTCGGTATAATCTCCAAGAATGATTGGTAGTGTATCTACTCCTTCCGCTAATCGGTGACCTCTTGCTGTAACACTCTCTAGAGAGGTTGTTGCAGCAAGGGCGCTGTCTCTTGCTATACGGCGCTCTGTACTGTTGAGTTTACGGCTCCAGTCCTTCTCGACCTTTGGCCCATGAGCTCTACGCCCACCTAGAGTGTGTGGATTTTGTACACCACGACGTTGCCCTGTACGGCGCATAATCCTCGAAACACCACGGCCCTTGCCCCACCATTCAACAGAATGCTTCATTCCACTCATCGGGCGTCTCTTGCCACCATGAGCTCTTGAACCATATGCTTGCCTGCGGTTAGCGCGTGAACTAGCAACTGCGAGTTTGACCATATCAGGCCTCGACTCTGCTTCGAATGCATCTGGCAAATTGAGATTCTTACCCAATTCAACCGATATATCGTAGACCTCTTGTAAGCGGCCTGCATCGACTTCGTCGCGTTGAATGGTGTTGATGATATTCAGTACCTTTACTTTCATCTTCAGACCCCCTGCTTGCTCGATGTGCTGACGTAAGTGATCTCGAACGGATGTAGACTCTTTGCATCGGCACGAGTGCCGTCACGTAGTCTGACCATCCTCTTTGCTGGTCCAGGTAAACTACCTTTGACCAGAACGTAATCAGAGTTGACCTCACCGTAGTGAAGGAAACCGCCATCTGGAGTGATTGACTCATCTTCGGAATTGCCAATCTTAAGGATTCTCTTATTGTATTCGGTTCTTTGATGGTAACCGGTTTGTCCACCCTGACGGATGGTCTTTCGTACGTATCCGGTACCGAAGTCACCCATGTTACCGTGTTGACGGCGTTTCTTGGAGTTCTTGTGAGATTGCAGTTTTCCACCGAATCTCTTGATAACACCTTGCCAGCCATATCCTTTGGTAACACCTACTGCGTCGATCATGGTGCCCTCTTCGAAGACTTCGGCAATCGACAATTCATCGCCAAGGCGTTCTTTTGCCCATTCGATGTGTTCACCAGCGGATCCACCGGTTAATCCCATCTCCATCACATCTGGAGTTTTGGTTGGAATACCTGTAATGGTATCTGGTTGTGTTGCGACTATCAAGCGAACTTCTTCGAGATCGGCTTCAACCAATTGCTCGATGTGCTTATCGGAGTCGTGTGAATCCCTCTTTGGGATTCTGCGGAATAATAGTGGGAAAGCATCGGCTATCTTATCAGATGCCAACCATGCTTCTCCAGCAGATTGAAGACCGTATGGGGTCATCTTGTAACCACGGAATCCAAGAATTCTCATCTTTGGGACTTCGACAACGGTTACTGGAATGCGGACTTCTTGTCCGGCACTTGTTGATTTTGGGTTAAGGTCTCTAGAAAGAACGTGAGTCATTCCAGCTTTCCATCCAGCGAATCCCTGGACTCTGATTTCAGTTGCATCTGTGCTAGGCCAAGACTTGACATGTCCAAAATGCCGCCTCGACCGCTTACGCGGGCTAAACGCCATGCTACCTCGTCTTGGGTGACTCTTCTTTGCCATATTTCCGGCCTCCTGTATTTTTTTCGACACATTGGCCCCAAAGGGCTTGCGTAGGCTCATCGAGCGAAGGAATAGCCGTGACATCGGCCCATTACCCACGATTGTGGTGATGGGTGGAGGGATGCGAACAGAGCCCACAATGTCTGGCTACTCACTTTCAGAGCGTTCCGCCGACTTCCAGCCCGTATATGAGTGGTTCGGTTAGAACCGTTGCACGTAGCGACTGGCTGTTCACGTCATCAGTGCGCAAATAGGTGGTATTTTAATGTGAAAGTGAAGCAAGGGGTCTCAACAATCCTCATGAGGCTGTGCCACAACGAAACGATATGGCGACCCTACTCCACCCTAACATTAAGGGCGGCATTGAGGCGAGAGCTTACCAATTGCGGGCAGCAAAGGATGCACTATCTTCCTCGACCCTAATGGTAATGCCAACTGGTTTTGGCAAAACCGCAGTCGAGTGGTTGGCCATGGTAGAGTATTTCGATCGTGACGGGAAGATTGTTCTCATCGCACCTTCTACCGGTTTAGTCCATCAGCATGCGCAGATGGTGAGAGAAAAATTGAACATCGCTGAAGATAAAATTTGTATCTTGACTGGAGACATAAAACCAGAAAAGCGACCTGCTTTGTGGCAGGACGCCAAATTGATCTTGGCTACACCACAAGTTATCCGCAACGATAGCCGTAATGGAATAATCAATCTTAGTGAGGTCGCTTTGCTAATCGTCGATGAAGCACATCATGCCGCGGGGTCACATGCGATGGCAGAAGTCGGCGACATCTATCTCGAAGCACGCATGGATGGTTTGGTATTAGCTGCAACTGCTTCCCCTGGAGTGAAGGAAGAGAAAATTCTTGAGATTATTCAAAGACTAGGCATTGATAGACTACATTTAGCAAATCGTGAAGATGATTTACTCAAGCCATATGCTAGTGAAATGAATATTGAGGAGCATAGATTCGATTCACCACCCCTTCTGTTAGAGTTGATTACACCATTAGTACTGCTTGAAGAAGAAGAAGCTGAAATCTTAATGAGAGGGGGATTCTTAGTAGGTAACCAGCGAGTAACCACCGCAACTATAGAAGAGGCGCATCGTCGAGCAAGCGCTGCCATCCGCCGCGGTGATAAGCGCGGTTATGATGCGGCTAAGAAAATCGCAGACCTTAGGCGCCTGCATCGATTGATCGACTTACTACGCTCGCAAGGGGTATTATGTGCACGCGCATATCTCGATCGAGCTGAAGATGAAGGGCGAAGTAGTCGTAAAACCGGTAGGTTCCTTGGTTTACCTCAAGTTCATTTATTGCGACAACGTATCGAAAAAATGGATGAAATACACCCGAAGCCCGCATTGGTTCAACGTTCTATTCGTCAGAGTTTGAGGAGGAACCCGGAAGGGAGAATCATTGTATTCACCGAATATAGAGACACTGTCGATATTCTTTGCAACCTTCTATCAGCTGATTCAAGATTAAAAGTAGGACGCTTTGTCGGCCAAACCACCAAAGGGACTCGTACCGGGATGAGTCAGAAAAAGCAACTCGAACAATTATCTCGCTTCAGGGAGGGAGAATTGAATATCCTAGTAGCAACTTCGGTAGCCGAAGAAGGACTAGATGTGCCGAATGCCGACCGAGTGATTCTCTACGAACCGGTCCCTAGCGCCATTCGTGCCATTCAACGAAGAGGAAGAACTGCCCGACAACGTTCTGGAGACGTTCACATACTAATCGCCAATGGATCACGCGATGAATTTGTGCAAAGGGCTGCTGCCGCACGTGAGGCAAAGATGCATAAAACTCTCAATCGAATTATTAGACAAGCAAGATTACCACGCCGCACTCCACCGGGAGGACATATTCTTGACCGTTTTACTATCCAGGATGACAAGAGTGAAATAAGCGCTGAAGAATTCATAGACAGGGAATGTAAACGCTTACTTACACGACCGGCTGCGGTTCAGGAAGAGGTTATCGTGCAGAAGAGCAAGACCACCTCACCGGCATTGCCTATCAGTTCTCGCCCACGCTCACAGATGGGCCTTGAAGCATTTGTTGACTATGAATCTCCAGTCGACAAAGATACCAAGAAGCAAGCCGATGCTGCCGCAGCAGCGATGAGTGAGATAGATGCTATCGACCCCGAAAAAAAAAGTCTTCAGGACTAGTAATTGATTACCGCGAAGCAAACTCAAGTTTCTGTGCTCATCTACGCTCACTTGGTCATAACCTGACATTGGAACAATTACCAGTTGGAGATATCATCATTGGCGATCGCATAATAATTGAACGAAAGACTACCAGAGATCTGCTCGACTCTTTGGTTGACGGCCGTCTACTCAGCCAATGTAGAAGGTTGTATTACTCGGCCACGAGACCTTTGTTGATTATCGAGGGTGTCGATATCTTCGACACACGTGCAGTCCATCCTAATGCGGTACAGGGAGCCCTTTCGTGGATTACACTCGATCTTGGGCTATCGGTAATGATGACTCGAAGCACTCTAGAAACAGCATTGTTCATCTCGATGACTGCAAAGCGAGAGGAGAAATTCCTCAAAGACATAGAGAGTAAGCAGAAAAAAAGTACACTCCTTGAAAAGTCATCAATCACAACACCAAAGCAAATCCATCATGGAAATCTAAGCAATAGGTGGCGTCGAACAGAGATTAGACAAACAGTGAAGATTTTGACATCAATAGACACCATCGGTCCAAAAACCGCACATAAGTTGGCTACAATGAAATTGAATATTGCTAAATTAGCAACACTGAATTTCGAGACATTGAATGAGATTGAACACTTGAGTATAGCACAAGCCAAGGCGATTTACCTCGCCTTACACTCTCAACCGCCTATGACCAATGCTCTGGTCTTCAGTTGAGCAAAACGGTCAACGTGGTGGCCAAGCGCAAATGCAACCAATTCTGAAAGATGAATCACTGGCATATTGGTGTCCTTTCTGGAAACCTTTGCTGCCTTGGACTGATATGAATCGAGATTGGAATGCGAGATTGTGCAGGCTGAAACCATTAATTGCGCTCCAGCAGCCTTAGCATCAGATAGAACTTGAGCAGTCATTTGCATCACTGGAGCCTCTAGTGTCAAAAGACTAGGAGCGCCAACACTGGAGGTCTTACTATCGTAATCTATTGCTTCACCACCGAGAGCTTCGATTAAGCGCTCTAGATATTGTGGATTGAAAGCATCATCGTCGCCGCAAGCGCCTTCTCTCTGCATATTTGGACCGTAATAGGCTGCTACTTTCATTCGCAAGGGGTTAACCACCAAATCATTGATCTTTTCAAGACCGATCTCATCGACCAATACATGGAGCAGATGACTGGTTTTTATCTCCCCTTTGAAATTGAGATCAGAAGTTTTTTCAAGCACTGAGTTTACCTGTGCGCAAAGAACTGGGTCGGATTTTAAAGTCTTGAGGGCAGCAAACATATTTCCTTGACTGGTCGCACAAGCGGTTACTATATCGTGCCCGTTTTCCTCTGCAAGAGCGAAATTCCGGGCGTTAAGAGTCAACTGAAGGAGTTTATTGGTTTGACAAATTATCTCACCACCGTCGCTATTGCAACCAGTGATATCAATTAAATCAAGACCGAGACTACGCGCCATCGGTTGAATCGTATCCTCTACCTCAATACTGCTCTGACGGGCAGTGTTGCCGGGATAATAAGAATATTTTACCATTTCATCTCACCCCTTCAGAACCTCGAGTCCAACTCATTGAAAATCGCAACAACCTCATGATGATCATGTATTCGTGCATTGAACATGTCAGGAATCTTACCAATTCCAGCTGGAGGGACCAACATGCCTTGGAAACCTCTCATCATCGGGCCTCCTGTACGGGTAAATCCGAGCATCATACGCAAAGATACACCATTCATTATATTGGATGCGAGACCAAATGGCCCTAATACAGTGCGGTAAAGTGTGGTTTCGTTGACATTACCACTAGCCTTGACCGAACTGGCATAACTCTTCACCAAGCGACCAAAACGGCCACTGAAATTGTATTCAGCTAATAGACGAGCCCGACAATCCAGTAATGAATCAACAGCCCTTTCTCCATCAGCACCTTGCCGAGATATAGTTGCAAAATCCGCCTCCTGCCAGATTCCACCCTTATTCTGTAATGAATCCATCATTGCTCCACGGTGGCTTTCACCGCTGCGTGGATCGCAACTACGAACCCAGCGCTGAAGTGCTAAACCTGGGCCGTTATAGGAATCGTCGAGTCCCATGCAATCACTCATACCCTGAATCAAATGTAAGCTTGAAACATCGGCGATAGCATGTAACTCGGTAGCGACTGCAGAATCCATCACACCGATTGCCGAACCGTTTTCAAGATATTCGCCACTCCGAGGACCGCTGACCATCCATGGTTTGCTTGCTACTCGAGCTGCATCCCAGTTATCGTTGGCCACTATCAAATCTTTGAGAACTTCATGACCGGGTAATGGTTCGACAGTTAGTGTCCCTCCGTCTTGACATAAATCCGAGATTTGAGCTAAATCAGCTAGAACGATTCTCCCATTGGCTTTCACTCCGGTAAGTGGGTTATTGCCACTGAGTGAAGAACGAGTAAAGGCAAGGCTGCCGTCAACCTTACCCTGAATGGATATCAAAGCATCTTGAATGGTCGCATGACCAGGGAGCGCAGTAGCTACTTCATCCCAACCATATTCGGAACTTGCCGGATCGTAGCGGAAGATGCGCATGTTAATTGCCATCTCAGCTTGCTCAATGTTTGCAGGAGTGAAATCCCCGGACTCTTGACCATCATCATCGGAACCTTGTCCATATGCGATCATTGCCTCAAGTAATTCAGATTGGAAAACTCCAGCATCATCAACACAAGCGATTCGAGGCAATGCTTCACTTACCCATGCCGCCCATGGAGTGTCAAAATCAACATCACAAAGTGCAGTTTCATGGATTTCTATTCCGCCCATCGCTGTGATTCTCTCTGCCCAGTCCGTACCTGCTTTACAGAATTCATCGTATGAACTATCACCTATTGCACATACAGAAAAGTGAGTAGAAGAGAGGTTAGCACTCGACTTTAGAGCCGATTGCCACATATCTTCAGCATTATCTGGCATATCTCCTTCTCCCCATGTTGAGGTGATTATCAATACACGCTTATGAGAACTCAAGGAGTCGACATTGAATCCATCCATATCGGCAACTGTTGCATTCAAACCATAATTAGCGGCTAATTTAGCAGTCTTGGTAGCCAATCCCTCAGCGTTGCCAGTTTGTGAACCGAATAGGATTAGCAAATTGCGATCGCCTGCAAAGAGTTCGGCCAGCACACCTGCGTCAGCTGCAGGCACTGATGCAGCCGCCACTGGCGCAGCTTCCGCTACTGCAGCAACTTCTACAACAGAATCATCGGTAGTCTCATCTCCTGCGGATGAAACCTCCTCGAATTTGATAATATCGACTGGGCAAGCCTCAGCAGCTTCCATAATCATTTCACCGTATTCGCTGCCGAATTCGCTTTTAAGAGTCGATTTAGATTCATTGCGGTCGAAACCGCCATCGGTTCTCACCGCAGCAAGGATATAACTAGAATCATCGGTCACATCGAATACTTCAGGGCAGATGTCAGAACATGCATCACAAGTAATGCAATCCTCTTCAATCCAGACCTTGGCGATGATAGTCATGGTATTACCCCACCTGTATGTTATGGTCGATATCAATCGAGCCTTTCAAGGTTATCCATTCTCCCTAAAGGGAGAAGACTCTGTCCGAGTTAGACTTCACATGTCGAAGTCCATGTCGCCCATGCCGCCACCGGCTGGACCCATTCCCTTCGAAGAGATGACATCGTCGATTCTCAAAATCATTGTTGCGGTTTCAGTCGCCGACTGAATCGCTTGCTCGACCACACGTAGTGGCTCCAATACACTGGCAGCGAGCATATCCTTTACCCCACCATCAAAGACGTTGATTCCAGCGTGATTATCACCTTCTGCGTGAGCCTTACGTAAATCGATGATAGTTGTGACTGGATCTAATCCTGCATTCTCAGCAAGAGTTCTTGGTACGATTTCCAAAGCGGTTGCAAAGGCTTCTATTGCCATCTGTTCACGACCACCAATCGACTCTGCGAATACACGCAAATCACGAGAAAGTGCTGCTAGAACACTGCCGCCGCCGGTAAGAACCAAACCATCTTCCCATGCTACTGATACAACACCAACAGCATCGGCAAATGCGCGCCTTACCTCGTCAACAACGTGCTCAGTCCCACCGCGAAGTAGAACTGAAACCGACTTAGCTTCAGGACAACCAGTAATGAAAGTCATATCTGAGTCGCCAATCTTACGTTGTTCAACCTTTGCTGCAGTTCCTAAATCATCTGCTGATAAATCATCAAGATTAGTCACGACACTACCACCTGTAGCCTTAGCAAGTGCTTCCATGTCGCTCTTCTTAGCACGGCGTATAGCAAAGATTCCTTTCTTAGACATATAGTGCTGCGCAAGATCATCGATACCTTTCTGACAGATTACTGCATTAGCACCACTTGCTTCAATGGTATCAACCAATTTGCGAATGTAGCCTTCCTCTTCTTCGAGGAATGCTGCGAGTTGGTTAGGGTCGGTGATCTGAATCTTGGCATCGACCTCGGTCTTTTTTACTTCGATTGCACTATTGACCAAAGCGATTCTAGCATTGGAGATAGAACGTGGCATCCCTGCGTGAACTCTTTCCTTGTCAAGTAGGATTCCGTCAACAAGAGTACTATCCTTTATCGAGCCACCTTGGCGCTTTTCGACTTTGATATCATCAAGGTCGACTAATCTTTCACCATCTTCTATAACACCGACTGAATTTACTGCGCGGACGCAAATATCTGCCAGGAATGACTTGACTGCTCCTGCGGATTTACCTGTAAGGCTAGTCTTAGCAACCTCCATCAATACACTATCTTCACCTTCAGTAGAGATACCATGACTTGCAAGACCTTCAATGGCTTTTTCACTAGCTAATCTGAATCCCTCACAGATAACTGTTGGATGAACGTTCTGTTCGATTAAATCCTCACTGCGTTTGAGTAATTCACCAGCGAGAACCACAGCGGTAGTGGTTCCATCATAGCAATGTTGCTCTTGAGTTTTTGCGACTTCGATAATCATCTTTGCAGCTGGATGTTCGATATCCATTTCCTTGAGAATTGTTGCACCATCATTGGTTATTACTACATCTCCCATGCTGTCTACAAGCATCTTATCCATGCCTTTTGGACCGAGTGTAGATCTAACCGCATCGGCGACTGCTTTTGCCGCAGCGATGTTATTCGATTGGGCGCTACGGCCTCTAGTTCTCTCTGTTCCTTCCTTCAGGATAAAAATTGGTGCTTGTCCGTTCTGATACATAGGCCATTACCTCGACATCATCTTGCGTCGGGCAAGTTGACTTCAATCCATCGGATTGATTCAACTACTCTTTGACTGCAACCATTGCTCGCCATAAACATTCCATTGCTCCATTGTCCAACCATCTGGCAATCCATCTGCCGGTATTGGTGGTGGTCCAGAAGGCACTGGAACTTGTGTGGCAACAGGTGCTACCATAGCAGAAGCGGGGGTTACTTGTGCGGCAACTGGAGGAGATGAAGAAGGCGGAGAGAGCAATGCACTTGTCGACGTTGCAAGATCTGGTATCGTCTTTTCAGAAGAAAATGTAGGTGCTGCAGTAACCCCACCATAAGTAGAGGTGATTCCTTCTTCGTACCCATCATCGATCCATGCTTCTTCCTCTTCCTCTACTTCAGTAATAACCCGCAAAAGTATTACTCCTAAGACTAGAATGAATATTATCCCAATGACCCATGTGGCTATACCCATAATGTTTATTTCACCTGAAGAGGAAAGGTCATCATTGGGGTTACCGAATGTCTCACTAGACAATAAGGTGATTTCCATGGATAAACTAGCAGCATCAGATACGGTTTCAGAACGGGCCCAGATAGTGATGTTTGTGACAAATTGTTCTCCCACAATATTATCCATGGTTGAAGGAGGCACATCGAAGTAAATGGTAACCTCTCTCAATTCACCCTTTTGCAGATTAAAGCTGAGGTCTTCACGATCGATCGTTGTAGTGAAATAACTATTCGATTGCCCTATATCTAATTCCATCTTAACCACTTGGGTTGAATCATATTGATTGCGAACAGTAATAATTACCTCATAGTCACCATCTTTTTCGAATATAGGCCTCTCTATCGAAAGTATCCTCAGCCAATTCTGACTCCCAACGAGATAAGTCGCTTCCCCAGTATCTGTAATATTGGCATCATTAACGCTGGTTGCAGTTACGAAAAGTGTCAATTCACCATCACTACCATCGAGGAAATTGAAACGTACGATGATATCGATTGACTCACCTGGTTCAATCAAAACAGTACGGTCATCGACCAATTGCTCAAAGCGTGCTTCCATCCCTTCAGGAACATTAAGGCTCATCGAAAACCGATCCGGAAGATTTCCAGTATTGGTAATATTGAACTCCATTGATTGAGCTGGATCACCTGGGATGAATGATTGATCAGGGAAGGCGTCGAGAACACGAACTGCCGCTGTGTCAATCACATCAACATTAATTATCAACTGGTTTCTAATAGATGAATCATCAACACTAGTAGCAGAAACAGTCACCGTGTACAAACCCGGTGAGAGACCAATCGGCATCGGTAGTTTGAGAATAAGATTCATTTCGCCATACCATGGTTCAAGAACTGGTGAAGAATAGGTGTTTAGCGAGGCCTGAAGAGAATAACTGGACTGGCTGATGGTGAAATTATATTTTTCCCCGTTGTTTCCATGATTCAATACCGTTATGAAAACTCGGTTCTCCTCGCCATTGGCAGCAACCGTTATGTCTAAATTATCACTACTGAGAGTCACCTCACGATCGACTGGTACTAGTATTTTCTTAGTGATCACAGCGTTACCAAAGAGAGTTGTACCACAATTAGGACAAGCAGCTAGTAATGAAAATGGCACTTCACCTGGACTTGCATCATCAGGTGCGGTGACATTCAAGAAAAGATCTACAGATTGCCCTTTAGCTAGGATTGTTTGACCTATAACCACATCTCCCATCTCATCCTGAACGAAAACATTCCAACTTTGGTCTAATCCTACAGGGGAAAGGGTGAAACCAGCCTCTCGGTTACCTGAATTTTGCATTCTGAAGGGAATTGCGGTGCTCTCACCGGGTTCAATGGATGCCGCTAGCGTTGGGACATTTGAGGAAAGATAAACGCTATATTGGCTGAGAACTGCCAAATTCATATCCAATCTGGCTTTCACTCCGGAATTTGTACCACCGGCATCAGTCCACCAAACCGACCATTGCTGTTGCTGAACATCTGCACCGGGAGGTACTGAGAGATTCACCCACATCTCTTGTGGCTCACCGGGTTTTATCGGAGGTAATAATACGGTAGTTCCGTGTGAATTTAGATTATCTGAATCGATTCTTATAGAGGGGGTGGCAGGTTGCATCCAAGTGAGGTTCGATACATTTGAAGAGATTCTTACCAAAGCATTTCGATAGCCATTATTGGCCACTATACAATGCAGTGTCACGACCTTGTTTGGGTAGGTGTCAAAACCGCTATCTGGATTATCACAATCAATATCGATAGTGAAATCATCGACTTTCTCCACACCGAAAACGATGAAGTCATCGATATGCATTCCTTGTGCTGCACCAGAGGCATCTGAGTGGAAAAGGAAGCCGACATTCCAAGAATATCCATTGAGTTGATCACTTGGATCCCATGAGATATTGCTCCATTGCCCTGCACCGGTACCGGGTAAATCATCGGTTACATTGTGCAGAATAGAATTGCTTGGCGCCCCATTACCCCGCCATAATTCCATAGCGAGATAATCATTTCCCGCTCCCATAACCCCCCACGCTTGAGCATGGATTTGCATAGAGACGTAGTTAAATGAATTTATTTTGTATTTACAAACGGTTGCTACCCCATAAATATTAACCAGTGCGGAATCAAGTTCATGAGTTGGCTCGCATTGATTCTGCTGAGCATTATCGTTTGAAAAATATCCTAATACAATCCGGTCGTGGACATTATTGGGATAATCTCCTCCGGGATTAGAATGGCGCCAATGTCCTGAACCAATGGCTGCAGAACTCGAATCAGTAACCCAACTTCCTTGACCAAAAGCAGAACCGCCTTCAGCTGGATATCTACCTGCCAAAAACCCATCTATATTCTGATATTGATCTCCGTCCATCGCTTCTTGTTTGAGTGCTACTGGAATAGATTTCTCCATGATATCATTCTCGTTTTGATCATCTACAGGATAATCGACACTGACTCTAAGGATTATCCCACCAGTCAATTCATTTGTCGAGGTGTTGAGAATCGAATGGGCAACTGTTGGGGTCCACTCGACATCATGAAGGCGTGATGTACCGGCGCGCATATCGGATTCAACCCAAGCGAATGAATCGATTATGTAACCGATTGGATGAACTATCTCAAATAAGACCGATACATCATTTCCGATCAATCCAGTTCCACGTCGTGCCACACCAATCTCGATACCAATAGGTTCTCCTTTCACCACATAATCAATAACTGAACCATCTGGATTTACCCATTGAGATGGATTTTGCGAGACATTCCCTAAGATAATCGAGTCAACTTTGAAATCGTCATTGGTTCCACCGCGACCATCTGTTGCAGTAACAGGTTGACTGAAGACCAGTAGAGTCTGTGCCAGAAGCAGGATAACTATCGATATCGGTACGCGTGACATGGGCAACAGATGCATCGAGACTGGGTTGACATATGAAGATGGCCTTCACTTGTCTACAAAGACATTGATGGAGTTGACGAGAGATGGCACTAATCACTTCTGTAAGATATCCATCTTACACAACCTTTGAGAGATGCATGGAATGAGCAGTGCTCATGAGCAGGCGGAGATTCAAAGGATCTCTTACCGCTAGAATTTGGTTGATAACTATCGGTTTTTGTCAAATATTCCTCACTCCAATGGCTGCTTTCTCCATTACATATCTTTTTGCATTCTCCTATGACGATGAACACTTCACACTTTCACTAGAACAAGAGATGATTCCCTGGATCATAACCGCTTCATTGGCTTATGGTTTCCTAGCATTATTACTCGCACTTATCATCGGAGGATATTCTCCCGTATGGGTCACTGAAAAGGGTGGCTGGAGGGCTGCTCTTGGCATTAGTCGTAATGCGCGTGATGCCTCTGCCTTACGCAAAGCGAAAAAAGATTACATCGAATCACCACATGGCCAATTGACCTCAGTAGTATATGACAGGATGAGAAATAATCACGGTTTGATAGCAACACATGGCGGTCTAATCTTATTGGCTATTCCTTTCCAGTTATTATTGGTCATTACACCGCTATGCCTGATAATATTCCTACCAGATGAACTAATGCGCTCTAATCGGCGTCTAGAGATGGCTCTAGGTGTTTACCTGGTAGTCCTAATCTTGGTGATGAGAATTTTCCCAGCCTTTGCCAAAAGAAATATCGGACTTGCAGCATTTACTAGACGCTGGTTGATTTCAGTGACTAGAATCTCATGGCTAGCCCCGGTTCTCGTTCTTTGGCTCTTAGGAAGAATTGCTAGCCTTTTGGTGATCTCATGGATGGGAACGGATGTTTCAGGATCGATAGATCTTGAACAACAAGTATTCGAAAACTGGCTTGAGATAAAGAATATCCCCGAGACATCTTTCCTAGATTTACTCACTGCGCTTGCGGTCATGCCGCTTGCAGCATTTACTACACTCGCAGCGCTCGGAGGAGGTTCAGGTCCTCCACCAAAATGGATGGAAAAGAGTGAGGAGAGTGACGAGGAGGATGCACCCCCCGAAATTGTCAAGGAAGAGTCTTTTAGCCCTCCAGTCTTACCTGATATAGAATTTGAGGAAGAAGCTTTTTCATTTATCGATAAACAATCAGTGGCACCTGCACAATCAAATATTGAAGAAGAAAAGGAAGAAGAATCATTTCAGGGCTTTACCGACATGTTCGGCTGAAGCACTACGCGCCAATGGGTGGCCTTCGCTCAAGATTAAACGAAACGAACCTTTGACAAAACCATCACTACGTGGCCGTCCTAAATCAGGCCGGGCTCTCGAAAGAAGAATCTCATTACAGGCACTACAACGAACCGCCATAACTTGCCATACAGGCCGCGCTGAATTACAACATCTATCCTCAGACATACTAGAGTTACGAACCAACTGCAGTTCCTGGGCCATTTCAATATCCCAAGGTGAACCTTTGTCGAGTAGACCAACAACCCTAGCGAGCAAGGTCCAACACGAGGTCATCCACATACCCAAACCCAAACCAAGACTACCATAGGCTAGACTAGCTAAACCGAAACCCAGAGGTATCAAAGCGAAAACTATGCTAAGACGATTGAATGAACGCATATTAAGCACACGCTGAATCAAATATTCATCGATAACAATCGGTTCCGGGTGTGGAGGAAATTGCTGGTTCCAAGCCCCGATCCGCGGCAATACCAACCATGTGATGCGTGGAACAAGGTGACCGATTAGGGCGCCGCAAAAGAATAAGATAATCTCAGTCCACATCTCATTCGCCCCTAAGGGCGCGTAGAACGGTTTCTGTCTTGTCCATTCCTCTGCTAATGTCCTCACGAGAGATGGTATAAGCGAAGCGCAAATGACCTTCACCAGAGGCGCCAAAAGCAGTTCCCGGCGAGCAAAGAACTCCACCCTTTAGCAGTTCTATGGCTATTTCCTCGCTATTCATTCCAGGAACTTCGACCTTGGGGAAGACATAGAATGCACCCTTTGGTTTGTGACACTGAACCCCTGGCATAGCGTTCAATCTCGTGACGATTAAATCACAACGAGCCTTGAACTCCTGTGCCATTATGTCAGGATAATCCGACGCCTCATCAAAGGCGGTCAGCACTGCATATTGCATGGCATCATTCGAACATGCTGTAATATAATATTGAATTTTGATAAATTGATTAATCGCCTCTTGATTCGCACACATGATATAGCCAATCCGCCAACCGGTCATTGCATAGGTTTTGGAAAAGGAATTTATCAGAATTACACGATCTGGATCTGTTCCGACAAAACTCACATGCTCCCCTTCAAAGACGATGCGATCGTAGACCTCATCGGTAATTAGCCAGAGGTCATGGCGCTGAGCAAATGCTAGTAATTCATCACGTTGTTCGATATTGATTGTAGCTCCTGTGGGATTGGAAGGGAAGTTGTAGAGAATCGCAACTGTATTCTCATCAACTAGGGCTTCGAGGCTCTCGACCGTGGGTACAAATTCGTTTTCGAATAGACAAGGATAAAATCGAGCCTCGCCTCCTACCAATCGCACATCAGGGCCATAAAGAGGAAAATATGGTTCAGGCAATAGAACATTTTTCCCTGGATCGACGAGTGTGTTGAAGACATTGAGCAATGCATTGGTGCCGCTCATGGTCATACAGACATTGGATTCGTCGACTGAATCATCTAGATGATGCCATGATTCGGCAATTTTAGCGCGTAATGCTGGAAGACCTGCAGTGGTGGTATACTTGTTATGACCAGCCCGCATAGCATCTGAAAAAGCCTCTATTGCAACTGCAGGAGGTTGGAAATCAGGTTCACCCAAACCAAATGAAATAACGTCATCACCAGCCATATCGAACATCTTCCTAACACCCGTAGGTTGTATGTCCACCGCACGTTGTGAATATCCACGCATGTTTGGCTGAAGCGAGTCCACCTTTTCAACTTGGGTATACTATGAATTATCTACCTGCTACGTAGATTTACAAATATCCAGTAGAATAGCAGTGTGTAATCTTGCTCTCTATTGGTATGAGATACAAAGTAATCGATGTTTTTGCCAATTATTCAATTACATTAATTGAACAAGATACGGCGTGATGACACACAGTAATACGAATTAAAAGCAGACAACTGATCAAGGTGGGAGCACAGGGATTTGAACCCCGACTTGCGGGTGTCTTCTGGGCCCCGCACACATTCAGGTGCGTGTATGTTAGGTGCGAGACACGGGTAGGCCTTCCAGTTGAAATCAACTTTCAGCAAACACCTGTCATCATTCCCGTGCAATTGGAGCCCGCAGTACTACCAGGTTATACTATACTCCCATTGAAACCGATCAACGAATCAAGCCTTGGACTGGCGCCTTGCACGCTTTCGACGGCGTAGCTTCTTCTTACGCCACTTCCATCGTTGCTGGCCACTTTTTTTCCAAGCACGTGAACCTCGCTTCATGGTAACGCTTGGCCGACCTTCCTCCAATATATGAGCGCATCGGCACGCTTCGGTAATCTAGCCCAATGATAAAATCAGATTCTAGTCGTTTAAGCAAAGCGTCCATTATTGTAATCATCAATAGCTTGAGAGATTTCTTCTCGTGTATTCATCACAAATGGACCATATCTTGCAATCGGTTCATTCAACTCAGGACCCGCTAAAATGAGGCATTCAGCGCCATTTTTGCTTTCAAGAACAACCTCTTCACCGTCACTCAAAATCGCGAGTCCACCATCGGCAACAGATTTGCCACCGACTTCTAATTCGCCTCCGAAAACATAGATCATTCCATTTAGTCCCTTTTCGATTGCCTGAATCAATTTTGAACTAGCATCAAACTTCGCGTGGATGTAAACGATGGGAATCACCGTGTCAATCATTGAAGACGTTCCGAGACAATCCCCTGCAATTACTCGAGCCCAAACCCCATCACTTTCGACGCATGGTGATGATGAAGCTGAAATCTCCTGGTAGCGCGGCGGCATCATCTTATCTTTGGCTGGCAGATTTACCCAGATTTGAAAACCGTGCATTAAACCACCCTCTTTCATCATTTTATCACTTGGTAATTCCGAGTGGATGACGCCCTTTCCCGCAGTCATCCATTGGACATCGCCAGCGGCTATCAGTCCTGAATTACCAGCGCTATCCTCGTGATTCATTTCTCCGTCTAACATATAGGTTACAGTTTCAAAACCGCGATGAGGATGCCATGGAGCACCAATTGCTTCACCTGGTCCGTACTTCTTTGGTCCCATCTCATCTAGTAAGAGGAAAGGACTCATCAGTTGACCCATTGCAACTGGGCGTCGAACTTGGAACCCACCACCTTCGAACACTGTATGAGTTGGTGCAACCATTCTCACATCTCTTCTACTCATTGGCAAAGACCTCCAATAATCGCTTTTATGGTTTCAGGATTGGCGGCTTTGGAATCTGTTGAGATAAGTGATCGACCTAATACATCAGCCCCAAGATAATTGAACTGGGAGAGCATTGCTAGGATTAAACGATTACCTCCGCCACCTGAATGAGTCGCTAATCCAACCTTGCGCCCGGTGAACAGGGCCCTGAAGTTGCCACCTTGTTTTGATAACCAAGCGATTGTATTGTTGAGGGTTGGTGGCAGCGAACCATTGTATTCAGGAGCTATTACAATCCAAGCATCTGCTGCATCTAGGCGTGCGACTATATCCGCAATGTTTTCGATTTCAATACCTGAATTAACTTTAGCATTGGAGTACAATGGCCAATCAAGAGCCGCCAAATCAAGTAAATCAGTGGTGTGGCCGAGTTCGTCGGCTGTCTGAGCAAATTTATTTGCTAATTTCATGTTCATCCCGTCCGATGCGACAATCAATACCAAGTGGGCCATGGTTTGCGTAGAAGCATCTCCAATATATCGTTGAGAGTTTCTATGCTGATACCAACTAATAGAATTACAAGTTTTTATACAACAATTATTTCATCTTACCTAGGCAATTACGCATGCTACCTTCTAGATCAGGATATGTGAACTCATAACCGGATTCAAGTAATCGCTCCGGCCTGACATCTTGTCCTTCAAGAACCAATTTCACTCCCATCTCTCCAAACATCAGACGGATTGCAAAGCCAGGTAATGGCATGAATGCTGGTCTGCGTAGAACACGCCCAAGTGTCTTTGCAAACACTTTTTGCGAAACTGGACTAGGTGCCGTAAGATTGTAAGGTCCTTCACTAGAATCGCTCATCATCAAATGATGAATCGCATAGATCTCGTCGTCCAGTGAAATCCAGGATTGCATCTGACGTCCTCCTCCAACTGGTCCTCCTCCTCCCATCTTCGATGGAAGCAAGAGTTTAGCCAAAGCACCGCCAAGTGGAGATACTACGATTCCTGTCCGCAAGAGGACTACACGAATTCCGGCATCCTTAGCCGCGGTTGAGGCTTGTTCCCATTGCCCACAAATATCGGCCAAGAAACCGTTTCCAGGAGTTGATTTTTCATCTAGAACTTCAGTTCCTCTTTCGCCATAAAACCCAACAGCAGAGCCACAAAGTAAAACCTTGGGCGGGGTCTCCAAAGAAGCGAGAAGTCGACTTAGATTCTCGGTCGGAATCACACGACTGTCCCTAATTAGTTGCTTTCTCTTCTTTGACCAGCGCTTATCACCAATTCCAGCACCAGCGAGATGTATTACTGCATCAAAACCATTGAGGTCTCCTTTGATCACATCTCCGGTTATGTCGTTCCATCGAACAACATTAACATCATCAACATCAGGTGGTAGTTTGGTATTCATTCTCACAAGGCGATGTACATCATGGCCCGCTGATTCTAGGAAGGCACACAATTGTAATCCAATCATCCCTGTTGAACCTGAAACCAATACTTTCTGCCGAGGTAATTTGTCGCTAGATTGTATTTGTTTGATATCATTTGTAACTCTAGTACTACGGAATTTGAACATCTGTCGCGTTCTAGGCAAGATAGTCATTCCAGCAGACCATCCGGTCAGGAAATGAAATGGCAACTTGTATTCTACATCATCGGAAATCTTAGTTAAATTATCTCCTAATGATTCAAATTTGTGAGTATGATTCCAGGCACCAAATGGTCCTTTCATCATCCGATCTGAAAAGGTTTCACCTGGAATCACACTATGGTGTCGTGCAACCCAAGTTTTCTTAATCGGACCAATACTTACTTTGAAAATAGTCTCTTCACCATCTACTAGTTTCCCAGCATTAATTGGCTTGATTCCCTCCCATTCAGGCATAATTCGGCGAAAGGCACCTTTACTATTGTACCAATCCCAGATTTCTTTTTTTGTGGCTTCGTGTTCTGCTCTGTGAGCAAATTTTGGCAATTTAATTCCTCCTTTGATAATTTATGCTAGCCGGATCATCAACCGGTTTTTGGTGAAAAGTAGTCTGCACAGAAGATGAATTAGAATACTGTTCGATATATCCCTTCGTCTTGTATTTACGTTTGGTGGAATCAGTGGTCATACATCTAATTTTACCAAATACAGAACGCTCGGTCCAGCCACGATCGAATTTACCCAAAACCCAGCCAATCCCAGTATAACTATTTGGATCTCTACCATCCAAGGCCCATTTGTCATTCAAAGCAAGCATATATTCCATGGCTATTTCAGGCGTAGGAGACCATTCCAAGATCTTCTTACCCCAGAGCATTCGCAAATAGTTGTGAATTATACCATCTTTTCTAAGTTGTATCTGAGCAGCGTTCCATAGGTCATCGTGAGTTTTTGCATTCTCAAATTCATCGAAAGAATAAATGTAAGGCCTTGGGTCATTTTGGTGGATTTTTAGAGAATGCTTTGCC
This sequence comes from uncultured Candidatus Poseidoniales archaeon, assembly GCA_905181715.1. GTDB lineage: Archaea > Thermoplasmatota > Poseidoniia > Poseidoniales > Poseidoniaceae > MGIIa-K2. Next base: position 31,641 of record CAJIYT010000016.1, read on the forward strand.
CATTCTGGTAGCGAATCAAAGTGATCATGGTTCTCTACATTTGTACAATGAAGAAATCCTAAATCTCTCCAGGTAATTATCTGATCAAGGAATCCTTCTACATCGGAAGGAAGATTCCACCAACCAGCACGTCGGCCGTTATTTGGCAGAATAATCTCCGAGATATCCCAGGAATGTTTCTGGAAAATGTCACTTAAGATATGATGTATACTGATGTGACCAAAATGTAAGTATGGAGATAGCCCGCTGGACCCTTTACTCTCAGGTTTGTTACGCTCTTCCGAATAATTCATTAGTTTGTTTTCAAGGAAATTATCCCAACATAATTGTGCCGCTAATGCTCCACCTAGAGTCTTTACAACTGGAGATACTGTGTGATCGATTTCCAGTGTCGAAAGTGCATTTATACCATCCTCTTTGCCTTTTCCGATATTCTCGATTAACTCATCTGAGGTGAAGGGAGTATTACTTTGAGAAAATATTTCGCCGCTTATTTTTTTATCGAACCTAGGTAAATTCTGCCCCAAGGAGATTGGATTAGGATGAGGGAACTCCTGCATATGTGTTAGAATTGTCTTGTGCAAATGGCGACGTAAGGAATAGGCTGTAGTGAATGCTCTATCTTCTGATCTAAGAGCAATAAAGCCATTTGAATCGACACAGTGAATTTCGCATTTTGCCATTTTTATTGCTATTTCTAAAACTCTACGAGGATGGTAAGTCGGAAATTCATCAATCACTAATGTGTCTGCATTATTCATCCATTCTTCCAATAGCCCTTTACCTTCTTTGAGTCTACTTTCAACATACGGAATATAGGTAATTGGAGAATCTTCGAAAGCATTTTTGTTGTCTAGCATACCTTGAATGACGAAAGTATGAGAGCGATCATTTACCCAACCATGATTGAGAGCTAATGGTTCGACGACAACAAGGGGAAGATTCTTTTCATTTGCTATTTCAATTGCATGCTCTAGGCCATGATTCCATTGAGTGCGACGCGCTGAAATCATCCAATAAACAATGCACTGCCCTGGATTAAAACCAGGATGGAAAATGCGAACTCTAGTTTTGGGAATCATATTTCCACCTAAATCACATATTCAGAATTATTGTTGACATTGTAGACGAAATAGGAACTACTTTCCTTTGAAAGCGGACATGACGATTTAATTGATTTCCTTGAACCTTTTAGGGCATCAATTGCCAAATTATGCATAGTTTCAGAGACCCAATCTAATGATTTCAATTCACCCAATCTAAACCATCCACCTTCACTTATCTCCTCATTAGGAATATTGTTAATCGGTGAAGTTACATGCACATCATAGCATAGGAAAATTGCCGGTTTGGAATCAGATAATGTCGATCTTACTGCTGCAAGACCGATGATAGTACCTTCTGCACCTGTTTCTTCTAGAAGTTCTCTGATAACCGCTAACTCAGGCATTTCTCCTTCTCCAACGCCTCCCTTAGGTAAACTCCAGAGGTTTTGATGCCTTCCTTTTGCTTCCTTAACGAGTAAGATTGAGTCGTTTTCGATAGCTCTGGCTGCAACCCCTAAATCACATACAGTACTTACCATACCAATTTCGCGTATTTTATGGTATTTATATCTCCGTTTTTTTCTTTAGGCTTTGGAACGAGTAATTATAACTGATAACTAGATTTTGCAACTATGTTCAGCACTGAGTATGAACCTACATCTGTCGAAGCGGATGCAATGTTACCGACAAAGTTTGGAGAATTCCGAATGAGGGCATTTTACGACGAATCTTCAGATAAGGAACATGCATTACTGTATACCGGAGAAAAGAGTTCTTTGGTACCGCTTGTGCGAATACATTCTGAGTGTCTAACCGGAGATGCATTTAGTAGCTTGAAATGTGATTGCGGGTCACAACTAGAAGAATCGATGAAGGAAATTCAGAAGCATGGCTCTGGGGCAATTGTATACCTGCGCCAAGAAGGCAGAGGTATCGGGCTATATGCTAAAATCCAGGCTTATGCCTTACAGGAACAAGGATTTGACACATTGGATGCAAATCTTGAACTTGGATTTCCTGCTGATGCACGAACATATGATTTTGCCGCAGTAATGTTATCTTCTATTGGCTTCAACGAGGTTGATCTAATGACTAATAATCCTGAAAAAATACATCAATTAAATGAAAGCGGTATTGAGGTCAAATCACGTGTCCCGATTATTATTGAGACCTGTGAATATAACCGCTCATATCTTAAGACTAAGTCTACACGGATGGGTCATCTACTACGTGTGTAGTCGGCGATTTGCATGAATAAATCAATTATTGGGCAAACCGCCCCGGACTTCACCCTACAAGCAGATGATTCATCGATGTTTGATAGCACATCCTTACATGGAGGATGGCGGGTAATTTTTTTCTATTCTGCCCACAATTCTCCAACTTGTAAAAGAGGCTGCTTAACATTCAAAGAACAATATGAATTATTCAAATCCGCAGGATTTAGTATAGTAGGAATAGGCCCTGGATCATTTGAACAACTCAAAGAGTTCAAAGAATCGGTTGGAGATTTACCATTTCCACTTTTGACAGACGTAGATAGAAAGGTAGGCACCTCTTACAGTATATCGCTTCACTTAGGTCAATTTCCTGCTAAGTCTTCTTTCGTAATCGGACCTGACAATAAGATTCGATTCGTGTATGATTGGTTATTCAGACCTAGAAGGCATGTCGCAAAAATCATCGCAGAGATTTCCTCTGGATTAGAGGTGGAGTGAATGTGGAAGGATTTGCTTATCGATTCAGGCTTGAATGAACGCGAAGTTAGTTCGATAATGATTCTCGGCGCAAATCCAAAAATGAAGGCCTCTGAACTAGCAAAAGAGTTGAGTACTACACGGTTAGATGCATATAACAGTCTTTCTAGGTTGCAAGAGATGGGGATTGTAACAGTAACTGCTGACAGACCAATGCTGTTCTCTAGCCTAAATGTCCATCAAGCAATCGAACATATTATTGACATGAGAAAGCAACAACTCAGTCATTTATTAGAGGGATACGATGTATTATCGAAAGAGGTTGATGTTAAGGAAAACTCTGGAGTTCAAAGGTCTCCGAATCACATCGAACCTAGTTTCGCTGTATTGAAAGAAAGAGGTCACATATACAGTCGCCTCAAAAAAATGGCTGAAGATGCCGATGAACGCCTCATTTTGTTACTGGGCCAATATGGAATTCTTCACTTGTGTAGAAGTCCTGCGGCTCTTGAAGCGGTAAATACTGCCGCTGTAAGAGGTGTAGTAATCCAAATAATCACCCATCTTGATAGCCGTACTATACGTTTCTTTAAGGAATTAAATGATTCAATAGAGGTGCGACATTCAGATGAATTGGAATCTCTTGGATTCGTACGAGATAATTTAGAAGTAATTCAATATTTGAGCATCGAAGATAATCCAGTGGGTCGTGGAAAAGATGATGCTGCACTGATAATTGAATCTCCTGAGTTTGCTGATTCCCATCTAAATTTAATCGACACAATTTGGCAAAACGCAGTAGAGTTTGATACCGCTGTTGAAAGATACACTAGCAATCAAATCAATGACCCACTGCGACTGACTATTGGAGAAGGATCATTCCTGAAAAATATCTCTTCAGCATTAGGTCTAGAGGGAGAATTGCCTAATGAGGACACACCATTCGAACCAGAGGCGTTCTTCGCTGCAGGTAAAGAGGTAAACGAAGCTAGAAATAAATTAACTGAAGGGAAGCTTTCCAATTTGAAAGTTCTTGGAATAGATATCGGCCTAATGCTAAGGCAAATTGGAAATAGGGTCGGCCAAGAGATTGCTTTCTCATTACGCGGAATTGAACATGACATAGAGTTCTTAGATGAAATGATGGATTGGTGGGAATATGCAGGATTAGGAAGCCTGGAATATGGTGTAGATCCTACCTTCCATGTCCGTGTCGGGCTCAATCATCCACCAGTAGATGATCCTGATGCATTACCTATGTGGGAAATGGATGATGGAATAATTGAAGGTGCTCTTGCTAATCGATTCGCTAAAAACCCGCATATTGTCATCCAGAGAGTAGATGGTTCTGGAGAGCCAGATGACCTATGGCACTACATCATTCACAAGCACATGCCTGATACAGTAGTACTTTCAGATTGATGAGATAAACGCGCCTTCATATACTCCAAGTCAACCCTAAAACTGTGCGTCTATTTTCTCTCTTGAGTTTCGCTAAACAAATCAGAGGGAAGAAGCCGGTAGATATTGACAAAATCCAATCATTGGGACTACTCGCAGTAAAGTTAGGTCAGATTTGTGCTCTTCGACCTGATTTGTTAGATCCAGACCGTTGCATCGAGTTACAACAACTATACAGCCGTGCACCTACAATACCAGAAGAAAACTTTGAAGCATTGCTCACAAAGTATACTGAAAATGATTTTCGTTCTAACTTCAAATTTATCGAATCCAAACCCTTTGCAGCAGCCAGTATAGGTCAAATACACCGCGCACAATTACTTGATGGCACCCCTGTAGTAATCAAGATGGTCAAGGCGGATTTTGAAAAGTCATTCCGTAAGGATGTTAGTAGAATGAAAAGATGGGTTCGTCTAGGACTTCTATTCAATCCACGCCTCAAGAAAGTTGGGAACCCAATTGGATTACTTGAACATATAGAGGATTACACTACAAGGGAACTGAATCTCCTCAATGAGATCACTGGTAAGGAGAAGTTAGAAGGTTTATCTCTCCATTATGAAGAGACATTTCCAATGCCAAAATTGAAATTCCCTAAGATTTGGAAAGAGTTATCCAATGAAAATATACTTGTTGTTGAAGAAATTACCTCACCAACTCTTGAATCACATCTTGACTCCCAGACTCTAGAATGGGAAGATATGTTACAACTATTCAGGATCCATGGGGCATTCATGTTTGGGATGGGGTTCTTTCACGGAGACTTACATCCAGGTAATGCAATGATGGACGATGATAAAAACTTCATATTCATTGATACCGGTGCGATTTGTGAGGCGCCAAACCACGTTAGGAAAGCATTGTTCGGATTCTTTTATTTCCTAGCCAAGGGTGAACTGAAAAACGCATTTGATGCAATGCTTACCATGGCCGATGTCACTCCAAAGGGCAAGACATTACAGACCTATTATACATCTATGTACGAACTTTATGATGGCTTTGTCGGTACATCAGTCAGCGAGGTTTCTCTAACAGAACAGATGATGAAGACTATCAAATCTGCAGTTCTAGCTGGTTGTTCATTTGGTGATGATGCATTTCCGATTATACGTTCACTGATGTATATGGATGGAATGGTATTGAAAGGATATCCACAAGTTGATTTAATTTCAGCAATGGGTCCATATCTTGATGAATTTGCAACATTAATCGATCCTTCAACCCTTCTGGAAAGAACTGAAAGAATTAATTAAAAAATCATTGGAGAGAAACTATAGTTTATATCTAAAAAGTGAGGGAAAGTCATATGGTTATTAGAGAACAACAGTCAGTAGCAATAATTGGAGCCGGACCCGGCGGGCTTGCTTCTGCATTGTTACTGGCTAAATCGGGTGTAAAGGTCACTGTTTTCGAGAGAGCAAAACAGGTCGGAGGCAGAAACAAAGTTTTCGAACGTGACGGATTTAAATTCGACCTTGGCCCTACATTCTTCCACTACCCCGAAGTTATCGAAGATATTTTCAAAGCGATTGGGTTAGATGCTCATGAAGAATTAAAATTACAAAAGTTGGATATCAATTACCGCTTGATATTTGGACAAGGTGGAAAATTGGATTGTACTAGCAATGTCGAACAAATGTGTGCGAGTATCAAGGAATTATCTGGTGAAAAAAATGCGCTTGCCTTTAGGACATATTTAGAGGACAACCGAAATAAATTGGATAAATCTAAGCAGTGTCTACAAGAACCATGGTTTGGAATAACTGACCTTCTATCAGAACGTGCGGTGCGTGTTTCTAGCGTACTAAGGCCTACTAGATCAGTAGCTAAGGATTTGATGAAGTTGTTTGATGATGACAGATTGATGCTTGCAATGTCATTCCAGACCAAATATTTAGGAATGTCTCCATTCAATTGTCCGAGCCTATTTACCATGTTAGCATTCCTTGAATATGAATATGGCATATTCCATCCGATGGGTGGTCTAGGCAATGTTTCAGCAATCATGGGGAAGATAGCCAAAGACATGGGTGTAGACTTCAGAATGGAAGAAGAAGTTACTGAAGTGATTATGGATAAAAAAACAATTAAAGGCATAGTCACCAAAAATGGAGAGTTCTATGCTGATAAAGTAGTCATGAATGCAGACTTTGCCCAAGGAATGACCTCGCTATTCCCTGATAATATCAGAAAGAAATGGTCGAATAAGAAAATTGAAAAGAAGAAATATTCGTGTTCTACTTTCATGCTTTATCTTGGTGTTGACAAGAAATTCGATGAACTACCACATCACCAAATTTTCGCTTCAAAGAATTATGTCAAGAATCTTGAGGACATCGAAAAGCATCATCGCCTTACATGGGATGACCCATCGGTATATGTTCAGAATGCTTGTGTAACAGATCCACAAATGGCACCGGAAGGATGCTCGACGGTTTATGTATTGGTCCCCGTATCTCACATCCATGAAAATATTGATTGGAATAAGGAAAAAGAGCCTTTTAAAAATAAGATTCTAGACCAAATTGAAAGCAAACTTGGTTTTGAGGGTCTTCGAGAGCATATAGTTTCAGAATTGGTAATAACTCCAGATGATTGGGGAGACCATTGTTACAGAGGTGCTGTGTTCAACCTTGCTCATGGACTAGATCAGATGCTTTGGAAGAGACCAAAGAATGAATTCGATGAAATCAAAAATCTATACTTGGTAGGTGGGGGAACTCATCCTGGTAGTGGACTTCCAGTGATTTATGAATCTGCAAGAATCAGTTCTAAGTTGCTGCTAGATAGTCTTGGAATTATTCCGGATTGGAATGGAGTGGACACCTGGTTCCATAGTCGAAAGAGACGCCATAAGCCAAGTAAAAAGAATGTGACTTCAAAGAATGAAGTTGCTGTAGCACTACCAAACAATACTTGAGTGATTTTAATGGAAAAAGAACTCATTGAGCAGGCATATGCGTATTGTCAAAAGATTTGCAAAAATGCTTCTTCTACATTCTTTACTTCATTTTCTGCATTGGAACATCAAAAGCGTCATGCTGTACATGCGGTATATGCACTTTGTCGTTGGGTTGACGATATCGTCGATGGCGATGATGAACCTGATGTTTTGGAAACAGATGAACTATTGCAGCAATCGATTGCTAGAGATCTAATTCTAAGGGATATTCATTCGGAAAGAAGTATTGCTAGTACTCCAGAGGTTCACATGCAGAGATTGATGGCTTTAGTGTCGATTCGTAATGATTTGAAAAGAGCTAGTGAAGGGTTGATTACAACTGAAGACCAGAACATATTCATCGCCTTACAAGATGTATTTAGCCGATACCCAATCCGATTACAAGACTTTGAAACTGTAATCGAAGGGATGGAAGATGACCTTTTCACCGTACAGTGCAATGACTGGGACGAACTACGCTCCTATTGTTTCAAAGTAGCATCTGCTGTAGGTTTAATCTTGATTGAGATATATGGTTATGAGGATAAAGCCGCACGTCTACATGCTATTGATTTGGGTATCCAAATGCAAATGATCAACGTCCTCAGGGATGTTTCAGAAGATTATGAGCGTGGTAGAGTTTACCTTCCGAAAGATGTTTTAGCATCACATAACATAGATATCGAAGACTTAGCGAAGCCGGATTTGGCAAAAAACCAATCATGGAATTCTTTCATATGGGAATATTTTGAAATTGTACGGCGCCATCAATCCTCAGCACTACATTTGTTCGATTATCTTGATGCTCGCTCTCGGGTTCAGCCAAAAATAATGCTTGACGCATACACACAACTCTTCAATGAGATTATCAGAAGATCAGGCGATGTTTTCACTGCACCACTGAAATTGACATTACTTTCGAGAATGTCATTATGGATCCGAATCACTTATATGAAATTGAGAATTCGTATGGCTATAAATAATTAAAAAAGGAAAGGTGTTTTAATGCAATGTAATATTGATGCAAGAGGCAAGGCTGCACGACTGAGGATGGGATTAGTGGGGATTGGTTTTTCTGTGGTCCTAGGCGCCTTGATTCTTCTAGATGTTTTGGAATCAGTTATTTGGAACTCGGTTCTAGTTGCTTCAATCATTGGTGGTTCATTCGCAATCTTTGAGGCTCGCGCCGGCTGGTGTGTTGTTCGCGCCATGGGTTTCAAGACTAGGATTTAATTCTAAAGAACAAGAATTGGACGTGCCGAACCTACGAATGGTAACGCCATTGGTGGACGAGACGATCCAACAAACTTGACTGAATTGAAATATGACAAGTTTATGGCAGTTCGTCACCATTGACATTTGCCAACAAATGATAGCGCCATTGGTGGACGAGACGAGCCAACAAACTTGACCGATTTGCTGCATGACAAGTTTATGGCAGTTCGTCACCATTGACAT
>CAJIYT010000017.1 GCA_905181715.1 uncultured Candidatus Poseidoniales archaeon
ATACGGTCAAGCAAGCCGAGATAATGGGTGATATTCGTGAGATATTCTCGTTGCCAGTCGACGAGGACTTCATTCTCTCCGATCATCCAACCCTGAACCACTTCGTCGCCTATATCGTCAAAATGACAGGAGGTGGAACCAGTATTGATGAAACTCCGTTGGTCGAAATCACAGTAGTGGAATCAACCCCGGTTGTGGCAAGTGCTGCAATGAATCAAATCTCAGCACCTGAGAGTTGCCGTAGATGGCAAGTCGAAGTTGAGGAGTGTGCTGGTGAGAGATTACCATTACAAATCAAAGGTACGATTGCGATTACCGATGATGGCTGGGGCTTGGCCGATGCCATGGTTCCGTTGCTCGAAGCAAAGGGTTTGAACACTGTTCGAATCGGCTTTGAGCCCGGTGCAAAAAGTTTGACCGAACAAAGCGAATCCGGTTCGTCAGTTTATCGCTTAGACCCAGCATCCTCTGATCAATTGGCACAACTATGCTCACAGTTGAGTGATGTTTCTGGATTAATTCATCTCGCCCCATTGCGTTTGGCGAGCGAAAAGTGGACAAATGAGAGTGGTTCATCCAATCAAATAACTCTCGCAGCCCATTCGTTCTTCGGCTTACTCAAAGGATTGGATAGTCAATTATCCACTGGAAAGGGTGTTGTTGCTTCAGTAACCTCTCTCGATGGCCGTCATGGCAATCACGGCGAGAGATTCAATTCCTTGGCTTGTGCTGCTAGTGGCATAACCAAATCTTACTCCTTTGAACAGGAAGATGTCCGTTGCCGTGCATATGATTTACACCAGGAATTAATATTGGATTCTGAATCAACAGCTGCGTTATTAATCGATGATCTTTTCACACTTGGCGGTGAAGTTGAGATAGGTATCGATAAGAATCAGCGCCGCTGGACTCTCGTTTGCTTTGCAGAGGATTTGATAGAGAAACGCAAACCATTGGCCAACGCCGACTTATGGTTGGTATCTGGAGGCGGTTCTGGAGTCACAGCATCTTCGATAATCGCTTTATCAGAAGCAAGTCCGAACGTCGGTGCAATTTTCCTCTTATTGGGACGCTCAGAATTATTGGCAGAAACCAATGATTGGCTAGATTATGATGAAGATCGGTTGCAGGTCGAAAAGATGGCTCTCAGAGAGAGAATGACTGAGGCCAGTGAAGCAGGGAAAATCACCATGGTCGAATGGAATAAAGAGTGGCAGAATTTAACTCGTTCTTTGGATATCAGACGTACTATTCAAGCGATTGAATTAGCGGGTAATAAGGCGGAGTACCATAGTGCCGATGTGACGGATGTCGCCTCGATAAAATCAGCAATCGATAACAGAAGCGTCACCGGAATAGTGCACGGCGCTGGCTTGGAAGATTCAAAACTGGTTGCCGATAAATCATGGGAAATATTCGATCGAGTAGTTCGAGTGAAGGTAGATGGATGGCGAGCTCTAATCAGCGCTGCTGGTGATCACGTTCGTTTCGCTTGTGCTTTCACTAGCGTAGCAGGTCGTTTCGGTAATGGCGGCCAAACCGATTATGCTGCAGCGAATAGCGTTCTCGATGCCGAGATGGCACGACTGAGTGCCAAGGGTGGCATGCGTGCCGTGGCAATCGGTTGGACTGGCTGGAGAGATGTTGGCATGGCTACTAGAGGCTCAATAGAAGCGATTTTTGCAGCATCTGGTATCGATACTCTCAGTGTTGAGCAAGGAGTTGAAATCTTTGTCGACGAGGTTTTATCAGGTGGCAAACGCAGAGTTCTAGGCTGTGGTAGTTTAGGATTAATGGATAGATTTTCCTCTTTTAGAGAATCACCGCTATTATTGCCCGGAGAAATGGCAGTAACTATTTCAGATCCGCGCCGTTTCCCTTTCGTCGATAAAATACTCTCATTCAAAGAGGGTAAATCTCTGATCAGTCAAACCACACTTTCGGTTGCCGATCACCCTTTCCTTGGAGATCACGCGATAGAAGGAGTTCCATATCATCCCGGAGTAATGGCACTTGAGATGTTTTCTGAAAACTCTCTGCTGCTTTGTCCCGATACATGTTTAGCAGGGTTTGAGGATGTAAAGTTCGGTTTGCCAATCAAATTACTCAAAGGGGCAATGACCATTCGTAGTGAGGTCGAAGTTCTTTCTAGTTCACAGGATATAACTCGAGTTTCTTGTCGAATAGTCAGTGATTTGGTGAATTCCAAGGGCGAGATTTTCGGTGAGCCACGAGTTCATCATCAGGGTATTGTTCGTCTCACTGAGCGCAAGGATGACCTTACCGTATTCATGCAATCAGAGATCGATGGAATCCCCGCAATCGGTATCCCTGCCGATGGCGAGATTCTTCATCATCCAAGTTTCATCTATCTGCGATACTTCCATGGCCCAAGATTCCAGAGCCATGGTGGGATTTTGCGAGGAGTTGGAGATTCGATTAATCCCGGAGTCGATGGTTTCGCTTTGATGCGCCATCAATTACCAGCGAAAGATCAATTTGCAATCGAGTCTGAGGGAGAAGAGGTTTTGCTAGATTGCTTACCGATGGTAATCGAAGCTGGATTTCAAAATGCAGGTTTAGTGGCTATGGAAAGTGAAGGAGCATCAAGTCTGCCGATCGGAATCGACTGGTCCACATTCTTACGAGTACCTGAACAAGGTGAGAGATTGCGTTTGCGTAGTGTTTTGAGGGGCAAAGAAGACGGTGGAGTTACCGTACATGACGTTGTAGTCGTCGGCGATGACCATGCCCCTGTAATAGCACTAAAAGGACTAAGGCTCAAAGCGATGGCACCAGTTCCCGAAGAGCAGAAGTTCTCTCTTGAGAGGTGACATTATGCAGGAAATACCTTCACCAGAAGGTCCAAGGATGCTTTTACTCAGGTGTACACTTGAGAAAAAGCAGTCGATATTTAGTGAGGATTTGGGCCGAGCCAGTGAAAAGAGAATCATCGATCATACTTCTGGGCGCTGGTTATTGGAACAAGCTCTGATTCGTTGGGGCATTTCCGATTTATCGCAAATAGAGGTTCTACGTGATGACTATCGGGCACCATACCTAAGTTGGATTCCAGGTTGCTGGCGCAATGAACCATTGCCAAGCATCAGTATCGCCCACTGCCAAAGTGCGGCAGTAGTTGCTTTGATGGAACCCTCATCTTGGGTTGGAATAGATGCAGAACTAGCAAATCGAGGAATAGCGGAGAACGCATTTGATATGATGGCTAAAGGCGATGAACTTGCTCATCTGAGAGAAAACCCACAGTTGGCTATTGAGATGTGGACTGCCAAAGAAGCGATTCAGAAGGCACATCGCCTCGGAATGAATCTCAACCCTCGAGATATCAAAATTAGTAAGCCAGAAATGGAGTTACAACTTTTTATTGATGACGATCTACAAATAGCACTCGCTTGGAGAAAAGCAGGGGAAATGCCACGAAGCGCTGAAGATGAATTGTTAGATAAAACCCGCAGGGTTATTAAATCAGGACAGGATTTCACCGTTGGTTGTTAGAATGCTCAAAAGAGTAGACTAACAGGCCATACAGCTGTTTCCTTCCACTCATCGATACCAAATGCTACGCCTAATAACTCTAGAATTACATAATTCCAGATCAAATAAATTATGATTAGTACGGTAAATGAGAAAACCGAGGTATTGATTACTCTCTTACGCTCACGTTTCACGTCGTCAAGTGTACATATTCCTTCGGTTCGAAAGAACCTGTATAGGCCATAGCTCATGAAAAGAAATGTAGCAAGATATAGCCACCAGCGAAAAGCGCTCCAATAGAGAGAGTTGGAGAGTGCTGCTGCATATGATACGGAAGCAAGCCCAAACATAACCAAAACAACTGATGGTAAGCAACACATACTCGCTAAAAGTGCCGAAGAGTAAATCCAACCCCAGGGGCCTTTCCTCTCGTCCATATCAAGAGGTAATCCTCTTCTGTCTTTTGAATACTTGTTTATTTATTCAAAAGTCGCCTTCAACACGTGGTGCAAGGAAATATTCGACTGAACCAGCGCCGTCATCAAATTCAAATGTTAGTCGAAGTGGTAAATTCTCGCCAAATTGCAGAGTTACGTCACCAAGTGGGGCGAAAACTTTGGCAAGTGGTACAAGATATGTCAGACTGTATTGCGAGCGGGTAGCTCCATCACAGGTGATAGATGTCAAATCCGCTTTGTCATAGCCAACGATTACCGAATCAGTGGTTCCTGAGACACTGACTACGAACTTGTCTGGGTCTGCTGCTAGATTGACTAAATCCCCCACTTGCATTGCAGCACGGAATGATTGCGCTAGATCTATTCCTGAGATCTTAACCTCGCAAGGAAGGTTGAGAGTTGGTAGATTTGGTGGATTAAGGGTAGAATTATCCAATGGGCGGATGTTACGGTCGATACGACCGATATTCATGGTTACATTTCCTGTGTCTTCACTATAGTTCAATTGGACTAAGTCCCCTGCACCAGCTAGGCTTACCATATCACGCAATTTCTTCATCTCAAGACCGAGTTCAACTTCATCGACATTCCATGTGTCAAATGCAGCAGAGTCTACTTCCATCTGAATCATAGCTACATGTGAGGGGTCGACAACTCTAATCTCAAGGCCATTTTCCTTGAAATCAAGTCTTGCTTCTTCGACGACGACATTTATTGTCTCGACGATAGTCTTCATCAGGTCTTGACGAGCTGTGACGTTCAACATTGGCGCATCCCTACAACTAACGGTTCCACACGACGGCTTATGAACTTGAAGCGTGTACCAGTGTTCTGATGCGCTAAAGAGCAGGCTAACAGTTCGCCGCAGTGGTTTTGAAGGCAAATGTATTGCCACTACCATGGGCGAGGTTCCACCACTGCTGAAAGAAGACGGCGAAGCTTTCAAAATAGCTGTCCTTATACCTTCAATCAATAATGCTGATGAACTTGATATCGTTCTCTCAAGGCTCGATTTACAGACCTATCCTCATTTCGAGGTGGTTATTTCCGATTCTAAATCCAAAGATCACACAAAGGAAGTATCCCTCAAACACGGTGCGACATGGATTGAAGACCCCAGCCGCAATCGCGCAGATGCTTGCAATTTTGCATTGAGGCAAATGGACCACGATCTAGTTCTATTCACCGATGACGATACAATCCCTCCTTTGGATTGGGTTGAGAAGTTAGTCCGTTGGTTCAAAGACCCAGAAGTCGGGGCCGTTGGAGGGCCTAATTTTGCTCCTGATGAGGACCCATGGGGCGCAAAATGCGCTGATGTTGCTTTCTGTACACGCTTCATGACAGCGGGAACACGTTATGGTGCTAAACCTAAGGGAATATTGGTACCTATCAAACATAACCCGGGGGTTAACTGTGCTCACAGAATGGCTAATCTTCGTCAAGTTGACTTCTTCGAGCCAGGATGTATCGGTGCCGAGGATGTAGTGCTCGATGCTAAGATTGACAATGCAGGGCATAAAATATTCATCGACCCATCCAATGTAATGCCTCACCGTCGCCGTCGCCCTTTCATTCCATACATGAAACAAATGCGTAATTACGGCTATACTCGCATGGTTGCCAATAAACGCTGGCCACAAATCTCAACTTGGTCACATACTGCCATCGGAATGTTCCCTCCTCTAGTCGTTTTATCGATGATTTCATTGATTGTTGGATTAGTTGCAACCGGGGGCGATTTATTCCCTCCATTTGGTCTTGAGAGATTAGCCATTCATGTGCCTTTGACCTTCGTTGCATTGCATGTGGGCATCTCATGGTTAGGTGCAGCCATTGGTACCAGCCCTCATCGGTCTCTATCGACGGTATTCGTAGCTCCATTATTCGTATTCTTAGCACAATGGGCCTATGGACAAGGCGTGATCAAAGCGTGGCGCGAGATATCCAAGACCGGCGGTAGTGCTGGAGTTGGTACTCAAATCGACGACAGAGAACGTACCGCGTAATAACTCTGAAGTGTATGAGGTGATGGTCGCTCTTCATGGCGGCTAGTCTTGTAGAACTAATCGCAACATCTCCTAGTAAGTCTGAAGAGGAAGAAATCTGGGGCGTAATTCGCACTTGGCTGGGTATTCTTCGTATCGTAGTCTTCTTTGCAATTATCTTGATTACCGAGATATTTGCTGAATATTTATTCAGAGGATGGTCGGTTGGAATATGGGCGTTAATAATTGGTATACCGTTGTTTTTTGTCATCTCAATAGTGCTGATCGTCGGCGATAAAAAACTAGCACCCGAAGCTGATTTAGAAAGGATAGAAAAGGCCAGAGCTTTACAAGATAGCCTTGAGGAAAAGGCTGTATTAAGGCCGATTCGTGAGCGTTATTAGTCATTTGCGATTGATATATTTCGATACCCAAGAATCTTCTGCCTTTGTCGGCATTCCTCTTGGAAGAGATTCACCCATGCTGTTTCTCTTTGCTACAATCAATAGTACGACGAGTAGAATAACACAAATGATAGCCAATGCATAACTGACAGATTTATCTTCTTTATCACCATCTGTAGAGATGGGGTCAGCCTCTATATTATCTGAGTCAGCGTTAGCAGAATTAACGCCTGCCTTAACCAAACAAGTTGAGCAAAGTGATATGCTGAATTCGATATCATTACCCGACATGTCGGCTATGGTGAAAGTAAGGGCGACTTGTGAGGAGCTATTTGTCAAAGCGAAGACAAATGCACCAGTATTACCAGTGATATCGACACTGTTAACCACGGTGTCTTCTTCAATGATATAACTCAGGGATGAGAGGTTCTCATCGGCAGAGAAGGTGATGGTATAGGCACCTTCGGCAAGGCCAGTAATCTCTGCAACCTCTGCCCCAGAGAACCATCGGCTACCTGCGTGAGAGCCTGTTGAATCGGTTAGGGTAATGTGTATCTCCGGGCCAAGTTGATCTTCTAATACCACATTGCTAGTAGTTCTTTCATCAACCGTAATTTCATTACCAGAGGAATCGATACCACCGATTGCATAGATGATTGAGGTTTCTGTGTTCGTTCCTTGCATGGCTGCGATGTAGATTACGTGGCTAGTGGTGGCTCCAGAATTGGATAACTCGCCTACCTTAGACCAACGGCTTTCATCATCGAGTGCAGTTGCATCGGTGTAGAGACTTTGGTAGATATACCATGTTGCCCCGGTTTCAGAGTCAACCCCATTCCAGGTTATGCGGGTGGTAGCATTTTCTGCCTGGTATTGAGCATTCAAGAGCGCAGGTGCGTTTGGCGCAGCAAGATCTTCACTGATGACACTCATCCAGCCATTTTTGAGTGGTACAATTTCATCTTGATGTATGCTCAAATTGTGGGTGCCAAAAGAAGCGCTGACGGTAATAGCGTACCAAGCGTCTTCAGATTGCCCTGTTGTGATATTGTGAGTGAAGGATTCAACCCCAGCATCAACCATCGCCAATTCGCTCATATTGGCCAGCATAGTTGTGTCGATTATCGAAGTAGTTGATCTCCAAATGTGATAGGTCGCCTCTGGGTGGTTTGAAAGGTCACTCCATGTCAAGGTAGTAATTCCATGTGAATAATTCACAGAGAGATCGGTGACAATATTTTCATACGTAGAAATTCTTTGTTCAGCAACGCTCACTGCAGGCGCACTACTAAGGTCACTCAGGGCGTTACCGAATTCATCAATTGCATTGACTAAGTAATAGAAAGTCCCTTTCGTTCCGCTTTCAACGGTATGGTTATAGTGGGTAGAATTCCCTGGTAATCGTGTGATTTCTTCGACTCCATCAACTGAGGTATCAGTGATCGGTGCCGGTGCTCGCCACACCATGAGTGTGTGATTTTCGTCTTCGATAACCGCACCGCTCCAGTTGAGAGCGGTGATTTGAGTTGTTGCGTTAAAACTCGCTTGTAGAGTTCCAGTAATACTTGAGCCAATATTGTCTTCGCTGATATTTTCACTCAAGGTATTGCCAGAAAGGAATCTGACATCGGTGGTTGTGCCATCACTTCTAACGTGAATGACCGAGTAAAGTATATCGCGGTCGACGGCAACACTGTGAACCAAATCATAACTCGAAGTTCCTGCATTTATGCCCGAGACAACTGCTGATTTAGTTATTGATTCCCAACTTGTGTAATTTGCAGGTTCTGCATGACTCCATATTGAAGTTGAGTATTGATTGGAAACCGAAGGATCGACGACGGTGATATCAACCCATGACAAAGTAGTAGTTGCACTTTCAACATCATAGGTCGCCTGTAGCCCATAAGGTGAGGTTATTTTTGAGCCGACCTCTAATACAGGTTCGGCTAAGGTTGAATTACCAATCGAGAGGTTATCGCTGATACTACCATTGCTCAAAGTAGTGATTATTCCATAGTAGTAGTGGCCGTTTTCTCCAGCTGGAATCATCCAGTTTACGGAGTGGGCTTTGCCCTTACAACTACTCCATGTATCGTTGCTTTCACAGGCTTGGATTTCATTTTCAACAAGTTGCGCTTGTAGGTAATTACTCGAAGAAACCGGTTCATCGGAACGATATACGCTGTAATTAGCCTCTTGCAAATCCTCGATTAGACTAGCGTCTACAGTATCGATATTGCGCCAGGATACAGTGACGGTTTCATCGCCGTTTACCACTGCAGCAATCGCCCTTGCCTCAAGGGTCCAATCATCTTCCCCTTCGGCTTGAACCGTAGGCATTAGTGGTAGTAGAAGTAGTGTGATTAGCATCATCGAGACGAGGTTCTTACGCATCTTACTCACTATCCCCGGCCTGTGGTGGCCAGTATATGGCCATTATCCATCCCTATCTACAACCCAAACCTCATGAATAACCAAGCATACGGCAGAGCATGCTTCACGACATTGTCCACGACCTCGACCCCGAGGAGAGATATCGGTATGGTCAATTATTGGCTTATTTGGCTAGTGCTGACCGTAATGTTACACGTGAGGAAATGTCATTTTTCGAACAGCGGCTTGGTGCAACTCTACTCTCGCCACAACGAAGAGAACAATTACGTCAGTGCCTTAATGTCGATGTTGATTTGACTGGTTTGCTCGGAGCAATGCAGCCAAAAACCATCAAACTAGCACTAAGAGATGCGGCTATGATGACCTTAGCAGACCGCCATATTGATGATGATGAAAAGAAAATCCTCCTCAGCGTTGGTGGTGTTGCTGGACTTGGTGAAGCAGATGTCGACAAATTGATTGCTTGGGTTATCAAGGGTTACCACTGGATGCAAGAAGGCTACGATCAATTAGGCCTCTGAAATAGCATTTCTTGCCTCGTTTGTCGATTGCCTGGGGCTTGGCCCGAAGGCAGTAATGATTTTCAATTTCACAGCCCTCTCTCCTAACCTTCTTGATACTGATGCAATGAATCATTTCAGTTCTCTTGCTCAAACAAAAACCGGGTTGGCAATTACAGTGCTTTTCGAGGCACTGCTCGTTAAGGTTAGGTGTTAATAAGGTTTTATATCCAGTATACATTGGCAACGATGCGGAATGCATTAATGTGCTCGCAATTCAAATCAAAGCCTGATTGGAACTGATATTATCAAGTGCAGTGGCACGTTTATCCCGGGGGTGAGTGCTACTGATTCCATCAGTGTTTACACGGTTAGATCAGCGAAAACAGGAGAGGCCATTCAACTAGGCCTAGATCACTGTTCAGATTTCACCGGTCTGGATAGACCACTGCGAAGCATAAACGCCGTCATTATCCAATAGTTCTTTGTGACTTCCCCGTTCGACAATACCACCGTCGACCATACTGATTATCTCCTCAGCATTACGTATTGTAGAGAGGCGGTGAGCGACGGCAATAGTTGCTCTTCCGCTTCCGCTTGCAAGTAGATTTTCTTGTATTCTCTTCTCAGTTTCAGCATCGAGAGCGCTGCTTGCCTCGTCGAGAATCAGCAGGCTCGGCTCTTCGAGCAAAGCCCTTGCTAGCGATACTCTAGCCCTCTGGCCACCACTGAGTTTAGCACCACGGTCACCGACCATGGTGTCGAGTCCGTTCTCTAGTTCGGAGACGAATTGTTCGGCACCAGCTAAGCGCAGAGCATTTTCGATTTGTCCATCACCATCATCAGTTCGATTGTAGATCACGTTTTGGCGTAAGGTACCATAGAAGAGGAATGGTTCCTGACTGACAAATCCCATCTGGGCGCGAACACTATTCAATGTCAAAGTCTGAATATCTATTCCGTTAACTAATACCTTACCATGGTTGGGTTCATAATATCGCATCAATAATTTCAGAATAGTAGTTTTCCCTGCCCCGGTGTGCCCCATTACTCCGAGGAACTTCCCCGAATCTACTAGGAATGAAATCCCAGAGAGTACTTTCGTCGATGTTCCAGGATAGGTGAAGTGGACATTGTCAAATTCGACTGAGGTTATTGGGCCAGTTAGATCGACAGCTCCTTCTCGGTCGGTAATTGTTGGTTCTAGATCAACGATTGAGAAAACACGTCTCGCCGATGCTTCTCCACGTTGCAATTGATTGATTAGCATTCCAAAGATGAATAATGGCATAGTCATTCGTGTCGAAATTAAAAGGAATGTTACCAATTGCCCTGTTGTGATATCTCCTTGCTGAGTAAGCCAGCCACCCATGGTAACCAATAGACCGAATGCAATTCCTGCCACGAGGTAAAGGCCAGGTACGAAACGATTGCGATCTTTACTTGCAGCAATAGCCTGGTCACGATACTCACCTGATTCACTTGAGACTCTTTTGGCTTCCCAATCTTGAGCGTTATAGGCTTGCACTACAGCAATTCCCGAAATCATATTCTCTAGAACCGCAGTAATATCTCCTGTGGACTCCCTCTGCTTACGATATTTCCGCTGTACTCTGGTCGAGAATAGGTAAACCATTGGTACGATCAAAACTATCGGCGAGAATAATACCGCAGCCAATTTCCATGACATCAGCATCAGTATGGCGAAAGCGGTGATGAAGGTTACAGTAATACGAATTATTGAGGTTGATGCATCACTTATTACATCCTCCAATTGATTGACATCGGCAGAGAGAACCGACATTAGTTGCCCAGTCTGCCTCAAATCATAGTAAGAAGCTTCCATTGCGATTAATGATTTCGTAGCATCCATACGTAAGTCGTGTTGAACTTTGTAGCCCAATGTCTGCCAACAATATTCACTGATTCCTTGGAATACAGCAAGCATTGCAAAACCAAGAAAGATCAGCACTCCATAAGAGATAGCAGGATCTATTGGAACCTGGGAGATTATTCCACTCGGGCCTGCATTGATACCGTTTGCGAAATAGTCGACAGCCCAGCCAATTGCGACAAATGGTAGGAGATCTGCCATTCGTGCTAATGAATTGGTAATCACTCCAGTAGTCGCTCTTTGCCAGTAATCTTTGGCATACGGTAGAACCCTCCACACGTGTTTTCCGATCATGCTGAACTCAGGATTAAGTTCCTCAGGATCGAGATGGTCATACTGTGTTGCTCTCTGATGTCCTGCACCCATGAGCCGCTGCTTGAGCAGGCCTCTATTGAACCCTCTTGATTCGTAACCTTATTGCCCGACTAAGTTCTGACCGGGGTATGCGAGCCGTAGCAATAGTGATGATTTTTCTTCTTTCGTTACTATCTCCTTTGGCTCAAGCCGTAGGCGAAACAGTGATAATAGTCACTGGGGACGATACTAATGCTGATTTAGAGACCTTATCGCAACTTGGTATCACTCCTATTGCTGATGTCGAACATGGTTGGGGAGAAGCAGACCCTGAGACCGACCAAGTCTGGCTCTATTATCGCAATGCAAATCTGGTTCCAACCGCAGATTGGCCTCATTCTATAATTGAAGGCTGGACTATTCTTCACCACGAATATCCAGTACCAAGTCAATGGCGGGCACAATTGGCAATGGCCGGCATCGAATGTGAGAGTTTCTTACCACCTTCTTCAATCCGTTGTGATGTTCCAGCGCTTTCACCAGCCAAGTTATTATCCCTAGATGTAACTGGATTGATGAAGATGGATCCAACTGACAAAGTCTACACTCCATTGGCTCAAGCTATGAACGGAGATATCGAGATGCCTTACACAATGGAGGGGTATGCCACGATGAATCTTCTCCTCAGTTCCACAGAATTGCCCGAGGTAAAAGGTATGGATATTCACAGCGATAGTCGTAGATATGCAACCATTTCTGGAGATATAGACGTTCTCTCCACCCTTGTTCTTTCTGAAGATATCGAATGGATTGAGCCTAAGGTCCTCTATACTACACACAATGATGAAGCCGATGCGGTTATCAAGACCAATTGGGTTTCTCAGTTATCCAATCTACAAGCACTCAATCCAAGTTGGACTGGGCTTGATGGTAGTGGTATCGTGGTAACAGTGGGTGATAGTGGCATCGATACAGGCGTTAATGATTCAACCATGCATGATGATTTTGAAGACCATATGTGGGGTATAATGTCTTGGCCGATTCCGTCTTCTAGCCGTGGGCAATGTACCAGTAATTCAAATTGGGATGATGGGCCTGCTGACGAAAATGGCCATGGTACGCATGTAGCAGGATCGGTACTTGGTGATGGAACAGTATCTTCTGGGGCAATCAAAGGAAGTGCGCCGGAGGCGGATTTGCTATTCCATTCATACGCACAGGTTTGCGATGGTTCACCCACTTTGATGGGAATACCTGACGATATCAATGATGCATTTGACCTAGCGGCGGAGAATGGTTCTTTGATTCATACCAATTCTTGGGGAGTATCAGCCAAAGACTATCCTTGGGCAGCCGGTTATTACGGTACGAATTCAAGACAAGCAGACGAAGCAGCAAACTCTCATGCCAACATGTCAATAATGTTCTCAGCAGGAAATGATGGGGCAGATGGCAATGCTGATGGCGAAGTTGACCTTGATTCTCAAGGTCCTCCTTCAACAGCAAAAAATGTAATTTCGATTGGCGCTTCAGAAAACAATAGGCCGACTTTTAACTCGTATTGGTCAAGTTTTCCGTCCAATCCCATCACTAGTGACAAAGTCGCTGATAATATTGATGGTATGGCCGCTTTCTCCAGCCGCGGGCCGATGCAGGATAACCGTATCAAACCCGATATTTCAGCTCCGGGGACCTACATCCTCTCGACCAAATCATCGGTCGCTGGGGCTTGTGGGTGGGGTGCATATAGCACAGAATATTGCTACATGGGTGGTACTAGTATGGCCACTCCTCTCAGTGCTGGTGCAAATGCACTGTTACTTGAGCATCTTAAGGAAAATGTAGGACATAGCGATCCTTCTAGTGCTTTGGTTAAGGCTCTGCTAACTGCAAATGCGGACGATATGCTCGGTCAATATAGCGATGCAACCAATGGGGCAGGAGAAACCGCTCCGAATAACCATGAAGGATGGGGTAGACTAAATCTAGAAAACGCGATGGAGATGTCCTTTGTCGATGGTGATTCAGTTGGGACCGGAGACTGGATCAATTATTCATTCAATGTTCCAGTTGGAGCACCAGACATGAGAATTATGCTCGCTTGGACCGATGCTGCGGCATCGACCGCTGCTTCAGTAACTTTGGTCAATGAGATTAGTTACAACATCAGAATGCCAGATGGTACTTGGCTCAATGAGAGTAATAACCGTGACAACCTTATCGGCGAAAGCATCTCTTCACCACAATCTGGCAACTGGCAGATTCAGATAGAGGGCACAAATGTGCCAAATGGCCCACAGAAATTTGCAATCGCTCTTTCAGAAAATTATTCAATTTCTAATTTGACCACAGATGCAGACTTTGACGGATTCAATGATGATTCAGATGATTGTCCAAATTCTGCAGGCTATTCAAATCAAGATCGAAATGGTTGCCCTGATACCGATGGAGATGGTTATTCTGACGCCGATGGATCTTGGACCACTGCGCAAGGTGCAGATATTTGGCCTAATGATTCAACTCAATGGTCAGATACCGATGGTGATGGTTACGGAGATAGTCCCGGGGGAACAGACCCTGACGGATGTCCTTTGAACGCTGGAACCTCGACTACAGACAGATTGGGTTGCCAAGACCCAGATGGTGATGGTTGGTCGACAGCTGATGGACTTTGGACTACTGGTAATGGTGCAGATGGCTGTCCAGCGGTATTTGGAACCTCGACTGGAGATCAGAACGGCTGCCCTGATGGCGATGGTGATGGCTATTCAGATTCAGGAGATACGTTCCCCTCAGATAGTAGCGAGTGGTATGATACCGATTCAGATACTATTGGCGATAATGCTGATGCTTGTCCAAATAATGCTGGAACTTCAACCGAAGACCAAATTGGTTGTCCAGACGGCGATTCTGATGGCTATTCAGATTCAGGAGATGCTTTCCCATCCGATGTTAATGAATGGAATGATACCGATTCCGATAATGTAGGTGATAATAGTGATGACTGCCCAACAACTACGGGTACTTCAACCGTTGATCTATTAGGCTGTCCAGATAGTGATAGCGATGGTTATTCCGATGGTGGAGATCTATTCCCTAGTGATGGTAGTGAATGGGAAGATACTGATTCAGATGGATTTGGAGATAACGCTGATGACTGTGATAACGATCCTGGCACTTCCACAGAAGATCTGCAAGGTTGCACCGATAGCGATGGTGATGGCTGGTCTGATAGTGGTGATGATTTCCCCTTAGATACCAGTGAGTGGCTCGACTCTGATGGTGACAATATTGGCGATAATAGCGATGATTGTGACAATATAGCTGGCAATTCCACAGCGGATTTAATCGGCTGTCTCGATACAGATGGTGATGGCTGGTCGGATGCCAATGATAACTGGCCAAACGATCCAACGCGATGGGCAGATGCTGACAGCGATGGTATAACCGATGACGATGATGATTGTCCTTCGATAGCAGGTAACTCCACTATAGGAGCAATTGGCTGTATTGACAGTGATGGTGACGGCAGAGCAAATAGTGGCGGATACGACAGTTTCCCTGACGATAAGACTCAATGGGCCGATGCCGATGGCGATGGACGCGGTGATAATCCCAATGGAAATCTACCAGATGCTTGTCCTAATGAGTTAGGAACTTCATGGCGCAATAATACTCTTGGCTGTCCAGATGCAGACTCTGATGGTTGGGCTGACTCTCAAGATGACTACGACTCTGATGATACACAATGGAGTGATGAGGATGGGGATGGTTATGGTGACAATTCAGTTGGAAACAATCCAGATGCCTGTCCTAGTGAAGCTGGCAATTCAACTCTAGGCGGCTCTCTTGGTTGTCCAGATACTGATTCTGACGGCTATGGTGATGTTATTGATGCATTCGATAATGATGATACACAATATTCAGACCAAGATGGCGATGGCTATGGTGATGCTGCAAGTGGAACAACTCCTGACGAATGTTTGACTGTCTGGGGTAATTCTAGTTTAGACCGTAAGGGCTGTCTCGACCGCGATGGCGATGGAGTCAGCGATTTAGGGGATTCATTCCCTGATGATCCGACTCGTAGTGATGATGAGGATGGAGATGGCTTCGAGGACTTTGAGGATGATTGCTGGCAAGTCCCGGGGACCAGTCGAAACGGTTCAATGGGCTGTATCGATGCTGACTTTGATTCATGGGCGGATCAGAACGACTCCTTCCCACTTGATTTCACTCAATGGAATGATGATGATAACGATGGCTATGGGAATAATCCATTGGGTAACAACTCGGATGACTGTCCATTGATTTCAGGAACTTCAATCTTTGATTTCAGAGGCTGCCTCGATAGCGATGGTGATGGATGGTCAGATACTACTGATCTCTATGACTCAGATCCTACAGATTGGAATGATAGTGATGGTGATGGCTTCGGTGACAATGCCGACGGCTGTGCTAGCATTGCGGGAAATTCGATTAATGGTAGTCTCGGCTGTCCCGATAGTGATGGTGATTCATGGTCAGATGAGACTGACTTTGATGCTGCAGACCCCTTAAATTGGGTAGATTCAGATGGAGATGGCTGGGGTAACCTAAACGATGCTTGCCCAGAGATAAATGCAACTTCAACCCGCGATCGGTTGGGCTGTACCGATGATGATGGTGATGGCTGGTCAACAGGAGATGAGCTCTGGACCACGGCCAATGGTTCCGATGCATTCCCTACAGAAGGTAGTCAATGGAATGATACGGATGGCGATGGATATGGCGATAATAACCTACCTGGTGACAAGATGGCTGACCACTGGCCAGATGAACCAAGTCGCAATATCGCTGAGGTCAGTCTAATTTGTGAAAGTGAACCTCTCGAGGTCGATTTGAATGATGATTCTCTCTTCTCATTCAGCTGTACCGTTGTTAATGGTATTCAATCACAGATTTCACTAAGACTTGAGATGCGGCAATTATCAAGTATACAATCAACCATGTATTCACACATTTTCACATTGGGATTAGGTGAAGATGCCACCAAAATGGTAGCATTTACCGGAACTGCACTTAGTGAAGGAGAAAATGTATTGGTAATCGAAGCAAGTGAATTGGGTGCAACTGCCGCCCTGGCTTCGCAGTCAATCGAATTAATCATAATTGATAGTTCACTGCCAGATGTGGAACCATTTACCGATGATTCGCAATCAGAAATCTCACATGTGCAAGAGATCACTGCGATTTCTATTGTAGCATCTTTGATAATATTCTTGACCATTATCAGATTGAGGTCAAGTGGCAAGAAAAAACTAATTGCAGCAAGAGAATTAGAACTCGGAAGAATCACTGCTTCAGGTGCCTATGGAGCCATGGCATACGAAACCTTCCGTTGACCGAACCGGCTAAGTGCAGGACCTCCTCGCCAAGTCTGTTCAAGCGGATATGGTGAAGTGGTTATCATCTGAGGTTTCCAACCTCATGTCGTGGGTTCAACTCCCGCTATCCGCACCATAGCCAAAATCGCATGACTGCGTTCGTACCCCGTGTGGAAAAAACTACGCAAATTCAGACGTTTTCAGCCTTGAATTCGCAAAAGATAGTTTTACTGGATTCCGGTAAAATATTAGCAAAACGTGTAACTTTCTGATATAGATAATCCAATCAACTCCTATCTGTTCCGAGAGATGATACCGTTCTGTAGGGAATGTGGTAAAGAGATTGATAATGAGTGGGTTTCTTGCCCTTTCTGTTCAGCAAAACTGCCTCAAGTTCAGTCAGAAGATGCAAATGATAATTTTAATCAGAAAGTCGGGAAGAACCTTGACCTACGTAACGGCAAGCCAACAGGTGACTGGAGCAGTGTTTTTCATAACGGTAAATTGATTCAGTTAATCGCATCTGATGACGGATACTATTACTGGGCAGATGAGGAATGGCACGAAATAAATCTTGAGGAAGATACCATTGAAGAATCAAAAGATGAAGTGCCAATTCAACAAGAAGCAGAAGAAAGGTCCACTCCTTCTACATTCAATCCTCCCTCCTCAATATCCTCTCCTTCTACATTCAATCCTCCTTCCTCAAGATC
>CAJIYT010000018.1 GCA_905181715.1 uncultured Candidatus Poseidoniales archaeon
ATATTGCTCGTATTTCTCTCCGTGATCGTGCAAGGCCCCAGCCAACTAATACGATGAATATGGGGGCTGCAAGACCACCAAGGCCAGCTACAACAAACGCTAAGATTCCTGTGGTTGGAGTTTGTGATGGTTGCCATGTTGCTGCTGCGTGGACCATTACCATCAACAATAGTGCAATTCCCCGGAGGCTGTCGATTGTTGAATCCCTTGCCATCTACTTCCCCCTTACTCGCGAGTGAAGATTACTTCATCAATTCGATGCTGAATTTGTCTTATGAAAGGGATGTTTTAGCCTAATTAGATCGGGTCAATTCGGAATAAATCTTCATATTGAGAAGGATTTCTCCAAAATCTCTTGCGTAAGCACACAGCCTTCGGACGGATTCTGAAATTGCAAAATCAAATACTGTCCCTTTGTTCTTAAAATGATTAGAAAGCAAATCCTCTTCGTGTAAAATAAGTAATTTCTGTACTTTTTTCAAATTCAATCTAGCCTCTTCGATCCTAAATGAATCTCTTGTTCTAATATTTATCATCAGTTCTTTCAATGATTGTTGCCAAATTGATAATGATTCGAAAGGTTGGTTACTAATCATCTTGGATTTGACATCTGAGGTTTCTTGTACCAGTGTGGCTAAAGAAAATGCGTGATCCATCATTCTTTCGAGAGAGCGTGCAAGGTTTGCATATTCTAGCGCTTGTGTGCGGCTCAGGTTCAAGCTCGAGGCAACAATATGAGATTCAAGTAGAATTCTGACTTGTCGTTCGATTAAATAGAGTAAGGCGTCGACTTCATTTTCTCTTTCTTCGGAATCAATAAGGAATTCTCTGTCTTCTCCTCCGATCACGCTTACAATGTCGCGAACAAGTGATGTTACTTGCAAATACATCCGGTTTAAACTAGCATGCAACGGCATGTCGCCAGCGTTCATAAGGCAGATTAATTGAATTATACTGTCGGTTTCTTCATATATTTCGAAGCCTCTGGTGCTGCGCAAAAATCTTCTAACCTGTACTTTAATTTTCTTTCTTTCTTCGTTCTTGAATGATATTTTGATTGTATCTACTCCTGATATATAAGCACCCATTAGGTGGTCATGTAATCCTTTTTCCGGTAATTTATCAGTGGAAAAATGTATTGAATTCTTAACCTCTTTTAATGTTTCAAAGGGAGAGATTCTTAATTCTCCGCCCGGTGTCCAATCTATTCTAATAGAGTCTCTTGCCTGTAAATTATTTTTGATGACCCATGGTCTTGGTAAACTTACAGTAAACGTGCTACCGCCAGTACTCTGTAATTTACGAACTTCATACTCTCCTCCATTAAATGCCATGTGCCTCGTGCTCTGGAGAATATAGTTCTATATATAATATACATCATTTCGATAATATACTGTCTCCCGGTGGGGTAAACGTGGAGTCAATAACCTTCGTTTTAATTATATTATCTTTAGTTGTATGCGCTTACATGGCGTGGAACATTGGTGCTAATGATGTTGCTAATGCAATGGGTACGTCTGTTGGTTCCCGTGCGTTGACTCTAAAACAAGCAGTAATTATTGCTGCAATATTCGAATTCTGTGGGGCGTTTTTTGCAGGTGATGCTGTTACTGATACAGTAAGAAAGGGTATTCTTTCAGTAGATTTTGATACAGTAGATGCTGCTTTCTCGAAGGACCTTGCGTTTGGATTCATAGCAGCAATGATGGCTGCTGCAACTTGGCTAACAATTGCAACAAGAATGGGTCTTCCTGTTTCCACCACACATTCTATTATTGGGGGAATAATTGGTGTCGGTCTAATTCTAGAGGTGAAGCACGACATGACTCTTATCGACTGGGGTGTAGTGCAAAAGGTTGTGTTGTCATGGATTGCAAGTCCGTTGATGGGAGGGTTGCTTGCATTCTTTTCTTATATGCTAATTAAGAAAACAATTCTTGACGCTGATAATCCAATCGATCGTTCAAGATGGCTTGCACCCATACTTGCTTTCCCAACTTTCTTTGTCTTGGGGCTTGCTTTGCAATTCAAAGCGTTGAAGGGTTTCTATTCTAGGGCCGCCAACAATGGTTGGATTGATAATAAATATGACTGGTTACCGGTTAAAGAAAATGGAGTTTTTAATCCGTTTGCTGAAAATGCATGGTTCCCTATTAATTCTCTAATAGTGGCTACAGCCGTTGGGGTTTTTGCGAGTTTAATTCTTTACCTTATTCTAAGAAGAATAGATATCACTGATGAAAAGAGAGGTTTCAGAGGAGTGGAAAGAATTTTTGTTTGGTTGCAAATTATAACAGCAGCATATGTTGCTTTTGCTCACGGCGCAAATGACCGTTCAAATGCAATTGGGCCTATGGCTGCAGTCTGGCAGGTTCTTAGTAGCGATGGAGGTCAACTTCTAGAAGAAGCCCCCATCCCTCTATGGCTAATTTTACTGGGTTCTGCGGGTATTGCTATCGGTGTAATGACCTGGGGGTGGAGAGTTATGGAAACCATTGGTAAGAAGATTACAGACATTACTCCAACCCGCGGTTTCGCTGCAGAATTCGGTGCAGCAACAACGATACTTATTTTCTCAATGCCGTTCTTAGCAGTTCCAGTTTCGACAACTCATACGCTCGTAGGTGCTGTTGTGGGAGTTG
Organism: uncultured Candidatus Poseidoniales archaeon; assembly: GCA_905181715.1. GTDB lineage: Archaea > Thermoplasmatota > Poseidoniia > Poseidoniales > Poseidoniaceae > MGIIa-K2. Next base: position 2,643 of record CAJIYT010000018.1, read on the forward strand.
GCCTTGCGGGTGGTGCTAAAGCGGTTGACTTCAGGGTGTTTGGAAAAATTGCTGCTTCATGGGTTGCAAGTGTGCCGGTAGCAGCGTTTGGCGCAATTGTCCTCTTTGTCGCATCTGGAGGGAATGATCTAAACATGATTGTAATATTGCCATTGTCTTTCTTAGCAGTTGCGTATGCAATTTGGAAGAGTGATGGAGAGGTTCATGTTGAAGAGGCACTATCAGATGTAGGTGGAGACGGGTTTGCTGTCACTCCTTTCGAACTATTCCATACCCATGCACAGGCCGTGGAAGAAACCGTTGAAAATATGTTAGAGGCTGTGAATATCTCCTGTGATGGCGGGGATGCTTCTGCCGCTATACAAGCAACTATTGATGCCGAACTTAAAGCTGATAATATAAAATCAGAATTGAGAATTATAATCAAGAATGATATGCGAATTATCGTTAGTGGTGATGATTTCTTACATATGCTGACACGCCAAGACCGTATTGCTGATTACGCACAAAATGTAGCAGAACAACTTGGGTTTAGGAGATTGATGGATGACGACGAGGCCAAAGAAAACCTCAAACGTATGGCAACTGCAGTAGCTGATACTGTTGCTTCCTACGAAAATGCTGTTGAAGCTTTAAGAGACTTTACAATAAGTGGTCGAACCAAGAGTGCTGAACTGATGTTGGCAGAACTGATTAAAGAAGTCAACATAAAAGAACATGAAGCTGATCTTGTTGAAGCCATTGGTGCAGGATATGTATTTACACATGGAGAAGATAATCCCCTCGCTGCCATGCATATGTATCGTGTATTACAACGACTAGACGATGTAGCCAATGCTTGTGAAAAGGCAGCGAATGCCTTCTTAACGATATTGAATTAGTGAAAATAGGATTTTGTTTCTCTATTGATTCGGTTAACGTAGCTTTTGTGATAATCAAAGATTATTGCGCACATATTCGACTGCGTTGCGGAAGATTTGCAGACCTTCTCCTTCCCAGTCTCCGAGAACTGATTCCTCATCAGATTCTACTACAGGTGCGTCGCCGCGAGTATGAGATGGATGTAGCCAGCGCGCGTAAATTGCTTCGGGGTGTGGCATCAAGCCGAATACCAATCCTGTTCGATCGCATATTCCTGCAATGTTTCTCATGCTACCATTAGGGCTAATTGGAAATGGCAATACATCGTCCGAAATACCGCTTCCTGTTTCTGAAGTTGGATCAACATAACGAACAGTGAGTTGGTTGTTTTCTTGAAGTGTGTCCAGGTCTACAGATTCTGGCATGATGAATTTTCCTTCACCGTGCCGGACAGGGCATTGCATTCTCTCTATTCCTTTAGTCCAGATACAGGGACTGTTTTGGTCGAATTCTAAGGTCACCCATCTGTCTTCGTAGCGGCCCGAATCATTTAGAGTGAGGCTTGCCCGTTGAATGAAATCCGGTTGAGTGTCTCCTGCTGTTGGACCTGGTAATAATCCGGTTTTTACCAATACTTGAAAACCATTACAGATACCAATAATCGGCTTTCCTGCGGCTACAAACGCCTGTAGTTGGTCTCTTAGGCCAAACCTCAAGCGGTTGCCGAGTAGCCTGCCACTACCGAGGTGATCACCAAAGGAAAAGCCCCCTGGAACTGCCAATATCTGAAATTCGCTGAGATCTATTTCGCCATTAACCAATTTATTGGTGTGGATTCTTTGGGCCGTTGCTCCCACCAAATCAAACATAGCCGCTGTTTCGTGGTCACAGTTGATTCCAAAGCCAAATAGAACTGCTACTTTTACCATCAAGATACACCTCCGGTCATATCCAATGCTTCTTTCCAAACCGTAGCCATTTCTTCGATTTCGCCGTCGATTAAATCATCGATTCCGTCGACTATCGACAAATTATTTTCAACAACCAATCCTAGTAAATGCAATTCGTGCCCTTCCATAATATCGAAAAATTGCTCTTCCTGATGTGGTGATACACCAATGATAATCCGCCCCAATGATTCGCCCCAAAGCCTACCATAAATCGAGCCGGATCCTATTCCATCGATATCGATTAGAGCGCCTAATCTGCCCCCGATACACATTTCTGCGATTGCAACAGCCAAACCTCCTTCGCTACAATCGTGTGCGGTTCTGATCAAACCACTACGGATTGCTTCAGATAATGCCTGGTAGCGAGTGAGGTTTTTCTCAGGGTGGTTTAGGCGTGGAACTTCGCCACCAATACCTTCTGATTGCCCGTTTTCATTAAGCATGAATGCTAATTCTGAAGCGCCGAGTTCCTCCTTGCTATCGCCGAGGATGTACAACCGCTCGCCTACGTGTTTGAGGTCGGATGTCGCTGTATACCTAACATCTGGTTGATCGCCAAATACTGTGAATAATAATGTGGGGGGTATTGATATCTTTTTCTCACCGCTACCATAATCATTCTTCATTGAATCTTTGCCGGAAACACATGGTAATCGATAAGCCCGACATACCCGCTCGAGTTCTCTGTTTGCTCTAACTAATTGCGCGAGTTTGAACTTGCCATCTGGGGTCTTTTCGGATTCGATTGAATCTGGCCAGCAGAAATTATCCAGCCCTGCCATCAAATTTACGTCTACTCCAGCACATACTGCATTCCTTACCGCTTCATCGATTGCTGCTGCTGCCATGGCTCCAGCGTCTATATCTGAATAGCGTGGCTGGATTCCGCATGAAACCACAATCCCGTGAGGGTTTCCGTGAATTGGAGCTATTAATCCGGCGTCGCCAGGACCATCTCTCTCTACACCAACGAAGGGTTTTATCACTGTTTGAGCTATTACTTCGTGGTCGTATTGTCGCACCCATGTTTCCTTTGATGCGATATTTGGTCTAGCGAGCATTTGCAATAGCATCTCTGAATGATTTGCATTTTGAGGTGGAATAAACTGTTTTATTTCGGGTTTTGTCCATCGTGATTCTAATTGTAATTGGGGAACTCCGTAATGGAGGAATTCTATTGGCAAATAGGCTACTGTATCTTCGCCATAACAGACATGGAAAATACCGGTATTTGTGAAAATTGCTACAGGGGTTGCTTCTACTTCATGTAGATCAGCCAGTGACTCAAATGCCGCACAATCCTCTGGTTTCACTGCGACTGTCATCCTCTCTTGAGATTCAGAAACCAATATCTCCCAAGCAGATAGCCCTGATTGTTTGAGAGGTACTTTAGCCAGATCGATTTTACAACCACCGGTGTATTCTGCCATCTCCCCGATAGAAGACGATAGCCCTCCTGCTCCGTTATCGGTAATACAAGTAATCAAACCACTATCCCTTGCCTCAAGAATCATATCAACCATCTTTTTCTGAGTGATGGGATCGCCGATTTGGACTGCGCTAGAGGGGGAGTTTTCTGTTAATTCTAGAGATGAGAAAGTTGCTCCATGGATACCGTCTGCGCCTACTTTACCGCCAACCATGTAGACTATGTCTTCTGCGTTTGGGGTCTTGATATGTGATTCTCTGCCATCTGGAAGTAGGCGCGGCATAATACCGAGTGTTCCGCAATAGACCAATGGTTTTCCAATATATCGATCGTCAAAAACCATCGCCCCGTTGATCGTCGGGATTCCTGATTCGTTGCCGCCGACTCTCACTCCGGCGTGAACGCCTCGCAATACCCTTGCAGGGGGAAAGAGGTTCTCTGGTAAGTCTCCATCCCAATCAGGTGGGCCAAAACAAAAGACATCTGTATTCGCAATCGGCCTTGCGCCAAGGCCTGTCCCCAAAATGTCGCGATTAACCCCGACAATTCCAGTCATCGCACCGCCGAATGGATCTAGGGCAGATGGAGAATTGTGGGTTTCTGCTTTCATGCAAATACTCCATTCGTCATCCCAAGAAATTACCCCAGAATTATCATGGAAGACAGATAGAAGCCAATCGACTTCTTCTTGCATTTGTAGAGTTGGTTTCATAATGTAGGTTTTGAAAAGTGAATCGATTATACAATCCTCCCCTGTTTCATCATCGACATGATGGATTTTTGCTGCGAATATTTTGTGTTTGCAGTGCTCACTCCAAGTCTGAGCTAAACATTCCAGTTCAACATCCGTTGGAGAGTCTGGGTTTATGCTAACTTTTTCGCGGGCCATTCTTATTTCCGGGTCGCGGTAATGGTCTCGGATTGTGGTCATCTCTTCGAGGTTTAATGCTAATAATCCAGAATCTGATAATTCAATTAATTCTTCGTCTGGTATTTCGAGATTTATTATCGAAGGAGGGGAATATTGTACTTCTTCCAATAATGAATAATCAATTGAGGGGTGGTCTTTTCCGGAATTGGAAACGATTGCCCTCTCGATTAGAGAATTATGTAATTTATTGGCCAACCATGTTCCTTCTACATCAGATGGGCCACCAAAAAAAGCGTAGGTGATGTATGTCGAAATATCTGCGTTCATCCCTGCTTCGGGGAATACCATATGCAGGCCGTCGAGAGCAGCCTTACCGGGGTTATCGGTCACTCCTGGTTTGAATCCAATCGTAATGCTGTGTTCAGGTTTATCTGGGAAATATTGTTGATCGGCAAGAATGCTTTCTCCTGTCTTACTAATTTCGATTATAGGGTCTGCAAATAGGTCATCGACTCTCGACGAAATTTCCTGTCCCGGTACCTCTGAAGATATCAAAAAACCAACGATTGAGCGAACCTCATTAAATTCGATTGAATAATCCGTTACAAGTTGCCTGCGGATTGAATCGCCGCGTACGTCTCGCATTCCCTCTCCTCTCCGGGGGGTTACTTCGACGCGGACGATATTATCTGCCATTTCATCACCTTATCGTATAGAGGTGGGTAGATGAATGACGTCCATGAATGCTTTGCATTATTTTTGCTTTTTCAAAGAACGCCTTGGAGATATTTTCCAGTAAAACTTCCTTTGGTTTTTGCTACTTTTTCCGGTGGGCCGCTCGCTACTATTTGACCGCCGCGGTCTCCCCCTTCTGGTCCAAGATCAATCACCCAATCCGAACATTTTATGACATCTAAATGGTGTTCAATTACAAGAACCGAATGTCCCAAATCCCGGAAACGGACCAATACATCAATCAGTTGTTGAATATCTGATAATGATAATCCTGTTGTAGGTTCATCGAGAATATACATTGTGTGGTCGTTTGGTGGGCGCCTTAATTCGCTGGCTAATTTCACACGTTGTGCTTCTCCTCCAGAGAGGGTTGTCGCTGGCTGTCCCAGTCGTATATATCCGAGGCCAACATCATCTAGGGTTGATAATATACGATTCAGTTTTCTATGATTCTCAAATAATTTTCTAGCGTCGGCAACACTGGTTTTCAAAATATCGTGAATGGTTTTTCCTTTCCATGTGACCTCTAGTGTCTCACGTGTATATCTCTTACCTTGGCATATTTCGCAGACCATCCACACATCTGGAAGGAAGTTCATCTCCAGTTTTATTGAGCCTGCTCCAGAACAAGCTTCACACCTACCCCCTTTGACGTTAAATGAAAAATGACCTGGGGTATATCCTCTTTCTTTAGATAGTTGAGTTAGGGCAAATAATTTGCGGATGTCATCGAATGCTTTGGTATATGTTGCTGGGTTTGAGCGTGGTGTTCTACCGATAGGTGACTGATCGATTACAATCACTTTGTCTACTAATTCGATTCCTTTGATTGATTTATGCTTCCCTGGAACTACTTCTGCTTTGCTTATTGCTCGTTGCATAGCCGGCGCTAATATTCCGGAAATAAGTGATGATTTCCCAGAGCCGGAAACCCCAGTGATTGTCGTAAAACATCCAAGTGGAATCTTGGCATTTATCTCCTTTAGATTATTATGGGCAGCTCCACTAATCTCAAGCCATTTTCCATTAGGTTTAATGCGTTTTTTGGGTGTTTCGATGCGCATTCTTCCTGAGAGGTATGCTCCTGTTATCGATTCTGGGCAATCCATTACGAGTTCTGGGACTCCGTTGGCAACCACTAGTCCGCCTGCTAAACCTGCACCGGGCCCCATGTCGCATATCCAATCTGCTTGGCGAAGGGTTTCTTCATCATGTTCTACGACAATCAGAGTATTACCTAGTTGAGATAGTTCTCTTAGTGTAGTGAGAAGGCGATCATTATCTCGTTGATGGAGTCCAATTGACGGTTCGTCAAGAACGTACATTACACCAGTGAGTCTGCTACCTATTTGTGTTGCCAAACGAATCCTTTGACTCTCCCCTCCAGAAAGGGTGTTCGCCCCTCGGTCTAGAGTGAGGTAATCAAGCCCTACATCATCTAAAAAGCGTAATCTAGCGCCCACTTCATTAAGAATATCTTTTGCGATAAAGAGTGATTTGTCATCGAGTTCTTCCTGCCATCTTTCGATAATTGTTTTCGCCAAATATACGCTTGCTGTGTTAATATCTGGCAGTCTTATTCCGCCCACAGTTACCGCTCTAGCTGCTATATTGAGTTTTTCACCGTCGCAAGCATTACACTTTTCATCAAGCATGCAGTTTATCAATCGAGATCTTGTTCTATCTGATGTTGTTTCACTATAGGTTTTATGTAAACGTGAAAAGACTCCTTCCCATGGTTTACTATAACGATATTCTGAACCGGTTTCTGCTACAAATTGAAAATCTATTACTGTTGAACCTGATCCGTTAAGGATGATATCTCTATCATCTGCATCGAGTTCTCCGAACGGGATATCTGTTGGTATTTGGTAATGATGACTGGTTTGTTCGAGGAGTTTTCTATACCAGTGCGGTGACATACTGCTGCGCCAAGGAATCACGCATCCTTCTGATATCGTTCTGTGTTCATCGATTATCAATTCCTGACTAAATGCTCTTTGCACGCCTAAACCTTGGCAGTCTGGGCATGCACCTAATGGTGAATTGAACGAGAATACCCGTGGGCTCATCTCGGGCATAAAGGCGCCGTGATCTGCACATGCGAACTCTTCCGACCAGGTTTTCTCATCTCCTGTTTTCATTAAATCAGAGCCGCCTTTTTCCGGGCCTTCTAAACTCTCTACTGCCAACGTTCCACCGCCAATCCTCAGTGCTGATTCCACGGCTTCGGTTAGTCTTTGTCTGCGTTTCTTCTCACATCTAAAACGGTCTATTCTTACATCGATATCGTGCCTAATGTTCTTATCAAGAACCGGTGATTCGTCGAAGGATGTTTCGTGCCCGTTTACCTTCCCTTCTGTCCAACCCTGTTCGACTAAGTAGCGGAATAAATCGGCATGTGTACCTTTCTTTGCCCTTATTGCTGGGCTCCATAAAGCGATTGCATGGCCTCTGAAATACCATATGATGTCGTCAACGATTTCTTGAACAGTTCTACGTGCAACTTCAACACCACAAGTTGGGCAGTGTGGGATGCCTACTCTTGCCCATAATAATCGAAGATGGTCCATTATTTCCGTAACTGTTGCTACGGTTGAGCGGGGATTGTGGCTGCCTTGTTTTTGATCGATACTAATCGCTGGTGATAATCCTTCGATTCCATCACAATCTGCTTTTTTTATCTGTCCAATAAATTGACGAGCGTAACTGGATAAGCTCTCAACATATCTTCTTTGACCTTCAGCATAAAGTGTATCGAAAGCCAAAGATGATTTTCCCGATCCAGAAACCCCAGAAATCACTACAAATTTACCCCGAGGTAACTTCACATCGATGTTCTGTAGGTTGTGGGTTCTAGCGCCATGGACGGTAATCCAATCGCCTATTGAAGAGTCCATGGACAAGCCAAACGGCAACCGTTATTGAGGTCTACTACTTCATTTTGTGATGAATGGTATTGGAGATTCAAAACGAACCGGATCTTCATTTTCCGGATGAATGAATTCCAAGCTGCTTGCATGAAGGAATAACCGCCCAGGTTCTTCATCAGAACCATGTTTTTCATCGCCAACTACAGGGCAACCTAATTCTCGCATCGCCATTCGTATTTGGTGGCGCCTGCCTGTTTCGATAACAATGTGGATCAACGAATGATAATCGTCGAAGTCTTCAACCCGCCAATGGGTGATTGCTTCTTTAGCTGCTTTGATTGATTTTTTGCTTTTATTGACTCTAAGGTTTCGATCTTCTAGCAAATACATCGTTGAAGTGCCTTGGTTTTTTTCTGGTTTTCCTTGGACTAATGCGTGGTATGTCCTCTGAATACTACGATCGACAAATTGCTCTTGCAATGCTTCCTTTTGCCATTTTCCCTTGGCTAGAATCATAATACCTGACGTCTCTCTATCAAGCCGGTGAACAATATGGCACCAAGCACTACTATCCTCTTCCCTAACATAATTAATACAGCGAGAATGTAAGGTGTCTGGCTCCATTCTATCTGTTGCAACAGATAGTAACCCTTCGGGTTTACTAACAACCAAAAGGTGATCGTCCTCGTGAATTATTTTTAGTTTTCTGGCAGATTTTTTCTTTGCTCTTGGGGGTGGATTATCTTCTAATGCTCTAGATTTGCTAACCATTTCTATTATTTGTCCTGCTTCGACTTCAAGTTGGGCTTTGTGTACAACTACTCCGTCTACGAGAATTCTTCCGTCTGTTAACATTTTACGGATTTTTCTTCGTGACGAGTTCTCAAACATCACCGAAAGAAGTTCTAGGAGGGGGGTGTTCTTCTCTACTTTCATATTATAGCCTCATAGTAAAATTACTTCTATTGTTTCGCCTATATTGCCGCTTTGTCCTGGTTTTAGTAACGTCAATGCGTCTGCGCTGGCAAGGCTTTCGATATTTCCCGATCCTTGATGGCGCGGTTGTCTTGCTTCTAATCCTTCTTCTGAAGGGGTTATTGTTACTCTTCTGAGCGTAAGGCAATCGTTTGTTGATTTTACTTGATCAATTAGTTTTGCTTTGGTTATTGTTGGGGTTGGTCCATCAGCCCCTGTCGCATAAATTAGCCAAGGGGCTACTATCATTCGGAATACGACATGGCTACTAACTGGATTTCCAGGTAAGCCAAATATAGGCGTATCTTTCCATTCTCCGAATAGTGGAGGTGAGCCTGGTCTTATTTTTACTCGCCAGAATTTCATTCGGCCCTCTTCTTCCATTATTTTCCTAACCAAGTCCCATTCTCCCATTGAAACCCCGCCTGATGTTAAGATTAAATCACATTCTTTTGCAGCAATATCAAGGGTTTTTCTTAGGCCATCAAGGTTGTCTTCGACTTTGGAGTATCTGATGGGTTCGTGCCCCATCATTTTGACCAAACCAGATAGCCCAAATGCATTTGATTCGTATATTTCCCCAGGAAGTAATTCCTCTCCCGGAGATTTTAATTCGTCCCCAGTAGATATAATCGCTATTTTAAGTTGTTTTTGGACCTTTATTTGCCAGTGCCCCATAGTTGCACAAAGACCCACTCTAGAAGGAGATAGTAGGGATCCTTGGCTCAATGCCTCCTTCCCTATCTGTAAATTCTCACCTTGTTTGCGAATGAAATGTCTTTTTCCTTCTATTTGAATTCTTATCGAATCTGATTTTACCTCACAGTGTTCGATGGGGATGATTGCATCTGCTCCAGGGGGCATGGGTGCGCCTGTCATTATTTGAATCGCATTTCCGCTAACTAGGGTAGGGAGGGTTGTGGTTCCTCTTGCTTGAACCACAGCTGAAATGTTTAATTCTGTGGGGGGTGATGTTGTATCTGAATGTAATACTGCATACCCATCCATGGCCGAGTTATCGAAAGGGGGATCGTCGACCTTTGCACTTAGGCCTTCAAAGAGAATTCTACCATGGGCATTATCCAAATCAACTACTTCTGATTCAAGATTAAGTCCTACTGTTTTTGTAATAAGAAGCGCCTCTTCCAAGGAAATGAAATAAGGTACTTCAGCCACACTTGGGCGATAGGTCGTCTCTGTTTGAGGGTGTGGGTCATCGATAAGATTGATATGTTAATCTCTATCGTATCGATATGAATCTATGGCAGGATGTCTTTACATCGCTGTTGGTATCTGGTTCTGCCACTATTATTGCGTTGATTATCGGTTTACCTCTTGCATCCATTTGTGCGAGAAATGAATTCGCATTTAAGAGAACTTTGTTAACTGTTATCAGAGCGATGTACGGTTTGCCTCCTGTTGTTGTTGGTGTTGCTGTATACCTGATGTTTTCGAAACAGGGAATCTTTAGTGGATTAGAATTACTATTCACTATACAGGGGATGATAGTTGCTCAGTCCTTGTTGATTCTTCCTTTGGTATGGGGTGTTTCGTGGACTTCGATGGCTGCAATACCAAAAGAGGTTCTTGAAACATACAAGATGATAGGGGTTTCTCGCCCAGAGGTTATTACTCATTTAATGGAAGCTAGAAAGGGTGTTAGTGGTGCGGTTATGCTGGCGTTTGGAAGAGCCATTGCTGAAGTCGGTGCTGTGATGATCGTTGGTGGTAATATCGCTGGTCATACAAGAACATTGACTACAAGTATTGTTCTTGAAACTCAACAGGGGCGACTTGAACAGGGTCTTCTTTTGGGTCTGGTATTACTGGGAATTGCAATGATTGCTTCGTTGGTTATCTTAGCAATTGAAGATGGTTGGATGAAAAGTAAAAGAAAAATTGTTGTTGCGAAGGAGCCTGTGTTTGCAAACAAAAGAACAAATTCAATATCTTGTGATAATATAGGTCTTTCTTTTGATGGTAAGGAAATAATTACAGATTTCAATCTGCAGCTAAAGGGCGGCGAATGTGTCGCTATTCTCGGCGCTTCGGGCTCTGGAAAAACCAGTCTATTACGTATGGTTTCTAGTTTGCAAACGCAATCGGTAGGTGAAATTACTAGAACTGGTAAAATATTGATGATTCACCAACAGCCTGTAGTGATGCAGGGTGATTTAATCGATAATTTGTGTTACTCTGGGATTGGTGATGATGAGGCTTTTTGGTGGTTGGGTAAAGTTGGTATTGAGGAATATTATGAAAGGTTACCAAATACATTATCTGGTGGTGAAAGGCAAAGATTGGCTGTAGTTAGGGGTTTAGCCAGCCAACCTGATGTTTTGGTTCTTGACGAATTTACATCAAATTTAGATGGACCGAATGTTTCGGTATTAGAAGATTTAATCAAAAATCACACTGATTTAGGTGGGTCTGTGTTGATGGCAACTCATAACCCATTCCAAGCAAAAAGAATTGCTGATCGTTATTTGATAATAGAAAATGGGTGTTTGATTGCTGAAGATCAAGCAGATCCTGCGTTACTAGATGGTACCTGGTTGGGTTGACCTGCGAAGAATAAAGATTTTTCAGCAATAGTATACTCAGATATCAATAATTGTATCTCTTGTGAAAGTAAAAAGTTTTCAAACTTTTCAGCTAGATCTGACTTTTTAGTTTGGGATAATTGAATAATGCTATATGGATTAATAGTAAGAGAATCGTTGAATGTCGATGCTATTAAGTCAGTAGTTTGTTTTTGATGATAATATGTACCTGCATCTGATAATGTGAAGCAATTTAATTCGTCAGCCATGTTTAGAGCAACCCCCATTCCATTCCCGATGGAAATAAAATTATTATTAATTGGGTGTATTCCCAAATCATCTTCGATTAATTCGAGGTTGGTTTGTTGCCATATTTCTTGTTCTTTGATGTGTGTTCCTGATTCGTCCCCTCTTGAAATAAAACAACTATCGATTGCTGTCTTGAAGGCATTTGAAATATTATTATTATTTGAAATATCAACAGGACCTATGAGAATGAATCTATTCCAAGCAAATGTCACACGTGATTTACCATGACCGTCTTCGATGAATGAAATCTCTTTTTCAGGGGCATGGACAATCAATAGATCTGCGTCTCCATTTTGGCCAAGACGAAGTGCTGCTCCGGTCCCAACCGCTACTACTTTGACTTCAACATTATACCTATCATTGAATATTGGAATTATTGTACCTAGAAGTCCTGAATCTCGCATTGATGTTGTTGTTGCAAGTATCAAATCATCCTCTTCGGATTCTTGTGGTATGGTGCAACCAGGAACAATCAATAATATACACAATAAAATTATTTTAATCATGTAATTAATCGAACTTTTCTTCGTTTTCGCAGTGGGGGCAGGTGATCGTATAACGTTGTTTATTTGGTTTTTTGACAGACATTATCGAGCCGCACATAGAACATTGATGTTTGATCTTTTCTGCTTGTTTGGGTTTGTTTTGAGCTTCATCGCCTAGTGTTCGGCCTACATCTTTAGACCAACCCATGGATTCAGAATATGAATCTGTTTTCGATATTTTTGAGCTTTTTAATTTTAATCTCAGCTTGCGCTTACGCTTCTTTGTTTTTCCCGGTCGGGGTGCTTTAGTTGCCATAGGAACGACTCTCCCTTAACGCCTCTCTATTCAATGGCTTCGGCTCTGGGAATCTCATAAGATACCGGGTATACCATTTATTGGCATGTGAACTTCATGGCCATTCCTCTCTAATTCTTCAGCAAGAGGTGGTCTTGCTTGTTGTGCATCTGTGTGGTATATTACGACTTTTTCTGCATTACATTTGGATGTGAAGTCTACGATTTCATCGTGACCTGCGTGGGTTGAAAAGGAAAACTGATCAATTGGTAAATCTATTTTTACTTTATCATTCCATATTTTTATTCTTGAATCATCTAGTAATTCTCGACCACCAGAACCACTCGCTTGATATCCTGTTAGGAGAATTGCATTTTTTGGATCGTCTCGTAATCGATTAAGATACCAAATAGATGGTCCGCCTTCAAGCATTCCTGATGTAGTAACGATACAGTCAGAATTCAATGCTTTTTTCTTATCTGACTTGGATGATACTTGTTTAGCCCACCTCCATGCTGATTCTAACCCTTGAGGATCACGAAGCATTTCTGGGTGTGATAGTTGTAATTTTGCAATTCTCTTACCCATACCATCGACATGGATATCAAGTTCGGGTAATCTTTGATGTAATAACATCACAACGTCTTGGGTTCTACCGTTTGCAAAAGCTGGAATTAATGCTGTTCCACCTGCATCCGTTACTTCTACAACCCTACTGATGAATCTTTGAATTTCTTTTTCTTTATCTGGGTGATTTCTACCACCATAAGTTCCTTCGATAAATAATACATCTGTATCTTGTGGTTTTGCCCCGGTGGTTAACATTGAGTCTCTGGTATCAAAATCACCTGTAAACATAACTTTGCCGTTATCTGTTTCGATATGTAGCATTGCCGCTCCAGGTATATGTCCGGCTTTTTCCAACTTTAATTTCCAGTCATCGATTTCCCATGGCGTTGAAAAATCATGAGTTACCCATGATTCGATAGCGCCATCGATATCCCTCTTATCCCATGCTAATGGATATCCTTCGATTTTACTAACTTTATAGCAATCATGCCACATCATTTCAGATATTGCAGCTGTGAGAACCGTTCCATGTAATTTTGTTCTATATTGGGAACATAACCAAGGTGCCATTCCTAAATGATCTATATGTGAGTGGGTTATTACTGCATTTTTAATCATTGGAGATTCTGCTGGATATTTAGGTGGGTTTGTAGGAGCTAATCCATAATCTAACAATATTTTATTGTTTGAAGGATCTTCTAGTAAACAAGCAACATTGCCTACTTCATTACCCCCTCCTAGGAAATTATATCTTAGTCCATCCGCTGGTGGTTCCTCTGGATGATTACTCGTGCGACCTGGAGAATAGATAACCATTGGTTTCATCCAGAAGATAGTAGTTATTGAAGAAGTCCTTTGATTTACGCCATACCCCTATATTTCCACTAGAGATTATATTAGAGGTATATGATTCGAATAATTATAGTGAGGATTAAGAACTGTACAGGACAACAATCAATGGGTCTTGTTTTCACTTCTTTATTACATTTCATTATCTTATTTCACTTCACCCTAAATTCTACATACAGTGGAAATGTAGGGGTGTAATACAGTATTCTTTTTTTGACTTGTATATTAGGATTTCATTTCCTCTGCAACAAGAATAAAAATAATTAAGAAAAATCAATTATTTTCCATATGAAAATATTGTTTTCTCCGAAGCAGCCATTTGTATGATTCTACTGGAGATGTTAATGGCGAGACAAATCAACTCGATTTTTATCGTCGACGAAGATCTTTGTTACGGTTGCGGAGCATGCATTGCGGTGTGCCCAATCGATGTATTAATTCTCGATGATAGGTTAGCTGTTGTCGATGAAGAAAAATGTAGTCATTGCGAGCACTGTATCCCGGCATGTCCAGTATTTGCACTCTCAATAAAGGGGGTTCAGGATTGATTCAAATCGCAGGAGGAGGATTAACTGGATTATCCTGCGCGTTAGAGTTAATTAATAACGGGCACGAAATCGAAATATTCGAAGCAAGACAAGAAATCGGCAACCCGATTAGATCACCAGGATGGATAACCATTGACCTGGGAGAAAAAATAAACAAAGCATCTTCTGCATCTCTAACTAAACACGGATGGGCATTACGCCGAGAGTGGCTTGAAAAAGCATTAGCGATCGAAGTCGTTGATAAAGGAGGTATTATCCATTTAAAACACAACGTGAAACAACCGATAAATGCAATCGATTGTCTTGGTAACAAAACACAAACACCAGGTTGGCCCGGGAAAGCAGACATTCTACAAAATAAGAAAGAATTGACTCCATGGGTTGGAGGAATTGTTATCGAAGAAGATTTACCAGAGACCTACACTATCAATACAATAGAAGAAAATAAATTATGTCTACAACGCGGTGACGGATTAATTGAATGCTGGGAAAGAAATTCTTTTTCAACCAACCCCGAAAAAGGATGGCTTGAATTGATGAACGGTGACCACCCGCGTGATGTTATGGGTTTATGCGGCGATCACGCCATCAATCTTGGTAAAAAATTAGCTTTAGAGGTGAAAGTATGATTCCAGATGAGGGTTTGCAAGCATATGTTCGTTCAAACGGGGAATGTCGCCACATTATTCTTGTAGATCCAGCAGAACAAGAACCAGAAGTGGCAGCAACAAGAGTTCTTATCTCAGTAGAAGAAGGTTCAAAAATGATTTTTGTCGGTGGTTCTACCGATACTTCAAACGAAATCGTACATGATACTTGCTTAGCCATCCAAGAAGCTCTGGAATTAAGGGTTTTTGCGGCTAGCCAAAACCCCGAACAAGATGAAGATAGATGGAAAATTCCAGTTATTTTATTCCCAGGTGGGGCACATGCAATATCACCAGCAGCAGATGGAATAACGTTCATGATGCTAATGAATAGTAAATCAAGAAAGTGGTTGGTAGGTGAACAATTACGTGGAGCCCCCCATTTACTAGAATATGGTATAGAGCCAATATCAACAGGATATATCGTCTGCCATCCTGGTGGTAAGGTTGGAGAAATAGGCGAAGCGGAATTAATAATGAGCGGCGAAACATCTTTAGTAAAAAATTATGCAATAACTGCCAAAATGTACGGGATGTCTACTATTTATCTCGAAGCAGGAAGTGGAGCCGAATCACCTGTTTCGAAAGATATTATAGAAAAAGCAGCAGAAATAACCGGTTTAACTGTAATAGTAGGCGGAGGAATCAGAGATGCCAAATCAGCAGCAACAGCAGCTATTGCTGGTGCAGATTGGATAGTTACAGGAACAGTAACAGAGGAATTATCTGATAACAATCAACTAAGACAATTAATGAGAGAAATAATCACAGCGATTTAATTCAATCTTCATCGTCGAAAACCACAGGATCCCCACTACCACCAGGGCTGTGCGGACGATCTGTTTCAACAACACCACCAGGAATAATTTCACTTTCCTCAACATCTAAATCTATATGGCCGCCATCTGCTAAGGTGTGCATATCTTCAGTTTCTGGGGTTGAAATAGTTCTTTCTACATCTGGGGAATCAGCATAAATCTTCTTTTTCAACTCTCTTTCATCTCTTCCTCTAACCAAGGATAACGAGTCACTAAAAGCCTTCCCGACAACTTCCCTGGTTCTTTCAGATCTCTTTGCGGAATCCAACTCATGAATTACCAAATCTCTCTGACCTTCTAATTCACGCAACTCACTATTCCTATCGGTTAGAGCACCTTCCAAATCAGATAATGTCAAAGACATCTGTTGAACTCTTTCATCGCGCTCAAACACATCTTGATGTAAGCGCCTTTCTCTTCTTCGAAGAGATTCATATTCTCTGTTTCTTTCAAGCAATCTTCGCTTCAATTCTTCTATTTGCTCTACTAGATAATCATGTTCAGCGGAAACGGAACGTGGACCTTGCATTACTCTTTCCAATTGTTCTTCTAATTCACCTAGGCGTTGGTCTCTTTGATCTAATAATCCACGCAACCTATCAGCAATATCACGCAAACGCTTACGTTCTTCTTCAAGACTATCATTCGCAGCCTTTTCAGCAGTTAAATCAAGAGCCAAAGCATCTGATTTTGATTTCAAAGAACGAACTTCATCAGCTGTAATACTCGTTAGACCAGCGTCAGCAGCCCTTTCTAAAGCAACTACCATCTGTTCTACCCTATCTTCCATCTCTACGATGACATCGTCTTGTTGATTTACTAAATTTCTTAATTGAGTAGACTCCTTCTCTAAAGTCTCTCTTTGTTCAGAAGACAAACTCGCTCTATTACCAGCTAATTCAGATTTAGTATCATCTAATAGCCGTTCTAAATGAATGATTTTTGTTTCAGCATCATCTAATGAAGAAATACTTTGTTGCAGTTGTGCAACCTCTGGAGCAATTTCATCTTCACGTTCTGCAAGATCTAATTCAAGTATGCGCAATCTCTGTTTTGAGGTGACTAATTCTTCATTTTTCTCTGACAGCTCTTGCCACGCGATTAAAACCTCTTCAACCAACTGATCAACAGGGTATCCTTTTAGCATTCCTTCCAACGCAGCACGCTCTTCACCACCATTATTGTTGAGGCCACGTACGGGTCCCGATGGAGATGCGCCTAATGTCATTAAAGGGGTATCGCGTTGAAGCCATTCTTCAACCTTTCAGGTAAACACAGAGTGTTGAAGCCTCTTTCGAACCCTTTTGGAGAGAACCAAAACCTCAAACAATAGAGGTATATTGCTCATCGGGCATATCTTGAGCAAGTACCAAAGCACCAGCAGCAACTCTCTCAATAGGATCCTCAACACAAGTTACGGTTACGTCACCAATATCCGAGATTTCATCTGCCATAACATCAGCGATTCCTTCGATTCCAGATCCCCCACCAGAGAGGATGATATTATTCCTCAATATTGGTTGATATTCTGGGTCAGCGGTTGCAACAATCTTCTTGATTGCACTACCGACTAATGGAATAATTCTCTTACATGATTCTAGAATTAAATCACCAATATCTACGACTTGCTTCTTACCTTCAACAGAAAGCTCGACCATAACTTCTCTAACATCACCAGTCACATAGGAGAATTCTTCTTTCCACTTACGGACCATGTCCTTTGTAATTTGAGCGCCGGTATATTTCTTACAAATCAAATCCATCAATTGTAAATCCAACCAGTCGCCAGCTTCTAGAATTGTGACCTGGTCTTCATCTGTAGGGAAAGTACCGTAGATACGGGCAATATCAGTAGTTCCTGCACCGATATCAACAACAATAGAACAAGCAATCTCTCCAATACCATACGCAGTTGCAAAAGGCTCTGTAACTACCATAATTGCATTTACTTGACCACGGAGGGTTGCAACTAAATTACTCTTATCAGTAAATGATACGTGACTAGGGGAGCAAATCACACCAAAAACCTCATCATATTCTTCTGGGTCAACAGCGTCAATTAAATGGGTAACAAAGGCCTTTGCTGCGGCTAGGTTAGCCTCATCATCCTGAGCAACACCAGCAGCCATTGGCCGGTATAGGTTACATGCCAACTTGTTCTTCATTGCATCATCACCAAACAAAACATCTCGGCCAAGGAAATTCCGTGCAACGGGGTCCTTTGGTCGACCAACAACTGTCTCAATCGTAGTCATCACTCCAGCGCTAGAAGCTATTGTTGATTGATACGTACCTAAATCGATTCCCACATAGAGTCTTTCTCCCATCATTGTCACCTGTCCACTAAGGAACGAGTTGGCCAAATCGCCATTAGACTTGAAGTTTCACTCGCGCTAGCACTACCCATTATTGCCAATAAAAGGATCTTTAACACTATCATCAACACTTCTCTTTCTTATCAAAAACGCTACACTGGTAGCCAACACAACACCCATAATTAAACCAAAGGCACCAATAATAATCAACCCCGAACCACCCTTTGCATTAGATGCCGTTTCTATCGCGGGAATCGAATCTAAATTATCAGGAATAATGTAAAGACTAAACTCATTACTTTGCCAAATAATCTGTTTCGGCGAAGTCCAATTAGACGAATTAAAGTCATTAACAACAACCTCGATTTTCCAATCAGATCTAGAATATTGATAAATTGCCAAATCGTTTGTCAAATTTATATTACACACACCAGAGTAATTTCCCACAAACATTGAATTGCACTCCATAACAGGAATATAATAAGAGGGGTTAATCAAAAAAACTTCTAGTTTAACATCATCATTTTCATTTTCGACAATCGACCAAGTGATATTTAAAAAATCACTCTTGTTTGTATTCAAATCTATACCACTAACAATAATTTCTAAAGCAGTATTATTTTTAGCACAGCCAGTTTCATTAATCGGATGCCAAGGTTCAGAAAATTGACAAGAATCAACATCATCCAGAAAACCATCTCCGTCACTATCATCAATACATCCATCTGAATTATTATCGAAACCACTTGCATTAACATTAACACATAAATCATCTATATTCAAAACACCATCATCATCTAAATCCTGCCACAGCCAAGGGTCTTCATCAATTCCTTTAACAGCCAGAGCAAAACCAATCATATCCCCATCAATTCCAACAGTACCCGGCGAATTACCTTCACCAATCCAATCAGCAAAAACACTGATCTTAATAGGGGTATTATTTTGCAAAGATTCCCCCTTAACTCGAATTAAATTGGTTGTTTCATTGGTTGAATGATTATTATACAAAATTTCCGAGGAGTTGTATATATTCGAATAACCATTTGAAGCAATATCATCACCAACAACAAAAAGCCCATTTCCTATATCAATAATGAGTTTTAGATCATCAACAGGAGAGGGATGGGGCCTGGCGTTATATGACATTACAACTTCAAGGTCACTACCTTCTGCTACTATAAATTCCCAAGAAGCATTTTCACCTTCTTTCAAGAATGGACCAATTGCTCCATCACCACTCCAAGGATTTCCAACCATCCCCTCAACCGAACCACCGCGTTGTGAATACCACGACAACCAATCGTTTTGCTGATATGAATCATGTGTCCAAATATCAAGATTTCCATTTTCTTCATCTACTATCAAAGATAGGTTCGGTCTCCCAAATCCTTGGTTGCTATCTGGGGAATTACCAGTAATCCCATCGGCGGAAACAGCCATCATAGCGCGCAACAAAGAGCCAGAAGGACTCACTCCATTTTCTCTTTCAACAAGTTGTTGAAGAATAGCGCCATAACTTGCCGCCATTGGAGTGGCCATCGAAGTACCAGTCAATGTTCTAGAATCGGTGTTGTATGAATCCTTCACCCCATCACCCATGGCAGAAACTATCGCTTTACCAGGAGCTGCTATGAAAACCCCCCTTCCTCCTTCTTCAGTAGGCCCATGGTTGCTAGAGCCCCAAATACTCCCATTATGACTGGAATCAGCAACGGCGACGGAAATCACATTACGTGCATTTGCGGGTTCTAAAACCAGACCACCATTATTTCCAGGAGCAATAAAAGCCAACGAATATGGGTTTTCAAAAGCCCAAGCATCCAAATCAGAAGATCTTGCAGTGTATGCTGTGGTATCATCTCCCCAAGAGTCAGAATGAATAATTGCCCCATATTCAGCAGCCTCTGCTAGAAGTAAATCGATATCCGGAGGGTGCCACCCGCTCTCGTTTACCAAATCCTGGACGATGAGTTTTGCAGCATTTGACATCGAAGTCATTGAATTATTACTACTAGAATCACCCAATACCGCGCATCCAAGAGTTCCAGCAACATGTGTACCATGGCGGTAATCTTTGTCACCGATATTATCCCAATCATCTATTGAATCATTCAAATAAACAATCTTTCGATGATTCAGACCCGGTGTTTCACCCCCATTATAAGAAGAATTTCTAAAACAAGAATGATCCAAATCAATCCCACCATCAGCAACCCCAATAACAACACCCGAGCCATTTAATCCCCAATCCCAAAATGGATGGCTATTATTTGTCCCACTTTGCATTATTTCACTAGCGATAATATTTCGCCCTGTGGTTTCTAATATCGGTTCAACCCACAAAATACCCGGGATATGGGTAAATGAATTCGGATTGCTTGCCGTTACTGTAATGATATTAGATAACGGGGCGGGACGCAACTCTAACGAACCACCGACAATATTGTATATTTTTTCAACAACAGTATGGGGTAAATTCGGCTCAAGAATTAATCGCAATTGGTTAAAATCAGAATTCTTCAAGGGAGCCTTCCATGGCGCAATATCACTTTCTCCATTCGAATAATAATCCCATACTAGAATAGTATCTTGCGTTAGATGCCGCAGAGGAACCAACCCCTTCGCAATTGACTCATCCCATTCACCCTCAAAAACCACTTCCCCCCCACTAGGGACGATATTTATGGGAATAATAGCAGACACAGAGGACAGCAGTAATATCAAAACAACAAAACCCATCCTCCGCATACCCCCCTGCAAAACCTATTCCCGATTCAGTCTAACGGAGAACAGTATCGCGCCAGCGCGTTTAAGATACGATTACAATTCCCCCGAACCATGCAAGCCTACCGAGTAAAGGGAGACGCACCGTTTGGAAGAACTCGTCAAGAGTTTACCATCGATGTTGCAGCTGCGGACGAAACACAAGCAGAAGATCATATTTTTTCCATTCTTGGAAGCAGGCATAGGGCAAAGAGAAGAGCCATCAATATCCAATCGATTACCGAAATAGATCCACGAATATCAAAGGAACCACTGGTGATCAACGCATTCCGCGAGCAAATCAAACTTGCTGGCGGACCTATCGCCTCTGAAGAGGAATGAAACAATAGTCGATTGGTTCAAGAAGAACCATCGTCTCAAAGGGCACGATTAAGATGAACGGCGCCGAAGAATTACAGCGTTTGGCCAGCTTAGTTGAGATGAATAAGGCAAGGTTGGACGAGGTCGGCGAACAATCGGAAAGGATTTATTCGGTTATTTCAGAGCACGAAAGCGCAATAATATCGATATCTGCTATTTCTTCAGGTAATAGCGGACACATCCCAATAGGAGCTGGGATAATGATACCACTTCAATCAACAAACGAACAAAAAGCTCTGGTTGACATCGGATCTGGAATTATTGCAGAAAAGAATCACCACGAAGCAATTGAAATATTAGAATCCAGAGTCAAAGAATTAAAATTAGTTTTAGAAAAGATGAACTCAGAAGCACAAATTTTACAAGCCGAAATCAACAAACTATCATTGGATTTCAACGACACTGCAACCAAATTAAAACCATCAGAGAACAAAGAAATTACAATTAGCGATATCACTGACCTCACAAACGAAAAACCAAAGAAACAACGCCGCCGCTTTGGTAATGAATTAACCTTGGACGATTAGGTGATTTAATGGGTTTGTTTGATAAATTCCGCAAGAAAGTAAAGGATGCTGTATCAGAAGCAGATATAGAATCCTTTTCGGCTAAGGAGGGTAGCGAAGAAGCCACCACTGCCTTAGCACAACGGGAAGAGATAAATTCCAACAACGAATTAACACCCACTACCCCAGAAGAGGCAACAAAGGTCGAAGAAAAAACCGATCTAGAAGAGAACGACGACTGGGAAGACGAGGATGATTGGGAAGACGAGGATGATTGGGAAGACGAAGATGAGTGGGATGACGCAGAAGAAACCGAATCATCTTCATCACAAATCCCCCTCGAATTAACCAAGAAACAGAAGAAGATGTTCAACCGCCAAAGCCGCAAAATAAAGCGCGACGGCGATAAGAAAAACAAAGAAATGAAGCGAAGAGGAGCAACTTCTCAAAAAAGAGCAGCCGGTAGCAAAGTAGATTTGCAGATGATGCGAACTACAACAGGCAGACAACTAGTCGAGGTTAAAGAAGCACCAAAAGGCTCAATTGGTTCTAAAGAGACGG
The DNA here is from genome assembly GCA_905181715.1 of uncultured Candidatus Poseidoniales archaeon. Taxonomy (GTDB): domain Archaea; phylum Thermoplasmatota; class Poseidoniia; order Poseidoniales; family Poseidoniaceae; genus MGIIa-K2. The sequence continues at coordinate 24,930 of CAJIYT010000018.1, forward strand.
AAACGGGAATAAAAATAGATCTCGGCGGAGGAGTTGTTGAAAGCGGTGGACGCATCATCAAAATGAGTAAAGTATTGGAAGAACTTCTAGAAGAACTAGAGTGGATTCTATTGGAGTCTGATGTTTCATCAGAAGCGGTATCTGAAGTTATGAAAGCACTCAAAACCGAACTTATAGGCCAGCGGTTGCGTAAAGGAGCCAATCTTTCTAAAGTAATCGAAGCCAGTTTAAAACGCGCCTTGACTCATTTATTAGACAGTGGATACTGGGATTTTGATCGTACAATTCAGAAATACATCGATGAGAAAGACCTCCCTGTTGTAATCATGCTTGTAGGCGTTAACGGAACTGGAAAAACTACTACAGCAGCCAAAATAGCACACCGGTTACTTAAATCGGGCCATTCAGTAATAGCCGCAGCAGGAGATACCTTCAGAGCAGGCGCCATCGAACAATTAGAAACCCATTGTCAACGCCTCAACATACGATGTGTATCCAGCCAACGCGGAGGCGACTCAGCAGCAATAGCAAGAGATGCAGTCGAATCTGCCAAAGCAAAAGGAATAGATGTTGTATTGGTAGACACCGCTGGAAGGATGCAGAATAAAGTCAATTTAATGAACGAACTAGAGAAGGTTAGAAAGGTATCTAATCCACATTTAACACTATTTGTTGGTGATGCTTTGGCCGGAAACGATGCAGTCGATCAAGCTAAAGCATTCCAGGAAATTCTTAAATTCGACGGTGCGATTCTAACTAAGATGGATACTGATGCAAAAGGCGGTGCAGGATTATCGATTGCCTTTGCCACAGGTAGACCAATCGTTATGGTAGGCGTCGGCCAAGAATATGAAGACTTACAGCAATTTGAGCCAAATTGGTTATTGGATGAGATGTTTGTTTAGGTAAATGAGGTGAATAAATGGACGAAGAAATATTTTCTGATGAAGGTAGTGCTAAATTATTTCAATTGATTCATATGTTGCAACGTAGCGCTTTAGTTCATTTGGGGTATATCCCAGATAATACGGGCAAATCAAATTATAATTATGGCGAAGCAAAAGCAGCGATTGACATATTAGTGATGCTTGAAGAAAAGACACACGGCAATCTAAACAGTATAGAGGAAAAGATCCTAAAAGGTATAATTTCTGAAATTCAGATGAAATATGTCAAAGCACCAGCAGAAAAGCGCGCTCGTGACGATGCTTCAGAACAATCAGACATAACCAAGAGTTCTTTCACCGAGCCAAAAGAAGGCCCTTCAGAAACAGTCGTAAGCGAAGAAGAGTAACAACATCACATCTAATCAAGCGGTTATTTGATGAAGCCTAGGCCCACCAGCCAACTGTTAGCCATGGTTCGAGTTACCGATGTGGAGGATGAGGAAGCACCGACCGTATTGATTGTTGATAACAATCAAATGGCCATCCACCGCCTAAAACAAATCTTCAATCAACGCGGGTTTAGCGTAGAAATTTGCGAGGATGGCGATAAAGCGGTTGACGAATACATCCGCCTCAGCCCTGAACTAGTCGTTATGGCCTTGGACATCCCCTCTTTAGATGGCCATTTAGCAGCTTTAGAAATGAGAGAACACGGAGGAGATTGTCGCCTAATTCTAACTGCGCCAAGCCGCCAAGCGGATTTAGCCATAGACGCAGCGTTTTCAGCCGGAGCCGTTGCATGGTTGGAAAAACCAATCAGTGCTAAAACAGTAGAAGCGGTCTGGGAGAGGGTACTGGGGCCTATACCAGAAGCACCAGGCCTAGAAGATCTCGACGACTTATATCCAGATGATGGATTACAAAAAATCACGGTTGAGGATGATAATGCAGTATTGGTATTGCCAGAACCAATCATAAATATCGATAACGACACGGTAATCGAAGTACCAGTAACCACTCCAAAAAACAAATCATCACGAGGTAAGAGATTGGTAACAATATTAGTTTTATTTTCAATTATTGGTGGCTTAGTTTGGTATTTCAGAGCCAATTTGCCACTTTGACAACCACTACTGTTGTTGTTGAATAAAAGCCGAGAGGGGCATTAACCCAACAGTTCCATTCGGCATCATCACCGGCACCATCTGTACACCGGTAGTCAACATACTATTCGGAGTTGCATCAATTCTAGAACCCATCGGGGCTCTAATAACCTCATTAATACGATGAGAATCAGAATCTAACAAAGCAATATCCCCCCTAGCGAGACGTAGATCCAATTCCACCATTCTCTTCAACGAAAAAGCAACAACAATAGCAATAGTTACAAGAAAAGCAAACGCAACAAACCATGCACCGTATTGCATATTCATCTCTCACAAAAAGCGTCCCATGATACCTTTGCATATTCCTCTGCGGCAGCAGCAGGATCAGCGGATTGGTGAATACCACTGCCGATAATTATACAATCAGAACCCGCAAGTATTGCTTCTCTAGGATCGCCATAACGCTGACCTAATTCACCATCACCCACGGATATATTGACCCCAGGTGTCCAAATCATCTTATTTTCACCAACTAGGTTTTTAAGAAATTTTATTCCTTCAACATCACTACCATTGCCAATGAATCCTAAAACACCATTATGAGTGCGCCCTAACTTGACAACATCTCCACAATATTCGGGAAGTAACAAATTACCCCTGCTTGACATTTGTGCCAACAAGAGAACCGAACCCGACCGATTCACAGATGCCCATCCCTTTTGTAAACCATCAACAATATCCGGCCCACTAATCAAATGCGAAGTCACTAAATCGGCCCACTTACGTATATTGTAAACCCCTCCCATTTGGCGTTGTGAGATTTTACCAATATCGGCAAACTTCCTATCCTCGAAAACCAATAGGTCATGCTCATTAGCCAATTTACAAAAACGCATCCAGTCATCCATATTCCAATCATCGATTAAGTCGACATGAGTTTTTAGTACAGATATGAAAGGCGCAACCTTTTCTAAAAGAGAAAACATTTCTGCCATCGTTGTTTTATCTGCTGCAAGACAGACCAGGCTCTGCTTTTTCTCTGATATTTCCATATATTTACGCGTTAAAGGGTCGTTGCAAGAAGCATATCTTTGCCCCCATGCTTCGCAGCCCATGGAGATGGCAGACGAAACATCTTGACAAACCTTTGCAAATATAATCTAATGGTTTTCTAACGTTTCGAACTATGTAAGAGGAAACAATTTAATTTTTCCTCAGACGCATTACGCCGACAATAACAGATGAAATTATTGTAATAGCAGCAACATTAGACCAAATAACAGCAGACGCACCGATAGCAACACCATAGATTACCCACATACTCAGGGTTATTATGACAAGTAATAACGTTGGAAGAGAAACCCCCTCGTGACGTTTATCAAACCAGACCTTTCGAAATTGAGGAGCCCAAGCTACGACCCCTAATACCCCGGCAATATAGCCAAAAACCTCAAGATCAATCATTTTTAACAGTCCCCCATTCTGTGGGAACGCGAGACAATTCTATTTTGAAAATATTTGACCACTCAATATCACGAGGAACCTTTTCACCGACAACATGCATTGTTAGTGTTGGGCGACCCGAAAAAGTCAAACTGCTATTACGATTATCATCAGAGGCAACCAATTTTGAATTAACACCCCGAATTAAAGAGAACCAACTTGTTGTGTGTTTGATTTTAATTAAACCATCGCCAGACATATTATCATGCCAATCATCCAAACCCAAACCAAAGGTTCGAACATCACCATTCAAAGCCATCCCTCCCCGAAGATGAACCGTGTCCCAGGTGCCAAAACCTTCCATCAACTTATCCACATCAGCAGGGGGACTGTCGCGGTTTCCTTTTTCGATTAACTCGACTAATCCCATTTCATTCATTACCCACATTCCTTCTGGGGGTGTTTGCATTTCCAAAGTATGATTTGAAAATACGATTACTACATTACTACTGCCAAAACCATGCCCATTCTCTTTTTTCATAAGTTCTTCAAGCAATCTACCCTTGCGCGCAGTCCATTCTAGAATATTTCCATGATCCAATACTTCACCACTACGCCTGGTTTGTAAAAACCTTCCATCCTCAAATGAAAGGTGGCCAGACCAATGTTTTTGTTCGACAAAAAGCACTTCATCACCTCTTGCAATTACCATATCTATTTCTCTACGACCACCGTTCTCAGGGTCTGGAATTCTCAACCCATCCCAGGCCTTAGCATCACCAATTACGCTTCTGACAAGACGGCCTAGTCGGACTTCAGCCATCCCCCCACTTACACGGTGGCCTTCAGGCTCGAAACGTTTTTTTCGAGCGAGTAAATCTTTCAACCTACCCAAAAAATCACCTCAATAAGGCGTTGATAGAATCGACAATCAAATCTATCCCATCACCGAATTCTACAACCTCGTCTCTCGTGGCTTCACCGGATAAAACTAGAACGCTGATGACTCCCGAATCGATAGCCATTTTCATATCGGTATAGAGACGGTCTCCAACCATAGCGCAACGCGCAGGATCAAATCCTAATTCTGTGATTTTATGTAAGATCATATCCGGATTAGGTTTGCCACATATATGAACAGGATCAACCCCCGTTGTAGCCTTGAATAAATCTAGGAACGCTCCAACATCAGGCAACCCTCCATTTGGCGAAGGACATACGATGTCGGGATGGCTGGCAACAAGGGGCACACCGCGATGAAGGTGCTCAGATGCAATAACTAATTTTTCATATGTAACTTCAGTATCATATCCCAACACAACATACTGTGGCTCAATTGAAGCGGTATTAATGCCAACGTCCTCTAACATTGAGCACATTCCTTTGGTACCGACCACATAGGTTTGCTCGACATTATTTTCACCGAGCCAAGATAGTAAGTCATGGGTAGAAAGAAGGATTTCATCTTCTTCAACTTCAATACCAAAAACAGATAATTTTTTGCGATATTGAGAGGTAGAGCGACTTGAATTATTTGAAAGGAAGAAACGCGCAACCCCTTTCTCACCACACCTATCGAGGAAATCCAAAGCCCCGGAAATCAACTTTCCACCCAGATAGATAGTTCCATCGAGGTCCAAAAAGATGGCTTGCAACCCATCGAGCGACGGGGAAATATTGTAATCGCCCATATCTATCCCTCTCGGTGGTGATTGAAGGCACTTGCGGATATAATATCAGAACAACAAGGTCTTGACCAAGAACCATTTTGAATGGAGATTTTCTTGAGCCTCTTTACTAGCAATCATTTCAGTCATCATCTCTTGAAGCTGTGGTTTTTTCGAAGCCTTACCGACAAACCAGTTGAGCAACCAACCTCTTCTAGACATTTTTTGCATCTTGAAAGAATTTGTCAATTCTGGGCCCAGCATACCCCACACTTCATTCTGAAAAGCGATGCCACCAATGTTTTCAATTATATGGCGGGCAGCAATATGGCCACTTACCAAAGCATTCCCAACTCCTTCTCCGCTGAATGGGTCGACTAAACTAGCCGCATCTCCGATTAGTAAAGCACCATCTGAAAACATTCTCCTCGGTTGCAGTTCCTCTTTCTTCCTCGGACTACCAAACGGCAACTGCCAGCCCTTTCCAGAACCCTTTACCATTACAGCGTCAACAAATCGATCTTTGAACGCTGGATGGTTTTTAATAACGTCTTCTTGTAACTTTTTCAATTTGGTTTTCTGCCCATCAAGAAGATCTAAGACCATACCAATTCCAACATTAACCATGCCGCCCCCTAAAGGAAAGAGCCAGAAATAACCGGGGTTTACAGTGTCTACAAAGTGAATTTCGATATTTCCAACATCACCCTCGCAGCCCTTTACCCCTTGCCAATATTCGCGATATCCACCACAATAGTGCTTTTTATCCATCAACTCTTGACCATGAATATCTTTGACAATAGATCGAGCAACCGGGCAATTATATCCCCCAGCGCCAACCACCCATTTAGAGAAGAAATCCAATACCTGGCCGTCACGGCCACCGATACGAACCTTCACTCCAACGATAGAATCACCTTCTCTGATGGTATCTCTTACATCAGCACCCTGGATTACAAAACCATCATTTTCCAGAACATGTTCTGAACAAGATTTGAACATCAACCAATCGAATTGTTGACGCGGTAGAGCATACCCAGCCTCCATTTTTTCCATTTCTTCTTCAGGAAGAGGAACGATAACCTCTTTCCCATTAGGGCTAGAAAAAGTAATACCAGTAACTTTGAAATGAGGAGTGGTTTCTAAAACCGCTTTTACTCCAAGATCACGTACGTGGCTGAGAGATTTACCACCTATAGCGTCCCCACAAACTTTGTCTCGAGGCCAAACTCCCTTTTCAATCAGAAGAACCCTTTTCCCAGCCTTTGCCAAATAACCTGCAGCAGCACAACCACCGGGACCACCACCAACAATGATAGCGTCAAAGGATGCCGTATCCTTTGGAATAGGCCCGGTTTCGATAACTTCCTCCCAGAAGCACTCCTCCGACATAACCCGTGCTTACGACTAAGGCAGATAGAATTGATGTAGACCACTAGCCTCAAGTCTGGGAAACTCTAGGGGAGAATATGAACCAGAGGCGGCGCGCCACCATTGGTTTATTCGGCGTCACCCTACTTTGGGGTGGAACTTTTGTTTGGATGAAGTTGGCACTAAACGCAGCAACAGTTGAAATCGCCGAACACGGAACTACAGCAGTAGTTGGGATGATGGTTTCGTTTAGATTTTTACTAGCCTCTTTGAGTTTATTATTAGTGTCTAGCCGGGCAAGAGCGGCGCTATTTTCGAAGGAAGATTGGCAAGGAGGCGCAATACTTGGTACTTTGATGCTTTTTGGATATGGTATCCAAATGGTTGGTTTAGAAACAGTAACACCTTCAGTTTCAGCATTTCTCACCTCACTATACGTGGTCTTTACCGCAATAATAGGTTCAAAATTTGCCAAACATAAACTATCAAGAGTGATGGTAATGGGTGCACTATTAGCAACATTCGGAGCTGGATTTATCGACGGTATGCCACATATTGTATGGGGGTGGGGAGAAATTCTCACAATCATATCTGCACTCTTTTTCGCATTACATATTTTGGCAACCGATAACGTAACTAAAAGATTAGATCCAATCAAAATAAGCACGACATCTTTCACTTTCGTCGCATTAGGTGCGGGAATCATTGGCTTCTTGAGCGCAGGGGAGGTATCGGTTGCTTCGGTAATAACCACAGAGGGAGTTTTCAACCAACTTCTTCTGCTTGGATTCCTTGGTACACTTGTTTGTCTATTATTATTGAATATTTATCAAAAGCACTTCCATCCAACACACGCGGCCATAATATATGCATTTGAACCACTTTGGGCCACAATATATGCTCTAGGCCTCGACCTTGTTGAGATGAGTTATTGGTTATTAATTGGCGGTAGCGCGGTGCTATTTGGGAACATTATAGTCGAAATCGACTCACACCATCAGGAAGAAGAAGAGGAATGATTTGCCAAACCTGATGAACCAGAGTTCCTTGGCAAGAAACATGGCCCTTCCACTAGGCGTTTACGAAGATGTAGTTTCAGCCATTGGGCATACTCCCTTAATTCGATTGAATAAGGTAACCGCAGACCTAACCTCCTCAGAGATTTGGGTCAAACTTGAACGCTGTAGCCCAGGTGGTTCAATCAAGGATAGAATAGGCCTAGCCATGATATCGGAAGCAGAAGAAAAAGGCTGGATTAAACCCGGTGGAACAATTATCGAGGCAACCAGCGGTAATACAGGAATTGGTCTAGCCATGGTAGCAGCACAACGAGGCTACCATTGTGTATTTACTATGCCAGACAAAATGGCCAAAGAAAAAATCGACCTCCTTCGCGCCATTGGGGCCAGAGTCGAGGTTTGCCCAACAGCAGTCGACAAAGATGACCCAAGATCGTATTACATGGTCGCTGAACGCCTTAGTAAGGAAATTGAAGGGTCATGGTACCCCGATCAGTATTCCAATCAATCAAACCCTCAAGCACATATCCAATCGACCGGGCCTGAAATATGGCAGCAGACGCAAGGAGAAATGACTCACTTTGTGGCAACGATGGGGACAGGAGGCACCATTACAGGATGCGGAAAATCCTTGAAAGCCCAAGCACAAGAACATGGAAAAGACGCACCTAAAATCATTGGAGTAGACGCTCAAGGATCCATTCTCAAAGAATGGTTCGATCACGGAACTATGGGAGAGCCCCATACCTACAAGGTCGAGGGATTCGGTGAGGATTTCATACCCCCTGCTACGGATTTTTCAGTAATCGATGAAATACGAATGGTCGACGACGAGGACTGTTTCCGGATGACACGCCGCCTTGCTAAGCAAGAGGGATTATTCTGCGGCGGCTCGTGTGGCGGTGCACTAAAAGTTGCACTTGATATTGCATACGAGCACGATAAAATAGGCGAAAAGGCGAAGATTATTGTCATTCTTCCAGATGCTGGCAATCCATATCTAGGAAAGGTCTACAACGATGATTGGTTAAGGGACAACGGCTTCGATGTCGATGGATGGAAGTGGTGAAATGACAGGAGATTCAACACGTTGTGTTCATTCAGCACTTGACCCAGAGGTCACAACCGGTGCGGTTCACACACCAATTTTTCAAACCTCAACTTATGTTCAAAATGATTTCGCCGACCACCTTGGATACGAGTATGCAAGAGGAGATAATCCAACGAGAAACGCACTACAAAGAGCATTAGCAGAATTGGAATCCCCAAATCAACCAGCACATGGGTTTTGCTTTGCAAGCGGAATGGCAGCAATCACCACAATCAGTCAGATGCTAAAGCAGGGCGATCATGTAATCGCGTGCGATGACCTTTACGGAGGCACAGTCAGACTATTCGACCAGATTGCAGCGAGATTCGGCATCGAAACAACTTATTCACCCCTAAAGCCCGGCGATCTTTCGCAAGTAATCCGCGAAAATTCGAAAATTCTATGGCTCGAAAGCCCAACTAACCCCTTGTTGACAGTCCATGACATCAGGACATTAGCAGCCGAAGCCAAAAAGCACGGCCTAATTGTAGTAGTCGACTCTACCTTTGCAACTCCAATACTGCAACGCCCATTCGAATTAGGCGCTGACATCATTGTTCATTCAACAACCAAGTACATCGGCGGACATAGTGATGTAATTGGCGGTTGTTTAATCACACAAAATAAGGAATTAGCAGAAAAAATTTCATTCTTACAAAATGCTGTAGGCGCAGTTCCTGCACCACTGGATTGTTTTCTCATCTTACGCGGATTGCGGACATTGGATCTACGAATGACACGCCATTGTGAAAGCGCACATCTATTGGCTGAAAGATTACAAGAAAACGGAAAGGTGACAAGATTATTCTATCCTGGCCTTGAAAGCCACCCAACCCACGAAATTGCACGAAAACAAATGAATGCGTTTGGCGGTATTATTTCTTTAGAAGTCGTCGGTGGCGAAGAAGGAGCAAGAAAGTTTGCTGCCAAATTGAAACTTTTTGCAACGGCAGAAAGCTTAGGTGGAATAGAATCTTTGATTAATCATCCATGGACAATGACCCACGCAGCAATACCAGAAAAGCAACGCTACGATGCAGGTATGACTCCAGGCCTGATTCGATTATCAGTTGGTATAGAGGATATGGAAGATCTCTGGCAAGACCTCGTTAATGCCCTGGATTGTCTTTAATCAACCAATGACGCAATTCCGCGGGGAATAGTCTAAACACAACTCGCCTTAGCCGGGTTCATGTTCAAGAAGTGGTTCATGCGCCAATATTGGCGCGTTCAGCAGAGCCAAACGATTATTTCAATGGGTTTTTGGTGTATTACTTTGACCTTATTGATTTGGCCCTTAATCGAGTGGAGATTCGATCCTAACGCGACAGTGTTTTCCATCCCAACTACTTATTTGGGCCTAATTAGCATCGCTGCCTCGGTATTAATTGCAGTTTTAGTAATCGGTCAAATTTACGACGTAACCTTTGGCCTATGGCGTGAACACCTCACTATCATCGGGGAACGTAACCCCTTCCAAACCTACCAAATGAGCCCAAACTTTGCAATCTTGCACATGCAAACCAATATTTTATTGCGCAAGATATCTGGTGATGACGAAGAGATTGCTAGACATTGTGACTTTGTAGATCGCTGGCTAAGTTGGAATATCGACACTGAGATTTTCGCACGCACTATGGCCGCCTGGCAGAACATTGTCGAAGACGAAGACCCATTCCTCCCCCATCTTACCGATGAGCAGCGAGAGAAACTACAGAACACAGTAGATAATCTAAAAAATCTCTGAGGCGATTTCATGAGTAATACATATTCTATCGGTAAAGCCCCATGGCCACGAGAAGAGCTATTGGAATCCCTTGAAGAGTTTGCAGAATTATATGAAAAAAGACCAATTAAAGACAACGAAGGCGGCATGAAAGCCGCTCAGATGTTTTATGCCTGGTTTGTAGCAAAGAAACTACAACCTACTACAATTATCGAGAGTGGTGTTTGGTATGGCCAGAGCACATGGATGTTTGAGCAGGTGGTCCCTAATGCAACCCTACACTGTATCGATCCGGCAAAATATTACAACAAAGGCTACCGTTCTACGACAGCCACCTACCACAAGAAAGATTTCACTACTTTAGACTGGAGCGGCATCGATTCAAAAACTACATTTTGTTTCTTTGACGATCATCAAAATGCACTCCATCGGATTCTGCATTGTGCAGAATTAGGTATTGAACATTTGATGTTTGAAGACAACTATCCACCAGGAATAGGTGATTGTTATAGTTTGAAAAAGGCATTTCATTCAAGCGAAACAAGAGAGATATTACCCGGGCAGACAATCAGTGGTTACCTTCACCATATCATTGAGAGTTACCTTGAATTCCCACCGATTTTTGCAGCGGAAAAGAATCGATGGGGCGACGACTGGAACCATTACGATACAGACTCTCCTCTGCTGGAAAAACCAGAACACCCCTTTCAAGAAATATATCTCGAAGAAGCCACAAACTACACATGGGTCAATTACGTACGCTTAGCGCCAAAGAAACAATGTAGCACATTGCTCGATTTAAGAAAAGGTAAACGAACAATGGATTGGCCATCAATGCGCTAAGGCGGTAGATGCAATGTCAATTAAATCCAATCCACCCTCCTTTTTTCTCAGGGTTGGCAATTTCACTCTTAACACACTCAATCGTTTTCCACCAACTAGATGGTTGGCCTTTAGAATGAGATGTTTAACCGGGTTTGAATTCCACATGCGTAACCAAGTGAAGCCCGAGAAGAAGGTTTTCGGCACAAAATACGGCGGGCACTGTGTGGCCCTCGGAGGGCTTGATGACACCAGTATCGTCTATTCAGTAGGGCTTGGTTTTGATATTTCATTTGATCTAGAATTGATTGCGACCTATGGTTTAACGGTTTTAGGGTTCGACCCGACACCCAAGTCAATCGAATACCTTCAATCAACAGAATTGCCAGACGAGTTCAAACTCTTTGACTGTGGTATGAGCGGTAAGGATGGAGTGATGACATTCAACCCCCCAATCGATTCTACCCACGTCTCATTTACTACAACAGACAGACCAGAAACAAAAAACGAAAGTATCGAGGTCCAAATGAAAGCTCTTTCTACAATAATGAAAGAAAACCAGCACCAAGAAATCGATATTCTCAAGATGGATATCGAGGGCTCAGAATATGGCGTAATTGAAGAAATATGCGAAAATGATATTTCAGTAAAACAAATTCTAATCGAATTCCATCACCATTTTTCAACAATACCGGTAAGCCGCACCAAGAAGGCGATTTCTAAACTAAATGAAAAAGGATGGAAGGTTTTCAACGTCTCGGAAAACGGCCACGAGATCTCATTAATCAGAGTCTGAATCTTCAGGTATTTTTTAATCAGCACGGGATTCTCTAATCGAAAAGTCACAATTCATCCTATATCACCGAAGAAAAAACAGCAAGGGTTTCTTCAACCATTCTTTCTTTGGAATATTTATCCTCTATTTTTTTCCGGGCGGCATTAGAAAGCTCTAGCCTCATCCCCTCATCATTTTTTAATACTTTAATGGCATTTATCAATTCAGAAACATCTCCAGGTTTAACTAGTAACCCATCTCCTCTGTCTTTGATCACTTGGGAGATACCACCTATATCCGAAGCGATTACAGGAAGGCCATTCGCCATTGCTTCCAAAATGGTAAGGGGCAACCCCTCTTGCCGTGTAGTGGGCATAAGGTAGACGTCCGCAACCGCAAATAATTTAGATAATTCATCATCATCAACCCTACCGTGACACAATACTTTTTCTTCGAGTTTAAGTTTGGCGATTAGAACTTTCAACTCATCTAAATACGGACCCGTTCCAACGATATCCAATTTGATATTTTCCTCGTTGAATTCTACCATTGCCTTAACAGCATGGTGCATACCTTTCTCTTTTTCAATTCGTCCAAGACAAAGTAAGTGTAATGTATTTCGGTTAATACGGAGAGGGGGGTTTTCGGGAATATCAATGCCGTTTGCAATAACATAAACTTTGTTTTTAGCAAAAAACCTCATGTTCTTTTCCAAGGTTGGTGATACCAGAGTTATTGCGGCACTAGCGCGCCTTGTCGGTAAATCCATTGAGAAGTATTGGCGCACTAAGATGGCGGGCATCAGAAATAACCAATGCCAATACCGGGGACTTTTTCGGGCCGAAGAAAAGAAAGTGCTTATTTCCGTAAGACTAGTGCCGTGCCAAGTAGAAACCACAGGGATATTTTGCTTTTTTGCCCAACTTAAAACTCCGCGCGCACCCATCGATTGACTATGGATAATATCGATTGGAGCAGAGGAATGAATTTCAGATATTTTTAATCTACAAGCGCGATTCCAAGAACGACTATATCGTTGGGTTCGGGATGGTGAGAGATAATAGATTTTGATATTACCAATATTTTCTGTAGTTGTACCATCTTGATGTGCGGTGGTGAGAATTGTAACCGTATGGCCATTTTCGATAAAACCATCACATAGATCCATGCATTGCTTTTGCATCCCCCCGAGCGCGTGAGTAGGTAATATGCGAATCATTACAAGTATGTGCATTTCAATCATCCCGGTAGGTTTTCATTTTGACCAGTTGTACGATATAAGGCCTTCAAACAACCTTCATAATCACTATCTTCACCATTTATTAGGGCTAAACCGGCATCGAGAACTCCCTTGACAGAATGAGCCCAAGCCCCACCCTTTTCTCGGGCATTATTCTCAAACTGCCACTCTTTTCCCTTCGAACGCCCAGCAGCCGTAAGCCAAGCCCAACCGGCAGCAGCATCATCGATATTTTTGCGGTTAGAAATAGCGATTCGTTCCGCTTTACCCTGGCCATCGATGAGGCCAGTAAGGATTAGATCGTTAATGACCCCAACAACACCGGTTATGGCGCCGCGCTGATAAGGAAATATTTTCATTTTATCGGATCGGTTTTTTTTCTTATCCAAATCTTTCAAAAATCTTCCAAAACCAATTTTCTTTTCCAACTGTTCCGACCATAATTCTTCAGCGACGTCAGCATCTATCCCCGAATCGATCAAACCCTGAAGGCCATGGTTCTCCCATAGGGCGTGCAAGATACTGTTTAGTGGGGCAGAAATAATTTCTACAGCACTGCCTTCTCTTTCAGAGGTTGCCCCCTTGGCATTTATGCGTATACCGCTCCCCATAGCGCCAATAAGAACATGATTTGCCAAATCCCTTTCCGCTTCAGAACCAGTTGCCTCTTTCAAAGCATCAATGGGGTTGTCAAACCACATTTCAGACATTATTATACCATCATCAACGTGATTCAAAAGAGCCATTTTCAGTCGTTCATCAAGCCTAGCTTCGTTTAGTGTCAAACCCAACCACGCATCAAACAATACATCGACAGCAGCAAGCCCACCTTCGCTAATTTCTCCATCATGACCCTTTGGCCCCCAGATGACCTTTGGGGTTAGAATCGATCTAAGATTTGGGGGCAATACAGAAAGTGCAAGGTGGTGGATGAATGAACCCTTATCCTTTTTTTGAAAACGGTCAAAACCAATTGCAACCTTTGAACCGTCAATCATTTCTAAGAGGATATACCCCTCTCCAGACATTTTCTCATCCTGGATAGCAACGGGGTCTAATCCCGCAGTATACCAGACCAGACCATCTTTTTTGAAAACAAATCTTGAGCGGCTGAGAACCTCATCTAGCCACCCATCGGGGATTGCTGGCTTCGGCCCGGAACAAACAAAACCCCCTCTCCAAGAGAAGAAGTGGTACCCCCTCTTTGCATGATTCTCCCAGGCTGCCATTCGTAGAGTTGGCATGTGATGGTTTTGGATAGCAGCAAGATAGAGCGGTTTACCGTCCCCTTTGCGAATAAAAGAGGCTTTACCAAAAGAGGGGTGTTTGAAATCACCGACAATAGAAATCTCCTCTTCGTGTGACGCAATCAATGAACCAGCCCATGCTTTTGCTAAAGGATCTCCACGTTTGGCCATCATTCTCTGAGCTAACCATTTCCGGTCTTGGCGTTTACGCAGTACCTTGTTTATCTCACGCAGCGTTTTGGTAACTGGATCGGTTCTACCCCATGACAATTTACCGCTCCAGGATATTTCTGGCAACAGAGACTCCCCGTCTTCGAGCAACACATCGAGATTCCTTCGGATTCTTTTTTGGGTATCGACATTTGCTTGTTTGGTCCCACGCATACGCATGCGCTGCTTCTGTTTACCAGGAAACTCAACCGGGCTAGGGCCTGCCATATAGCCACCCCACAAACCAATGTCTCATGACTGCTTCGCCCACCGCGAGAGAGCGGCATTTTCAACATCACTTTCATTTGCAGGTATCACCATACAATGCAACCCCCCTTCCTTAGAAGAGATTAGTTCACCTAGAACACCGTAGTTAATTCCTTGACGGGAGGTGCCCATATCACTACAAAGAACACATTTTATTGACTCTATTTCAAAAAGTAATTTTTTACAGGATTCAAGACGTAGAGCCGCTAAATTATCATCAGAACCCATATCACCTATCGTCGAATTTAATTTCTCACACATTAAACGAATGGAATTTATTGCATCTCGTGGTTGCATTGGCTTTTGATTACCGGTTCCTGAACCAGTAGGATCGAGATCGAAAAGCACCAACGTGTGCATATTCAGCGCTCTATTTACCGCGATTACTTCTAACGGAGAGGTAACTATCCACTCTCCATAAGGATAGGTCAGAGTTGTTTGTCGGCCAAAGCGATAGTTCGAGAGTCCAACAGCGCCGGTGACTAAAGTCGTAATCGAAATACCATGTACAACATGACACGAGATGGCAGCAGCATCTGCTTGAAGCTGTAAATCAACATGAGTTGTTGCCTGAAGAGGGTCCCCTATTACCAACAATGCAACAGCAGATTTTGCCGCTAAGGAGAGAATTCTTTCGGGATTTTCAACCTCTGGTCGCATAATCAACTCGACAGGGCCAACTAACTCTTCTAAACGCGCCACATCCTCATCAAACCATCTGGCAGTATACGCCTCAAGAAAGCGATAATCCGCATTTTTCATTCTCTGTACGGCTTCGACGGTCATCCCATCAATAGCACCCATACCGATTCCTATCAATACGAGTCCAGCCTCCGTCATCCTCAAACCCCCCTCTCGTCTCGGATGTATCGAGCATGATGCGCCATTTGAGCGTGCCGAGAAACGATACTGCCCTTTGGATAGAATATCTTTCTAAAAGGGACTGGCTGGCGGCTAGCGTAGCAATTCAAGATTTAGGTGCCAGGAGAGGAATCCCTCTCAACCAATCAGCACCTCTCGATATTAAGGGGCTACCAACAGTAGACCTAGAGCCTAAAGTATCAGGGCCAAAGCACTGGACCGATAGGCTCCCACAGAATCTATTCGAAAGATATTCAGACATATGGCCAACATCAAACGACCAATTAGGCGATTTAGTAATTCTAAAAATACCAGACGAGGTAAAAGAATTCAAGGACGAAATCGGCAAAGCGATATTAGCTCATAGCGAAAGAGTAAGACTTGTTTGTGAAGACAAGGGAGTTAAGGGAGAGTTTCGGGTTAGAGATTTACAAATAATTGCGAGCCGAGACGGTACTATCACTACACGAACACAAGTCAAGGAGCATTCAAAAAAACTGTGGATCGACCCAGCAAAGGCGTACTATTCTCCACGTCTCGGGACCGAGCGACTAAACACGTTCGAAGAGGGTGTAAATCTCTCAAAACGCTTGTCTAGACCGATTGTCATCTGCGACCCATATGCCGGTGTCGGACCCAATCTTTCCTTATTTGATAACGAGGATTTCGTTGAGATGATTATCGCATCCGACCTTAATCCCGATGCGGTCGAATTACTCAAATTAAACCTATCAAACAAATCGTCAATTAGTTGCAGCGATGCACGCCAAATAGCAGAAAAACACAAACATAAAGCTGATTTATTGTTAGTAAATCTACCTCATGACAGTATCGATCATCTACCCAGCCTACTAACTCTACTAGCGCGTGGCCACGAAGTGATGATTAGAGGGTGGGCAATAATTAGTAAGGACAAAATAACAGAAACAAAAACAAAAATAAAAGAAATTATTCAAAATCACAAGATCATAGAACTTGATGTCACCCCGATCAAAAGCTATAGCCCACAAGACGAGGTAATTCGTTTTCAAATACGAATTCACTTCAACGACTGAGCACCAATATATTGAATGTGAATCCCTTAGGATGGTTCATGCAGGGAATGGTTGAATGCGTCTGTGGTCGTAAAATAGACTTAGCCGGAGAAACTCCACGATTAGATGGAACCAAAGTATTCTGTGTCGTTTGTGGCGCAACAACAACACATTATCTAGGGAAATAAAGAACGCCCGTGCCGGGAATCGAACCCGGGTCAAGGGATCGACAACCCCTCATGATAACCGCTACACCACACGGGCAGGCGCATCGCCCTGTGGCAACCGCTATTTAACTCGCTCTCAGTCGGTTGTACGGGGCACACCATGACCAAACGCAGAACTTCGGTTGAAAAGTCTAGAGACGAGGCCGATTTAGAGGCGGTCGGCGATCTCTTCGGCAGCGCATTTGGTGGCTCTGAAGAAGCAGAAACCCCTGCGGAAGACAGCCCACCAAAAGGGCCCCCAAACGGACCACCAAACGGACCACCAAGCGGACCACCAAGCGGACCGCCAAACGGACCACCAAGCGGACCCCCAAGCGGACCTCCAAGCCGACCACCAAGCGGGCCACCAGGCGGATTGCCGCCAACCCCTCCAACCAATTCTCCAATCCCCCCTCTTGAGGAAGAAGCGGCTGATTTTGACGACAACGAAAGCGATGTGCTAGAACCTCTGGCTAAGGAAAACGAGCCGGAAACCGTCGAAGAACCGGCGATTATAGAGGAAGAGCAAATCGAAGAAGAAATTCAGGTGGAAACCACCCCCCCTCTCTCCGAACAAAAAGCCAACCAACCGGTGGAGGAACTAGTTGAGGAACCCAGCATAGTAAAAGCAATTATACCATCAGCAGACCGAACAAAAGCCTCTGATGAAGAGATGGGCCGCCTGTCTGCAGAGGTGACCAATCTTCGCCAGAGTCTTGCCGGGGCTGTTGACATTATCGAAGAAATGGAAACACCCCCGATGCCCCCGGTGGTTTTCCAAGACATCATTGTTCCAGATCATCTCGTAGTCAGTATTGCTAGACTTTCACGGCAATTGAACCGCGACGGCTTGGTCAGAGCGAGTATGGGCACCATTTCCATGCTCCATCCAGAAATGCCAGGAGTAATGATTTCTACCAAAGAGGGAGTGTTGTTAGCGAGACTCGACGAACGGGACATTGTAGTAGGGCGGTTAGGCGAAAAGATGCCGGCCCACGCACCAGAGGACTGGCGACTACTCGAGGTCTTATTGGCTTCAAAAAGTCTTGAAACAAACGGTCCAGCAACTTGTATCCATGCCCACGGACCATATACTACAGCGGCCAGCTGCGAAAAGGATTTGATCGTATGTGCTCCAATCGACTATGCTGGTAAAAAGCATATTGGGAAAATTATCATTGTCGATCCAGACACTGATAATCCTGAGGATTTCTTACGTCAAACCGCTGAAGCACTAAAGCAGGGTGGAATGAAATGCGTAGTAATTAGAGGGCATGGCGCGTTTGTAGTCGGGACAACTCTAGAAGACGCATGGGCTAATGCGGCTATGCTTGAACACAGCATGAAAATCGTATTATTAGCAAGACAAGCAAACATCAAGGTTTGATTTGTTCTCGATTTGAGCGACATAATGCGACAAAATTTTCGAACATTTCTTTGCCGTATTCAGAATCGTTAACCTCGGGATGAAACTGCAAACCAAAACGATCACCCTTTTGGTTTTCCATACCTTGAACCTTGCAACTTGGACTACTAGCAGTAACAAAGAAACCTTCTGGCATTTCGTGAACTTCATCATTATGGCTTTCCCATACAATTTGGGTCTCAGCGGTGTTGGCAAAAATGACACCCCCCTCGTTCTCCAGGGCTATTTCCATTGCTCCAAATTCTGGTTCTGGGGCTTCACGCGCTGCACCTCCATAAAATCTAGCCATAAACTGATGGCCGGCACAAATACCTAGAATCGGTACATCAAGCTCGAGAAAAGCTCCACAATTCCCTAACTCTCCAGTTAATCCTACACGAGCAGCCCCGCCGGAAAGAATCAAACCATCCAATTTCCGTAAATTATCGACCGGCGTATCATTATCAACGATGATAGTGTCGACGCCCAAATATCGAAGCATCCTCCATTCGCGGTGAGTCCACTGTCCGCCGTTATCGATAACATCGATGGTAAGTGAATCTTCTTCGGTCATACTGCGCCCCATTCATGTCGCTTCGCGGCCCACACATGAACCTTGTCTGGCCAGAGGACACATTCAAAACCGGATGGTAGGTCGCGGGGCCATGGCAGAAGCTGTGGACTACCGCTGCGCACAATGCGGAAGCATTGAAAATTTCACTAGAATAGAGAACGGAATCAGCTGCAAAGCATGTGGTTCGAGAATCTTCAGTAAACTTCGCCGAACTGGTTTCAAAGTTCTACAAGCGGAATGATTGCGCAAGGCTCATGAACTGCTGACTATGACGTGCTGATGCATGCCAAGTTGGCTCGAAGATTATGCACCTCGTCGATTCGACGAACTTGCGTTTAGCGAAAAAAATCGTAACACCATAGAGAGCGCAGCGGTTTCCTTGAACCCCCCTCATATCTTGTTAGCAGGGCCCGCAGGAATTGGCAAAACAACATGTTGGCGATTGATGGCGCGACAAATTCTTGGCCCAGGGTGGAAATCAACAACCCACGTCCTCCAAGCAAAAGATCTCAAAGGATCTTCGGGGGCAATGGCAAAATTTGAGGACTTTTTACGGCCGGGAGGAAACACCTCATCCGATACTCTAGCCGGAAGATCTAGCCTCGATGCGTTTGATTCCTCGATGATTACAGCATCGGCTAACGATCCACCGCCCTCAGGAAGGGAAAGGAAACATGGAGCGGATAGAGCCCCCATCTCTCGTCTGATCATTATCGAAGACGCTGATCATCTTGGTCCAAAAAGGCAACCCTATCTCAGAAGAATGATGGAATCTAACACTCAGACTAGTCGATTTATTTTTACCGCGCGCAGCCCTTCTCGAATAATAGATGCACTAAGATCGAGAACACAACAAATACGCGTATCAGCTACATCAACAGAACAAATCATCGCAAGACTAGAGACAATTTCATCCAAGAACAACTTAGACGTTAATCGTGATCTCTTTGGCGACATCGCCCACATCGTCGATGGGAATTTGCGTAGAGCGATACTAACCCTAGAGATTCTTGGCCGTAAAGGACAGACATCTAATCGAAAAAACCTACAGGAACTAGTAGCATCAACAACCCCATTCGGTATCCAAAAAGCCCTAGAGGAGGCCTTACGCGGACGCGTCCATCAATGGAAATGGGAGAAACAAGGCACACGTAATAAGAGAGTATTGAAGGGCGCTCTTGGGGCTTTAGACGAGGCCATGAAAAGCCATTCGTTTAATTCCGAAGATGTTGTTTTACACCTCCATCGTCTGCTGACCACAGGGCGATTATTGTTATCCGAGCAATTGCAAACCGATTTATTAGAATCATTAGCCCGTTGCGACGTTAAATTAAAGCGATCGATACATGGCCGAATCCACCTTGAGAGATTTATGCACGAGGCTGCAGGTTTTGCTCAAACACATCTAGCCTGATACAACTCATTTGAGGATATATCAAGCGGGCGCGGCAGGATTTGAACCCGCGATCTTCGGCTTAGGAGGCCGACGCATTATCCAGCTGTGCTACGCGCCCAACCTCGACCAAAGCCCTCTCTTTGAAGACGCTTCGGTGTGGGCATCTTCCCAAAGGGACATGAATGCAGACCACCTGTGCATAACGATTCAGATGTCAGACGACACCAGCATCACCCCCGCAATAGCAGGCGCTAGCGGCGGCCTTCCAGATCCTTACGGTGTCGGTTTTGAGGAAAGTGTTAGTCAATTGGAATTAACTAAGGAAGAGTGGGAGAGAATAGAGCGCATCAGAATCCGAGTAGGGGCATTGGTTTCAAACCCCTTCTTTGTAGCTTTTCAAAACATTTCCGGGGTTTTGATAGCTCTTGTGGCTCTTTCGGGTGTAATCGCACCAACAGTAGTATCGCCTCTAATGGGTTTTGCATTCATAATATTCATCCCGATTTTTATTGTTGCATTGGCCCCTTCATTTATTGCGGCCGAATCTTCTTGGCGGGCATTTTCTTTACGCACTTCTCTTTGGGAACAAGGAGGGATGAGAGGGGGTAAAAGAACCGGATTAAAATCACGCCCAGGGATGGATCGTATCGCAGAAGGATTGCGTGACGGTCGAAGAAATAACGGCTTTGCAATAACCATGGCTTCAATTTCCATGCTATTATTTTTCTTTTCTGTGGGACTCTCAACAGACGGTATTGCCTATAATCTAGCATTGCTAATAGTGATGACAACAGGATTAGGTTTTTCCTTCCATGCCATTTTTACCAATGAATATCGCAAGCGCTATGGCGATTTCCTCCCCTATCTAATGCTGCACTCACCAACCCACCGCCCCACACAACTGAATACAATTCTCGGCGACCTTGTCGTCGCCCATCTCGACCCTGATAGTGAATTGGATTGGAGAGATTGGGAGGGGCGATTGGAGAGTTCACTATTATCCGGTGTGCGCCCTCTTCAAGCAAGAGAAAGAATGCTCTATCTCCTTTATCTTCATCAAATTGGAACCCTCGATACCCAAGAAGCCATAAGAGAATTACAGCAATCAATACGTTCACGATCTCTTGCTGATCTTCTTCTAGACGAGAATGCTATTTTCAATTGGCGCACATTGCAAAGAGTTGTTTCACACGCCAAAGCATGGCAGCCTGAAGTTTTCCAATTATTGGATAGATTACAAAGTGATCTAATGGTATGTTCTCCATCGACTTCCAAAGGAGGATGGAGAATGGATTTGGCGTTGGACAATGTACACGAAGGAGGAACCGGCCACCTCTTTATCGCTTTGAATAATCAAACCAAGAAGACGCAACACGTAAGGGTCGAGGTAATCATACCTGGGGGGGAGCCAGAATCACGCGATCACAGATTAGAGATTCAAAGTTGCATCGGGCCAAAATCCCCCTTACCACTTACAGATCCACTTAAGAAAGACGTTTTGGATTACATACCACAATATCTGGAAAAAGGCGCAATCTTATGGCTCGGAGTAGCCTGGAAAAGGGGGTTTAAAGGGCAAAAAGTCGTACAGGTTATTCTCAAGGACGACGATGGGACCGTGTTTAAATCACGCGTTATAAACGCTCACGATGCCATGAACGAAGCCCAATTAGAAAGGATGCGGACAAGAAGGATTCATCTTGCAAGGGCAATAGGCGAAATGGCATTACCAACAGCCACTTCACCGAACTCTTGACCGAATAATAAGCGCGTCGTTTATCACTTGGGAACGGCTCGCCTAACCTGACGAGGTGAGGTGATGGAGGCTTGGGATGTCATCGTGATTGGAGATGGGCCAGCGGCCATGCGAGCAGCCATCGAGTCAGCAAGGAGCGGTGCGAGCACCCTTCTGTCATCACCGTTTTCTCTAGGCGCAGGAAATACATGCGCCATGGATGGCCTTGCAGCATCGATAATGGAATCTGACTCTAAGAGCCACAGCAATGATACAATCCGAGCGGGCGCTTTCCTTTGCGATCAAGATATCGTAGCAAAAAGAGTTGCAAATGCAGTAAGCCAGGTAAATCTTCTCGAGAGATGGGGCGTCATCTTCCGTAGAAATACGAAAGGAACTCCTCACGCTGTAACTTCATTCGGACATTCCAAACCAAGGGTAACCGGCGCAGGAGATGCAATGGTTAGGGAAACGCAACAAGTACTCGAGGAGCAATGTATCCGCCAAGGGGTTGTAAGAAGAGGAAACCAAATCCCAATCGAACTAGCGCATCGTAACCAAAGTATCTCTGGAGTAATCATACTTGATATGACCACAGGGCAATTACACGCCCTTCAGTCAAAAACAGTAGTCATCGCCGATGGCGGCTTCGAAGAGGCGTGGAACGGGAGCAATTATTCTAGCGGCCTTGGTATGGATTTGGCACTACGCGCAGGAATATCATTGCGCGATATGGAATTTGTTGCAAGCACCCCATTAGCTCTTTCTGGAACAGATATAATCCTGCCATATGGTCTACTAAATGATGGCGCAAGCCTGCATTCGGCAGACGGAACTTCTTTGGAGATATCCACAGATAGCGACATGCAGGATGTGCTTGAAAAGATACAACAAACACCTAACCCAGTATTGGACGCTAGGGGGTTGAAGGGCCAGTGGTGGAACGGAACTGCTAAACAAATATCTCAACGCTTGGGAATTAACATAACTCAACAAACACTTGCAATTTCATGTAAACCAATTTCAACAATAGGTGGAATTCCAGTTGACGAAAGTGGCCGCGTAATTGTAGAAAAGTGGTCACGTTGGTTTACTGGGTTATATGCAGCAGGAGATGCTGCTTGTTCCGGAATGCATGGCGCAGGAATGATTGTTGGAAACCGCTTATTGGATGCATTAGCCGGTGGTTCAGCCGCTGGCAAACATGCCGGTGAATGGAGCCAAAGTGCTACTTTTTCAGGTCGCGAAGATCTGGAAGCCGTAATTGGTGCGGCAGAAGCCGAACTTGATTTATTGTTTATTGAACCGGAAGGAGAGGTCCTGAGAAGTTCCTCAATCACCGCAGATTTAACCCAAGTAATGGATTCAACCATGGGGCCTCAAAGAGAAGAAAAGGGACTCTCTTCTGGATTAGAGAAATTATTGCAATTATCGAATACAGCAGAGCAAATACACTGCGACGACCAAAGCCGATTGTACAATGATAATTTACGACAAATATTGTATCTGAAAGCAATGATCCGTCTTTCAATAGCAGCGACCAGATCTGCACTAGCTAGAACAGAATCCCGAGGAGTACACCAAAGAAGCGATTATCCTCAAATAGACCACGAGCAATTATACCACACCCTTGTCGACAAAGAGGGCAAAATCTCATCTCTTGCCGTCAGAAAAGGGTCATCGGGATCTTGGCTCATAGCTCCAAGCGCATGAGTTGATACGATGTCAGAAACCACTCTTTTTGAGCGGATACTTGTTGGCGAAACTCCAGCATTCTTCATCGCTAAAGGAGAGGGATGGGCTTCATTCCTAGACGTTTTTCCTCGTAGAGAAGGCCATACGCTGGTGATTCCGACCACTCCTGCAACACATTTACAGGAATTATCCGATTTAGAATCGAATCAATTAATGATGGGTGTAAAGGAAACCCAACGGATATTGTCCAGATATTTTTCAACAGAAGATTTCACCGTATTGTTACATGACGGCCCCCTTGCTGGACAAGAGATACCACACGTTCATTTTCATGTACTTCCTAGAGAAGCAGGTGATGGCGGTAAAGGGTTAATGTCTCTCTGGCCAAATGCCAAAACCCCTGCCGGAGGCCCTGATTTAGAATCATTATCGAAATTGCATACACAAATTACCCGGGGGTGAGAAATTGGAAACAGGAGATGATGGCGCACTAGACCACAACGAGGAGTTATTGCCAACCTTGTCGAAATCATCGTCAAAAATGAAGTTTGAGAGATTATTAGACCACCCTCTTCCTAGTTTTGAGGGTAATAACCCCGGCTCGCCTTTTTGGACGGCTATTGGCTATTATTCATTGGCTAAAGTACTACAAAATCAATTTCGCACTGTTGAAACATCAGGTCTTGAACACATACCAGATTCAACCGGCAGTCTTTGTGCTGCGTGGCACACCAACGGCTTAATCGATCCAATTTCTATTATGACAACCCATCCTCATAAATTCGTAATTGGGGGTAGACACGATTTACTAACTCGTCCAATATTAGGTTTCTGGTCCCGAAAGTTTGCAGTCCAGCCAGTAATACGTAAAGCGGAATTACTCAGAGGAGGGTGTTCTGAAGAGCAAGCAACATCTCTTAATGGCCGGTCTTTACTAAATTTATCAACAGGAATAACGCATGGATTCGGTTGTGTATTGTTTCCCGAAGGAACAAGTCACAGTGAATCAAAACTGATCAGATTGCGCACAGGGCCGATGCGGACAGTGCTTTGTTCAGCCGCACTTTCACGGCACAGGGGGCAAAAAGATCCAGTAATTCTTCCGGTGGGACTTCATTATCGTACACGTCATTTATTCAGAACAGATTTGTGGGTTGAATATTCTGAGCCAATCGATCTTTCTGAAATCGAACTACCATCTCAACTCGTTGAGGCGGTGGCCGATGCCAAATGGTCTGAACCACCGGCGGATGCAGTAATCGGTTTACGGGATGAAGTTGAAAGAAGACTCTCCCCCCTAACTCCCGGAGAAGATACATGGGCAGACCACAGAGCCACACATTTACTGGCCCATCTTTCGGCAAGAATCAAAGGAGAAAAACTGGATACTTGGCGAAAAGAAGTCTTAGCCGCTCGTGCAATTCGTGATGGCGCTGGAGACCAAGCGATAAAAGAACAAGCATTGGTTGTAGCGGCTTCATTAAAGAAAGGGGGGCTCGACGGTAGGGACATTAACTCCAATGGAGATGGTTTACGCAAATCTTCCCTCATTTCTGGAATAAAAGGCACAGTGTTATTGGTCTTTTGTTTGTCGCTGTTGCCTCTATTCATCATTTCGGGATTACCTCAAGTAATTCTCGGCAGGGTTTTTGGTGATAGAACCGATGAGGGTTTGGATGCACGAACTTCATATCATTTTCTCGCAGCATTATTTGGATCGGTTATTATTTGGCCAATAACGGTAGCAGTATTGCTTTCCACCTTTTTCTTAGTAGAGATTCCAGGCGTAGATGTATCGTTCATTACCAATGCAAATATTGGGTTACAGATGCTTTTTTCACTCGTATTTATCATTCTTAGCCCGATTCCTCTTTGGCTGATAGGGAGAACTTTTTCATGGGCATGGGATGTATACACCGATTTCAAGAAGCACTTCAACCGAATGGGAAAGAAGGAGTTGTCAAGTCAGATATTACAACTCAAAGAAGCGATGATTGCATCCGGGCGCTATCTTTGAATGCAAAGCCCTCCAGCAGTGCTCATGGATGTAACTAGTATTGAATCTAAGAAGAATCTTATCAACATAAGCATAGATGACATATCTCCACACCCTCTTTCTTCATTTGAATGCATAAAAGTTTGCGAAGATATAATTAAAATATATCCAGATATTAAATTTACATTGTACATACCAATGGGATATTGGAGGAAATTTGATGATAAGAATTTAACTACAAAGACAGAAAAACCATTGTATTTACACGAAGATCCCGATTTATGCAAAAAACTCCTCAATCTCCCCGAAAGTAATTTTGAGCTTTGCTATCACGGGGTATATCATTCAGATTCAAAAACAAATAATGATGAATTTAGAAACTTATCGTACAAGGATGCCTGTAGCAGGTTTGAAAAAATGTTTGATATTGCGAAGAAGAGCAATTTGTATGATAGGATGAAGAAAATTTTCCGGCCACCAAATTTCACTATGTCACCTGAAGCAATAAGGGCGGCTTATGATATGAAAATAGAGCAAATCGCTCTATCAGACCATGAAAGAATAAAAAAGGAATATGAAGAATCTTATGCAATATTCGGAGAAAATGTATCTTGGTTCAATGTGATGTATCCATGGAAAGAATACAAACTATACGAAAAAACATCGATAATTTTCCATTCATGTTCATGGAGTAAAAATTATTTGGATAATGATAATGCAGAATTACTTCTTGATTTTTTAAATGAATGCAATAATATTGAATTTTGTTTTGCAAATAAAATTGTAGATAATTTGGTGGTGGAATAATGAAAAAACTGTTTATAGATTGTGGGGGGCACGACGGATGCTCAGTCAGAAAATTTAGAAAAGAAATTGATACTAATTGTGAATACCATATAATTTCTTTTGAAGCAAACAAAGAATATTCAAAATTTTATGATAATTTCGACAATCACCAGTTTTACAACAAAGCAGTTTGGGTATACGACGGACATATAGATTTTTATCTGGATCAGAAAAAGGGATATGGTTCATCTGTAATGAAAGAAAAAAGAACAGGTAAATTAGACAAAGAAAACCCAGAAAAAACAGAATCTATCCGGCTTTCTTCTTTTATAGAAAGAGCATCTTGTGAATATGATGAGATAATATTGAAATTAGATATAGAAGGAGCCGAATATGAAGTTTTACAGGATATGGTTAATACTGGTGCTATAAACAAAATCTCAAAATTAATGATAGAGTGGCATTATAATAAAGTTGGAGTTTCAAAA
>CAJIYT010000019.1 GCA_905181715.1 uncultured Candidatus Poseidoniales archaeon
GGTGATCGCATCCTCGTTGTTACAAGAGATGATGGAATCCATGCCATATCAGCTTCTATTTCCTCAACTTTGAATATTCTACCCGCTCCGCCAACTCCTGGTGATGTTATAACTCAGGTATATGCAGATGCAAATGGTAACATTTGGGGATTTAGTCCACAAGGCGTTCACACACTTGATAACGCTCAGTCAGGCTGGATTCTAGAACAGACAAGTGGTAGCCCGAATTGGCCATATGGTTTACCAACGGGCGTTTTTGAGGACGCAGGAGTCCTTTACGTCCCCCTATGGAGTTATTTCGTGGATGATATGGCATTTTCTGCAGCAGGTGTAGCAAGATGGGATATCGGGACCAATTCTCCACTGAGTTCTTGGTCGACTGCTAATGATTTACACAGTGATCAAATCACAGATATCATCCGTGTTGGAAAGCAATTATTCTTTGCCAGTAAAGATGCAGGAATTGGACGATATGATGCCCCTGGAGATTTCTGGAAAGCTCCTTGGGATGCAAGTAACTGGTTGCTCGATAATACGGTAGCAGGTTTGGAAGTTGACGGTGATGAACTATTCATCTTAGGTAATGAAAATGTTCAGATCTATTCTGTAAGTACGGGTTCATTCTCAACATCGATATCATTGACATCACTTACGCTTGGTGGCGAAGGACGCAATAATATCGTTTGGCCATCCGGTGGCAGTCGCGCCCCGATGGATTCAACCATTCTCATCACCGATGGAAGTGGAAGGTTAGCAAAACTTGTACCCGGTTCAATTCCACTTCACCAAGGTATGCTAACCTTAGGGAGCGGACCTTCATCAGCAGATATGATTGCAATTGTCGAGATCGGTTCAAAGGTCTATGTTGCTAGTGAATTTGCAATTGATGTTTTTGATAAACCATCGAATACATGGATTCAATCATTACCATTTACTGAAATGATTTCCGCTCTTAGCGTATCAGGAACAGACCTTCTAGTTGGTATGGATGAAGATGGGTTGAATATCTTTGACTCCAATTCTCTTTCAACAGCCCCATTACATCTTGGCTCAGGAGATGGTTTGGCTTCGGATTCAATCACGGGAATTACCGGATTTGGAAGCACTATCATCACTACTCACTTTGGTGATGGATTATCGCTAATCAATATGTCAGCCGCAAACCCTTCAATTACAATTTTCGATACAGATGATGATATCGACAGTGTTTTTCTAAACGATGTTGCAATAGTTGGCGGTATTGCCTATGCTGCATCTGAAGATAATGGAATCATTCGAATCGACCTTGGGACTGAACAATTACTCAGTTCGTGGATTTCTACTGGCGTGGTATATTCACAGCAACTACCACTCGCAATAACGAATGATATTCTTCACGTTGGATTATGGGATTATGGCGTGGCTAGGAAGAATTTGATCACTGGTGAAATCCTCACACCATTGCAATCCACGCCCGGGGGTGGTGGCAATGGCAATGGAAATGGCGGTCCAACCTCTATCTCATCAAACGAAATCAATGCTCTATGGACTGATACCACTACCGGCAACCTCTACATAGCGACTCAAAGGAGTCTAGAGAGTTGGGATGGAAATTCAATTACCGAATTATATAATGACCGAACTTATCAAACATATGATATTACAAATACTGGAACTTATATCTATACTGCAACAAATTCAGGGCTCTGTCGCTATACAAAAAGTAATTTCCAATTCGAGGAATGTTTTACTGATGACGATGGACTTCCAGATACCGATGTTAGAAGTGTTGTAAATGAAGATCCAACTCTATACGTTGGTACAACAGGGGGCGTCGCATTATTTGGTATTTACAATGATACTATTTACGAAACCTGGGAATCTGGCGCTTCGAGTGATGGCGTAGCAGAAACAGCAATTATCGATAATATTGTCTATGTTGGGCTGAATAATATCGGTCTTGCACGTTATGATTTGACCACATCAGACTGGCTACAGACTTGGGATGGAACTCTCGGAGTTATCGATGACATTGGAATAACATCGATTACAAGAGATTCTAACCCCAACCGCCTCTGGGTCGGTGGCGGCAATGGTATACAATTGATTGACGTTGTCAATTCAACCGAAATTTTGCATTGGGCGGATTCTTCATCTCAATATCCTGGTACGCGTAATCCCTATCAGATGGTAATCACAAATGATGTGCTTTATTATCGCTATCAATGGCAATGGGGAGATGGCGGCTGGAGCGAGGGTGAAATTCGCAGAATCGACCTTTCCACCCAAAACGCACTCACAAGCCTCGATACGGCCGATAGATTCGGAATTACTGGCTATACTTATGGCATGGGATTAACTGGAGATATTCTCACGATTGGGGTCTCAGAATATGCTCAAGGCAACAACCAACCTGACGGGGGTATCGTCCAATGGAATACCAGTTCGGGAACTTGGATGGCAGATAAAGCAATAGAGGCTGAAGTAAACGATGTTGAAACTCTAAGAGATAGTTCAGGCGACCTGTGGGTTTCTTGGGGAGAGAGATCTATCGTCCGCTATAATTCCACAGGTGTTGAAACAGACTTTTTCGATTCTGCGGATCTAGATTTACCAATTCGAGCAATCGTCGAATGGGATTCTCAAATTCTTTTTGCTAGTGAAGACGGTGTCAAGCGTTGGGATATGCAAACTGACGCCTGGACAACTACTTGGACGGCAGGCAATGGCTTGCCGAATGATGCTGAAGATGAAATTGACGAATTGGAGATAATCGATGGCTCATTATGGATTGGAACTTCCTCAGTAAGAGAACAATGGTGGGGCAGCCAATTCCTCGGAGCTACCATCTTGAGATTAGATTCTGCTGGGAGTTGGGACTCATGGACTCAGGATGAACCTGGTGTTGAAAACGGATACGCAATTTCCTTAATCGGTTGTGGAGGCTGGGTGTTTGCAGCAATGCTAAACAACAATGCAGGACTATCAATGTATGATGGTTCACAATGGTCTCAAGCATCCAATCAAGATATTGAGAATGACGACGATGTTAATTCGGTTGCCTGTGATGATCAAGATATTCTTTACGTCGGCTATAGTTCAGATGGCAGGGGTATCTCTCGTTTCGATGTTGCGAATGATGTATGGTTAACTCCGATTTCTACACAAAGTGCTGGCGTAAGTGATGGTGGCACTGATAGTGATGGATTAATTTGGTTCGACGGTGATTTATTCGTCGGTCATGAAAAAGATAGTGGCTGGCTCGAAGGCGGTCTTTCGGTTATCCCTAGTAGTGGCAGCACATATTCTAGCGGCTTTACAGAATTTGGTGGCGCCGCAGTATCTGCTTTCTCAACTGACGGTACCAATCTATTAATCGGTCAAGGCGGTCAAGGATTGACTAGGGTCATAACACACCCAATCAACTCATACAACAGCTTCACTATCCTAATCGATACTCCAGGCTTAGAAGACGGTTGGATAAGTGATGCAGTCGGAAATAGCACCCATCTCTACGTCGCTACCAACGATCTTGGCTTCGGCGGCGGGGGAGGTAATACTGGAATCATGGAAGGTATCAGAAATTCAACCGGTGTAATCACTTGGACGCAAACTTGGTCAACTACTGGTTTGCCAATCAAGGACCTCGAATTCGACGGTAACACCCTATGGGCATCAATTACCGGCCTCGGATTAGTTGCTATCGATTTGTCTACAGGAAGTGCTGTAGGTTTACCTTCTGGCCTTCACAATTATGTCGATGGCATTTCTATTGAGGGTGATCAGATAGCAGTTGGATTGGAAAGTAATGATTTCGCAACAGCGGGAGTGGAAGTATGGAATACCTCTTCATCGGCATGGGACGCTGCTGCTTTGATGAATGGATTGCCATCCAATCTCATCTCTTCATTCACAGAAATAGATGATTATGTATTCATTGGAACCAATAGTGGAATTGGTATTTGGAATAAAACCATCGCTTCTTGGGATGCACCATTAACTATGCAAGATGGTCTCTCATCGAATAATATTCAAGATTTATCAGCACCAATTTCAAGCAATGGTGACTATATTATTCTCTATATCACAACACCAGAAGGCGTTGACCGTTGGCTTATAGACTCAGAAGTTAATCTAGGAAAATTAACTGCTTCCGATGGAATGATTGGTACCGATGCACATGATATACTCCTAATACCGGGAATTGGTATATCTGGTTCAAATGTAATAAACGCATATATCAGTC
The DNA here is from genome assembly GCA_905181715.1 of uncultured Candidatus Poseidoniales archaeon. Classification (GTDB taxonomy): domain Archaea; phylum Thermoplasmatota; class Poseidoniia; order Poseidoniales; family Poseidoniaceae; genus MGIIa-K2. Next base: position 4,226 of record CAJIYT010000019.1, read on the forward strand.
ATCGAGGAAGCGACCTTTCACGTCCGGGCATCACCACTATGGAGATCGATACTCAAGGAACTGGTAACGAACAAATAATTGAACACCATAGATTTGACCAATTACCTTCCAATACTGTACAATCTCTGACAAGTGACTCATGGGGTGTACATGTGGCTACTACAGAATCACCGATAGTTCACTACAACATGACTTCGACAGAATTTGAAAATGGCGTTGCACTTTGGCAATTGAGTGGCACTCAGGTGACCGGCATGTATAGTGATGGAACGAGGTTGTTAATCACCAGTAATGATGGTGCTACTTTAGTTCAAGCAAGTCTACCAAATCACCAACTAATTCGAAAAATATCTACTGCAGATCTCTCATCTGGAATCATTTCTATCGATGGAGCATGGCTAATCGGGGAAGATGGACTGGAGAGGTGGAGCGCTTCAGGAGTTAGGATAGATGAGATAAATATGCGAAGGGCAATGCCCCTCACAGCCAATATTGGTAATTATTCAAAGGATATTAGTGAATTTACACATCCTGGAAATCAAATCTCATATTTTGCAACGGGTGAGAGTTACACATTGAATGAGTTTGGCTTTGCTGGACCGCATGGAATCACAGTACAATCGTTAGGACTAGTCTTAGCATCACCTTCTGTTGGAGCCGCTACTTGGGCACAGATGGGCTTACTCAATTATCGAGCTACTTTGAATCTCTCTGATGATTCAAGTCTGATGCCAAACTTCCAAAACATGGTCGACAAAGGGCGAATAATCAATGGAAGCAGTATTGTCACCCTCGTTCTCTCTTCACCATCAAATGGTTCTTTGGAAGTTCGGATGACCTATGATTGGGTAAAGACAGAAACTCCAATCTCAATGATTTCCTTCGAGGATAAACCAGATGATGGAGGCGCGGTCTTACTTGCATCTTGGAGTCTGGTTCACGATGCGGATTTCGACAATTATTTGATCTATCTTAGCGATAGTGAATGGGCAAACAACACCGATACCACAGATCTGTTGCTACGCACCGTTGACGGCACCATCTCGCAACATGAAACTCTGAATGGGCAATTCGATACAGCTAACGGTGTGCCTCTTGTCGATGGTCAGCAATATTGGGCATTGATAGTTGTCGAGTACAATGATGGCAGGTTTGGTACCCCTTCTTCGGCAATAGGGCCATCATCACCAATTGACAATGTTCCTATGTCTCCTTACTGGATGGATGCGAGACCATTCGAAGGCGGAATGGATGGCGATCTTGAACTTGAATGGTCCCGTTGTACTGCCAATGATATCTCACATGCAAATGTCTATGCTTCTTCGGTTGCAATAACCGACGTGGTTAGTTTATCTCCTGATTTTACACTACTACCAATCGATGGTAATACCACAATCATCAGTCTTGAAGCCGGTAGACCATATTGGATTGCAATGACTTGTGTTGACGATGCTGGACAGGAGGATTTACTAAACCCCACAATAATCGGTCCTGTGATTCCAACTGGAGGTATCAATGATGGGATTCCTCCTTCCAAACTAACAGATGTTTGGGCGATGGATGTTGCCGATGACGATGGCGGCGTAATTGAGGCTGGATGGGGCGGGAGTATCGCTGACGATTGCGCTTTTATCACGGTATATATCACAGAAAAAATCGATGACGTAGAAAAACCAACGAGTGTGATTGGTTTCAGTGTTGCTAAAATAATCACGAATTGCGAAGAAGGTTCGACATATATTTCGATGATTGAGGATGAATTGTTGATTGACGACACCACCTATTGGGTTGGCATGGTCGCAAGTGATAAGTGGCTCAATGCAGATATTGGTGATGTCACCATCCTTGAAGTTACACCATTTACCAGTTCGATTGTTGGTATTGCACCTGATAGAATCACCCTAATTGATGCTTGGGATCACGCTGGTGACGATGGAACTGCAATCGATGTATCTTGGACTGCTTCAGATGCCCCTGATTTCGCCTACTACACGATTTGGGCTTCGGAACATATGGTTGATGATTTACGCGATTTAGAACAAAGTGGATCCATTATCGATGTTTATTATCCAGATTCGATATATTGCGCCTGTCTGGTTATCGACAAACAGACCTTCAGTGCCGATGAAGACAAAATACAGATTATTATGGAAACCGCACTTTATGGCGGTAATGGACTTTCACAATCCGAAGCATCTTCTATCACCCCTGGAATCGAATTACACGTAACAGTCACAGTTCATGATCTGAAAGGAAATGTGCACATATTCGGGCTTTCTCAGGCGAGCGTGATTCCGATTGATAATCAAAACGATGACGAAGCGCCATCAAGGATAGATGGCTTGACACTAGAAGATCGTTTAGACGACGATGGCTCTGCTCTATTGCTTGAATTCACACCATCAGGCGATAGTGACATACACTCGTATGAAATCTATGCTGCATCAAGAGATTTCTCTGCAGTTGGTGCTAATAGTAATGGCCCGAGAAACCCGATACTAACTATTGTTGATAGATATCCGAGTATGCCGATTATCATAGAGAATCTATCTGATGGAAATATGATAGTAAAGGGAATTGAAATCACAGTTGCAGTTGTTGCTGTAGATTCCGCAGGTAACGCTTATCTCGATAATCTCAACACAGCATCTGCTATTGCTCTTGCCGATGGCGATCTTGATGATAGTTCAAATATACCTGAAATAGAAGGGGTTACTGTGAAATGGGTTGTTGATGAGATTTATGTGTCATGGACACATAGTGATGTGAGAGGATATATGGTCTACATGTCTGCCTCAAATTTCACAAATATAGAGGATGCTAGTTTAATGGGAACTCAGAACTCATCTAATCTCTTGGTTATTTCAGCGGATATGTTCACTGGATTGAATCCAGAAAACTCCTATTGGATTGGAGTTTCAGCAATGGATGATGATTCGAATAAGAAGAATATCGTAGCCTACGAATTAATGCCAGCAGAAAAGGAAGATTCAGGAACTGGAGTCGACGACGGATTATCGCAGTCGGAAAGTACCCAATTCTCTGATTTAATGACACCAGAAGCAGTATTGATCGGTGCATTTGTGCTTATTATTGCAGTTTTACTTTTACTGGTTATCAGAGGAGGCGGCCGTGGTGGACGCGACAAGAATTACGAATTGCAAGAGGCTACATGGGGTATTCAAGCCCGTTCCGGATGGGACGATGGTGTTGGTTTCTCAGGAGCAGGAGCTCAGCCCACTCAAGCACCTCAAGCGGTTATTGCACCACAATATGAACAGAATATTATCGGCGCAGCCCAACGAATCGACAACCAAAGTGCCAACAATTGGCAACAACCAGAACCGCAATCAACACAACCTGCACAACCACAAGGTGGTCAAAGTTCAATCGACACATCCTTCCTTGATGACTTGTTGTGAGAGCCGATGAGCAACCCTCGGGATGAGGTTTTCACCACAATAAAGGTTCTTGAGGGCAGGGCTTGCATGCTAGATCTTCATCTTGCTCGTTTGCAAGAGCATGCAAAAATCATCGGACTCGAAATACCAGAATTGAACATTCCTCTTGACAAAGATGGTTTGCTTAGGATAACAATAGGCAAAACCGTGGAGTATGCGTTGCGCGAAGCGCCACAATTACATCGTGATTTACGCGCTATCTCTTGCCCAGCACCACGTTGGCAGGATAGTCTGACGGGAACTAAGCATGGCGATTGGTTGCCCTATTCGGAAGCGCGTAAACTCGCAGAAGAATCAGGGGCTGACATCGCTCTATTGATTCATCAATTCCATATTGTCGATGGTGATCGTGCGATGCCTATAGTTCTCGATGAAGACGGAGGTGTTTGGATATCTCCTCCTAAATTCGGAGGTGTTTCTTCCATTACATTCCAAGCCGTTCGTTCAGCTATTACAGAGGCTGGAATTCCGATACGTGAAGGTCGCCTGAATGAGAGAATTGTCGCACGTTGTCACGAGATGGTGATGCTAGGTACTGGAGTTGGCTCAGCCCGCTTGCTCAGTATCGATGGCGAACGAGTAGGGAATGATTCGACTCTATTGTCAGATATTTGTCGTCATGCATTGACAGAGGCGATGTCAAGATGAGCCTAATTACGGAAATGGAGCAACAACGCGGTGATCGCCTTCTCTTCCTTAGTGGAGGGCCAAAGACCCATCTTGCTAAACATTCGATGCTCGCTAACTCTTTTTCCCATCGTTTGATAATTATTCAGCCCGCAATAAAACCGCAAAAGACACACTCGCCACTTAATGGTGAATGTATTATCGATGATATCAGAGAGCCACTGAATGCAGTATTACAGGTTTTAGAAAATGACAAATGGGTTGAATTCCGTGATATTAGGGCGAAGAATTTAGTTGAACTTTTTCGTAGTTTGAAGAATTTCACCCCTTTTGGTCTGCGTTGGGCAGGAGCATTATCCTATGATTTGCTTCAATGGACTCAGCCGCTTCGATTGCAAAACCCTCCTAAAGAAGGTAGTATTCTGGGATTAATGTGGCTGGTTGAATCTTGGCGAGAAGAGGATGAATCTTCTGCCCCAGAGGTTACAGAAGCCGTATTTGTCGGTGGTGAAAAATCCTCGCATGACGATATACAGCACGAACAAGAAATCGAAAAAATTCGTTCATCGATTAAATCTGGTGAATTATACCAGTTAAATTTTGGGAGGAAGTGGAATGGAAATCTTCTAGAGCACCCATCTTCGATATTTAAACGACTTGCTGCGACTAACCCTGCACCATTTTCAGCATATATTGAAGCGAGAGATCTAGGCATTGCTTTGGTCTCATCAAGTCCTGAAATTCTATTGAAAGTCGAGGGCCGTGAAGTTATGACCGCACCGATAAAAGGCACGCGTCCGCGTGGAAGTGACTTTGATCAGGAGGAGATGTTACGAAAAGATCTACTCTTTGATCAAAAAGAACGAGCAGAGCATCGAATGTTGGTCGATCTTGAAAGAAACGAATTGAGTATGGTTTGTGAAGTCGGCTCGGTCAAACAAAGCCGATTTGACGTTGAAGCATACGCTAACGTTCAACACCTTGTCAGTCAAATCAGCGGTACTCTATCAGAGGACAAAGACGGTTTAGATGCATTACAAGCCGTATTTCCTGGTGGCAGTATAACCGGCTGTCCAAAAACCGTTGTTTGTGCGGCTATCGATGAAATTGAAGGCGAGGCAAGATCATTCTGGACAGGGTCTGCTGGCTGGATAGACGTTCATTCGGGTGATTGCACATGGAATATTCTCATTCGAACTCTCGAAGCGCGCTATGAAGATGATAGTTGGCATGGAACGGTAATGGCTGGCGGTGGCATCACTATCGAAAGTGAGCCGAAAGCCGAAGTAGCCGAAGCCATTTGGAAGTCTGCCGCTCTACGTCGGGCCTGTGGTTGGTTGGAGAGAGGAGGCGTAAACATCCCTTCTGGCGAATTGATGATTCATCGCCAAGAAATAGAACATAAACCGCCCCTGCTTGCAAATACGGGCCTAATTACTCAGTGGCCTTGCAATGATCCAGATGTAGTCTTTATCGATAATCTTGACTCATTTTCATACAATATAATTCACTTGATAGCAAATCTCGGCCGCAATGTCGTTGTCGTAGATGGTCGATGCAGTTCCTCAGATATCGCTGATGATATCATGAAAGCAAAACATATTGTCATCGGTCCAGGTCCTGGAAGACCTGAAATCAGTCCCCTTAGTATGGAGGTGGCAAAACGAGCAATATCGGGAAACCACCCTGTTTTGGGTATTTGTTTGGGCCACCAAGCCCTCGGAATCGCCGATGGAATGGAACTAATAAAGTGTCCTTCTGGCCCGGTACATGGAGTTCCTGAGGTCATCAGATTCGACTCTTCTGGCCTTTTTGCTAGCCAAGGAGAAGGAGTTATGACTCGTTATAATAGTTTGATATTGTCAGGTGAGCCCACACGACTCACGGTAAATATCACCGATGAAACCGGACGTCTGATTATGGGTTTAACCGATGGAAAAAACGTTCACGGTTTGCAATTCCATCCCGAGTCCATCGGCTCGATTGATGGCTGTAAAATCATAGCAAATTTCTTGCGAACCCAACGGATTATTGAAGAGTGAGAGGCGGATAGCCTAAGCCATGCCGACCTGCAGATTCTGTAGCAGCGTCTATCCGCGTAACCAGTTCATCCATGGCAATGGGCCCAAAGCCCAGGTCTGTGTGCGCTGTGGCCTCGAAAAGGGCATGGTTACTGAAGATGAGGTGCCTTCCTTTTACAGTAGAGAATTATCGAATTCTAGATTCAGTATTATTGCCCGATATTGGTCTCCAGTACTTTGGTTGATGGCAGTTTGGGGTGCTTGGGCTGTGCTATTATTGCCAGTAAAACCATGGGGGATTTACACTCTTGTTCTACTTGCTTTAGCGACGCTCGGTCTACCGGTTTACATGTTCTTGAACCGAGTAAAATATCTGGCTAATATCGCTCGCCTGACCCCTGCGTATCAAACCCCACCAGGGCATTGATCAACGAGAATGTATTTTGACAATAGCGTTATTTTCTAATTCGTGCTCTGCACCAATTGTACGTTTGCTACGACCATCAATTCCTTTGATGAATCCATCACCGAGATCTGTATGAACTTGGTAGGCTAATTGTTTGGCATTGATTCCATTTTTAACTATCAGTGCATCCGGTAATATTCTACCATCACCGTCAACCCATTGGCCTTCATCTTGTACTGGATAAACCACTACCATCTGTAGTGATTCAAAGACGATTTGCTCCAATAGTTGGGAAATACCAGTTCCTTGAGAACTCGTCAATCTTTGGTGCATAGAGTGTAAGGCTTTTTTCTGTGCTTCGTTTAATGACTTCTCTGCGCTTATAGAAAAATCGCATTCCCCAGATTCATAGGTAATCAATCCAGAGGCATCAGCCCTACGCAAAGCCAATTCCATATCAGCCATTGTTGGGATGACAAGAGCAGTGCTCTCTATATCATTCCAAGGCTCATCAATTGCTAAATCAGCCTTATTGGCAGCGATATTGATTGGGAATATATATGGGCGTAAACGCTTTGCAATTTCAGTAATCATCGTATTATCCCACTGCCATAGATTGGAGAGGTCAATATCGTCATTTCTGAGGTCTTCTATTGTTGAGTGAATCATTTGATGTGTTGCACCAATGCCCGATAGTTTTTCGAGTAGAAATCCAGCGAGGCCCTTCTCGCCTTCAGCTTGTACTCGACGTGTTCCTCTACTCCAACCATCTTCTAAAATACTACAGATCCACGAATCTAATTCATCGGTCAAAAAGGAAATCTCCTCATTCATGGAAGCCAGAACATCACCAGCAGCCTCGATTGGATTACCCTCGATATCGGTCGAAGCAGAGGCATCGATCACTTGAATTAAGGATGTGCAATTAGCCAAATCTGAGAGAAAGGCGTTGCCCCTTCCTCTTCCTTCACTAGCCCCTGGAACCAAGCCGGCTACATCGACTAAATGGCAGGGCACGTAGCGTCGAAAACCGATACATGATCCGGTTCTCGGTTGACAGATACTACCTTGTCGGGGGTCTTTTTCATCAATGGGTTCCATGCGGCCTTCCGCTTGCAAACGCTCGCGTAATTCAAAGCATGGACACGGTGCAGATGCATGGATGAAGGCAACGCCGACATTTGCATCAATAGTACAAAATGGATAATTGGCAATATCTACTTTAGCCAAAGTAGCTGCTGAGAAGAATGTCGATTTACCAACATTGGGCTTGCCGACCAAACCGATACGCATCGAGTCACCTAATTACTGCGTAATCCGTTCGATTAATTCCTTCTTGGAGCCCTTGCTATCCAATCCCAAAGACTTAGCCAATTCAGTAATTTCTGATTTCTTCATCTTGTTCAAATCTGATTTGCTAGGGGTAATGTCCTCTTCGGTTGAATCGTCATCGGCCGTATCATCTTCTGCAGGTTCTTCTTCAGAAGTCTCTTCCTCAGACGACTCTTCCTCTTCAGGTACGAATTCAACAAATTCGATGTTGTGCTTACTTCTAATCATCATCAAGAGAATATCTAATTCGGGCAAATCGATATTACCATCATTATTGATGTCCATCTCCTTTACCAATTTTTCCATATCCCAAGGCGGTAGTTCGATTCCTTGACCAACCTTGAGCGCATTACCCAGTTCAAACATATCTAAAGAGCCACTAGCGTCGACATCTGCCCATTCAAAGAATTGCTTGGCAGTAGTGCCTCTTGCGCAAAGCCACTTGGTCAACTCCACCAACTCCTCTGGATATTGATCTTCTTCTTTCTCAGGGAATTCATCGACTTCATCGTCATGGAGTGTAGCGGAAACCTCGATAATAGTGCTACCACTCTCATCTTCTCCTTCAGAATCAGAGATTATTAACTCGGTATCCAATCCAACCCCGCGCCCTAGCAGATTACGGATAGACGTACTGCCCTCAACTAGAGTGAAGGTGGAAACATCACTGTTTACAACAACTCCCTTATCGGAAGGAATACGTGAGAAAGCGGTCCGAGAGACAGTACTAACCCCTAGTAAGATTCCCATTGTAATGCAATAAAACCCAACAGATGCTGTGAGATTGAAACCACTAACACTTTCCAGAGTTGCATCATCTACCAGTGAACTGATCTCGATAAAGGTCCAATCTGCCATCAATGAGACGACTGTGCTGAATAAACCGCCAAAGATGACCAACCAAGTTGCTAATCCAGCTGAGTTCCCAACCAGGCGGTTACCCGATGCCAAGGGATATAACTCAAACATTACTGCTAAGCAGAATAGTCCACCTACAGTGTAGAGATAGCCCATATTAGCCGTAGAAGCAACAGTTGTTAGAGATGCATCTCCAATCATTACATTGAGGCCGGTAAAGAACGCTAGAACTGCAAATATTGGTAGTAGTAAAGCAGCAGCGACTGCCGCTACCGCACCAGGACTATTCATTGCTGAACCAGCATTACCGCGCATTGTGCAAATGATATTGGCACTGAATGCTAATATCGGGAATATACCCATGGTTACTAGAATCGCTCCTAATGATTGCAATAGTGGTTCAGTACTGGATTGAGAAAGGAAGAATGGAGTAACTGTGACAAATAGCAACAACATACTGGCTTTGGTAAGACTACCACTCCAGATAGGGCGGTCTGTGACCCAAGGGACCACATGATAGCCAACAGAGAACATCAATGCAAGTGGCACCCATCCGTTTACTATTGCATCAGCCATCCAAACAACGGTGGTTTGGTTGGTGATCTCGCCGAGAGCATTGATTGCAAGACCAAAGATCATTGCTGCAAGTCCCATTATCAAAAACCAACTACTAACTCCAACCGGAGTCTCGCTTTGCGCATTGGTAAGCAAAGAATTAACCAGCATCGAGCTGACCATTGCTGCGTATACCATTCCAATCAGGCTATAGTGGAAATCACTCAAGTCGAAGAAGACAGGTAATACCAGGCTGAGTAAAGTAACACCAAACCAACCGAAGGCAATCAGTGATGCACTGGCTTCACTAGCTAGACGGCCACCATTTGCGCGGCTGTGTGCGACTAGAGAACCGCCGAGTAAGATGCTGAAAACCGCTGCGCTGAGTGTGGTTAGGTTGAACAATGCCATAGCATCGCCATTATCCCATGACCAGCCAATACTTGAAAGAGAATCCAAGGCTTTTGCATCATAATCATGCCAAGCACCAAGGAAGCCGCCAATTGCTGAAAGAACAAACCAGAAACAACCGAATTGAATCCAAGTTTTTGCCCCATTGCCATCATCGTCTTTGAACAAACCGATAATTCCAGCTGGGGCTTTGGTTAACAGAAACATACCAACTTGTTTGAGAGCAGCACTCATGTCTCCTAAGCCACGCTGGAGTAAATGCGCTAATCCCCCGAGGAATACTACCAATAATACCGCTGCAAAAATAACTGTAATCATTCAAAAGTCCCCCCCTTCTCAATTCGAGATGATCTCCCCAATCATATTGGCAATAATCATTCCAACCATAAGCATGATTCCTATCAGATAATACCAAATCCCAGACCCACCAAGTGAGTCTAGCATTGGGGCGATATCGCTGAATACTGGTAAACTATCCCAGCCAAAAATAGTGCTGAACATTCCAAGAAGGCCGATTAACCCGACCACTGAGATGGCAATAAATACTCTCGAAGCGGCTGGTTCAGCCACTCCTTGACTCACATCGGGTAATAGTGGACTTCCAGACATTCATTTCACCTTGACCCCATAGGGGTCATCTATTGCACCGTCACCGCGGTCATAAACATTGACCACTAGAACTGCATAGTGTGGTAACTGATTACAGAGAACGGAGATTTTGAACACCATCTCCACGACGGCGCAAACCGATACCCAATGGAATCGGAATCGATCTATCGAGTTCGATTTCAGTTTGCCATATTTTTCGACATGCACAATCAATTCCAGCGAATTCTTTGACATCACCACTAACCGAATAACGCTCGATTGCCGCCACTATATCGCCATCACATGAACCACAGTTATGTGCCCCTCTGACTTTACCTCCAGCGGTTGGATGAATTATCAAACGACAGATTTGATCTGGATCTCCATTAACTCCACCATTGGGATGAATAACAGGGTTAACTCGTTCGATAAGTTCAACTAATGACCAAAGCCACGGAGGTCGATAATCGCCAGCTCTATACAATCGATCGATCATGGTTCCGCGCTGAATATTCATCGGGTTAACCGATATTTCATCACTGCGAGACGCGACATCTTCTATCCATTTGACCGTATGATGGAGTGAATCACCTTCGCTCATGAAAGGAGGCTTAAACATCAGATAGGTTTTGACTCGCACACCGAATTCAACTAGGTTTTCGACCGCCCGATCCCAAGAAGCGATTGAAAAGCCTTTATTGACGTGGAAACGGAGAACCTCGTCATCATATGCTTCAAGACCAATGGCCACTGAAAATTTAGGGTTTATCGCTACAGCCCAAGCTAATTTTTCTTTGGTTAATTGTTCAGTCCGACTCTCGATAATCAATTCCTTGCCTAATTCATGACATTCCTGGAGGACGGTCTTCTGGAAATCAACTGGAATCTCTCTATCTTCGAGTAGGCTACCAGATGTGTAAACCTTGACCATTCCGTGATCTGCAAAATCAGAGAATTTCTTCTTTGCTTGTGCCCACTGTGCGTGTAGGTCTTCACTGGTCACATCATCTCGTGTATCATTAAAATATCCACAAAAAGTACAGCCACTAGACCACCACCAATGGCAGCCTTTAGTTCGCAGTATTACGGTTACCGCACTGGTTGGTGTACCATCTGCAAGTGTTTCGGGGGTGAAATAAGTGGTAGCTAATTCACGAGCATCCCAAGATTGTTGCTTCTCTTTTGCCCATGGGGTATTTGCTGGTGCTTTGACCAAATCGTGAATACGAGCTGGGCGCTCCCCTTCGCCGGGGATCATCGTCAAACTCCTTCCCGCCATATGTCGGGCTCGGGCGTCTTATGTTTCAACTAGTCGCACCATCAAATCAGATAGGCTTGAAGAGTATTGATGTCCCAGCTTTGACAAATTCACCCTTTGGATAGGTGGAATTTCCATCTTCTGCAGAGACGACTTCAACCGAGAATTGTGCGGCTGGCACTCGTATATCTACACGACTACCGAGACGTATCATGCCGTAACGTTGACCACGCCTCAACTCAGTTCCTTCGCTTACCCACGGGATAATCGTACGTGCTAAGGCTCCAGAAATTTGTGTAACTTCGACGACCAGGCCGGCATCGTCAACAAAGAGCGAGCGGACTCGCTCGTTATATTCACTCTCCTTACGATATGCAGCAAGGAACGGGCCGCGTTTACGACCTTTGCCAACTCGATGTTCCATTTGGGTAAGAGTTCCAGCAATCGGTGCTCGGTTGACATGAACATCGAGAGGTGACATGAAGACAGCAACTCGCCAGACGTCACTTTCAGATTCATCTCCCTTTTCAACGGCTTCAAAACGTTGCTCTGTCGAAAAGGAAAGAGGCTCTTCACACGATTCAGGGTGCCAATCTCCTGTGTGCTCATCGCTTTGAATGTCTTCAGTTTCAGTAGCGGAAGGTCTCCTTCCTGTTGCCTTTTCACGTCTTGCAAACATCACATGGCCATCAGCAGATGACACGATAACCCCTTCATCACGAGGAATCGGTCGGTCTGGATCACGCCAGAAATTTGCAAAGAAGGCTGATATCATCAGTAGGAAAATCCCACATCCAGGTGCTAGACCCATCAGAGGGTCTACTAAACTACCAATCGTGATGAAAGAGAAACCAACTACTGCTGGAATCAGTACCGGTGCATGACCGCCACGGGCCAGAAGACCCATTCAAATCGCCTCACTTCTCTGCCCACGGGTCGGTATCATCAGCCCATTCTGAATCCGATGAATTCGATTCCACGGGGTGTTCTTTGACCCAAGCATCCGCTGCAGCTCCAAGTTCGCTACCCTTTAGGTAATAATTTCCGTCCTTGTCGTATGCTTTGGAGAATTCGATGAAAGCTTCACGATCTGAAATCCCATACTTTTCAAGGACTCCATCGAGAACACTATCCGACCAATTCCATTCGATGTCTTCCTCTGCTACGTTATCGGCAGCAGCTGGTTCTTTGGTTTCGGTTTCTTCGGGAGCAGATACATCTTCAGTTGGCTCTTCAGCAGTCTCCTCGTCGGACACAAGATCCGCTGGGTCCTTCTCGGATTCAATTCTGGATTCAGCTTCTTCGAGTGTCATCTCAGCCGCTCTGGATTCGATAACCTCATCCATACGGTCGGTGATTGCACGTTGCATGTGTTGACTTTGGCGCTCTGTTTCGATTGCGGTTTCAATCATTTCATAGCGATTCTGAATTGCCTTATTTAATTCTTCGAATAGTGACATGTGCTCTACATACCACTCATCACGAGTAGATAATTCGACCACTGCCAATCGCAAGTCGTTATCGAGTTCTTCAGCGATGGAGAAAACCTTGCCCAATCTATCCTTTTCACGGGAGAATTTCTCTTCCATTTTCTGGAGTTCAGGCTCAAGATGTTCGATTTGCTTGGTGACCTTTGCATCTCTCAATTCAAGGTCTCTGATTCGGTTATCCTTTTGTGAAAGTAGGCCCTCTAGCCCTTCTTTCTCAATTTCTCTTTCGACGATTTCTTTTTCTAAAACCTCGATCTCAGCTTTGATATCAATCAATTCTTTTTCCTGAGATTCATACGCTGCATAGAGCTTACGCAAGCGGTCGGTTTCGTCGCCTAGACGATTCTCCACTTCCTTGAGTTTGACTTCGGGAGTCATGGTGCCTTCTTCTGACATCTTCTTCACCGGAGGCATAGCCTCCATGCTTTCCGACAATGGCCCTGCATATCAAGCCGACGCACCAAATAGTTGGTCAATCGTGTTTAGTCAGGGATGTTGACGCGCTTCATCTGTTGCTAGAATCAACTCTTTTGCAATACCAAACTCACCCATAGAATGGCCAGCATCTGCTATTATTCTCAATCGACTTAGCGGTAGGACTTTGTGTAATTCCCACGCACTGCGCGCCGGACAAACCACATCGTAACGACCTTGGACAATCACACAAGGGATATGGGCGATTTGGGGAGCATTGTTGAGAATATATCCCTCCTCAAGGAATATGCCATTGAGGAAATAATGACATTCGATTCTAGCAAAGGCCACAGCGAAATCAAGGTCATCGGCTTTTTCGATAGTATCCTGCTTTGGAAAGAGGTAACTTGTCGCCATTTCCCACAAGGTCCATTGTTTTGCAGCAGCACGACGTATTTCAGTATCATCGCTGGTTAATCGTCGGTGATAAGCGGATATCAGATCGTGCTGTTCCTCTGAAGGAATGTGTTCACGATATGGTTCAAAAGCATCTGGGAATATATGGCTGGCGCCATCCTGGTAAAACCAACGCAACTCACTTTTACGACACATGAATATCCCGCGTAAAATCAAACTCTTGACCCGAGAGGGATGCTGAATCGCATAGATTAATGAGAGAGTCGAACCCCATGAACCTCCGAATACATGCCAATCTTCAATGCCGAGATGTTGACGTAAAACCTCGATGTCGGAAACCGAAGCTTGTGTATTATTTTCTTCCAATTCGGCATGAGGTGTTGATTGGCCACAACCGCGCTGATCGAACTGAATGATGTCCCAACTTTCCGGGTCGAAATACCTCCGATATGCAGGTTGACTGCCACCGCCGGGTCCACCGTGAATTACGATGACTGGTTGCCCGTTAGGATTACCACTTCTCTCCCATGCAATGGTATGTAATTCACTGACTTTTAGAAAGCCATTTTGATGAGTTTCAATTTCAGGATAAAGCACTTCATCGAGTTTAGAATCATCGCCCATATCTATCTCACATCACCTATACAACAAGGGTTTTTCGCTTAATGAAATAATTCCGCCGTGCATTTCATGTGCGGTCTCGCGATAGGATGTGCATGTCAGGACATATTCCCGTTCCAGAAAGGGTAAAATTCGATTCTGAAAATTTAATTCAAAGTATGGATGACTGGCAACGTATTCACGCCCACTCCATTGCAGAACCAGATGATTTTTGGCTGAATATAACTCGTAAGAGTATCGTTTGGGATATCGAGCCTAGTATTGGTTTGGAAGGTGGCTTTGATACTATTGAACAAGAATCCTTCAAATGGTTTTCAGACGGTAGATTAAACGCAACCGTTAGTTGTGTCGATCAGCATCTCAAAAATCGCCCCGATAAAGTAGCCATCCTATGGGAAGGCGATGAACCAGGCGTAGTCCGGCGGATCACATATCGTCAATTACACGCTCAAGTTTGTCGCTTTTCCAACGCTTTACAGAGCCGTGGAGTCACCTCTGGCGATCGAGTCATAATCTACATGGGTATGGTACCAGAGGCAGCAATCGCTATGCTTGCCTGCGCCCGTATTGGCGCCATTCACTCTGTGGTTTTTGGGGGTTTTTCAGCTGAGTCTGTCGCTGATAGAATTATTGATTCCGGTTCCAAAGTTGTCATTACAATGGATGAAGGAAAACGCGCAGGTCGGACTATTCCATTAAAGAAAACCACCGATGAAGCAATTGCAATTGCTGGTGGAATCGATACGGTAATCGTTTACCAACACACTGCAAACCCAGTCGAATGGAATGATGAAAGAGATCTCTGGTGGCATGAGATAATAGAGAATGAAAGCGGTGAACACGAGGCGGTAATAGTTGAGGCAGAACATCCACTTTTCATTCTCTACACCTCAGGATCAACTGGTAAACCCAAAGGGCAAGTGCATAGCCATGGCGGATATATCACGTACACGGCATTCACCCACCGAACCGTTTTCGATTTACGTGAAGATGATGTATTCGCTTGTGTAGCCGACGTAGGGTGGATTACTGGGCATTCGTACATCGTCTATGGTCCATTGGCAAACGGTGCAACCACTTTCATGTTTGAATCAACTCCACTCTATCCTGATGCTGGGAGATATTGGGATATGGTTGAAAGACATGGATTTACAATCTTTTACACCGCTCCGACTGCAATTAGGGCCTTGGCAGCAAAAGGGGACGACTATGTTCACAAATATGACAGATCTAGTTTACGTGTTTTAGGAACGGTCGGTGAACCAATAAATCCAGAGGCATGGGAATGGTATCACCGAGTTGTCGGTGAGGAAAAATGCACGATTGTCGACACTTGGTGGCAAACCGAAACCGGCGGTATCTGTATCTCGCCAATAGCTCCTGCGACTCCGGTCATTGGGGGTTCAGCCACTCTTCCACTACCTGGGATTCAGCCTGAACTATACAACGCTGAAGGGGAATTACTCAAAGGTAAAGCGGAAGGGCTACTGTGTCTTTCTCAATCTTGGCCAGGGCAAACCCGCACCATTTATGGTGATCATGATCGCTATCTACAAACATATTTCTCTACAATAAAAAATCGTTACTTCACTGGTGATGGTTGTAGGCGAGACGAACATGGCTACTACTGGATTACTGGCCGGGTAGACGATGTCATCAATGTCAGTGGCCATCGCATGGGTACTGCCGAATTTGAAGCGATATTAGTTGAAAGCGAAATGATAGCTGAAGCTGGTGTTGTTGGCTTTCCACATGATATCAAAGGGCAAGGTGTGAGGGCATTTTTGGTACTCGCCAAGGAAGTAAGTGATGAAGAATCATTGTATCTTTCTCTCAACCAGTTATGCCGTAATAGAATCGGTGCACATGCCAAAATAGATAGGTTCTGCATTATTCCAGCCTTACCAAAAACCCGTTCAGGAAAAGTTATGCGTAGAATATTGCGCAAGGTTGCAGAAGGCGAGCCAGAGAAAATGGGTGATATCTCAACCCTTGCCGATCCTGATGTCGTAGAAGCAATAATCGATTCTAATTGCCACTATGTGTGACGAAACCACCCTCGGATTTAGCTTTATTATGCAGCACAGTCCCAAAATAAAACGCCACACAATTGACCACGATATCACCGATTTTATTATCCCATGTCTCTATAGCAAATTCGAATGGTAATACTAATTCTAACAATTCCCAACTAAGAGAGAGAAATAGAAAAAGGTACCAGTTCCTCAAAAAAAAGCGACCTGCGATTATCCAAATAGCGAAATGCGAGATGGAATAGAGATTTACTAAGATTCACTCACCCCAGCCGATTCTTTTGCCACTTCCTCTATTCTTACAATCAAATCCGAACTTGCCAGTTCAAACTCATTTAGACTCATCTCCACCATTTCTCCGGTTGCTGCCCAAAGGATCGCAGGTGGAAGTATCTCTCTCCTACTGATTTCAGGTTTTTGCATTTCACCAATTTTCAGTGCATGACTGTAAAGGGCCAATTGTAAACGATGTTCAGCGATAATCTCTGCTCGCTGGTGTTGATTCAGAATACTATGTTCTTGGTCGCCTAGACAGCCAGTGGTTTTGGCATCGACAACCTGTAACCATTTCTTTCCTTGTTCATCTTTTAGTGCGAGAACCAAATCTGCTCTACCTTCAAAACGTACTTCCACTTTAGAGAGTTCTGCAACACATACATCTCCAGATGGAGTCCAAAGATTTCGTGACCAATTTTCTGGCTCAATATCATGCCTTAGATAGAATGGTAATTCAGTCCGCAGTCCCTCTACACGATATCCATCAACCGCTACACCTGAGGCCAATAGGCCTAATTTTCCTTGGCGTGCAGATTGAGCTAGGTTTAGCAATCTCTCTCGACATCGTTTTCTGATGTCGGTGCCAATTATGCTTGATTCGTCTAAAACTTGTGTAATAGTTTTTATATCACTCAATCGATCTTCATTCTTGTGCAGCCAAGTTGATTCCAATTCACTATTTTCATCAGCGGGATTGGCCAAACCAATTTCAAATAATCTATGATATACAGTGCCGAATTCCTGTGGACTAGGCCATAGCTTAGGATTAAATGACCCCCTATAGGGTTGCGGTTGGTATAGATCGAGTCCATGTGCTGAAAGTGATAGTGCGTGGTTTATTTTACGTATGCGTGTAGTCTTTTCTTGAGTGCTAACTTTTCCGAACAAATCGATTCGATTGATAATTTGAGTTAAGGGTGATGTTCTTGAAACCTCTTCAAAACAATCGCTGTGATGGAATATTGAAATGCCTTCCAATCCTAACTGATCTGGAATTGGGGTTCTTGACATCGATTCAGAATCGATAATCAAAGCATTATCTTCAAATGAGGGTGAATCAAGCATTCCAATTAACCCTGAAAGGAACATATCACCTAATGAATCACGACGATCTTTATGAGTTGGAATTCTAATTCGACCATCTCCTTCGATAGAAGCATCAGGAGGGCCACCGGCCAAAATGAGTCGATCTCTCGCTCTGGTTAAGGCCACGTAGAGATGTCTTCTTCGCTCTGCTCTTTGCTGACCGTCTTCAATCAGAAGAGCCAATTCCCAGGTTCCGGAATCAGGCTTCTTAGCTCCCGGCCATGGGTCGATTCTTCCAGCGACCAGATCTGGCGTAACCAAGACCTTCTCTCGAGCCATCATTTGAGCATCTGAACGACCGATTGCAAATGGATCGAAGAGCACAACTATCGGTGCTTCAAGTCCCTTTGCCGCATGGATAGTCATGATGTTAATCGCATCTGAAACTGTACTCTCATTACCTGTAGGCCCGTCTCGACGAAGAGAGTGATATCTCTCTAGTCTTTCCATAATCAGGGCTGAATCCTTGCCGACCTCCTCTCCTATCGACCGTACCATTTGCAACCATGATTCGACATCTCGTCGATCTGAAGTACGTGAGTGAGATATTAGCAGGTCAGAATAATCGACGATTGCATCAAGGGCAGTAAAAGGTGTACCGTCACTGCAAAGTTCTCTACATTGTGTCAATAATGACTTGATGTTTGCAATTGGCATTTGTTCAACAAGATGAGAATACCAATCGCCCTGATCACTTTTGCTCTGGATGAGTGTCGTCACCTCTTGGTCATTGAGTCCAACTATCGTACTTCGAGCCAGCGCTAGAATAGCGGCTTTGTCGTCTTGATTAGAGAGCGCTCGCAATGCTGCCATCAATGCGAGAATCGCTGGCCGGTGTAATAGGGCACCTTGCCTATCGGCGGCTACCGGCAAACCTCTTTGCTCAAAGGCTGCTATTATTTGTGGAATGGAGGTTCTTGCATGAACCAAAATCAAGATATCCCTGGGCCTGATGTCCTCTGATTCATCACCAAGGTCCATTTGAGTTCCATTGATTTGGTCAAGAATTTTTGCAGGACGATTCCTAATCAAAGCCTCAATTCTTCGAACCATGAGGTCGATGGTTCGCTCACGTGAACTCGAACCAGCGTGAAGGAATGGATCGATAGGATCAATCGGGTTACTTGGTCGTGGTTCATCGCCATCAGTCAATGGCAATAACCAATCAAGTCGTCCCATTTTGTCACTTTTTCGCCCGGCATTCAGCCTTTGGTGGCGTGCATGCCATGGGCCAGGGAATAGATGATGTTGAGGTGAAAATACATCGCTGAAGACCCCATTCATCAGATTGAGCAACCCCGGAAGTGTACGGTGATTGGTAGCCATCTCGATATGCCCCTCGGCTCTTCGCAATGCGGCTTCTTCACCGAGAGACTTGCCATCATCACCTTTTCTGAAACTTATCCAAGTTTGATCAGAACCTTTGCTTAATGAACGTACACTCGCCTGTACAAATGTCGCAGAATCTCCTTCCCCGCCATCACTCGGCCTAGGATCTCGTCCAGCATCAACACGACGTAACCCGTCGAGTCTTGACTCATATTGGAGTTCATGCCGGTTGATGCTGCGTACCGTTTCCACCACGCGACGCATCACTCTGACCTCGGCTTGACGGAAGCGATAAATCGACTGTTTCATGTCGCCAACAATACAAACCGTAGGATCCCAATCACCTGCAGGTGGTTCGGGTTCACCGGGCTCTAAGCGTCTTCGACCCCAAAGTCGAGCAAGTAGGCGGAGATGTTGCGGATTTGTATCTTGGAATTCATCGATTATAAATGCTCGATATAAGCGACGTATATCATACAGAATTGTAATACGACGATCGAGATCTGCCAAGACCTTAGGATGATCTTTAGCGTGTTGACGTGCGAGGTTTAGATGGTCATCTTCCCATGGTTGTGAGGAGAGATTATCCAAGGCCCAAACCACTTTACGGGGGTACCAGCGTCGGCAAATAGTCGGGCATCTGGTTAACAATAAGTCCTCGGCTAATTCATGCATATCATCGTAGTGATGCAAACCTTCCCTGGTTTTCATTCGAGATAGAATTTGTCTGACTCCCTTGTGAAGAATGAAGAGATCCTCCATGGTCCTAATTTCTAATTCAGGTGTGCTGCGTGAACCACCTTTCGGTGTCCGATTTGTTGGCTCAATATCGACACGTGTGGTGAAAACCTCTTGCCCATGAATTGGGATTGGGTCATCAATCACTGGGTTCAATAGGTGCGAGGCACGACCTAAACGGCGTACCAATAGGCCTACTGGTGTCGAAAGTAATTCCCTAATTTCTTCAGCACAGTTCTTTGCAGCTTCACAAATCATATTTTTTACATCGTTATCTAATACCTTGACTTTGGTTTTTGTCATTACCCCTGCTGGCCATGATTTGGAGGCAGGGGGTCGTCCGTGTGTGAGACAACGTGGGTCTGGTTTTACAGAATTTTCAGGGGTAGACATCGCGATTGTCACCAACCAAATCCATTGTAGCCTAGCGATTGAATCACCAGGTAATCCACATTCGACCAAATGTCGTATGAATCTATAACGCGTCATCCCACTTTCACAATCGGCTTGGGTTACAAAATGAGCCCCCCCATCCAACCAAATATCAGACCATTTCGCCACAGCCTCAAATAATGTTTCAGCAAAACCCGCGAGGGAATCTCTCACAGGTTCAATGAATAAATCGTCTAGTTCTGCCGCATCGGCTTCACCATCACCGCCTATTCTTCTCCGTGATCTTTGATATGATTCCTCGACGAATAACGAACGCTTGAGCATACCCTTGAGAATAGTCGAAGTTGTGCGCTGACCTCCGAGAACTATGCTTAAGCGACCACGGGCAGCAAGGAACTCTTCGATATTCCCGCTCAAACCAGCCTCGATTCCGTCGATAGCGTTCTGTAAACGCCAAGCGCTTGCTATCGCTTCATCGTGTAGTAATGGCAAGCGCTCATCTGCCATTTGCTGTCGCGGTGGATCGTCGCTCAACGAAGCAATCCAAGGCGCAACCAATGAAGCGAGGAACGAGTCGATAGTTGCAATCGGGGCATCCTCGATTGCCGAGACCAACATCTCGACATCGGCATCACTCTTTAGCCTCGAATCGTGAATACCATCTCTGTCATCAGGGCTCACCGGTGCTGAGCGGTGCCGAGTCAATTCTCTACGAATTCGACCTCGTAACTCTGTTGCCGCCTTACGGGTGAATGTGATGGCTACTACTTCAGCGGGCAAGAGACCTTTCCACTTATCCAATGAGGTTCTCTCACTTTTCGGTGCAGCGAGATTGCCAGCACCTGCCTGTATTTTCCTCGGGCCCGGCGGTAATAGACGGGTGGCGCGTTGATCTGAAGCGAGTAGATGCTGTACATATCTGGTAGCCATGACCATGGTTTTGCCGGTTCCTGCACCTGCGTCAAGTGCGATATGGCGGTCCAAATCGAGACCTAATGCTTGGCTAGGATTTAATTCAAACAAGGTTATCACCTGCTTTAGAACTAGGACATGCATTTGCTACAGGGCAGTGATTACAAGCGATAGAGGGGTTTGGTGGTATATTGCCTGAACGAGCGGAATCTTCGACACGGAATGCAGTGGTCAAACGTTCTCGCATCCAAGCTCTAAACGGGTTGCTATGGGCTGGGATCTCCTCGCCTGGCAATCGGTAGTGCAAGTGGGTGTGGCTGGTTTGTTCACCAATATTATAATCAGTCAGATGTGAACTGAACTGTGGATCGATTTCGACTCGGTGAATCGTTTCCTTACCGACGGCGGTGATGCCTACCCCAATTACTCGATCACCAGGATTGAAAACCTCCCAAGCCCGTGCATAGAGGGCTAATTGCAAATCAGTAAAAATCGATTGTTTGTGTTTCTCATCTTTGCCATTGTCTTTGGCGCCTTCCACAGTTTTCACATCTCTTATTATCACCAAACGCTTGGCTTTGATTGTACTATTCAATTCGAGATCGAGAGGGATTACTTCAGTATAATTCTCATCCTTGAATCGGTCGAGACCTAGAACCTCGTCAACACGATCGACTCTACCTCTAAAAGACATGTAACGCTTATTTTCTGGTAATGATAACAACGCTGGATCTACACCATCCAAGCCGACACACCACTCGCTATGAATCGGCGCAACATCGTGTAACTCAAGGTCACTATCAAGCATCCTCCCCAGTCTACCCCCTTGAGGGATGTCCATCTCATCATCAAGCCAAAGTCGCCATTTTTCTGGAGTAGTACCTATCATGTCCCTGACTCTGTGAAAAGCGATTGCATCGTCACGTTTCATCCATGGTGCTCTCTCAGCCAGTGTTTCTAAAATCGCATCCCAGCCACTATTTTCATTAGGAACCGGGCCTAGATGCATAGGAGTTGGCTGTTTACAGCCGCTAAGGTGTGTGCGAATCAAAGCTTCTTCTGAAAGGTGGATTAAATCACCCCTTATCGAAGATGCAAGGTCTTCTTCCACCCTATCCCTTGTCCCTGCTCCAAGGTGATTTGCGAACCAAGCACGACGCGGACAATCCAGCCACTGTTGCAATTTACTTGCCGACCAAACCTGAGGAATAGCGAACTGTTTTTTTGTTCGCCCGGTCCTTTCATCAATTGTAGATTCACCAAGTGGATTTGCTCGAATAGGACGAGGATCTATCCCGACTCCAATACCGCGCTTGGTCATTTTTCCAAGATGGGGCCATTCAACTTCATCCCTTCCTCCTGCTGGGTTGTGGTGATTAGGAAGTAAACGCAAGGGGTCAGCATTTACTAATTCCGAAATCCTTGACAGAGAAAGCAATTCACCTTCTTTGAGGATAACATTCGTCTGAAATCTACTAGAGATATCATCGATTATTTCTGCTTCTGCAGCTGCAGCTATATTGCCAATTGCAAATGGTGCTAATTTCGGAGAGCGGTTCTCTGAAGCAGCGATACCAGCGCGTTGTTGTTCATCACGCGCTCTTCTCCCAGAGATAAGAGTATGAAAATCGCCATCCTTAGACTCGATTATCACGCGGCGTAGCGTGAGCCAATTGCCATCATCTCTTCCTCTCCAAGCCCAAGACCGCTCCTCGCCGCCTTTTTGCCATCGGTTTTCTGGAATCGTAGGTGGCGCTTCCCGTAAAAGTTCGATTTTATCAGCGCGTTTCAAGGTGTTAAACCATTCAGCAACTGGGCCAGCTAATTCAATACCTTCTTCTGGTGAAGAATCGATTATCATCAGTGATTTACTGCAATTGAGCAAATGACGCAAGTGGTGACGTCCTCGACGCATCGCTTCATCTGGCCGAGCAAGTCCAAGACGAATACGTGATTCCTCATCCATCCAAGGCAGACCACTATCTCGCATCGACCACGAATCGCCATCGATATCGGTTAGGATTACACAATCCAACTCCACACCATGGATTTGATCGATAGAATATATTTGCAGTGATGAATCACCACTTCGTCGCTTTTCGAGCATGGTTTTACCAGTCAGTGATTCAACCATAGCAATAAATTCACCAGCGCATAAACCTCGTGCGAGTTCTTGGGATTGCTGAATTAGCGTATCTATCGCCTCTATGATGTCCTCTGAAGTTTCTTCCCCGAGACATCTACGAAGGTTGTAAATCCAGGAGTTACCGTCAACTTGCTCTTCTGGTAAAGGTAATTTCTCAGCACTAAAACAACCTACCAAACCAGATAATAATTCCTCGTGTTCATCATCCTCAAGCAAAGGAGCAAGCCAACATGCCATACAAGCAAACCACCATTGGGACTCCTCTTGTTGTCGCATTCTATTTTCCACATCACGATGCGGCCGATAGGAGGATGAGGAAAGAGCACTAAGCCATCTTCGCAAAGAACCTCTGCCTCCAAGTAAATGGAAACCACGAGCCAATTCACTGATTAAATCGAGGTGAAGCCGAGGGCGAAGAGTTGGATCGGTAGGATGTTCAACTCCAAAAATCATGTCAAGATCAAGTGGTAATGAAACCTGCCGAGAAAAGCCACTAACCTTGGCTAATGACCATGCATCTTGACCATGCCCTAACTTCATTATCGAAAGCAATCTAGCGATTGCAGCCATATTGAGAACTGGTTCTGCTGGTTTTTCTATTTGGATCCCCATCTCTTCCAATTGCGAACCTATACGTTTGATCAAAGAATCTGCAGAGCCTGAAACGAGGGTTACCTCGGGTAAATCCGCTATTAGTTCCAGCACTGCATAATCACAATGAGCGTTACTTTCGACTTGAATACGGTGGTATTTCCCTTCTCGTTTTTGTCCGATTGGCGATAGCCAATCCGGCTTATCAGAAATCCAAATTTGATGTGAAGGAACCCATGTTGGTAATTCCTTTTCCAACCTACAAGGGTGGATATCAGCGATAAACTCGCCATGATAGCCAAGCCGATACGAACCAGGATTTACCAATTGGTGAATCGGTACTAAGTTCGAGAGGGCCCTGAGTATTGATAGTTGAATCTCTCGAAGACCGGGAGGGTGGTCGAGCATGATGATTCCATCGCTTTCTGAAAGCGAGAATAAAATACTTTCACCAGCGTTTTTGAGGGCTTTGAACAGTTCGTATTCCTTTCGAGCAGGATGGATTCCGCCCTGTTGTTGCTGCAATTGTTGTAAGACTACATCACATTCCTTCGCACCAGGATCTTCATCCCATGACCAAGGGGATTCCAAACCCATCAAACCATTATGCAACTTCAGTAAATGCTCACTCTTGCTCCTGCTCCAGTTTACTTGCGGGTCTGGGTGGAGTAATGGAAACTCCAAGGCCTTGGCAGCAGCACCTAATGCTGCATGTGTTCTTTCGAATAACATTGCATCATCAACTAATAATTTGGGTAATCTTAGATCTAAATGTAATTGCGATATTAAACGCCCGAGCGTCAGATGATGTGTGGTGTCGAGAATACCCCCGCCTTGACTATCGAGTAATGCATCAATCGCTTGACGCCTTGCTTGCTCGCTGCTATGGATGATTAACAAACGTGATTTTTCCGGTTTTTGTAGAACGGAAAACAACCATTCCGGCATAGGGCGGCCGGCTGGAACGGTCTCCATGCTCAACATGGAATGTTTTGACTCAACTAGATTCGTCATCACTCTCACCGCCGGCGTTCCCCCTCGCTGTCGGTGGTTATTGAACACTCGTACTTGAACCAAACAGGGGTGGCTTGAAGCAGGAAGATAACCTCGCCTTTCTATGCGAGTAGTTGACAAATTGTTAATTTCGGTTATCTTACTATCATTGATCCCCATAGCCGGTGCAGGGGCGGCAAAAACGTTAACCGATGTCGGACCGGTTTTTGGTGGCGCTCACATCGCAGCAAATACTTCAGGTAGTGCGACACTTGCACTCGACGACCTTCCTGCAATCGCTGAAGAATTCACTGCTACTTGGTGCGATCCTTGTGCCAAGGTCGCCGCAGCCTTACACGAAATAGAAAACGACACAGGGGTTCAAATCTATACAAATCACCGTAATATTTCAGAGTCCATGGATCCATTGGGTAATGAAATAGTCGATCAGAGATGGATCGACAGATATTCTTCAAGAGAACCACCAGCGGTAGTCTTTAATGGCACAATCTCTCAAAGCGGAGGTTCGGCTAATGGGGCAAGTTTAGCAGAAGATTTCACTGCGAATGCGCAGACACCACTGGAAGTCGGGGACGGTGAAACATCGTTGACATGGATAAATAGTAGTGAGAATACGGGAATTATAACTTGGTCGATTAATGGAATCGATGAGAGTTTACTAGCAGAGGGCACTCTTGAGTCGATGATTTGGTTTGTTGAGGACTTCGCACACTATGAAGATGGATTAAACGGCGAGGAATACTATCCGTATGTGGTGCGTGAAATACTCTATCTTGGTTCAAATAATAGCGGTAGTATCGAGGTGACTCTACCTTCGACTTGGGATGATAGTGATCTTCAGATTCATCTTATTCATCAGATAAATAAGACCATTCTAGTCGAGGATAGTTGTTTGGAAATAGGCAACTGCGTGGCACCGCCTACTGCAGATGAATCATTCTTACCCGGGTTTTCGGTTTTGATGGCAACCACTGTGATAATCGGTGCAGCAATCACAGAGCGTCGAAAGCGCTTATGATTCGTTGAACATCCTCGTCTGTAATATGTAGATGTGTTACGATACGTACCGTATTTGCTCCAGTATCAAATAAATCGATGCCTAGTTCGGCAAGCGATGCTACGAGTTCACTAGCAGGCATCTTGCACTCCACATAGACCATATTGGTTTGAACTGTATTCAAATCAACTGTGAAGTTATTCATATCAGCAATTGCTAGAGCGATTTTTTTTGCTCTCTCATGATCTTCAGACAAACGTTCAATATTATTGTCGAGAGAATAAAGAGCAGCAGCAGCAAGAACTCCTGCCTGTCTCATACCACCGCCAAACATCTTGCGCCAGCGATGGGCCTTGGCTATGAATTCCTTTGAGCCGACGAGTACTGAACCGACCGGTGCTGCCAATCCTTTAGAAAAACAGATCGAAATCGAATCGTAGTCTCTGCACATCCTTGCCGGTTCGACACCTTGAGCGATTACAGCATTGAATATCCGGGCACCATCGATATGACTTTTACAACCGTTTTCACGAGCCACTGCAGCGATTGCGTCGAAAGTAGTTTGAGAATAGCAGGTGCCACCTCCGAGGTTAGCAGTATTTTCTACACAAACCAAAGTTCCATCTGGATAATGACCCTGACTTCCTTCGGCTTTGCGAATAGCACTTTGTACCTGATCAGCACTCATCAGTCCTTTTTCGCCATCGACTAGTGCTACAGATACCCCAGACATGGCAGCATATCCTCCACCCTCGTAACGATAGATATGGGATATTTTGTCGATTATAATTTCATCTCCAGGGACGGTATGAGCTCGAATTGCTACTGCATTGGACATGGTTCCTGAAGGTACGAACAAACCTGCCTGTTTACCGAATAGTTTGGCAACCCTGTTTTGCAATTCGATTACAGTTGGGTCATCACCGAGTACATCATCACCAACCTCGGCGCATTCCATGACTTTCCTCATTGCCATAGTCGGCTGTGTCACCGTATCGCTACGGACGTCGACTCGGCTTGAGGGATACTCGCGCATATGGTTACCACGCAACAGGGTACTCAAAGTAGTTTTAGAGTTCCAGTAATGGGATCGAGTTCCTCATCTCTTGCTGGGCCAATAGCGACTACAGTCAACGAACCTGCTGGGATTTGAGTTCGACCAGCATCTCTGATGCTAATAGCCTGTATTCCAGCATCCTTTGCCTGTTGTTGTAATGACAACAATTGCTCATCATCAACCCCTTTGAGACATATCTTGGCTTGACCGCTAGATAACCATGCATCCATGCAGGCCGGTTTTTTACTAGCACAAGAAAGGGCTGCTTTTACTGCGCCATGACCAACCTGGGCTGCGATTTTCCCCTTCTTCATTTTCAAAGAAGTATTCACAATAATAGCCAAACGGTAGTTTCCTACAGGAACCGTGTCGTTAATCGACGGTGCAGTCAAGCGGTGAATTAAAGAGCGTAAACCCATCTTTTCACCTCAACGAACTTTAGACTAAGTTCTCAAACCTCAACCTTGGTTTTAGGCCGATAACCTACCAAGCCTAGAAGAATGAAGGCAAAGGGATTGAATTGTAAAACATTCGCAACTAGTCCATCAGCCAGATTATTTTGCGATGTTGATTGGCCTCCTTGTGCTCCACCACCACATCCCTCAGGAGGAGGGCCAATTCCTGGGCCCCATGTGTCTCCATGGCCAGCACAAGGGTCATCCCCGTCACCATTGCCGTTACCACCGTCACTAGATTGATCGGCTTCACCTCGATAACAAATCAGGAAATATGGGAATCCCATATCCCCTGCACCATTTTGCATTGTCGAATGATAATGATAGATTCCAAGAGGGAATTCAGGTGTAGGTCCAAAGTGACCATTACAAACATCTAGATGACCTAACCCCTCTGTATATTTGTAATCATCAATTCCATTATATCCTGTTTCACCATCTTTTAATTCATAGGATCCCTTCATTTCTACAATATTCATGTCGGCATCATAACCCCAGAAACCGTATATTGGATAGCCGTCATATGCAACACCTATCACCTTTGAATGATTACCATCATAGGTATTCTGGGCAACAGCTTTTGGTGTTGACATATCATAATCATCCTTGATATTTTCACCTTCACCTGCGTGCCAATGCATACAATTTGAATCAGCGTGGTAATGGTAAGTACCTCCCATTGCATTGTGGCCGTGACAAATGCCCAAGTCAATGGGTTGGCGGTCCTCTTCAAATGCTCCATGTTCTGCAGCAACTGCATCGCCCCCGGGTCCATCTTCGGGTCCATAGAGTGGCACTCCATTGATCGCAACTGCAATCGCTCCCCTATCCGCTGCACATTGGTAGTCTCCACCGGCTTCAGGGCAGGCAGCACTATTGTGGCCTCCAGTGGTATCATTGGTCGGATTACGTGGAATAGACCAAACATAATTTTGGGCAGCGGTGCAATCATTACCTTGAGAGCAAGCAAGCATAGATTCAAAGTCATGATTCGGTATTCCATTAGTGGTTATTATTACATGAGTTTCATTGAGTACGATTGATACTTCACATTGATGATTATCATCTCCATTTGTATCTAAGTCATCGACCATTGGACGATCGTCAGAGGTTTGACACTGGAAGAAATCCAACCAGAATTTAGCCAGATCTTTTGCGTCATATTTCTCAACCACGCTCAATGTTATACTGGCAGTATCCGAGCCTGCGGAGTTATTTGCATAAACAGTAAATGTAGTTTCTTCCAGAATTCCTGAAGGTGTCCCGCTGATCACACCGGACTCAAAAATGATTCCAGTTGGTAGAGACGGTGATATTTCCCATGTGTCAACATGTCCTTCTTCGCTGGTGAAAGTAATCTCTTCCATCGCAGTATCATTGGCAAGTATCTGTGAAACTATATCTGAACTAATAGATGGAATTGAGGTTGTCACAGCTTCTAATTGAAGAGTATCGCTACAGGGATACTCGCCATCATCGGCACTGAATTCTAGAGTATAGTTTCCAATAACATCCGGAGTAAACATAGCATTAACGGTATTTTCTAAGGATCCAGTAGTAATTGATGCGGTCGAGCCTTCGGGACTTTCCGTAATCTGCCACGATAGATTCTGTAGAGTATCTCCATCAGAGTCTGTAGAGTTGCTAGCATCAAGGTATGCTTCTGTATCAACATCTGCCCTCATATCCAGTCCTGCGTCGCAAGTAGGAGGGGAATTAACACTCGTCTCATTACCGTCATCTCCGTTATCAGACTCGTTTCCAGTATTGTTTTCAGTATTGTTTTCAGTATTGTTTTCAGTATTGTTTTCAGAACTATTTGTGTCATCAGTATTGTCTTCAAATGCCGGAATTATCATTGTCAGATTTTTAGACCAGGTATCTTCAGGTAAGTTATGAGCTCTGAAAGTAATTGTAATATCTTCACTTCGGTCTTCAACATCGACATCAAATGACCAAGAACCATCTAAGTTAGTGGCTAGATTGTCACCACTGGAAATACCTTCTGCAGAGACCATTGTCCATACAATTCTGACTTCCATGGGGTGGTCATGAATCACATTTCCAGCAACAAACTGATCGCCTTCTAAAGTCATTAGCAATGCTTCCAGTTCTGGCGCAGGATGGAGGTGTTTGCTGTGGTCTATTACTTCCTCGACCTCAGTATTAGGGACTTCATCATTGCCAAAGCAACCCGAAAGTGGTGCAAGCATCAATAATATAGCAAGCATAGCGATTGAGATTTTGTCCATAACTTATCTTTGCTGCAATAACATATAACTGAAATGGATAAATGCTCATAAGTTAATCATTAGATTATAATTCTTCCATGAAGCAAAGAGGGTCACTCAGGAGTGATAGATTTTCAAGTTTCCAATAAAAACGCCAATCAACTTACCAACTTTAGATGTTTTACTAAGTCATCAATACTTGATTTTGGTGCCGGTCCAATGCCAAGGACGGTTATAGTGCCTGCTGGAATTTCTGTATGACCTGCATCTTCGATTATCATCGCGATCATTCCCGCATCGGTTGCTTCTTCTTTCAACTGTAAGAGTTGTTTAACATCGTCGCATTCAAGGACGATTTTTCTCGCCCCACCCTTACTCCAGCGTTCAACTAATCTCGCTTTACGAGATCTCGCACGCAACGCACATTTGACTGCAGCATGAGCACACTGAGCTGCCAGTTTTCCTTTTGATAACTTCAGATCACGTCTAGTGACCAAGACCATGCTAGGTGATTCATCCAAGGACGACATCTGTCTCACCGACCGCAAGTACAGATTCTGTAAGCGTAGCATCCTCGCTGATAAGATCGCTAAGTGCAGGTGCTAACCACATTGCAAAGGTCATGGTGGCGAAGATATGTAGAAGGTCAAAGATAAATCCATTTGCTAGATAGAGCATAAAATCAGAGAAGGTTGTGCCCGAATCGATAATCGAAAGACTAACCCACCAATCAAAGAGTAGCGATGTTACTACTGAAAGATAGAGTAGATTTCGCATATTCAATACGCCTTCAGAATTCAGGAATTTAGCCCCAGCAGCAGCTACCATTGCCCAACCACTTGCTTGGAACAAAGTCCACCAGCCATCGGAGATGACCATGTTGGACAGAAGTGTGACCATGATTGCAAACGCAACACCGCGGCGTAAACCCAATCTAGCCCCTGCGACCAAACATGCCATAGTTACCGGCTGGACATTGGGTAATGGTTCCATAGCCACACGTAGTGCAGCAGTGAAAAGAACGATTGAAGATAATAGCAAAACCTCTCGGCGAGGGTTTTGTGACGGCTTGGTAAGCAATAGAAATGCAGTGGTTATCAATACAACTTGGATAGCAAGTAGCCAACCTGACTCAAGCAAAGGGCCATGGGTTCCTGAAGCGAGGACCATGCCCCCCCCATGCAACCCACGATATTGACTTTTATCAGGCTGGATACCAACGAATGACAGAATCAGAGGTAACTTCTGCCTCGCTAATCCCTAGTAATCCACGTTCTCCATCGATTTTGAATTCCCAGCCAGCCCCTTCATGGCCGTTTATCGATTTGATCCATTCTCCGCTATCAAAAGTCTCTTTTTCAATAAGGATACCAACTCTAAACGCCGCATCATCAGTCAGACTTTCAACCGTTTTATGTCCCGAAAGTCCACCGAATACAATCTGCCCCTCTGGTAATTCAAATACCACGACTTGACTTCCTTTCCATTCTTCGGACCAGGAATCATCCCAATCCCCTTCTGGTTCTATCTGTTCACTGAGATATCCCGACCAAGCCGTTGAAATCATCGTGATATTAAAGGCCATAAAGATGACAACACCTGGCAATAAAGTCTTGAGTAACTTTTCATGTAAATGGAATATAAAGGCCGGAGCAGATGCTAGAATTGAGACCAATAAAATTAGAGTAGTTATGATAAATATGTAATCCAAATCCTCATGCCCTTGAGAGATGACTGAATTGTTATGTTGGCTAGTGTAGAACATTAGAATGCCCTTATCATTGCCCAGAACATAGATGCCATCACTACCAAAACCAGGTGCTGCAGTAGCATAGTCATCATTTGGACTTTGCAGAATCATCCAATCCTCAGTTGTGGTGAATACACCCCATCCACCTTCTGGATTATTTTGAGGAGCCCATACTTTCCATTCTCCATCATCGAATTCCTGGATAGCGATTTCACCATTTGAGTGGAAAGGAGTTATTCCGACATTCTCACATTCCAAAGAGCAATCAAGGAAGATGAAGTCCTCACTGGTTGCTAGGTAAACTTGGTTATTGTAAATCACCGGCATTGCAGGAGAAGGTCCGGCCGTTAGGAATAATTCACCATTTATGAAAATCTCACTTGCACTTTTAGTTTGCAGATGTATCAGAATACCTGCATTGGTCAGTAGTGGTGCATGTCGGATTTTACCGTCACCAATCGATTCTGAGATCACAGTGCCATTGCGGTAGATGGTGTTGAGAACTCCTTCCTCATTGCCGAGAAGATAGGCATCATCGCTAACTGTTACGCCATTACGCCATCCCAGTTGATTTAATTCAACCCGCTGCTGCAATGTTCCATCTGCAAGGCAGTAGGTCGACAGTCCTTGCCGGGTTGGAACTACGACTAAATCGCCATCGAGGGCCAAGGAACCAGTGATACCCCATGTGTCAACTTCTGTTTGAGCCGACCACTGTTCGGTTCCAGTTGCGACATCGAGAGCCTGAACCTTGCCATCAGCCCAAGCGATGATCACCATATCTTGCCAAGTGCCGCCACAGCCCTGACCTTTTGTAACTAAGAGAAGAGGAGAGAGATCGTTATGGAGAGCATGCGGGTTTTCAATCTGCCAAACCGGTTCACCAGAAAAATCGAAAGCGAATACGTGAGGGCTACCTGAACCATCCCAAGTTCCTGAGGTGCGAACAATTACTAAATGTTCAGTTACAAGTGGTGCTGTTGAAATATATCCGTTTTCAAGATCTTTTTCCCAGTTATCAGTTACTGTAGAATGAGCAGAGACGAGACTAGTAAAGCAAATAAGAGCCAATGTAAGCGCTACTAGGCGCATCAAGAAAACCTCTCGATCGCTGCTTTGAGTAAAGCACTGACCTCTCTGCCATCAGCAGCACCACCGCATTCTCCCATCACCACACCCATCAAAGGACCAATGGCCCCTAAGCCACGCTCTTTGATGAAATCAAGACGCTCTGCAACGACCTTGTCGACGATTTCTTTCAGATCATTAGTATCTGCTGGTACGAGGCCGAGTTGTTCGGATCTAGCTATGATTTCACTCATCGAAGGAACTTCTCCCTTCAGTGAATCCAATAATTTACCAATTCCTTCTCGAGTTACGTGACCTTGTTCCATTGCTGCGATAACCAATGCCATCAACCCGACATCTGCATTGTGTTCTAGCAAAGTACTAGCCCAAGCTTTGGGGGGAAGATCGTTGGCGTGAGCAAAGAAATGGTCATCGAGTTCTCGAGCCAATAATTGGTTGGCCTGGTCAGAAGATATTTCGCATCCATTCAGGCGATTGAGACGCTGTTCTTGACTTGGTGGCAAATTACTAGCGATATCCTGCCAGTGCGAACTGTCAAGAGGTAGAGGTGAGATATCCGTCTCTGGATACATACGTGCTCCACCCGGTAGAGGACGCATCGGTGTAGTGGTTCCATCTTCAGGTGCACCTTTGCGAATAACGACTTGACGAACCTCCTGCGGAATTCGCTCAAAGGCTATTCTCGCCCGCATGCAAACTCCTTCCAATGCGAGTTCTGCTTGCCAATCAACAGCGAGGCAGAGAACAAATGCATCGACTCCTTTTAGTGTGCTTCTAACCACATCAACCTCTGCTTGAGTGATGCCATAGGCAGGCAATTCATCGGAATGAAAAATCCCAGCAACACCTGCAGTCTTTGCGGCTCCCGCTAACTCGCGACCGAGCCTTGGCATTTGTGCACCGTCATTATCTAACTCTTTACAGCCGATATGTCCTGCGAATCCAGGTAGAGGTAATGCTAGCATGACCTTGTCAGCAGACAAACCATCAACTACCATTTTCGACGTACAATCGGTGAAACAAGCGCTTACATCGACAGTAGATAAAGGCAACAAATCTCTGACTTGAGCACTGATATTCTCATCTGATATTCTACGGTCCGTCGATAGTAATGGTAAGGAAAATTGTGTGCGCAATTGATTTGTCAACCGGAAGAAATGTAATTGTCGAGCCATCTCAAGACGGATGATTTTTGGAATCCACGAAAGGTCTTGACAACCTTTGATTTCAACTCTATCACCACACATAAGAGAGACATTGAGGTCTTGTCTAATACTACCCAAACCTCTCCTCACTCTACGAGTATCTCTTAGCACTCGGCCAAGAGCAAGTGCGGTTTGTTGAGCGTGATCTGGAGTGGTGATATCCGGAGCGGTTGCAATCTCAATCAAGGGAATACCAAGTCGATCTAAATTCCAAGTCACCACCTCTCCTTGCGAACTTTGTTGAGCATCTAATTTACGGGCACTATCCTCTTCAAGACACAGTACATCGATACCAACATCTCCACCCTCGGTCTTTAGAACTCCATCAGTTGCTATCAACGTGGTACGTTGGAAGCCGCTGGTATTCGAGCCATCGACTACGGTTTTCCTCATCGCTTGCAATAGCATTACCGGCTTGCAGTCCATCATTGCTGAAACGGTAAGAGCGATATCGACCGCGTTCTCATCGTGTGGTAATGGTGGTTGCTCATCGAGTTCGATCAGCCCTGAATTTGGTGATTGACAATAGACAAAACTACGGTTTCTCTTACTCTCAAAGCGAGCGGCAACGTCGACTACACCACCTTCTCCCGAGGCAGCCCGTAAACGACGCGGGATTTTTGGCCAAGTATCTGGTAAGGAATCTATTGTGACATCATACAATTCGCCCAATTGGCGAGAATGGAGTTTCCCAGTGGCTAATTGCTGGTGAACCTCTATTCCACACATGAAACCGAGTGATTCTGGATCGAGACTAGCGGGATCGCTGACATCCCCCTCTACGCCCGCCATATTGGAAGGGGAGGTATAAGTCATTGATGAGGACGCCGCTTGTCAAGCCAAATTGAGTGAGTCATAAGAGGGCTTAAACAACCTGCCTGCAGTAACATGCCCATCGATGATATCCTCGGCCAGTGTACGACTGATCTCATTACGTTCGGCTTCGTTAAGAACGATATTTAATTCGACATCACCACCCATCTCACGACACATGCGCTCGACGATGTCAAGAATAATCCTCTCCCGGTTTCGAGTGTTACCCTTTTTGCCGGAGTTCATCGTTGTCTCATCGAAATTACCACCCATCAAATCATTTCGCCAAAGCTTGGTCAACCGAATCGCTTTCTCAGCATCTTGGAGGTTCGCATCGTTTGATAATCTAATACGAGCGCTAGCCTCAGTCAATCTTGCCAGTGCTTCTAATGCCCTAGCGGTAATGGCAATCGAATCCTTGAACTCCCCGCCTTCTCTTCTAGTTTTGACATAGAAATCGACCAATGCAGTCCTTGCTGCAGCATCGAGATTAGGGTGAATATTACGCTTGCAATAGGCGATATATTTACGAATCATATCCTTCTCAATCTGGACGTCACCATATTCATCTTTGCTAAGATTTGGAGTATCGCTGGTACGAGATGGATCAGATGCACTACCTTCCTCAATCAATAATTCGCTAATACCGACTGTACGTTTATCGACGATATGGTTGGCAATCATCGAATCTTGTTCGGTATTTGGAGCATCGGTCAGTAACCAAATGATGTCGAATCTAGATAATAAAGGGGGGCCTAGATTTACTTGACTGGTAAATGGGGTTTCTGAGACAGCCTCGAAGCGACCATTCTTTGGGTTAGCCGCTGCGAGAATCGCACATCTGGTGCGCAAAGTTGCGCTTATTCCAGCCTTGGATATTGAAATCCGCTGTTGTTCCATCGCTTCGTGCATCGAAGACCTATCGCCTTCATTCATCTTATCGAATTCGTCAATTGCCGCAAGCCCAAGGTCAGCGAGAGCAAGTGCTCCAGCTTCCAAAGTCCAGCGTCCATCAGCAGTTGTATCTTGAACCGCTGCCGCGGTAAGACCCGCTGCTGTAGCCGACATACCGGAAGTAAACCGACCACGAGGAGAAATCGTCGACATATAGGATAGAAGTTGAGATTTAGCTACACCCGGGTCGCCCATCAAAAGAATATGAATGTCACCGCGGGTTCTAGTTCCATCAGAATTTCTTCTTGCAACACCGCCGAATAATTGTAACATCAACGATTCTTTAACATGTGTCATTCCGAAAATTGAGGGCGCAATCGACCTAGTAAGGATATTGTAAACATCATCATTCGATGCAAGTTCTTTGATGAAGCGCTCCTCTTCGTCAGAAATAACAATTTCCTCAAGCGGTATATTCTGCCTTTCGATGCTGGATATTCGTAAAAATATATCAAAAATCGGTGTATCTTTGCCGCCTTTGCGCTGAGAACGGACAAACAATACGCCATTCACAGTCACTCTATCTCCGGGGTTGAGTATTCCAGCCAAATCATGTTCAGCAATACCCAACAATCTCTGTGGTTGAACACCGCCACTGAGGCCTTCTGGTAATTCTTGTACTTCGATAAATTGATTATTTATCAATTCGGAATCCTTGCTGACTAACTCGAATCTAGTCTCTCTTTTCTTTCTGCCACAACCACCATCTGCGAGCATACACTCGATTGGTTCGATTAATTCCTGCTCATTGGGTTGTTCTATCGTCAGGTGATGGCCACAAGAAATACAAGCGAATACAGCCCTGTATATCCTTGGTCTTACACCTGAAATCTTGGTGACGATGCCTTCAATTCCTATCATCAAACCGATATCATCGGCTCTGAGTTGACGAACTGTTCTGTGTCTATCTGCTGGCAGATTAACTAAGCGAATGAATGGGTTCAATCCCTTTGAACCCCCTTCGATCAACAGGTCCCGTAATACGCGATTAGCCGCACCAAGGTGGCCATCAGGATTATCGATAATAGAGCTGGCAAACTCGGGATTGAATGCTTCGATAACGCGATAACTGATTACTAAACTCTGAGTTTCAGGCCAGGTGACTTGAAGGTCGTGAATCGCATCGGAGAACTGTTCGGTGAGTAAAGAAAGCCAACGGGCGGGAAGATCGAATTCTAATGTCATGATATTCCCTCGGGCTTTGGCTTGTTACGCCTCCGGCTTATGAGGCTTACACTGATAATCCGCACCCCCTTGCTTCCACTGGAAAATAATAGTCCCTCAGTGCTTGATTTGAGAATCTGTGTATGTCCACTGCCCAACCGCCAAACCAATGGGGAGGCAACTGTTCCATCAGCCATGCCGCAGCATTCTTTCGAGGTCCTTCGGGGCGAGTCAACACGCTTCTCATTTTCGTCAACGGTTCTTGAAAATACCCTTGGTGACCCTTTAGAAAGAGAGGTCCTAGTTCACATTCCTCCAGGTGTTGAAGGCGAGGTACCTTGTATCATTTACCTCGCACCATATACCGGTACTGGAATGGGTCGTGCCAACTGGAGGGCATTTGATGAGACCTTGCCGCAACGTTTTGAAAGATTGATTCGAGAAGGTAAAATGGGTCCATGCATCTTGGTGATGCCCGATACTTTCACCTCATTAGGTGGCAACCAATTCATCGATAGTTCGGTAATGGGTAAGTGGGGGACTTGGTTAGCACAGGATTTACAGCGCGAATTGTCTGCTCGATATCCGATTTCTGGTTTTGCATTGGTTGGAAAATCAAGCGGAGGCTATGGTGCGTTAGTGCGCGGAATGATGGATGATTGCTGGGATGCTGTTGCTTGCCATTCTGGTGATTGCGGTTTCAATCTCCTGTATGGTGAAGCGATGGCTTCGAGCCTTACTAGAGTAGAACAATTCTCTGGAGTTGAGGGTTTTCTCACTCATGTAAAGGAGAGTAAATCTCTTTCGCATGATGATTTCCACACTTTGATGATATGTGCTATGTCTGCATCATATGACCCGTTGGAAAAGATCGAATTACCTGTCGACAACCATTTCTGCGAGTTTATCACTGAAAGATGGGATAATTGGTTAGCATGGGATCCATTGAACCTTATTGAAGAATATCAGGATTTACCGCCGACTTGGATAGATGTAGGGGACCGTGATCAATACCATATACAATATGGAATCCGCCTCTTAGTCGCTCGATTAAATGAACTTTCAATCGCTCATCATCACGAGGAATTCTCTGGAACTCATAGTGGAATCGACCACCGTTTGGACCTCTCGTTGCCTTGGCTATTCAAAACGATGACATCGACATCATGATGACTGTCTTTTATCTGGCATCAGCATGGCGAAGGGGCTTGACTATGCTTCGAGCGGTGTCGATATCTCTCTCGAAGGAGCAGCAGTCGGCGCTCTAATCGGTGCGCTTGCCAATTCCGTAAGGCCTAGCGGTACCCCCGGGGCACCGGTTCATCTTCCGGGTGGATTTGGCGGACTAATAGAATTCAAAGGCGATTACCTCGCTTTAGCTACCGATGGCGTCGGCAGTAAATTGCAAATTGCCAGCAGTCTGAACAAATGGTATGGAGTCGGCATCGATTGCATGGCGATGAATGTAAATGACCTGTTATGTGTCGGTGCAGAACCAATAGCGTTTGTCGATTATATTGCGGTGCCCAAACCCGATCCAATCGTCCATCAAGCACTTGGCGCTAGTCTTGCTGAAGCCTGCCGTAGGGCGAGAGTAACATTGGCTGGTGGAGAAACAGCAAGTCTACCGGGAATTGTAACAGAATTAGATCTCTCAGGCACTGCTTTAGGTTGGCTTGCCGGCGGCGACGAAATAACCGGTGCTCGATTGACAGCTGGCGATGTGTTAATTGGATTGCCAAGTAGTGGTATTCATTCTAATGGATATTCTCTGGTGCGTAAAGTTCTGGAGAAAGCCAATGCCGATATACGTGCAAAAGCACCATTTGCAATTGGTGACCATGGAAGGATAGAGAGAAGCGAAGAAGGCGAGATAACCTTTGGAGAGGTTCTGTTAAACCCGACTCGAATCTACTGCGACCCAATAGTCGATTTATTCCAAGCAACAAAGGATGGAGGGCCTTGTGAGCATAGTGACCTTCATGCGATTGTTCATATCACTGGAGGAGGATTATCCAATCTCCTGCGATTGCACGATACTTTGGGTTGGCACATCTCTAATCCAATGCCGGTACTTGAAGAATTCCAATGGCTTGCCAAAGAAGGAGAGATCAATGCATGGGAGATGCACCGGACTTTCAATATGGGATGTGGAATGATTATTGCCGTCTCAGCCGCTAAGGCTGACAAAATCCTTGCTTGGCTCGAAGAGAGATTACCTGGGTGCAATATCATTGGCGAGGTTCGAGACCATGGCCATCGTGTCACTCATGTGATTACGGAAGTGGAATACAAGGAATATTGAGGTGATCCTCTGAGCACAGAGGGAAACGAAGAACATATTTGGCTTGAAGGGCGAACAATAGTTCGTCTCAAACCAAATCAACCGCGTCCATCCCATATGCCACGTGGTCCGATTTCAGCGGGAGAGACCGGTTTTTACAATCCGGCAATGGCTGCACCTAGAACCCGCTCAGTCCTACTGTTAGCCGACGCATTGGAGTACGGTTGGTTGACTCGTTCCAATAGTGGATTGAGGGTTCTCGAATCACTTTGCTCGACGGGAACTCGCTCGCGCAGATGGTGTACAGAAATACCTGAAAAATTACTTGAGAATGTCATTATTACAGCCAATGATCGCGATGCAGGCGCCATCGAATGGGCGAAATCATATGGCGATGGTACAGTGATTAATTGGTCGCAAGAAGATGCGCGAATACTAATGCATAGAGACTCTTTTCAATGGATTGATATCGATCCCTTTGGTAGTCCAATTACCTTTATTGATTCAGCCATGCAATCTCTACCTAGGGTAGGAATGCTCGAAATAACTGCAACTGATACCGCCGCTCTTTGTGGTAGCGCATCGGATGCTAGCAAGCGAAGATATGGTGGCCTAGGTCTCAATGATTCGTATCGTCATGATGATGCAATTCGTATCCTTCTCGCTACAGTTGCAAAGGCTGCAGCCCAGCATGATCGAATAATCGAACCAATTCTATCGCTTTTCGATGGCCATCATTTGCGAGTCTCGGTTCGAGTCCGCAAATCACGTAAAAAAGCATCTCAGGTTGGAGAGATGATCGGTTGGCGTCATCGAGATGCTGCTGCAACCCTCTCTTTGGAAAAGGTTGAACCGTGTAGTGGTCCTTTGTGGATTGGACCATTATGCGATGCGGAAATAGCGGGTCGAATAACCGAGGAAAAAGCCTTGCAATTATGTGGTGCTGATGAGGATGTTATGCCTGAATATTGGACTGCTAACGATCTAGAGTTATCTCATAGAGAAATCATTAGATCTGTGAGGTTCATCGCGGAATCTGCAGATTTAATGAGTCGCAATCACTTGTTCATGCCAATCGACTTACTACCGAGATTGGCAGGTCTTGCTGGACCTCCAGCGATGAATTCGCTAATTGGGGCATTACAAACCGCAGGTCATTGTGCTGCACGAGGGCCAAATATGGACCCGACAATCTTGACCGATGCAACTCTTGATGAATTGATTACGGTAGTGCAAAACCTTTGATCAACCAAAACTCGGGTCGTCCTCTGCTTGGTCATCAGGCGCTGGGAGATAGTTTTGCGAACTTTCAAACACTTCTCTAACACTATTCTCTATTGAGCGCGCATCTTCTAATAATTTACTTAGAGGAATATCGATTTCAGTCATCTCACTCACAGCTTCGACAATCAGTGCTGCGGCTCTAGCATCAGGATACATTGGGTTGCACTCGGCTAACAATGCAGTGATATCCAAACCTAGCCGATCACCTTCGCTCAATAGATAGCCACAGATTCCCGTGACAATACCTTGCTGAATCGGTTGAACTCCGGCATTGTTCAAAGCAACACGGGAAGAAGAACTTGAGCCAACCCCATAAAGCGCTCCTTCACTCTCATCTTTACTCGATTGAGTCAAACCATCAAGTATTATCAAACGTTCAAATCCTCCTTTGGTATACCACTCAAGAACGGTATTAGCAAAATTGATGTCGTGTTTAGAATCGAATTGAACTTCAGCAGTGAAGACGCCGATACCCTTGCCTTGGTATACCCTCACTGGGTGCTTTGGTACCTCATTATGAATCAGAGCAACAGCCGGAAAATCTGCATTGAGAACAGTGCCTAATTGCTTTAGTGCTAGTTCAGAAATGATATGGCTAGCTGCGATTATCCCGACCATGCCAACGGTAGAAAAGCCACAGATTGCGACACCACCTGTAGTAGGGTCTGCATCCTTGTGCAGAACCAATGTATAGCCTGACCCAGAATCACCCATCAGATAGCCCCCCTCTTCTCTACTCGGTAAGCCGGTGTTTTTCACTGTTCGTGAAATTCGGCCCAATCATCCGCGCCCTGATCACGATACCACCAGACTCCAACTTCATCCTCATACCATTCGGTTCCGTCATCATCGATGGTTATTCCCGAACTCTCCTCTTCGGAAGAAGATTCATTATCAGTATAATCGATAGTGAGGTCATTATCTTCAGCGACATGACCTCTTCCCTCAGCCTCAGCAAATAGTGAATGATCACGGTTTTGCGGCACTGAGCGATCGATTTCATCTCCGCCCTCATGTCTTATTTCTTCAAGACCAACGCCGACGGGAAGAGGCTTACTCGCTCTCTTCTCATCGTTGTATGAAATCGGATCATCATCCATTTCCAACTCATCT
The DNA here is from genome assembly GCA_905181715.1 of uncultured Candidatus Poseidoniales archaeon. Lineage (GTDB taxonomy): Archaea > Thermoplasmatota > Poseidoniia > Poseidoniales > Poseidoniaceae > MGIIa-K2. Next base: position 45,599 of record CAJIYT010000019.1, read on the forward strand.
TCAGTCCAGACATCTTCATTCTCACGCTTACGTCTTAGTGCGATCATCAATACCCAAATCAATCCAGCAACTACCACTAAGCCAGTACCTCCAGCATACAATACAGTCAGAGATTGACTCGAGATAGGCGCAGCGGTGTAATTAACCTCGTTATTGTCATCTTCTTTCTTTACCTCTTCACCAATCGCCCAGAGGATTTTACTACTGATGATTAAATCATTGGTATCCGGGTAATCACTGGTAGAAGCAAAACCGGTTATTGTTGCATAATATTGGCCAGTTCCTAGAATCGAAAGGTTGGTAATACTAATTGATAGCGCTAACTCGCTGCTTTGGTCTGCCTCCAGTGATATAGAATTCACCTTGGGTATGAAATCAATTTCATCATGGATAGTCCAGCCGTCAAGATTGAACTCTATTGAAATTGAATAATTATTGACGTTAGTAACCGTACAAATCAGATCTGATGTTGTAGTAATCTCCACTGCAAGCGCCAAGTCTGGGCAGTCGAAGATAGGTGCCCCTATTGCCAAAGGAGACCAAGACTCCTCTTCCACTTCTTCTTGAGTAGAGGAAGTGAGGGTTATCACTAATTGATTAGGGTTAATTATCAGCCAATCAGGAGTGATTAACATTACATTCAATGTGCCACCTCCCGCTACTTCAACAATAATATCAGCCGAACTAGTAGTGAATAAACCGCTCCCACTGCCGACAAGGTCTTCTGTTAAGTTAAGCGTAGTCCATTCATAAGAGAGGTTCTCCATCAAACCAAGATGCTGAGTGTTTACTGCAGTGAGATCAATTTGAACTTCGCCTTGGTCGGCTAGATTGAGAAGGAAGGGGTTTGCAAGTGTACTGAGCGTTGCCTGGACCAGAATTGTTTTATTAATTATTAAGGAAGCAGGTAATAGTGGTTGATTCGATGCATCACCAGCAAACCCAGTATGGGTAATAGTGATGCTAATATCGCCATAAAGTGCCTCTGCCCACGTGCCCATTTCAGAAAGGTCACTATAGGTCAATTTGATATTAGGTTCGGCATTATCAGCCAAAACCATAGTGAAATCATCTTGAGTCAATCTGATTGTTACAGTGCCCTTCTCATTGGTTTGACCACCGGCTATCGAAGAGACGTCGATCCAGAAAGGACTGCCAAGTGACATTACAGGAGCAGTCTCTACTGAAAGAGAAACCGATTGAGCGGTATCGTTTCGTGTCAAATGAGGCCCGGTGACGGAAATTGCATCAGAGAAATTACCATGGGAATCAATCGCTACTACCGAAACCCAATATGGAGTGCCATCAATAAGACCAGAAACCTGAGTGGAATTAAATGTTCCATTATCGATAAATGGAGTCAAGTTTGAAACACTAGAAAAATTAGAAGTTTCAACATATACCAGATATGACTCGAAAAGAGGTGCCGTAGAATGGTCCCAAGTGATTAGCAAAGCACCACCGTCATCTCCTGCTACATCAAACGCTAATATCGAGGCAATTGGGGCAGGTGGATCTGGATATGGTATTTTTAATTCAATGAGATTGGATAATTCTGAACGAACCCCTCCTTCGTGAATCGAACGCACAGCATAGCGGTAATCCGAATCTACAATCAAACTCCCGTCAGTAAAGGTATTATTATTGGAGATAAAAGTCGCTTGATCACTATCTATTTGGTTTTCACCAATAGCCCGATAGATGTGGAATTCAATCAGGTTATCGGTATATTGAGCCATGTCATTCCATTGTAACTCAACTTCAAAAGACGAGAGCAAAGTATTGCTGAGAATCGGAATCGGGGGAATGAATAACTCAGGTGCTCCCGGCTGGTAGGAGATTATCAAATCCGAAATGGTCACAGAACCAGCCTTTGTCGAGTTAAAAGATAGATTGGTCATAAATGTCCCTGGCTGTCTAGCAACTCCTTGATTGATAACATTGGTGAGATTTCCTGAAGGGTTAGGGTTCATATGAATTGCAAATTCAATATCGTAACCGATATTCAAAGATGTGAAATTAAATGTTCCATTAGTAGTTGAGTTCAAATCAAAGAAAAGCCCAACTACCCCATTATCATACATATCGAGGATTGGTAGAGAATTTTTGACGACGCTATCGAGAAGGATTGCAGTCCTTTGGTCAAAATCGGTAAGCGTCAACATCGGTAAGCCATCCCCAGCACTGCGCGCATAACCAGAAGCGTTCAGATCATTGTTGCCATCACTGTCGATATCAAGTCCAACTTTATGCCATGCACCAATAAATAGGCCTTGATTAATCTCGCCAACTGGGACTACATGTTCGACATTACCATCGCCATCGAAGTCGATAGCCATGGCTTGACCCGGCATTGAACCAGGCTCGAGTAGAATTGGTAAGGGTGCGGATATACTACTTGCATTAGCAAAGGTTCGTAGTGAGAAATTACCCTCTATTGTTGCCGAATTATTATCCGTTATTTTTTCATTGGCACTGAGTAATTCGACAAAACCATCACCATCATAATCGAAAACCGAAGCATTTGCCATATTCATCTGGCCATTTATTATAGAACTACTCCAGCCAAAACTTCCTTTGTTTTCTTTCATCACAAAGCCAGAAATCGAGGTGCCAATAACATCCAAATCCCCGTCCCCGTCAAGGTCAGCAACTATTGTATTTGCTTCGATTCCACTGAATGATGAAATTTCTACCATATACCCTAAGTTCGTACTATAATTGTAAACTTTCGAATTATTATCTTGGTCTTGAACCACAAAATATTCACCACTTGATGGCCCATAAATCAGACCGGTGTGTAGGTCAACGAGAACAGCCAAATCAAACATTGACCCGTCCTTAAAAATTTCAGTGGAACTTGGGTTACCAAATGCATTGCCGGCCCATTTTCGCAACTCAAGCTTACCATCACTGCGTATCGATAAGATATCAGCAGAACCATCGCCATCAGCATCACTCAATTCAGCTTTGACAGTATAATTACTTACAGTGGTGTTCATCGACGGGTTGAAGTCGAAAGTAACTTTATTGTATAGATGAAGACAAACTCTATTTTCAGTCAAAGAAATTGTAGCAACATCGACTTTCCCATCACCGTTAACATCGGCAGCGGAAATTTCAGTAGCTTCATTGCAAGTCTCGACCCAAGGAGAAAACACAAGGCCGCCTGTAGGGTCCCAATCGACAAATGAAATCGCCGCATCAAAACCCGTGATAGCAGAATCATGCGATAGCAGAACAGCTTCTTCATTCAAATCAGCATCGACATCACCACTCGCGATATCAGAAATACGCGCACTCAAATGAAAGCCATCGCCGAAATCAGAAACAAAGGTGGCGTTGAGAGCCGAGTATTGCATAGAAGCATCAAACGGAAGGTAGAATTCTGGTGATTGCTGTGAAGTATTATCGTAATGACTTGTTGCCCACGTACTACCGTTTGCAAATGTAGTTTGTTGGCCAATATCACCTTTGCCAGCCCCTTCAAATGCCCATTCTTTGTAACCATCTTCCTCGATATCGAGCCAGATCTGGCCGGGACTATCATCGGCATAGGAATATTGGATATTAAAACGCGCATCTTCTACGGTTATATTTCGATCCAATTCGATCGCTGAACTGGTGTCAGAAGTCCCACCTACTAATGTAATTACGCTAGACTGAGAGCCATTTTCAAATGTATCTACCTGCAGTGGCTGAGCATCTGCGCTTACCGAGTTAAAGGCCGGTAAAGTAGCCAATAATAGCATGAAAACCAGAAGAATAGAACGTTGACTCATCTCTTCACCGTGTGACCGATAAATGCAGTCATACAATTGTCTTGCGTCGCGCGGATAACCAATCTTGCCGAAAAGAAGGTAGTTATTCCATTACGGTAGCGTTATGAAATACAGTCTATCAGCAGAGTATAGGGTCGCCAATGGAAGATGATACTCGCTTGACAATTAATGTCGGTGATATCGAAATCGATATGATTGGTGGTCAAAGTGAAATCGAAGAGCGATTGACCCGTATCAAGGAAGATGGTCAATGGAATATCTTATTGGAACACATAAAAAATGCAGTGGGAAATTCCGCAGCTTCCAGTATCGCAGCGGAAGGACTTTGCGAACGGGGAAGGATTTTCAGAGCCATGATTGAAAATTGTAATCTCGATCGCAAACCAGATCAGGTTTTAGCATCCATTCATTATCTTAGAAGTTCGGAGGGTGTTGATGATTGTCCACCAAGGGTTATTGAAAAAATATTCGAGGACGCTGGTTTAGAGAGGCCTGGAAATCTTTCTCTTTACCTCAATCGATTACGCGAAAGAGGATTGCTTGAAATCCCTGCCAATAAAGGTGACAAAAATCGCTATGCTATTCTTAGCTACGAGGGTAGAGCACATCTAGAAAGCCGGTCACATTCTTGAGGTGCTTGCAATGGTGATGACCGAAAATAATCCCAAGGACGAAGAGGAGACCCTGGACCTTTCATTTCAAAACCATACCAAGGCAAACTTTCGAAAAGGTCGCCACCCATCTTCCAATTTCCGTAGAACTATTTTCGACGGTGCTGATTTAACCGCAGGTGATTTCACTGGCTCAGATTTCAGAAAGGCTTCAATGTTTTGTGCTGACTTGATGAACTCGACTTTTGATTCCTGTGATTTTAGGGGCACAGACTTAAGAAAAGCACGTCTAAATCTTTCGACCTTTAGAAATTGCAAATTCAAGGGCGCTGATATTCGTGGTATTCGTGGACGATATGCGATTTGGCAAGGCAGTGATTGGTGGAATGCCAAACTCGATGATGACCTTAGCAAAGTGCTTAACAAAAAATGGCCTAAACCAAAGGAATGATTATTCCTCTTCATGAATAAGAATTGGACTCCGATCAAGTGCTGCCTTTGCGCTTGCATTTAGAAGTGGAAGTAATGCTATCAGTCCACACAAGGTCAAACAGATTCCACACAGATAAGACGTGATCTCATATGCAGTTGACATGGTACCACCAAGGTGAATATCCGATGCATCTTTGATCATCAAAGTTCCTTGAAATCCACCCAGTCCGCTAATTACAGCACCAACAATGGCGAACTTCGCCCCCCACGAATGTAATTTGAATAATGCGATTGCTCCAGATATTATCAGTAGAGAACCGATAGCCAGCGAGTATCCTCTGAGGGTGTATGCCCCGGAATCCCTTGATTCATCATGAAATAATTGAAACTCGGTTACCGAGATATTATCCCCTTGGGAATTTGGAGTTTCAATTATCGCTAGAACATCTTCCTCGTTGAAGTCTTCGATTTGTGCACTCACCAAATCCTCATAGGAGAATAGCGCAAGCAGTAAGCCGCCAAATAGTAAGAATATAGCCACGGTTTTTGGACCCTTTTCGTCGGGACGAACCATACTGATTCCAGCAGGTGGGGAGCGGCCATCATCGCCTTTGAGTATCATTTTGAAATCACTCATTCGCTACACATCTCCAAACCCTTGCGTAAATCATCTGGAATTATTATCGATTGTAAAGATTCCAGGTCTACACAAACCGTGACTTGTTCGCTACTCCAAAGCAAGACATCGTTTTGATTGAAAAAACGATATTGCCATGTGCATGACTTTTCACCCACACGTGAAATCCAAATATTTGCTTTGACGGTATCACCATAGCGTAAAGGTGCGATAAAATCGGTCTGTGCATTGACTATCGGGAACCCCATTTTCCTTATGTTGATTAGTTCAGGATATGAAACCGCACAAATCTCCTGCCAACATTCCTCAAAAAAGCGATGTGCCAAATCATATATTCGCGGATAGTAAGCGATGTTCGCACTATCGATCATCGGATAATCTACTCGCCTAGACAAGGTGACAGCCATGTCCCTCCCATCGACTTCCCCTTGATGAAGGAATTGAAGGCACTAACCATTCATATGGTATATCGCATGCCCGTACCATGGCAGAGATGGAACTATTGGAGACCTCTGATGGCTCCACTCCAATCTCGATAGAGATTCTGCCTCCTAATCGAGGCTTAGGTCTCGATGGCATCCATGGTTTCTTTCAAGGCTTGGGGGACTGGAAACCAGCATTTGTTTCGGTAACTTACCATCAAGCCCACAAGATAGATGTAATCGAGGCCGAGGGGCCAGATACCCAGATCTGGAATCGTAAAAAACCGGGAACTCTTGGGGTTTGTGCAATGCTCAAATTCCAATATGGTCTGAAGGTCATACCTCATCTTATATGTGGTGGTTTTTCACGCTTTGAATCAGAGGATTTCCTTGTCGATCTCGACTACCTCGGTATGGAGAATGTACTCGTGCTTAGAGGAGATCCAAAGAAAGGGGACGGGGAATTCAAGCCCCACTCCGGAGGAAATCAATATGCATCTGAATTAGTGGCCCAAATCTCTAGTTTGAACAAAGGCAATTATCTCGAAGAAGTAAAAGAGGCAAAACCTACCAACTTCAAAATCGGAGTTGCTGGCTATCCTGAAATGCATAGAGAGGCTGTTGATTTCAAAGTCGATATTTTAAATCTCAAACATAAGGTCGACGAGGGAGCATCTTTTATCATTACACAAATGTTTTTTGAGAATAAGTATTTTTTCGAGTTTGTAAAAAAATGCCGCGAGGTTGGTATAACAGTTCCAATAATTCCTGGTCTGAAAGTTCTGACATCAAAGAGACAATTGGAAGTATTACCCGATTTATTCCATACCAAAATGCCCGCTTCTCTAATCGAAGAAGTAAACGCTTGCGAAAATAGAGAACAGGTAATTGAAGTTGGAGTAAAACACGCGTTAGAGCAAGCGAGAGGTTTAGTAGAATTCGGCGTGCCATGTTTGCACTTCTTCACGATGAATGATTTAACCACATTTTCAAAGGTACTCGATGGATTGAGGAGTTGAATCGAGATGAGTAGCGAGAAGTTACTACGAGATGCTCTCTCTGAGCGCATCGTCATTATCGATGGCGCTATGGGGACTATGGTCCAGAAATACAACTTACAAGAAGAGGATTTTCGCAATCCTCAATTGGCAGATCATTCAATCGATTTAGCCGGTAATAATGACTTATTGGTCCTGACTCGGCCTGATGTAATAGAAGAAATCCATAGATTATATCTAGAGGCAGGTGCTGAAATAATCGAAACCAATACCTTTGGTGCTACAGCAATAGCCCAGAGTGAATATGGCTTGGGGCATTTGGCCCGAGACATGAACCTCGCCGCAGCTAAAGCGGCTCGAAGCGCCGTTGATACTCACTTTGCTACCACTGGTAAACAAGGATGGGTCGCAGGTGCAATAGGTCCTACGAATGTGACATTATCCGCCTCAGCAGATGTTTCAGATGCTTCAAGTCGCGCAGCGACTTGGGATCAGGTACA
>CAJIYT010000020.1 GCA_905181715.1 uncultured Candidatus Poseidoniales archaeon
CGAAGAAGCACCTGCCGAAGAAGCACCTGCTGAAGAAGCACCTGCCGAAGAAGCACCTGCCGAAGAAGCACCTGCTGAAGAAGCATCAGAAAACAACTGTCCGATTTGTAACGCAGGTAATTCCGCAGACTCAACTACATGTGAGTCTTGTGGATTTGCATTCTGATTACAAGGGTAAATTCCAGCGTGGCCATGCGTGGTCACGAGTATCATCAGATACGATTACTATTACGACCCTCGGGAATGTGCGTAGCGTATCTTCAAGTTCTGGAATTGCAGGTGGTATTACACCTACTCGCATATCAACTGCTAACCAAGCATCCGGATATTGGCGCAACCAAGCGTCAACTTCGGCCATTATTCCTTCAGGTGGTACGCCTTGTCTGACGCTGGCAACATAACCCCAGTCTCCAGGTATGGCACGATCTGAATCAGAGAATAAGAATATCCGATTTTTAATAGGCAATTTCGAGGTGAAAACCAAAGCATTTGCTTCAGTTACCACACAGGGAGAGCCTCGCATTGGCATAGGTTGGCTGTGTTTCCAAGCCTTCTCATCGCCGTCCATGGATGTCGAGTATGCCTAGTATGTTTGAGACCTTCGCTCAATTGACCATATGCGTGACAACGTTCAAGCGATGGATGATGCCCCATTAGAGCATGAGCGGACAGTCAGCGCCTCCACCAACCCCGCCGGGCGGCTCAATGATATTCATGCTACTGTTCATGATTGTCATGACATTCATGTTGATGTCAGGTGATATCAGGAACAGCATGGGTAGTTATGCAGATCCATTCCTTTCTTCTTGGCTACCTGCAGAGAACTACTTTGTAATCACTGTACTTATTCTGGGCTCGATTTCAATGTTTGTAAACACCGCTTTGAGAAACGTGTTCATGGACCCAATCGCTCAAGCACATATTGCACACCGACAAGGCCAAGTTCGCAAAATGATGAACGAAGCAAGAGTGGGGCGTGACCCAATCCTTCAAGAAAAGGCCCAAACCCTTCAACAACATATGATGCCCGAACAAATGAGCGTTCAAATGGGTGCCATGAAACCAATGATGTTCACTATGTTTTTCATTATTGCAATATTTGCTTGGATGGGAAATACAGTAGAGGTATTTCGAGTGAATTATGTTTCACTGCCATGGACAGCAGAATGGAATATGACATCAGGTAAATTCCTCTTTTTCCCTGCTTGGATTGCCACATATATCTGTATGTCAGCTCCATTGGGTCGAGTTGTTGACCGCCACATCAAACTATACCGCTATCGCAGCCATCCTATCGTTGCACAAGGCGAACATTTGAAAGAGCCATTATTACATCTTGTCAGTGCTCCTAAGAGTTCAAAGGGTATGCAAGCCAATTCACGTCGCCGTCGCTCTGAACAACGACGCAATGGCCCTCGAAAAACATCCAAAACTGCAACCAAAGAGGAAGCAGAGGAAGCAGATGAAGCAGATGAAGTACCTACCAAGGTAATTGGATCAGCGGCATGCCCACAATGTGGTGGTACAATGGTCGAAAGAGATGGGCCTAATACTCATGTGTGCAAGATCTGTCGTCATGAATGGCGGTGAGATATTGGTCAGAATAACAATCTCGGGACATCCGGGTAGTGGCACTAGTACCCTTGTAGAAGCAATCTGTCAGCATAAAGGATGGACTTCACTCAACGGCGGTGAAATTTTCCGTCAAGAAGCCAAGAATAGAAATCTCTCACTTAGTGAATTTGCAAATTTGTGTGCTAAGGATTTCTCTGTAGATAGTCAACTTGATGAGATATTGAAGTCCAAGATGGTTGAGCCAAATGGTCCAAAAGTGATGGAGAGTCGGCTTAGCGGTTGGTGGGCTCATTTGCTAGAACTGGACTGTATACGTCTTTGGAT
>CAJIYT010000021.1 GCA_905181715.1 uncultured Candidatus Poseidoniales archaeon
CCATTATCAGTACTAGCGAGGAAGCCCGAAGAACCTGTTTAGACATCATGAACACCACCTAGTGAATCGATGAACAAGCCAATCGTATTTGTTTCTTGGCATTGATGGTGGAGTTATTAGGCAAATAAGTCTCATACGGAAGCCTCATCAGTCTCCTCCGATTACCCAAATCATGCAGGCACCAACTGGAACTGAAAACCAACCGCAAAACGCCAGTCAACAACCACAGATTTTGATATCCAATACAGAAACAATTCATGGAAAGACAATTACTAGTTCACTTGGAGTGGTTACTGGATCTACTGTGAGAGCAAAACATATCGGCAAGGATATTCTTGCCGGACTTAAAAATATCGTCGGTGGTGAATTGAAAGCCTATACCGAACTATTGCAAGAATCACGGGCTGAGGCCATGAACCGGATGCTAATGGATTGTCTGAACCGCGGCGGTAATGCTGTGGTCAATGTTCGTTTCGCTACCAGTAACGTCGCCAACGGCGCCTCTGAATTATTCGCCTATGGCACCGCTGTCATTGTCCAATGAGGTGAGCGATTATGGATGATGATTTAATTGGAGTAATTTGGATTATCGTGTCTCTGACATTTAGCATAGGCCCTATCTTATTCTCTTGGCTTTATGGTAATTATTACCAAAAGGAAAAGGTCAACCAATTAGTGATGAGGGAAAGTGCTTTTTTAACACAGCATGGAAGAGATAATATCCATAGTATCTCAAATCTTATCCCACCAAAGCCGATTGCTAATTGTGGATTAGTGATGGCAAATATCTCAGTCGGAACCAGTTGGTGGCAGACAATGATTGGGGGGCTGCACGCTATATTTGGTGGAAACATCACTATGTTTGACCGTGTTCTTAACTACGGACGCAGAGAAGCTCTGCAGAGATTACGTGAGCAAGCATTGCAACAGGGGTGGGATAATGTCATCAACGTACGCTTGGAAACCGCAAGAATTGTTTCATCTAATAATGGACAAAAAGGCAGTGCCTATGAAATCCTGGCCTATGGTACTGGAATCAAGCACCAATGATTGTTTATTTGTGCTTTGAGTGATTCTAAATCACATCTAAGACATCGGTTCTAATGCAGAGATTTTAGTCAATTGGGAATCCTTTCACTACTTGGCCACAAGGAAATTTGAAATCCTCGAGTTCATCACTCAACGGTAATTGTGGCAGACATTGAAGAATGGAGATCACAATGATAAGCAATAGTTCCAACTGTGGTAAATGTGTAAGAATAGCTTTCACCCTTTGCAAGATTTCCAGAATCAAAGGTAGCATCGTTGGCAGTTGCCGTATGGCTAGCACTATCCAAATTGGTCCAAGTAACCTGATCACCAACTGCCACGGTTAATCCGGAAGGGCTGAAAGCATAACCGCTAATATCAACGGATTTACTCGTAGACCCCTCACCTGGTGAATCCCCGTTTCCTGTAGATCCATCCATGCTATCACCGCTGCATCCAGCAAGACTACCTGCCAACAATACAGCCATTATCAGTAGGGCATTTGCTTTCATGATTAATGGTTGATTAGTCTGCTATAATATATTCACCCTTCCTCAGTAATACTGAAGACCATTACTTGTTGTGGAGTAAGTATGGCTAGTGATTTAGAACAACACTACATCCCAATCTCCCGTGCTAAAATGAAGGAGACATTGTTTCTATTACCTGAACTCGATGAAGATTTACGACCTGGTTTAGCCAAAGTCTCACACCTGTTGGAAATGATATGGCATCATTCGTCCCACTCGCGCCTAGAACTGCTTAAATCTCTATATGAGAGCATGGATCCCGACCAAAATCAAAATCCTGATTCCAAAGGAAAGGAAGAATTCCTAGAAACTCTCAGAATATCATTGCATAATGGTAACTGGAAGGAAATAGACGAGGAGGAGATGGAGGCGGCTCGTCAAGGAGAGAACCTTTTTCCGATCAGTCTAAGAGTGAGATCTGATGAATTGGTGACATCGCTATTATTCAAATTGGGAAAGGTTACCATTTCTGATGTTCGAACCACTTGGTTCGGCCTGAAAAAAGAAGAGATTGCTACTGAGGCTTTTGACCGAGTCATACAGGTATTACAATTCCATAATGAAGATTGGTTTGAGAATAATAATCGCATGAAGCATTATCAGGGCATTGAATCTGCAGGGTTGCATCTTCGTTTATTCAAAACCGTACCTAAACTAGACCTTGAGACCATCTTTCCTAATACTTCACCCGAGATGCGTCATCTGGATAAAATCAAGATTTTCGCTCCTCTTGTTGGCGGTTTAATCACTTTAGGACTAAAGTTTGGGCCATTGATATTTGGCGGTGGGACCGGTAGCACCTCGGTTTCGATTATCTCTGGTATCTGTGCAGCATTGGGAACCTATATTCTCAAATCATATCTGTCTTATCAAAAAACACGCGAGAAATATCAATCACAGATCTCCAAAGACCTGTATTTCAAGGGACAAGCCAACAATGCTGCAGTTCTGAATATGATTGTCGATTTGGCAGAGGAACAAGAAGTCAAAGAAGCCCTACTAGCCTATACTTTCTTGCTGGTCGACAAAGATGGTAAACACGACAGAAAATCACTAGATATGAGAATTGAAAAATGGCTTCTGGAATCTTTTGCTGTCGAAGTTGGGTTCGAAGTCGATGATGCTTTAAGAAAACTCGAAGAAATGAAATTACTAAAAAAGTTCCCTGATGGCTCACTTACAGTTCTTTCAATCGATGAATCACTAAAGGTACTCGACCATCATTGGGATCATCTTTTCAGTTACTGATGGTGGTTAATAATGGATAAAGCGCTGAGATGGCCACCTCACTTGTTGGGATTGATTACACCTATCTTCACATTTGTTTCACTATATCTTGGTGGATGGTGGATGATCTCACCAATTGTGCTTTTTCTGGTAATATATCCGCTATTGGACTTTGTTTTTGGCAAGAGCCCACCGGTTGAACCTGCAGTAGAGGGTTTTCCTTTTGAATTGATAATCCATTTCCACGGATTGATGGTGCCGATTAATATCGCCTATTTACTCTATTTAATCACAACCAATAGTTTGTCGGGAATGATGCTATTTGGCATCATAACCGTCGGTTTATCGACAGGAGCAAGTGGAATAGTTACCGCACATGAATTAGGCCATCGTCGTCCAAAATCATTCTCGTGGTGGCTGGCACGCCTCGATCTGTTAAGTGCACTCTATCTTCACTATACTGTCGAACATAATTTCACTCATCACAAACATTGGGCTAGGGAATGCGATCCCACTTCATCGAAATTGGGTAGAGGATTCTACATCCACTTCCTGCAAACCTTACCTCGCCAAATCAAAGGGGCTTATAGCGCGAGACCGAGGGATGTCAAGATTGGGTTCGCACTTGAAATCTTACTATTGGCTGGCCTAGCAATGATTTCAAAATACGTACTTGCCGCATTCTTATTACAAGCATTTATTGCGATAATTCTGCTTGAATTTACCAATTATATGCAACATCATGGTTTGACTCGTAGTATGGACGAACGAGGAACATCTCAGCATGCATGGGAATCACGGCACCGTTGGTCGCGTTGGACTTTACTGGAATTACCATTACATCCCGCTCATCATTTGAAAGCTAGTACACAATATGATAAATTGACTACAATTGATGATGCTCCTCAACTAAAATATGGCTATTACGTGATGTTTTGGATTTCCCTAATACCACCACTGTGGCACAGAGTGATGGCTAATGAGATCAAAAGAAACGAAAAGTCACAACATAGTGACAATTGAGTAAGGTGGTGGACGATGGGGGATTTGAACCCCCGGCATCTTGGTTGCAAACCAAGCACTCTTCCAACTGAGTTAATCGCCCTTTAATCCGTCCGGGTGAGCCTCTCCTTCTTGAGGTTTCACACGCGGTCTATCGTGGCATCGCGGTCTGGCCCGACACCAACACTGGAGATAGTCACGCCAATGAGACCTTCCAATGTCTTGATGTATTGTTGAGCAGGGGTTGGTAGTCCTTTGAATCCAATATTATCAGCATTACATTTGCTCGCCACACCGAGCCATTCCGCCGTAGATAATTGAGCGAAACCTGGCATCTCTATGTAAATTGGTTTACATCTTGCTAGAGCGCTTGCAGTCGCTGGCATTTCATGGATTTCCTTGCCATCTAGTTCGTAACCCACGCATATCTTTAGTAAGTCTAAACCACCAAGAACATCGAGTTTGGTCAAAGCGATTTCAGTGAAACCATTGACTCTTTGCGCATGACGCATGACAACCAAATCAAACCAACCACATCGGCGTGGCCGACCTGTAGTAGTACCGAATTCATGGCCGACACTTCCCATGTGCTCGCCATCTGCATCATACAATTCTGTAGGCATTGCACCATTTCCAACTCTGGTGATGTAGGCTTTGGTAATTCCAATCACTGTATCGATGTGGCCTGGATGAATACCAGCGCCATGACCAGCATTACCTCTGCTAGTGACACTGCTAGTAACATATGGATAGGTACCTTGGTCGATGTCGAGTAAACATCCCTGTGCTCCTTCGAGAACTATTCTTTCACCGAGTTTGAGAGCATTGTCTAGAAGAATACCAGTGTCGCAAATACAATTAGAGAATCGTTCTTGAATCCAAGAAAGATTTTCAGAAAGTTCCTCTGCACTGACCCTTTGATCACATCCTGCTGCTGCAAGAGCCGCATTTTGACGTGTAGCCATAATTTCAACATCAGCTTCATCAAGTTCAGCAAAACGTAAACCTATACGATTTATTTTATCAGCATATGCAGGACCGATTCCCCTTCCAGTTGTGCCAATTTTTTTATCGAGACCATCGAGATAGGTGTGGTATGGTAAGATTATGTGAGCCCGGCTGGAGATGAAAATCCTCTTTCCCCTTGGCTCATCGCCACCGTTTTCAACCCAATCATTCAACTCGCGGTCGAGAACCCATGGATCTACTACCATTCCATCTCCCAATACAAGTGCACAGTCCTCTCTGGTAATACCTGAGGGCAATAGATGGAATTTGAGAACGCGTTCACCTAATACTACGGTGTGGCCAGCATTGTTACCACCTTGAAATCTAGCAACCCAACTCGCCTTTTCAGCGATACGGTCGACCAACTTACCCTTTCCTTCATCTCCCCATTGGGAGCCGAGTACAACTGTCGCAGGCATGAAACTCTCCACATCGACGGGGAAGACTATACTCAATGAACATATTGTGAGCGTGTTGAAGACTATTGCATAGAATTATGCTGAACTTTCAATTTCAGTAGTCATCGCATTATGCGCCTGCTGCGTGACCTAACCCTGAATCACATAGGCGATAAGTTAATATACCCTTGGCGCTCATTATATAACTGGGAGTTGAGTAGATGGCAAAGCGGGAAATAGTAAGCGGAGAACACAGAAGAATCACCCCCGGACATTCAAGTCCGTGTGATGAATGTGGGGTTACCAATTGGAATCTTGATGAGAATCGAGGCGAGGTTATATGCAATCAGTGTGGTTTGGTCGTCGAGCAATCGATGATCGACCCTGGTGCTGATTGGACCAATCATGACCACTTTCAGGATAAGAGTCGAGTAGGCGCACCTCTTACTTACCGTCTAGCTGATAGAGGCCTGAATACGACTATTTCACGCTCAGACTTAACCAGCATGGGAGCATCAAGAAATCGTATTTCATCGCGGGACCGGCGAGATTGGCGAAGGCGAATCGTCGTCGATGAACGATCAAAAACACGCCAAAGCAGAGCACGTAATCTTGTCAAAGCAAATCAGATGATCAGAGATTTCTCAGGGCTCCCTAACCCCATGCAAGAGGAAACTGCTCGCTTATACCGCAAATTATCTAACGAGGGCTTCGTCACTGGTCGCTCGATTGCTGGGGTCGCTGCCGCTTGTACCTACTTGGTGGCTAGAAAGGAAAATATCCCACGTCAGATTCCTGAAATAGCTGATGCATATCAAATCGACGGAAAGGAATTATCCCGCTTGATACGTCATATCTCGCGCAAATACAACATGCACACAATTACCTCACCATCCGAATACTTCGACCGTTTCATCTCAGAATTGGAGTTGCCACCTAATACCAGATTACAAGTAGATCATCTCTGGCAAGTAATCGAGCCTCATAGCGATATTTGGCAAGGCAAAAAGCCAATGGGAGTTGCTGCTGCACTAATTTACAAGGCAGCAAAGGAATCTGGTCGGACACGAACTCAAGCGGAAATCTGTAAAATCTCCAATATCAGCGAAGTAACCCTACGAGGATTGCTTAAATTGATTAATGGATTACTACGCAGACTCGGTGAAGCAAGTCATAATTGAGCCAATATTGATGAGGTGTAGTCAACCCCGTTGGTTTGATGACCGCAGATAGGACCGCACGCAAGCAAAGAAAAGTCCGCATCCCTGCCAGCCTAAGCAGGAAGCAGGATGGGAAGCGTGTCGCCAAACCTGGTGAGATTCCATGTGGGGTAAAAGGGTGCGAAGGCTTCTCCGACAAGCATCTTGGTGGCCGGTCACTTTCACAAGACGATGCCATAGACGTATGGGGCGAAGGCGGTTTTACCGTGCGTAAAAGCCGAGTCCGTATTTGCAAATCCTGCTATCGCTCTTGGAAGAAAGAGAGCAAAGATCAAGAGCAGCACTATTGAGTTCTCTAAGAAGATGTTTCTTCATGCTCAAGTAAGGACCATGGTTCCCTTGGAGTGAAAAATAATGAGGTTGGAGCTGGCTTAGCCCAACTTTTAGGAAGTTGTCCCTCATCGAGTATCACCTTGTCGAAGAATTGCAAATGTTTGTTTAGAACATCTTCGATATGAGTTCGACCCTTTATTGCTGGGCCTCGTGAAGCAATCAGAGTCTCTAGTTCCAGTTCCATAACCCCTGCGATACTATCAGCCAAATCCGGCAGGCACCCCCCCGGCAAATCCCAACGAATTGGAGTGTCAGCGCGTGAGATAAGCGAGCCGGCAAAAAGAACTGCGAGATCCTCTTGGTGAAAGCTCATCGCTTCAGAGGCATGCCCGGGTGTAGCAATACACTCAATACCCCTGTCATCGATGGCGAAGACATCACCATCATCGAGGGGATTGGAAAAAGTCACTGGCATATCCGAGTCAAAACGATTGGCCCAGGTGGAAAAGAAGTCACCTGTCTCAAGTGCAGACACTCCATCTTCACCAATGTGTATCGGGACTTCGCCAAATGCTTCTGCAATTGCTTTCGCCCCACCACTGAAGGGAAATCTACGGTTGGAAAGTAGAATATTGCTCAGCGGTGGCCCGTCTTCGATATGGCCTTTGATTCGCTCGACTTGGAGCATCTGATACCAAGATGTACCTGTATCTATGAGAATCGCTTCCTCTTTGCCGACCACCAAACTAGCGTTAGCATCATGATGGATGCCCGGCAAGCGGATGATGCGCATACCATTGGCAATAGTTTCCAGCCCTTCAATCAGCCGCTTGTTGAGTGGTTGCGGTTAAATATGGGCAGCAAGTCGGCGCTTCATGGCACGATTCCCTGAAGCAGAAGCACGCTTGTTACACTGCAAGATCTGCATGAAGTGTAATGCCCGTAATGCATGGCGTGCTGCAGCATGCCGCAAGTGCGCTTACAAGGGTCTAAGGGCCAAGAATGTAGAGCGCAAGGGTGTTTGAATAATCACAATCCTAACAGTGGCATTAGAAATGCCATTGGTCCACCTATTAGCAATACCAGTGCGGTCGCTGGCCAAAGAAAGACCAGTAGCGGATATTTTCGTGTAACCCACACTTTCTCCACCTCATGTTCGGCTAAGGCCGCTACTTGTATCGCCAATTCTCCCACACTCGGAGTTGTTGACGGAGCTCTGGTACGATGGTGAACAACAGTTTCACCCGAGGGCATCTCCATCAATTCTGAAAGTAACCATACATGCTCTCCCATCACTCTCGCAAGAGGCATCATCTCTGCATGCCATAGCAAACGCAACGGACTCCTATTGCCGGCAATTAGATTACGGATAATCATTACAAATGGCAATGCCAAGAACACAAACCCACCCCATATCATCAATGCTAATGCTGGTGGTAATGCAACTGTGGCTGAATCCATGCTTTCACTGTAGAACACCGGTATTGCACTCCAAGAAGGAATCACAAGTGCCACCCACATCAGGGCCTTAGCATCAGCTCCACCGTGAATCAATCGCACACGCCAGCCCAGATCAAATAGTAGAATTGGAAGTGCTGTTGCAATAGTAGTCCACCATAGAGTGCTTACAGGATCTGCCGAACCTGTCATCAGTGCAAGTATGTCCACTTGCGCATGAAGATAAGCGCCATATCCAACACCGATAAGACTGATACCATACCATAGTAGCACTATTTGGTCAACGCGAGAACCCCTGATTGCATCTTTGAGAGTTGCTTTTCCAAGAACCGACATTGAGGCATATGCTACTACTGCTGAAGCGCTAGCGAGGACATACCATTCACCACCTTGGAGAAAGATATCCAATGTCCAAAGGAAAATAGCAGGACCTGCCCAGGTTATCCAGAATTGATTAGGCACTCGCCGATACTTATGGTCGAGCCAAGCAGCCCATCCAAGGCCCGAAATCAGTGTTAGAACACGAGCCCAAGTGACATATTCCTGTCCATCCATGTTCTACCGGAGGTGGCAATCATCTTAAATCCGGTCCACCACCCTCGCTAAGACGAGCACATGTTTGAGGAGAGAACACTATGTCCGACATTGAAACCAAACTTGCCCAGATTGCCTCTGTAATCAGCCAAATAGACGATTCCAAAGTACCTCGAAACATCCGACGTGCATCAAAAGAAGCCACGGAACAATGGCTCCTGAATAAAGCTAAAGCTCTCGACGTGCGTATCGCTATGACACAAAACAAATTGGAGGAACTCTATGAGGACCCAAATATTCCACCCGAGTTCGGAACCTTGATTCTGATGATCAATACCGAATTAGAAAAAATGTTGACTGAAGTTTGAGAGCCAAACCGTAAATTACGGTTTAGAACAATATCAAGAACGTCAAATCCGTTTAGTGGATTCAGAAATAAGTCAACTCGAAGATTTCAAGCGAGAATTAATTATTCTTCTTCCTCTTCCAATCGATCAATTAATTCCTTTAGGGCTGGTTTGAAGGAAGGATCTAACTTTCCGGTCACAAGCCCATTCAGGCCATGGCTTAGAGAGATTATATCCGCTGACTTTTCAATCAATTCTAGTTGCAGTTTATTCACTTTATGGCGCTTTATGGCCATACTTGCAGCGATTCTACCGGCGGTTGAAGTCATCACCACATCACTAACACCCAGCAATTTCTGTAATTCACGTAGTCTATGATTTTCAGAGAAGGAGAGACGACCATCTTTGAGAGCATCCATCCAAGCTTCTTCCAAGGTAGGCGCTCTTTCTGAAAGTAATATCGCCAAAGGCCTAGTGGCTTCAATATTCTCAAGAACGATTTTGATGATCACTATGAAAGGAACCGAGAGAATCATACCGATTATCCCCCATAACCAGAAACTGAAGGCGGTTACTATCAGTAGTATTACCGGAGATAGATCCAATGCCTTACCAGCCCATTTTGTTTCAATAACATTACCCCATATCTGCTGGTTTAGCAATAATAGCACAACTAACATCAGTAAAGGGAATGGAGTCAATATTACAAATCCGACCAATATAGGAGGAACGGTCGCAATTAAGGAACCAATATATGGTACATAATTAAGGATGAAAGTCAATATTGCCCAAACAAACCACAAATCCACCCCAAAGTACCACATAATCAAGCCAGCAATCGCAGCGGTTCCTAGTCCACACCCAGTTTTAACAATGATATACGTATTGACGCTCTCCTCTATTTGGTGGCGCACAATGTTTACTTTATCGAAGGCTTTACCTGGCCAAGCTCGTTCTATCCGTCCCGGTAAGAAACTAGCCTCAAGAATGATGAATATCAAGAAGAAGAGAACCGTCACAGACGTTGAAATAACCGTCCCAAAACCACTCAGCATCTCCACTGCTAAATCCATCACCTTATCGCCTTCGTCAAGGAAACCCATTTGGGTTAAATCAGAGGCTAGAACCGATTGCCCATCTGTAATATTATCTGCGGTTTCAGGCAAGAACATCCCAAAAACAGCCCAATCCTTCATATCGACATAGCGATCATTTAATTGATTGTTATATTGATTGATTTTATCCTCGTCTACAATGATGCTCTGAGTTTGTGCCCAAGCGAAGAAAAAGGTTGAGACTATGATCAATAGGAATAGCAAAAACATAGTCAGATATGAGAGGAAGATTGGAAATTTACCGCCTTCAGAAAGTATATCTGCACCGGGTTTTAGAATGAAATATATGCCAAGAGCAATGAAAAAGGGCTTGAGAACATCCTCAAGAGTTGCCATTGCGATAATGACCAATGCAGCGAGTAACAAACCATTTGTCAGCATCGACAAACGGTTCTGAAAAGTGTTAGCATCCCAGTTGGCGAAAGCCTCTCCCATAGGTTCCAATGGTGTTCATCCATTCAAAACGCTACCGGCTAATCAGAAATGGGATTACCCTTAGGTATTGTTCTCACACGCATCTGTAAGAAGAAAGCTACTATCATCATCAATCCACATAGATGAAATGCTGTTGCCGCAGAAACCCAACCAGTACCGTTTACGGTCGCATCCCAAACCAATCCGCCAGTTAGTGGCCCAAGTATTCGACCAAATGCACCAAATGATTCCTGTGCACCCATAACCAAACCAAGATCAGCACCCTCTTCCTTAGCCATTTGAGTAAGTATCGCTGCATATGAGGGCTGGAATAGACCATTACCCGCTGAAATCAAAATAACTACAACAATCAGGGCTAACCAAGGTGAATGCGAAGGAACATGTGGGATCAACGATAGACCTAGTCCACAGACCAATATTCCGACTCGGAGGAGATTTCTCGAGCCAAATCTCTTAGTCAACTTACCGATTAAGAACCCTTGGATGATGATTCCGTTTAGACCGATAACTGCAAACACACGCCCATTATCTGCTTCAGAAAAACCTAGACCTCCTTCGGCTGGTGACATTTCGGTAAAGAGGATGAAAACTGCATGCATTATAGTAAAACCATAGATGAAAAACATTCCAACCCAAATCATCGAACCGATATTGGGGATTTTAATGACTTTCAAAGAATCTCCGAACATGCCTTTCAATATCAATAATGGATTGCGTGCGTCGACTTTTACTCTATCTTCAGGTGGAAGTGATTCGGGCAATTTGAACATGGCTAATATCAGGGACAGTGTTGAGAGTATCGAGGCTGCTAAACAAGGCAACAGGTAAGGATGGACGTCGAAAATGGTACCGTTAAAGAGATCCCAACGCTGGGCAGGAGAGGATAATTCTCCACCGAGGAATGGGCCTATTGTAAAACCAAGGCCAAAAGCGGCACCGATTAACCCCATCCTCTTTGCCATTGATTCTGAATCTGAAATATCACCGATGAAGGCTTTTGCAACCGCAATATTAGCATTGAAGGCACCTGCAAGGAACCTTGCTGTAAATGCCATCCAAAGAGATGAAGAAAGTCCGAATATAGTGAAAAAGACAGTGTTTCCCACCAGCCCTGTCATCAATACCGGTCTGCGACCAATACGATCTGAGAGAGCGCCCCAAAATGGAGAGAAGAGAAATTGGGCTGCTGAATATCCAGCCATCATCAGTGCGATCCAGAAACCGATTTCTAAGACTCCTTCCATAGATGCTAAATCATCTATAAAGAAGGTCAAAAAGGGTATTACTATGCCAAAACCAATCATGTCAATCATGACGACGAGAAATAGAACTGAAAGTGCCCCAGAACGATTCTCTGAGGACATGAGCAATCCTCATGCCTACGCTACATGAATGCTATTCATGAAAGTCGAGTTGAAGGTGCAAGGTCACTGGAGACCTCAGGTGTCAAACGATCGATAATATCGGTTAGACGTTGGACCAAACTCTTCTTCAAATCACCACGGATAAGGGCGTACTCCATCACTTCGTCAAGAGTATCGACTGCGACGACTTCGACCACACCTTCCCATTCGGTATCTAGCATTACATCCTGCATATTTGCCCTGGGAATAACTACGGTCTTTATTCCCGATCTTGCTGCTGCTTCAATTTTCGCTGTAACACCACCGATAGGCAAAACCTCTCCTCTGACGGAAAGACTACCGGTCATCGCCAAGTCTTGGCGAATTGGAATATTTTCAAGTGCAGAGATAACAGCAGTAGCGATGGTAATAGATGCTGAATCACCATCAACACCGTGGGTGTCTACGAATTGGATGTGAATATCATAATCACTGACATTCTTGCCAGTCAACTTCTTGACTACTGCACTGACATTAGTTACGCTCTCCTTAGCAAGGTCAGAAAGACCACCGGTTGCAAAGACTTGGCCACCGCTTGATTGCGATGGAGTAACCAAGGCTTCAACGGGTAGCATAATACCACTATAATCAGATAATCCTGAATCTGCACCTAATACCGCTAAGCCATTAACTCGGCCACAGCGTTCACCTGAATTAACTATCAATGAATATTCTTGACGGCGCTCAATCATCCGGTCTGCCACTTGTTGTTCAAGGGGTTTAGCAATAGATCGAGCGGCCAATACGTGCTTTGCAGAGGTTAGGACAGAGCCATCTTCGCAAGCCATATCACCTGCGATTCGGACCAGTCCACCCAATTCTCTCAAGCGAAGGCTTAGTTTTCCTCTTCGCCCAGATCTTCTTTGTGCCTCACGCAAGATTAGTGCTACTCCTGAGCGGTCAAAATGAGGAATATGACGAGAAGTTCCTGAATCACGACGTACCTCTTGAGAGATGAAACGAATCATTCGCTTACGATTTGCCGCAGTATCAGGCATTACTGAATTAACATAAACCTCATAGCCATATCCTCTAATTCTGCTACGAAGTGCGGGGTGCATACCTTGAATCGCATCGAGATTACCGGCTGCAATCAATATGAAATCACAAGGAACTGGTTCAGATTTGGTAAGAGCGCCACTACTCCTCTCAGAACGGCCCGAGATTGGAAATGCTCTCTCCTGCATTGCGGTTAGCAATGCTTGTTGTTCTTCTAAACGTAGAAGATTGATCTCATCTATGAATAATACTCCCCCATTAGCACGATGAATGGCTCCGGGTTCGACACGGTCATGAGCAGGGGTTTCCATACCGCCACTCTGGAAAGGGTCGTGGCGAACATCACCGAGCAGGGCTCCTGAAAGTGTAGCCGTTGCATCGACAAAGGGTGGTAAATCGGAGGTATCATGCTTCACGAGTACCTTGGGGATACGAGCTTCGTCCGCACCGCCCATACGTGAGCGTAAGAACATATAACCGAACATAAGTAATAGCATTCCAAATAATAAGGTCAGAATATCTCCTGATTGTAAAGCAACTACTGCTAGGAGAAAAGCGATTGCTACAAAGCCGATCATCAGCATTTTTTGGCTCTTTTCCTTCTGAATCCTTATGGCTTCTTTCTGAGCCTTGACGATTCTATCGCCTCTGCCTGCTGGAACTGTCCTAACCCGTGGTTCGTTCTCATCATCTTCATTGGGATAGCAGAGAACATCTGCAAGAGTATCCTTGGGAAGAAGTTCAGTCATAGAACGTGCAAGCATCGACTTTCCAGTCCCAGGATCGCCTATCATCATCATGTGACGTCGTTGTTCAGCAGCCTTACGAATTACCGAACTCGCAGCAATCTGTCCAATAACTTGGTCGACTAAACGCTCAGGTACAGGAACATCCTCCGTTGATTCAAATTCAACATCATCGATCCATTCATCGATTGGAATTTTCAAAACCTCATCCGAGGCATTTGCTTCAGTTGTCCAGAAGGTGATTACCTCTTCCTCAGCATCATCTGTATCAATATCAAGGTCTTCTTCGACCTTGGATGTGACATCATCTTCCTCTGACACAGTAATTACCTGACCCTTGCTTCCCTATCACCGTTTGCATTACGGCACAGGTATTTGCATACCCATTCATTGTCCAGTTTGCTCAAGATAAGTGTGCCCATAGTGGGACCACTGTTCCATTGTCCAACCAGCTGGTAAGCCACTTGCTGGGAGAGGAGGCATACCTGGTTGCGTTGGAACTGCAAGTGTAACAATAGGTTGAGCCACAGGTGGTTGTGCGTATTGTTGTTGGAATAATTGCTCTGCTCCGCCATACATAGAATTGGCGACCATATCAGTTGCTGGGACTGCTTGGTTCCAATCCTCACCAACGATTTCGGGCTTATTTCCACGCATGAATAACAACCCTCCTAGAAGGCCAAAGATTAGGACCAAGCCAATAATACCGAGTAACAAAGTGAGATCACCGTCGGCAGCTAGTCCGCTCTCAGTTCCAGATGCGACTGAATCTCCACACATACCTGTTTGACACGCCTCGATAATATCCGCTTCTGCTTTAGCAATCTCAACCTCTGAGGCATCACTTTCCTTTAGAGCATCTAGTTCTGCTTGTAATGCCGCAAGTTTAGCAGCAAATTCTTCAGCACTCATCTCAGCATAGGACATTGGATGTTCCTCGACATACCATTCGACATACTCCGAAGATTGCCACTCAATACCTTCTGAATCAACAGCTGATACCTTTCCTAATTTAATTTGGTCATGGAATCGTAATTCTCCGCCTTCCATTCCTTCGAATGGTGAGAAAGTCCAGCCCGATGCCTTATCTTTCATCTCATGTTCTACAACATTGTATAGACGGCATGTCTCAGTATCAGCATTGCATAATTGCCAACTGCTTTCGATACTGATGAAAGTCGCACCATCTTCTGATAGAGCAAGCATTAATTCCAGTTCATCACCGACAAGGTAATCATTAATGCTCAACTTCACCATAGACCCATCTTCTTTAGAGACAGTCAAGGCCCTGTGATCTATGACCTCTACCTCGAAAGTGTAGACATTCTTTCCGTTAAGGCCAAAGTCATCTATTTCTACGGTTACGGTCTTTATCCCCTTTTCATTCCACTTCAAGGTCATTATGTGACCAATATTGGTATATGTTAATGCTGTAACATCATCAGTGCTTGCCCTTACGAATACCGATTCAATATCTCCATCGACATCTGAAATAATTTCATCGAAGTTGATTGTCTTCTCTTGACCAACTTGAAGAACCATCATAGTGAGGCCAGTCAAATCGACTCTAGGAGCATCATTTACAGGAGTTATTTCCACAGTGATTGTTTGATCTGCAGATTGTAAACCGTCACTTGCTCTGATTGTGAAGGTTGAATAACCGTTAACATCAATATCTATTAGTGAAGTTTGATAGCTAAGCATAAATCCTTCTAGCGAAGCAGTCATTACACTATCATCTGAGTTTTCTATCAGTGCCAGAGTCAAACCTGAAGCACTGATTGAATTACCATCTTGATCTGTATCTGAGAGATAGTTTTCCAGATTTAGTTGTCCAGATGAACCTTCATCAACAAAGAGACGATTGATTGTGTCCCATCGTGGTTGGCCATTTTCAATGATATTGAATAATAGCGTGCTATAGGAGGTATCCTCACCATCGAATACCGAGATTTCTATTCCGGTTTGTATTGGTTCGCCGTCAATCATCTGAATAGAATCAAAGTAGACCTCTATTTCTTCTGTATCTGGATACCATCCTACAAAGGCATCATGAGTACTAGATACTGTCAACCCACTGATATCACCAGGGGATTCTGCATCACTTATGTGCTCAGACATACTGACTTTTCTACTAGTTTGTACCTTTACCGTGATTGGGTCTTGGCTTACCAAAGGAAATGAGTTCATTATTGCAAAGGCTTCATCATTAACAACCCAAGGACTTTCCTGTCCTCTTCCATCCATTGCTTTAGAACGGAGATCATAATCACCACTACTCAGCATAATATCTGGCTGAATCAGGAAGCTACGGTATTCGTTAGTCTCGCCTGGGAACATTAAGTCGCCATTTGGAGATGAGTATTGACTATCCCACAGGTTTTGCCCTGTTGGGCTGATTTCTATATCGAAAGTAATGGTTGACAGATCTAAATCAACGCCATCGGTAATCTGTGCTCTTGCCTCGACATAGAAATCGACACCACGGTCAATCTCTAAATCTCCAGTTACTTGGGGTTCCTTGG
The DNA here is from genome assembly GCA_905181715.1 of uncultured Candidatus Poseidoniales archaeon. Classification (GTDB taxonomy): domain Archaea; phylum Thermoplasmatota; class Poseidoniia; order Poseidoniales; family Poseidoniaceae; genus MGIIa-K2. Next base: position 16,250 of record CAJIYT010000021.1, read on the forward strand.
AGATTGGGGCATTATCATAAAGCATTGAATCAGATTTGACATTGTTTAAGGAAATCATATCTTTGACTAGTCCTGTTAATCTAACCTTGATAGTCGTGTCCCAGTTGGTAACTGGAACACTACTTGTATCCAATTGTGCGCTAATCTGTTGACTAGAGCCGGAATTAGGGAAATTATTCAGAGTAATAGGCGAACCAAACTCTACTTCAGTAGTTCCGTCGATATAGTAGAATTGTGCACTACCTCCATCGGAATATGCATTCAGGCCATTGTTGACAACTGTAGCTTGAACATTGATAACATCGTTAGTGACATATCCTTTGTCAGCAGAAGGATTGTCGAAAACAATCTCGGAAATACCGACATCGATTAGTGGAACCATACTCGAATCTGCTGCTGTGTAGACATTTCTGTAACCGCTGTGATCTCCATCCTGCAGAGTTGCAATGGTAAGGAAATTATCTTCAGCACTGTGTCCGCCACCAGCACGAACAGTGGAAATTGGCACGGTCCAAGTATGGGACACAGGTGTTCCACTACTCAAAGTGAAAGATTCAAATCCACTTGCAGCACCATTCAGTAGCCACTTTTTCCACACGTGGTGTGGATTGGGGTTACCATTCACAGTATAGGTTTCAGGACTGGTATCCTCAGCAACTGCAGCATAGAGCCAAACTGTCTTTGTGCCAGCACCGTTGTAGACTGCGGTAATCTCTATTTCCATGTCGTTGCCATTTGCGTATTGAGCAACTTCGAGATCGAATTGTGCAGCGGAGGCATCCATACCGCCACCACTAGTGTAATATGAGTCGTAATTCTGACCGCCAGCGGTGTAATAATTGCCTTGATCGGCATCGCCAAAGGTCACAACAGGAATGCCACCGGTATAGCCAGGGGCGTTTTGGATGTGCTCATTTCTATTGATTGGTGCATCACTTGGCCAGCCGGTTGATTGTGATTCCCAAAAGGAGATGTAAGTGAAGTCGCCACCTCTACCTCCGTTTGTATCGATCAAATTAGCTAAGTTACTCGAAGTGGTTGTGCAGGGAGGGCACCAATACGCACCCATATATTCAGCAAATACTGCATGACCAGGTGAAACTGCATAATTTTGGTTTACTTCTTCAGAAAGTTGGGTATTCTCACTAGGGCTATCAATAGCAACCATGGAGCTGAAAATACTCAAAATCATCAACAAAACAAGAGTGGATGCTGCTGTACGTATAGACTTCATGGGCTGCCCTTTTATCATTAAGTATATGAACATACGTGACCCACGATTCCCATCCCCCTTAAGGGGGGATGTATAAGACTCAGACAATCTTCATCAGGAAGCACCCCAAGCCTTCACCATGTCAGATTGGGTTGTCCTCGGAGAAGACGAGAGAATTCACATGGTAGAATTGGTTGATTCAACCCTCCGTATAAAAGGATTAGGAGTCTTTAATCCGAAGTTGATTCTCAGTGAAATTGAGGTCGGAGAAGAAGTGTTAATCGGCCAAAAATATCTCACAAGAATGCCGGCGAGGTTACCCGAATTGATCAAGGGAATGCAACGGAGAGCGCAGACCATCTCAGCCAAGGATGCCGGTGCACTAATTTCCCGCATGGGTATCGGACCAGGAGACTGTGTTCTCGATGCGGGATTAGGTTCAGCAGGACTATCACTACATTTGGCAAGAGTGATGGGGAATAGCGGACATCTACTAACTATTGAGCCCAGAGAAGAACATGCTGAAGTAGGTTTAGCGAATCTAGCGCGGGCTGCTGATTGTTTTCCTGAATTCCCACAACACGACCACTGTGAGGGTTTGGTCGATGAAGTCGTGGGAAATACCGGTTTGGAATTCGATGCTGTAATACTCGACATGGCAGATCACAGTGCTGCAATTAATGCATGTGCTCCTATGCTGAAATTTGGTGCTCGTCTTGCTTGCTATGCTCCAAACACATCGCAACTAGAGTCATGTTGGCAAACTTGTATTGACGTCGGTTTAAACGTTGAATGGGCTGCTGAAATCATCGAGCGACCTTGGGGTAGAGCAAGCAAAGGTGGCGTTCGTCCGACAAAAGGTGCATTCGGTCACACCGCATTCTTGCTGATAGCGATAAAGAATTGATCAATCGGTTACTCTAATCTTTCCGTCACAGGAAGGACAGGTGAAACGGAAAGGTGCTTCTGCCCCTCTAGGAACCCCTAGTTTCTCATCACACTTTGGACAATTTATCTTACGCTCCTCATCCATTCTCACCTCGTTTGGACCGAGTAGGCTATCCAGCGCAGGTACGTCTGCGCTGGTTGCGGGTTCAATCTCTAATTCTTCGAATGGACCTACTAAAACCCTCTTTTTCTTTGTCATTCGCATTACAATTAATAGAAGTAGCGCAACTATCCACCCGCTTGAAATAGCTGTGATTCCAGATTGATTATCGAGTTCAAAACCAAGTGGAAGCGCTAGACCAGTCGGTGGCTTTGCTGCCTCGGTAGCAGTGATGGTAAAAGTACTGGATTCGTCGTTGACGGTTGATCCCTCAATACTACTTACAGCCCTGATATTCAACTCTGCAGCAAAACCATCACTACCAGTAGTGAATAATAATAACACGAATTCTTGACAAGCTCCTGCTGGCAAGGAATAGGTTTGAATCACGTCATCAGAACCAACGTTTCGCCAATTCTGTTCAAAACGAGCGGTGTTCTGACCTTCTAATTCCAACCGCCCATCGATTGCAGCATTGGCTTGATTACAGACTTTAACGTCAAATGTCACATCATCAGAAATTGCAATTGTATCTGCATCGCGGTCCATTTCTACCGTCACAATACCACTATTACTCCAAGAGGCGAGTATTTTGTAGACTTCGCCTTCTTCCACTACTTTATCGGTTCTGGCTGAACTGGTCGCTCTAAAGGTCAACTCCTGCAGTGAAGCCACTGAATCATCGGGAATTAGACAAGACCATGGCAAGGGTGCGGATGATGCACTTGCAGCCAAGCTAATCGATTCGATTAAACCGCAATCTATACCGACGGTTGTGATAGTCAAAGTATCCAATGAATTACCAATATTGGTGACTATCACGCTTCCATGTATTGACTCACCAGGCAATGCTTCATCCACGGTTGGAAGAACTGTAATCAACATATTAGCCAGATGAGGCACAATATCTATTTCCAATGAATCCATCACTTGTGAATCAGCCGCACTGGTCACTGTAATAGTCAATGATTCGCCACCTGCAGAGGCCCCAGATGCTGTTTCGCGTATCGTCAGGTCAATGTTTACCGATTCACCTGCGCTTAACAAAACACTGAGATCTGAGATGGAGATGTCGAAGTAAGAAGCGGTATTGGTCGAGTCTAATTCCAAGACAAAGGATTGATTCGAAGTACCGAGATTGGTGACTGAAATCGTGTGAACTCTCTCTGCCATTGGACTAGCGATTACCTGCTGACTCGAAGACGCCACCAGCACACCTAATCTCTCACCTATCTGCAAATCAATAATCACTGAATCAGAAACCCCACTACCGCTTAGGGTAATGGTGATATCATGATTGGACTGAACTGCATTGGCAGCGACTTGAATCGTGAAATTAAAGGGCACAGATTGGCCAACCCCCACAGAAATAGCAGTGGTATCTAGTTGAGCATCAACCCCTTGAGGGAGTCCAGTAATCGTTGGGAGTAACGAAAGATTGGAGGTGCCGGTATTGACTATTATCACCGAAGATTCTGCACTTTCAGAAGGATTTACTGAGATGCGTTCTCCTAACGGAGGAGTCAAAGAAAGACCATCTTCCTCAAGTACGATAAAGTCGATTTGTGCATGAACCATCTGTCCTGCACTACTGCTGCTGGATAGGTTTAGCAGTAGTGAGAAAGGGCCAACCAGTCCTGCATCCGCAGTTATGGTCATCTGGACATATGTGTTTGAATCTCGCGCAACAGCGGTTGGAGTTGGCATTACAACACTAAATCCACTGAGTTCTGCCGCATTCAATAGTAAGGTATCTTCCTCGCTACCATTATTGATTAGGAGGACATTCACGGTTTTCTCAACACCTGCAGTTAGTGTAAGGTCTGTATCAGGAACCATATCCAAACTCCAATTCTCACCGACGGTTATGGTGAAAGAATAAGCATATGACACACTATTATCAGATGCGACTGTCCCATGGAGGCTGAGATCACAGGTGTCACCTGAATGAGTTGAGGGGAGAGGAAGTATGTCGAAGGAGACCAATGCGGTCGCAGCCACAGCAGTTGTTGTTGAGAGAGTATCTAGGTTTGCACTACAATCGCCAGAATCAATCTGAAGCGACCAAACATGCTCGACGAGATAGGAGCCGGTATTTACTACTGAAACATCAACCGAATCTGTAACACCAGGAAGCCAAATCACACTAGAATCGTCAAAGGAAAACGAAGCTCCATATGTTGCAGTAATATTGAGAACCATGGTTGTTGATATAGAAAAATTACCGTTAGTAGATGCTGCAAATAACGACAGACCGAAATAAGCCGGCGCTTCATTGGCTGGTATACTAACCCGTAACGTCGCCACACGGGTTTCACCGGTGCTCATATGAGTCATAGTATCATTTAGCCATCTAACCTCCCATGTGGAAGGTATTGAACGTGGAGCAGTGGAGGAATTACCATTAGTTCCATTACCAGTTCCATTACCAGTGCCATTACCAGTGCCATTACCAGTGCCAGTTCCATTACCAGTGCCATTACCAGTGCCAGTTCCATTACCAGTTCCATTACCAGTTCCATTACCAGTTCCATTACCAGTTCCATTACCAGAGTTGTTTTGTTGATTAGCGTTCCAAGCAGCCCAGAAACCGAGTAAATCTGGTTCTTGGTCTACGTCGAGAATCAATGTATCGTTAACATTCCCTTCATTGCTTACCTGAACCGGTAAATCTACTGTTGTCCCTGGAGATAATGAAACCAAACCTTGGTTGCCATTTGCACTAGCATCGATAATAGGCATGAATACTGGTAATACTGTAAGATGGACAATTATAGACGATGAGATACTTGCGTCAGGTTCTGTTACTGTGATATTTACCGTCCCTGAATCTGAGGGAAGTGCTGAATAATTGAGACTGATGATTATGATAGTGTCATTATTCCAAGTTGGGAATACATCCTCTACCACCGGCATTGAAGGTATAACCGACCATAGCGAATTAGAGGCAATTGCTGTGACGTTAAAATCCTCTATCGAATCGCCACCGTTCTCGATATTCAGAGTGAGATTAACCACATCTCCCGGGGCAAGAATAAGGTGTATTTGATCAACTGAAAGTGTAATATCCTCGTGGGCTAATACCGGTGTAGCCAACAAAGAGGTGAGGATGATTGCGCATACTGCCCATACAGATTTGCGCTTGGTCATGAACCCCCGACTACGATTTGGCATTTCAGCCAATCGGCGGTAAGACCCTATGGGTCTCAATTCTTCAAAGCCAAGACACGTGAGTCATCAATAGTCTCCCAAGGGAAACTACCGTCAGCGCCTGGTGTGCGGCCAAAGTGACCACCAGCAGCGGTTACCGAATAGATCGGCTTGAGTAAATCAAGTTCCTTGATGATGGCTCTAGGCCTGAAATCAAAGACTTTGTTCACACGCTGTGTAAGAGTTTTATCATCAACTGTTCCTGTTCCAAAGGTTTCCACTCGAACACTGACTGGCTCTGCAATTCCTATGACGTATGCGAGTTGAATTTCACAACGCTTGGCTAATCCAGCAGCGACTATGTGCTTTGCTGCCCAGCGACTTGCATAGGCTGCTGAGCGGTCGACTTTCGAAGGATCTTTGCCGCTAAATGCACCGCCACCGTGACGGCCCATGCCGCCATAGGTATCGACGATAATCTTTCGACCGGTCAATCCAGCATCGGCATATGGGCCACCTGGATCTGCGAACCTTCCGGTGCCATTTACTACCAAGCGGTAGTTATCAGGCAGGATTTCAGCTGGAATAACGTGCTTGACAACCTTCTCCTCGATTTCAGCACGGATGTGGGCTTGCTCTGCATCGATATCACCGTCAAACATGTCCTTGAGGTCATCATCATGTTGAATAGCGATAACAACTGTGTGAACATAATCGACGTTATCATCTTCGTCGTATGCAATAGTAACTTGGCTCTTGGCATCTGGTCGAGCCCATGGCAAAATCCCTTGCTCACGGACCTCGGATAGTCTGCGAGTCAACTTCTGTGAAAGTGCAGCAGCAAGCGGGAAATAGCGTCCATTGAGGCCGGGCAAACCCTCGGTTTCAGTGCAAGCGTAACCAAACATCAATCCTTGGTCGCCTGCTCCTTGAGATAGATCATCCTGATTCACACCTTGAGCGATGTATTGGGATTGTGTAGTGATGTGAACTTGAACTTCACAAACATTAGGATCGGTTGCATCCATACCAATCTTATGAGAAGTATAGCCGATGTCTGCTGCTGCCTTACGGGCAACTGCTTCGTAATCAGGCGCTGTACCGTTTACGGTCACCTCACCTGCAAGGACGATTAAGCCCATATCCGCTTTACCCTTTACACAGGTTTCGACGGCAACACGACAATTTGGATCTACTGCTAAACAAGCGTCTACTATTGCATCTGAAATTGCGTCACAAAGCTTGTCTGGATGTCCACTACTGACTGATTCACTAGAAAAAAATACGTCTGACATATCACACCCGTCCAAACACTTGGCTATCAATCATGCGCTAGTTCAGCGATGCCTTCATCATACAAACCCGACCCCCACAGCCCATGGCAGTAGTCGAATACCACCCCACGGCATATCGAACACACACACTTGGTCAAATTCAGGAATCTGGAGCAGAGTTATTGGCAACTGAGGTAAAGATATGTGGTTTTATGGAAGCAGCTCGCGGTAAAGGGAAAATATGTTTTATGGACATCAGAGATGGCACTGGTCGCTGTCAGATTTTCTTTAAAGAAGGAGCCGTCGATGAGCACACCCTTGCCCAAGCACAAAATCTCTCCCGTGAATCAACAGTTCAAGTAATTGGAATGGTAGCAGAAAAACGACCACCAAAAGTCGCTGAAGGTGAACCTACACCACCGCCGACTTACGAGGTAGTAGCATCCGCTTTGAATGTGATTACCGAAGCAATGACGCCGCTCCCATTAGGAGTTACAGACACGGTTTCAGTTGGCCTAGACACCAGATTGGATAACCGATACATGGATTTGCGCAGATCACACGTCAGTGCCATGTTCACCTTGCGTTCAAGAGTTCTACAATATGGAAGAGAGCACCTAATCACTGAAGGGTTCAAGGAGATTAATTCTCCAAAGATAATTGCTTCAGCGTCAGAAGGTGGAACCAATCTCTTCCCAATGATGTACTTTGACACGCCAGCCTTCTTGAGTCAAAGTCCGCAACTCTACAAACAATTGACTATTCTCGGTGGAATGGAACGGGTATTTGAGATTGGACCAGCATTCCGGGCAGAAAACCACGATACATATCGTCACCTCAATGAGTTTATTTCCTTCGATATAGAAGGTGCTTGGATGGATGATGACGATGTAATGGCGGTTCAAGAGCGCATGATTAACCACATATGGCAATCTGTTGCTGATAATGACCAAGACCAGATCGACATCATCAACCAATATCGAATCAGCCAAGATGAGCAACCAATAACTGTTGATGTGCCATCGATTCCATTCCCTAGAATAGAATATTGTGATGCTATCAAAATGATTCAAGATTCTGGTGCAAATATTTCCTGGGGCGATGATATCGAATCATCACATTGTGACATCATTGCTGCTATACACCCGGGGTTCCATTTCCTACCACGATGGCCTATGGCAATGAAACCATTCTATATCCACCACATTACTGGAGAAGACGGCGCAACCGGTGAACAACTAAGTCGAGGTTTCGACCTCAATTATGGCCGTGATGAAATGACCAGCGGTGGACAGCGTGAGCACAATGTCGAAGTTCTTGAGGAAAACCTACGCAACAAAGGACTCGATCCCGCTGATTTTTCATTCTACACCGATGGATTCCGCTATGGCGCACCACCACACGCAGGTTGGGGACTTGGCGTTGCCCGCCTATTGATGGCACTTACCGGTGCGAGAAATGTGCGCGAAACCGTATTGTTTCCAAGAGATAGACAAAGAGTCACTCCTTGACCGAAAAGAACGGGTAGGCCAACCTCTTCGGCTATCACATGCCGAAGCCGGGTTTTGCATTTCTCCTGCTGAAGGAGCATCCGTATGGCAGGGAAATGCTGAAGCAACTTATCTCCGAGGGTTTCGTGCCTAAAATCATCATCAGCGAAGACTCTGACATAGCTGATGAAGAGAGAGATAAGTTTCTCAAGCGCATAGAAGGAAACCCGATTGCTGCGACTATAGAGGACCAGATTTCAGAACTTGATGTCACTCATGTTGAAGTCGCTATTCATAATTCAGAACAGGTGATGCCACATCTCCAGGGGTTGGACTTGGATTTGATCATCTTTGGTGGTACTCGAATCATCCGTGGCGAGATACTCGACTATCCCAAGGATGGAGTGATTAACTCCCACCCAGGTCTGTTGCCAGAGTGTAGAGGTTCAGCCTCTCCTGCTTGGTCGGTTTACCATGACATTCCAATCGGTTCTTCGACCCATTTCTGTGACAATGGCATTGACACCGGTGAATTATTGATGCGCCGAGAAGTCATGGTAAAACGTGGAATGACCTATGAAGATCTATGCTATGAAACTCTAGTTCTAGCGGGGGTGTTGATGAAAGAAGCGGTTTTGCATTATGAGGCTGATGAATGGTCGGATATTAGACGACCGCAAGGCCAAAGTGAACACCCGACTTTCCGTAATGCATCCGACGAGGTTCTCGCCGTTGTTGAGCAAAAATTATCCGAGCAAACCTACGCCCATTATGCCGATTGAAAGGCAATTGAAAAATTAAAAATACCAATTGGAGAAATAAATATGACAAACCCGGAATCACCATTCAAAAAGACCGCCCTAAAAGGAATGAGAGCATTGGTCTGCGGCGCTAGCCGCGGCATCGGCAGAGCTGCTGTCAAAGCCTTCGCAGAGGCTGGAGCAAGCGTAGTCGCCTGCAGTCGCAATGAAGAGGCTCTAAACCAATTGGTTGAGTCACTTCCAGGCACAGGTCATCAAGCAGTGGCTATGGATCTTGAAAAGTTGGAAGTGGTCGAGATGTTGATCAACAAGATTCTCGAAGATGGACCTATTCATATCTTGATCAATAATGCAGCAGGACCACCAGGTGGACCACTGCTAGAGAATGAGGTTGAAGATTTTGAAGCACCCTTCAAGCGACATCTCCACGCAGCCCATACAATCACACGCATGCTAGCCCCCGAAATGGAAAAGGCAGGAATGGGGCGAATAGTCAATATCATCTCGACATCTGTCAAGGAACCTATCCCAAATATCGGCTTATCCAATACACTGAGAGGAGCTATGGCTGCATGGTCAAAAACCCTCTCTCGTGAAATTGCGCCTTGTATTACCATCAACAATATTCTACCCGGGTTCACCAATACCGACCGGCTCGGTTCTCTCGCAGATTCTATACACCAAAAGACTGGAAAATCAATCGCTGACATCCACGATAATTGGATTAGTCAAGTGCCTATTGAACGCTTGATTCAGCCTGAAGAAACCGCTGATGCAATTCTGTTCCTATGTTTACCGGGTAGCGGTGGAATACGTGGCGTGAGCCTTGCAGTAGACGGTGGTCGTCTACGCTCGATTTGAGGTGATATCATGACCGATATGTCAGAACATGCAGCAAGTGAGGTATTGGATCTCTTCTCCAAGGGAGGAGACCTTGGGGCGATAAATACCTCTCTCGCACTCCATCTATACGAACTAGCGGGTCAATTAGGCCGTCATGAATTGCAGGAGCAATTGATGGAACACGCACAAGAAGTCGCACAGGATGATGAAGAGAGAGGATGGGTTGAATTTGAGATTCATCGCCAAGGAAATCCCGACAAAGAATCACTGATCGGTTTAGCATTGGCAGCTGAAAAATCCGAGCATAATAAATTAGCAGCAGCGATAATGCACCATATTGGTTTGATGGCGTTAGCGTCATCGGATATCGAAGAGGCAGGCGTCTTTGCCGATCGTTCGATGCGGTTACGAGAATTAGCAAATGACCGAAATGGAATGGCTTATGGTCATGCTTTACTATCACATGTCGCTAAAGCCAAAGAAGATTGGGATGCTGCAGAAATGCACTGTCACAAGCGTATGGAATTGGTAGGAAAAGACGACCAAGCTCGCTTGGAAACCATGCAGGACATAGCACATATCAAGGCAACTAATGGGGAATTGGAACAAGCATTGGCCATGATGCAAGAGAGTCTGGAACTCGCAGAACAACTGGGAGATCTAGATGGCGTCATTGTAGCGCGTTGGGGACTGGCTGACCTTGCTGAAATAAGCAATCAACCCGATGAAGCAATGATTCAACTGTCCGGGGCTATGACTTCATTGATGGAAGCAGGGATACCTGCACCAGATGTACTCAAGCAAAGAATTCAAAAATTGACCACTTAAGGGGGATTTAGCGCTGGAATACGATATCTTCTTCTCGATTAGTCAAACCCCTGATCATAATGATTTCACTCCCTCTGAAGTAGTGATGTTCAACAATTACTTCGAACAGGTCGCAGCAGCAGATAGACTTGGTTTCGGGGTCGCTTGGCTCGCCCAAGCCCACCTCTCAACCGTCACTCAGAAACTAAATTCAAAACCAGTTGTCCCGCATTGGCAAGGCGAAGTTGGACTATGCACCGACTTTCCCCAACTCGCACTTGAGACCTTTAGACGCACAAAACGTATCGATGTCGGTTCAGCTGTGGTGGCAATCGTCGCTAGCGGCGGACCTATAGCGCAAGCCGAACGTATTGCCAACACTGTGCAATTTCTCTCATTACAAAGCCCAGATCGAAAATTGCACGTTGGTTTTAGCGCTGGACGCTTTGAATTCATGGCTAGGCCATATGGCATTCTACCACGCAATGCCGTTGAAGAAGCGGCATGGCCTGCATTGCGCGGCCAAATATTCATCGAAGCAGCAGAGATTTTTCTGCGCTTATTACGCGGTGATACATTTGCTAGTGATGATGTCCGTCCGACTGTTCTAACCAGAGCAAATTTCCGTTCTGATGATGATTGGCAGGCGGTACAAGATGCGGCTGGTGCCGAGGCCGAAGCCATTGAAATAGAAAGGAGATATGAATTCGAAGACATTTCAATCGTGCCAAAAGAATGGCCTCGTAACCAATTACAATTGATTGCAGGAACTCACGACCCTCGGGCTCAGGAATTCGTCAATACTATTCTACCAGTCAAGGTATTCAATCTCTCGATAACCTCGCCTGAGATAATCGAGTCCACCCATGAGAGGATGCGTGAACATTACCATCCAGAAGGAGGAGAATGGCAACGCAGGGATATGCCCCGCACCACTTTTGTTTTCCTCAATGCCGAAAAAGACCTCACTGCTGAGCAACAAAGTGCGGCTGCTCACGAAGAAGCGAGACTCGCCTTAGGCGAATATTGGAAGGCCTTAGAGGGAACTCTCGACCCAGCAAAGGTCGAAAAGGCAGTTGATAATGCCTTGATTGGCAATCCCGAGCAAGTCGCAGCACAGGCTTTAGCCAGATATCACCCCGAAGATCGACTTATGACTTGGTTCGATTTCTTCAATCACGATTCAGCGCGAGTAATCCGCAATATGGAAGCATGGATGGAACAGGTTGTACCATTGATTGAGAGGGGACTTGAATGAGCATAATGCACGACTCCAATTCAGCGGTCGCACCAGGCCAACCGGGTTCAGAAGTGTACCCAGACTCGCCTTTGGGTGAAGATGTGGATGGAATACCCACTGGAAGGGATGTCGAATGGGAACCATTGGTAGATTATCGTAGAAATGGAGTCAGCGAAACCACGATTCATGGAGCGATAGCCTGGTGTCATGGAGATGAAGTGATTCACTCCTTTGGCGGCAATGTGCTGTGTTATGGTCGTTCAATGATGAAACCCTTCATGCTCAAAGCCTTCACCAAGGAACTTGAGGATTTATCTTGGGAGCAAAAAGCCATCGCAGTCGCCAGCCATAATGGTGATACTGAACACGTTGCTGCCGCCCAGTCATTACTCTCTAAATCAGAATGGCCACTGATGATGACCCCTCTTGATGTACCATTGATACAATTCGGTCGACAAGTACGCAGACCGCGCCGCTGGTATCATACCTGTAGCGGTGAACATGCAGCAATACTGGCCGGATGCAAAGGCAAGGGCTGGAATCGTGCAGGATATACACTACCCACTCATCAAGTATTCAAGGCCTATATTGAACAAGTGAGGAAGTATTTGGGAGAGGATTGGCAGGCCAAGAGAATTGCCAAAGATGGTTGTGGTCTACCGACTGTGAGCAATACCGTGGCAGAATTAGCACAGATATATGCTGGATTGGTGAAAGATAAGGACGAGGATTGGATTTGGGAGGCGATGTGTAAACACCCTGATTTGGTTGGGGGTTTCAATCGACTTGACTCGACGATTCTCAAAGCGGGAGAGGGCGCAGTAATCGCCAAAGAAGGAGCCGATGGTTTACTCGGTCTTGCGATTTCCCACCCTGATTATCCCAAAGGTCTCGGCATTGTAGTCAAGATCGCTCACGGTTGGAATTCACAAGCAACATGGTATGTGGCACGAGCGATTCTTGGAACATTGGGGATTGAATTGCGAAATCCATATCCTTTACATCGGCAAAAAGCCTTCATCGTGCCGGGAATCGTGCCTGATAACCTTCATGAAAAACTAGCAACTATTCCTACATGGGACGAGTGGGATCCAGATTCAGACCGCTGGCACTACGAGGTAGATATATGATCGAAGTTGAAAATCTAATCGGCGGCGAATACAGTACTGCTGCTGAATCATTCGACGATATTTGTCCCAGTGACGGCTCTATCATCGCTAGCATACCTCGTACAATGATGGTTGATGATGCGGTTAAGGCTGCTGAAAACGCACAACCTGGATGGGGTGCTTTGAGTTTGGAACAGCGCGCTGATTGGTTGGATAAAATCGCTGATGCCCTCGAGTCACAGCACAGGCAATTGGCTGAACTTGAAGCATTGGACACCGGTAAGCCACTAGAGGTTGCTATGGAAGTCGATATCTCTCGCTCGATTGAAAACTTTCGCTTCTTTGCTGAATTCTCCCGAAACATGCCAGAAGAGGTCTTTGAGATGGAAGATGCAACAAATACCGTCTTGCGCAAACCAGTTGGCGTAGTCGGATTGATCTCGCCTTGGAATCTACCACTTTATCTCCTGACTTGGAAGGTCGCTCCTGCTTTGCTGATGGGCAATACCATCATTGCCAAACCGAGTGAGATAACTCCACTTACCGCTCACCGCTTAGGCCAGATACTCTGTGAGATTGGTTTCCCTGCCGGTGTGGTGAATATCGTTCATGGCTATGGCCCGGAAATCGGTCAATCCCTAGTCGAACACCCTGCTGTAAAAGCTATCTCCTTTACTGGCGGCACTGCTACTGGGCGCTTAGTTGCTCGAACTGCAGCACCGATGTTCAAAAAACTTAGTTTGGAGTTGGGCGGCAAGAATTCCAGTATAATCCTCGATGATGCAGACCTTGGTTTAGCCGTCCCAGGCGTGGTAAGAGCCGGATTTTTGAATTCAGGTCAAATCTGCCTATGTGGCTCACGCATTTTGGTTCATTCCAGCATCTACGATGAGTTCTTGGAGAGTTTTTTAGCCGCTGTCAGCGAACTAAAGATCGGACCGGTTATCTCTGAAAATCACATGGCGAAGGTACTCTCATTCATCGACCTCGCTGTAGCTGAAGGTGGAGATATTGTTGCCGGTGGCTTAAGGAGTGAAGATGATGGATTTCATATCGAGGCTACAGTAATAACTGGACTTAGTCATGATTCACGCACTGCTACCGAGGAGATTTTCGGACCTGTGGTGACCATTCACCGCTTTGATTCTGACGCAGAGGCTGTCGAGATGGCTAATTGTACCGATTATGGCTTAGCAGGCTCGGTATGGTCAAAAAACCGTGGCGAAGAATTAGCAAAACAAATCGAGAGTGGTATGGTCTGGGTCAATACTTGGCTCCATAGAGATCTGAGAGTTCCATTTGGAGGAATCAAAGATTCAGGTGTAGGCCGAGAAGGTGGAATGTGGTCCCTAGGGTTCTTTTCAGAGGCGATAAATATCTGCGTAAAACACAACGATTTACAAGCGAGGGTTTGAAGCGCACAGAGCCATAGGGAAGTTACTGGGGGAAGTTTATGTCAGTTCATTCAACGGCTCGGAAAATTACCACTAATACTCTACAAGAGATGAAGGCTGCTGGTGAGCAAATCACAATGCTGACCGCCTATGATTACTCCTTAGCAAAGTTGGTTGATAGGGGGGGCGTAGACGTCATTCTAGTCGGTGATTCTGCCTCAAATGTCATGGCAGGGCAAGCAACAACTGTACCCATGACTCTCGATCACATGATTTATCACGCTCAATGTGTAGAACGAGCTGTCGATAGAGCATTGATTGTTGTCGACATGCCTTTTGGTAGTTATCAGGGAAATTCACGACTTGCGCTTGAAAGTGCGATTCGCATAATGAAGGAAAGCAATGGCCATTCTGTAAAACTGGAAGGTGGCTCTGAAATCGTCGAGAGTATCGAGCGCATTCTTACCGCTGGAATTCCCGTGATGGGGCACCTAGGACTAACCCCTCAATCGATTTATAAATTCGGTACTTATACCGTACGCGCAAAAGAAGGTGAGGAAGCAGAGAAACTGATAGAGGATGCTAAATTATTGGAAGCAGCAGGCTGCTTTGCTATTGTTCTCGAGAAAATCCCATCCGATTTGGCCAAGCGAGTTAGTGAAGCGATTTCTATTCCAACAATAGGTATTGGTGCTGGACCAGATTGTGATGGTCAGGTATTGGTCCTACACGACATGCTAGGTATTACCACTGACTTTTCACCACGGTTCTTGAGACGCTATCTCGATTTGGAAAACCAAATAGAAGATGCTGTCAAACGCTACTGTGATGATGTGCGCTCTGGGGATTTCCCAAAAGATAGCGAATCTTATTGAACCAACTGGAAAGCAACAATCACACCAACAAAAGCGGTGAAACTAATTCCAGTACCATGCCAGAATCCGATTCTAAAAGGTGGTAATTCTAAATTTTGCCAGGACATGGACATCCATATCCAAGTCAAGGCCGGTATTGCAATTACAATGTATGAGACTCCTAATAGCCATAATAATGCAAAAGGAATCAGTATCGCTGCCATTCCAGCACTGTGATCTAATCCCAATTTGGTTTTGGTTAATTTAGCAATTCCTGGTGATAGTATTATCGCGGCGATAAAAGTCCACTGCATCGGGTTAAGATAAGGAAGTGCAAGTACCTGAAATACCCCACCCAAAATAAAACCCAGAGTCCCGGGTACCGCATTATGGGTTAGGGAAGAGTCGGACACAATACGGCCACCGGACGTCGATGCATAGAAGGTGCGGCACGTATTGCCCCAAATATGGCGAAGGGAAGTATTGTAGCAGGATTGCTCGCCCCACACCCCCCTCACTTGGTTTACGCTGAAAACCCAGAACAAAATGAGCCTACTTCAGAGGGCGGCTGGGAGCAATTACGCTGGGGTTATGAACGCTTGCGAGAATCTCTTTCCGAAGTAGATTATGATTGCCTGGTAATTCTATCTCCACATTGGCAGACATATGTTGGTACTCACTTTCTTGGAGTTGAGAATTTTAAATCACTCTCGGTCGATCCAGTGTTTCCTAACCTCTTTCGTTTCCACTACGATATGAAAATCGATGTCGAACTCGCTCAAGCAATCCATGATGAGGCGCAAGGCCAGGGTATGTCGGTAAAGATGATGGAAAATCCGGACTTTAGAGTAGACTATGGTACGATTACCTCTTGTCACATGGTTAGACCACAATGGGATAAGCCAATTGTAGCCATCTCCAGTAATCGCGGCAACGCATATTACTCAGTCGAGGTAATGCAGGAAATGATGTTAGAATTGGGCAGGGTTACCCGCAAAGCAATCGAAGATAGCGGCAAACGCTGTGTCCTAATAGCAAGCAATTCGCTTTCTCATCGACATTTCACCACTGAAAGTGCAGTTCCTGAAGACATGAGCGTCGAACATATCACCAGTCATGCAATGCATCTTTGGGATATGCGCATCATCGAATTATTGCGTGCTGGTAAAAGCCAGCAAGTGGTCAACGAGATGCCAGAGTTTGTCGAACAGGCTATCGCTGAAGCAGATGGTGGTGCCTTGACTTGGATGTTAAGCGCAATCGGTATGCCAGAACAGGAGGCTATCCTCCATGGATATGGTACTATTATTGGAACTGGCAATGCGATCATGGAATGGCCCTGCCACGCTTGGAGTGATGCTTGATGAACGATGTTATCGTCAAGTCGCTGGTGGTTCCCGCCCATCCTCATCCGCTATTGGTCCCTGAGCAAAATGCCGGTTGGCAACGCATAAGGGATGCATATGATGAGGCACGCAAGGTCGTTGAAGAAAGCGGTGCAGACATCATAATCATTTATTCCACTCTTTGGCCCAGCATTATTGGCCATCAGATTCAAGCTCTTCCCGAGGCGGAATGGACACTGGTCGATGCAGACTTCCACGATGTCGGTTCTATTCCCTATCACTTGAAAATCGATGCTGAATTCGCAGAGGCTTGGAATCAGGCAAATCATGCTCGTGGACTGGATAGCCGTACTGTGGCTTACCATGGTTTTCCAATCGATGTCGGTTCGGTGGTCGCTCTCAAATTACTAAATCCAAATAATGACATCCCTGCGGTAATCTGTTCTTCAAATGTATATGCCGACAGAGCTGAGACTTCGGTTCTAGCAAAGTCATGTCTCGACGCATTAGCAGCAACCGGCAAAAAGGCAGTTGCTGTCAGTGTAATGAGCTTGTCAAACCGAATGTTCACTGAGCCAATAAATCCTATTGATGACCGCATCCATTCGCAAAAGGACGATGAATGGAATCAAAAAATCCTCGAATTGCTCAGCCAAGGCCGGCTTGAAGATGTAGCCCAACTTTCACGTACGATTCACAACCAGATTCGTGTACAAAAGGTTGTGACATTCAAACCGATGTGGTGGCTTTCTGCGATGAATGATAATCGTAATGACCTAAATGGAGATGTTTTGGCCTACGAAGCAATTCACGGCGCAGGAGCCGGAGTGATTATCCTCGACCCTACATCTAGTGGTCAGGGAGATATCGAATACGATGAAGATGATGTCGAAGTATTTGCTGGTGAGCGTAGTGTTCTCGCCAACATGGAAAACCCTGAAACAGTAACAAAGAGCAATTCTGATATCGTTCATGCCTCAAGCGCTCCAAAACCAGTTGGAGCATATCCTCATGCGCGAAGAGAAGGAGATTTGCTTTATCTTTCAGGAATTGGACCACGGCATCCAAAAGATAACTCGATCCCTGGGGGACCGATTAAATCACCAGAGGGTGAATCTCTGGAATACGATATCAAAGCGCAAACCAGAGCGGTGGTCGACAATCTTGAAATAATTCTCAAGGAAGCTGGCTCATCACTCGACAAGGTTATCGATGTCACTTCCTTCCTCGTCAATATGGAGAGAGATTTCCAAGGCTATAACGAGGTCTGGGCAGAAACTTTAGGCAAGGTTGGTCCGACAAGAACAACCCTTGCAATCAGTGCTTTACCAACACCTATCGCTGTAGAGATGAAAGTTATCGCCAAGGCCTGAGGTTTTTAGATGAGTGTTAAGGGAGCAAAGGACAAAGTTTTGCATGGTAAATTTATCGAGGCTGCCAAAGAAGTCAAAGAGTCAGTAGCCCATCAAATGGAACGCAGCATTGGCTTGGCCGGTGTAATTATTATCTCTCTCTCAGCGATGCTTGGCTCGGGATTATTCGTGCTACCATCTCTAGCAGGGGAGATGATGGGACCTGGTATATGGCTTGCCTATATTCTAGCAGCAATGGTGGTTTTACCTGGTGCTCTTTCCAAATCAGAACTCTCTTCAGCAATGCCAACATCGGGGGGATCTTACGTATTTATTGAACGTACATTTGGACCATTACTTGGTACAATAGCCGGGCTGGGTCTTTGGGCTTCATTCCTTCTAAAGGCAGCCTTCGCATTAATCGGCTTCTCCGCATATCTAGAGATCATCTCTTATGCCCTCGATACAGACATCAACGTCCAGAGTCTAGCCTTGGGAATATTGGTGCTTATCGTCATTATTAACATCCTTGGAATAAAGAAAATCAAGGCTTTTCAAGCCCCTATTGTTGGATTGTCGATTTTGATGTTGATTGGTTTGTGTATCGCTGCCTTGTTCAGAGAAGATGTGGATTTGGCAAGACCTATCTCAAATGGTGCTTTTGGTGGTGGATTATTGGGGCTTGCCGAAACCGCTGCCTTCGTATTCGTAGCATATGCAGGTGTGACTAAGGTCGCTGCTATCGCAGGGGAAGTCAAGGAACCAGGACAAAACCTTCCCAATGGAATGCTGATATCATTGACTATAGCCACAGTCCTCTACGCCGGTGTTGCTTACATGCTGATGGCAACCCTGCCAGGTGAATGGTGGATTGGCACTGACGGCTCTGCCATCGAGAACCCCATCTATGTCTTCGCTAAACTTGTAGGAGGTAGCACTGTCGCATTTGTTGCAGCGATCTTGGCAGTTCTAACGATGATTTCCATGGCATTGGCTGGCGTCCTCGCTGCATCTCGTTACCTTTTCGGGATGGGTAGAGACAATTTACTACCTCAACTCTTTGAGGAGGTTAATGCCACCTACGAAACACCTCATTGGCCAATAATCGCCACTGGGATAATGATGGCTTTTGCCATCATATGGATGGATGTAAGTGATGTTGCAAAGTTGGCTTCTGGTTTCCAAATAATGATATTCATCGTGGTAAACGCATGCGTGATAATCTTGCGAAAGTCTCATTTGAATCACGAATGGTATAAACCAACATATAGGTCCCCTCTCTATCCATTTACTCAGTTATTTGGTATATTTGCGGGTCTTGCTTTGGTAATGGTTATGGGAGAAAAGGCCTATATTGGTGCTGCTTTTGCCATTGCCTTTGGCTTTATCTTATTCTATAGCTATGGCAAACAGCACGCTCACCCTCGACTGACACCTTTCATCACTTTCACTGAAATGATGCTCAATCCAAGCAAGGTAGAACACGAGCGAAGAGTTGCTGCCTTCCACGCTGCAGACATTGGTCTGAAGAACCATCTTACTCTAAGGGAGTTCCAAACTGCAATGGCTGCTCTTGGTTTCCCTATGGATTACGAAGAGAACCGAGTGATATTCCACCAACTAGATCTTAATCAGATAGGATACATCGAGATAGATGATTTCATCGAACAGTTTGAAGGTGAAATAAGAGATAATTGATCACTCTGACTTATTCCATGAACCATCTGGGTCAACACGCCAGCCACTCAAATGACCATCGATATCGATGTACCAACCGGTCTTACCCTGTTCGGTTCCTGGAGCGGCTTGCATCACACCGGTCTGCTTAGCAACCGCAGCAAGTCTGTGTCGCATATCTTCTTGTGATTCATAGCCTTGAGTTGGTACAACTGCTTGATAGGGAGTACTGTCGTAACTCTGAACTTGTATATTTGCTGAGGCAGCGGGTCTTCTTCCAACTTTTCTCGACCCCTTGCCTTTGCTTTTGCGTTCTCCTCTGGCTTTCAATTGACTTCTTGACGGTCGTCTTCTGGATGGACTGACCCTGCCATGTTGAACTGCTTGGGTGTCATTATCAGAAGCGGTGTGCGGATTCGGTTGTCCATCCGTGATTTCCACTACATCTCCATAATCCTTAGCAGCTGGATTATTTTCATCCCAAATTTCAGTTTCATTAGCGTTACTCAGACGACGGACAATGACTATCATCACACCAACCAAAAGCAACATAATCAGCATAATTATTGATAGAGCAGCATCGGTATCACCTAAACTCCCCCCAAGTAATACAGCATCAACATCAAAGAAACGCTGAGCAACTAGATTATTCATTTTCACTGTACACGCATGATCAGTACCAGATTCTTCGATTAGTAACTCCCAGGTAGAATTGCCTAAATTGCTAACTTTGCCAGCGCTACATGCAACTATAATCTGGGAGGAATCTAATTGCACTTCGTTCTCTGCCGAATCGAGGGCAATAACCGTAATAATCATCTTTTCACCTTGATCCGGTGTCTTATCCGGAAGATTAGCAACTAATCGAACAATGGTTCCCGGAGTTACGGTGACTGGAATACTGTGCGAGGCTGATGCCTCGCTAATTCTCAGTTCCCATTCACCAGCAGAACCACCTTTTAGATCCCACATTCCGGTGCCATTGGCAGATGCTGTCACTTCGCCGAGAGGATCACTCAAGAAGAATTCAATATCGTCTGCTGGAGCTGCATTACCATGAACATCTAATGCTGATATTGAAAAGGTGACACTCGAGCCAGAACTTACAACAATACCACTGTCGAAATTGGTCTGAATGTGTCTTGGAACCCCTGGTATGACCTCAATCTCTACCACGGCATATATTCCATCAGCCATCACTCTAATCTCGTGTACACCTAACTCAGTGGGTGCCCATGAAAAATTAGCTAAACGCATCTCCATGGTCTTAACTTCACCATCAATAGTCCAATTTACCGGCATCGATAAAATATGATTTCCGTTCTGATCTTCAAATGTCGGCGAGAGGTCAATAGTGTCATCACTAGCGACTTTAGTTCCACCCTCGATTATGCGTATCTTTGCTAAAGCACCGTGAATAACCTCAACCTGCTCCTTGATATGCATAGAACTAGCTGAGTCATTATCAAACCAAGTCGCTGAGATATTGAACAAACCAATCTCCTTGGGCTTTATAACAACCCATTCGGTAAAAATATCGGCATTAAGACCAGCATCAACATCCCATGAGCCATTGACTGTACGGGAATTCCCCGCCTTATCCATTATCACTAAACTAGTCATAATTGACTCCCCTGAATTAATCGACCGAGAAAAGTCTAGATCTATACTAGCTGCAGGCCCATAGTCTACCTCGACGTTAACAGTCTCGCTAAAACCTTGATCTTCGACTGCGATGACACTCAAGCCAATCGAAGATGGCGTCCAAATGATATCGTTTCCTAAAATAGCCAGAGAACCTGTACTAACAGTCCAGTTACTAATTGACAAATCGAGTGGAGCAAAATTACCCAAGGTATCCTCACGAATCGCAACTAGTACTATAGGCACTCCCGCACGAATTGTTTGATTACCTACATCGATAGAAAGTCCAACTGCAGGTCCAGGTAACACTTTGACAGTAGTACTGCCATTTGCTCCTGAACTGCTATTTATCGAAAGATTCCACCGGCCGGGTTGTGAAGCGATATAGTCCCCGGATGATGAGATACTACCATCTTCGACGTCCCAGAATAATTGCCCTGCTAGAGAGATGTCCATCGTATTACCCAATGAATCAACTAAGATCGGATCAATCTGTAAATGAGTTCCACTTTGGGTGATTAAGTCTTCTAAGAAAAGTAATTGTGAAGGTGCGCCTGCAACTATATTCATCGTAACGATTGTTTCCAATTCAAACCACGTAGCCACTAATTCACTACTACCGATGACTGAAGGCATCCACATGCCAGTCGCAGAGTCATAGGTACCACTGCTTACACGCCAAGTGACTTCACCATCGATCTCATTACCAGCTCGGTCGGCAAGATGGGCCAATAATTGTAAGGAGCTATCAATCGCTAATTCACTGATCACTATTTCACTGATTATCTTCATAGCCCAACCGGTGTTTACTTGGATGATTTTAGTTCCATTTATCGAGCCAATAGTGGCTTTTATAGTCACAGAACCTTGATTCCAACCAGTGAACATGCCATCGCTGGTAATCGTACCATTACTCGCACTCCAAATAACATCATCATCGAGTAATGCTCCATTCGAATCACGAACTTCAGCAGTAAATTGAATCGCACCATCAACTGAAACCGAATCATTATCCGAAGATACTGTCACGGAAGCCGGTGTGCCTGCATCTACTAACGGAATCGCCTGTAATACTGTTGAAAACAATAATAGTACAACGAAAATGGCACGCATCACAATTCACCGCGTTATTCAATCCGTCCATTCTTCCCAGTCGGAAGAACCTGGGTCACGATAGTACCAAGTACCCTCGTTATCTTGACCCCATTCAGTGCCATCATCATCGACTCGGTGATCTGCCATCCATGAATTGTCTTCCTCTGGTGGTTCTTCTTTTGGTGGAGGTGAACTCGGACCTTCTGAAGAAGCAGGATTGAGCAAGGTGTCGATGTTTGGACGACCCATACGCAAACTACCTCTGCCCCTCTCATCATCATCATCCTCAAACTCATCATCCCACTCATCATCTTCGCCAGAGCGCATTACCATGACTATTACTACCAATAATACTAGAATAATAAGTGCGCCTAAGCCAGCACCAGCATAGTACAAAGTCCCTCCTGCTGCGAAGAAACCAGTAATGGTCTGAGTGACTTGAACCTCTCCACTTACTTCTATCGCATCGATTTTCACTATGACCATCTGTGAGCCAGCCTCAACCGCTATTATCTCCCATGATGAACTATTCACTTCAGTTACAATCATTTCACCAGTAACTTCAATCTTGATTGAAGGAGGTACTGGGATCTCATTACCATAGTCATCAAATGTTCTGACCTGGATCAAGAATTTGCCCTGTTGATCTACTGCTTCCGAACTAAAGCTCAAATCTATCGTTTTAACAACATAACTTGCAGAAACACTGACAACCCACTCTCCTGATACTGAACCATCTTCTGATTCATAGACCAAGGTATAAGTTCCCGCTTTCTGGGCATTGAATTTGAATTTACCGCTGCAGTCACCGACGGTGTTGTCAACACATCGAATCTCGTTGGCTTTTGAACCATCGAGTTTCCAAAACGCATCATATTCCCACTGGTTTCCATCTTCATCAATTGCGGTAATGCTTACATCTCTACTACTACCTGCGGTAACCGTATCTCCATCTGCATCATGAGAGAGGGAGAACACATCACCGTGGACAACTGAGATTTCGACAACTTGGGTTATATTGTAGCCAGATTCGGTATGCTGCCAGATAGAGAGGGAATATGACCCCGCAATATCCGCATACCAAGTACCATTATTTTCTCCTATTTCAGCGGTAATATTAGTGATTTTTCCACTTTCATCTTCCAAGAAATAGTTCAATCCACTTCCATTCAAGAGATTACTATCCTCGTCATATAACTTAGTGACAAAGGTCAATTGTTGATCAGCCGTTAAAGTCTGTTCCATGGACGTTGGGGATTGTACTTCTATGCGAGATAAATCTCCTCCACTAACTATCACTGTGAGATTAGCTTCCTTGTAATCGACTCCATCGGTGTAATAACCGGTGATGGTATATTCTGCTGGGCTTGCTTTAGTTGGAGCGAATATCAGAGTATTACTATTGGATGAACCGATAAGAACAGATTGGTCATTGTATAATTGATGACTCAAAGTCCAATCGATGTTTTCGAACCACACGTTACCATCTGCATCGTATGCTCTTACTCTTACCGTCATTTCATCATCGGTTGTCATTGATAATTCCATTCCGGTAGCTACAGAGTTCTCCACCAATAACTCAAGATCTTGTAATGCCCCTTGGGTCACTATAATCTTAACATCGGTTTGCAATCCTTCATATGAAGCGGTGATAGTTGTGTTTGATGAACGATTAACTGGACTCCAATAAGCGGTAAATCCTGGAACCAAAACACCGTCAGCTACACTCCAATTCTCTGCTAGGAGATTTACTGGAATCGCATTACCCATCACATCGATACGTGTGGTAGTCAAGTTGACTACATCATCAGCACTAACTGTCGTATTGGTGACAGAGACTACTAACTGTGCAATCTCACCGTGGAGAACTGAGAATGAAATCTGATCTGAAAGCCCAATTTCAGAATTGAGGTCAATTGTATAATCCCCGACAGCATAGCCAAGATAACTTCCAGTAACATTGTCAAAAGTACCGTTTTCTATATTCCAAGATAGATTTCCAGCCACTGCAATATCTAGTTCATTGTCGAATTGGTCATAAAGTTTCCAAACCAATATACAAGTTGTTCCTGCAGGGAGATCGGCCTCACAACCTGTCAAATCCAGAGTAACCGCTTGACCACCAATGACCTCGATTGCAACGTCGATAGTCTGACTCATCCAAGTGACGGAAATGGTATGATTACCAACTGCGTCGGGGAAGAATTCATCGCCAAACACATCGCCATTGCTAGCAACCATGGAGATGGTCTGCCCTGGCACTTGATTGTTGAACTGGTCATAGACCAAAGCCGTAAGATTCATGGTTTGATCGGCACTTATTATGGTTGCACTTGCTGTAACATCAAGAGTGATAGGTGTACCATATGTTACCTCGACATCAACAGTCTCACAATTGATACCGAAGCATGCTGTAATTTGATGAATGCCCATTTGTGCAGGAGTGAATAAGCCTGTAGCATCAATACTACCACTACTAGTCATCCAAGTTACAGCACCACTGGCACTAGTATTGCTTAAATCAAATAATTCATGACTATATTGCAAGGTATCATCTGCAGAAACTAGCGCTGAGGAATTCGGACTAATCACCACATGATCAATGTCGGTATAGTTGAGCACGAATAGAGGCCTTGCCATAACATCGTCATCCTCTGAATGAGCCAATTGTACACTCGCTGCAGCATTGCCATTATCCGCGATGATAATCCAAGAATAATCCCCGTTGATAGTCATCATTGCATGACCAAGATCAAGCCAAATCTCACTCTGTCCTTGACCGATAGTTGTAGTTGAAATTGCATCTGTTGCATAATCTACTCCCGCTTGCATTCCCGCTGCTGACCACGCATTGCCTGTAGATGATTCATTCCAAGTAGATGCTGATTGTGCCCAATCACTTGTTAGAAGAGGATATACTGAAATCGACATCGAATTCACTGTACTGAAATCCTCTTCATAAACCGTGAACCTAACTGATGCCGAGTGTATATTTGCTGTTGCGGGCAATGGTACTTGCCCTGAATCAACAGCCATAATGATACGGCATTCAGTAGCAACTGCTCCACAATTGCCTCCTAATTTCAAGACATCAGAGCCGTGATTTATCTCAGGGTTATTCTCATCAAGGAATGAGTCTCTAACATTGGTATGCCCAATACTGGATACTTCATTGCCGGTTTGATATTGATAGGACCAGGTGTGATCACCATTATCGGTATTTTGCACCGGAGCGCCGACGGCAAAGGTCCAACGAGCTGAAGATGGACCGGTGATGGTACCATTTACCGCTTGAACCCACCATTCGTAAAGAGATCCTATTTCCAAATCGTTCATCAGGGTGTAGTTGGTATCTATTATCGATTGCATTTTATTGATACCACTTTCATTTGAAAGATATAGAATATAGCTGGTAGCATATGGGACTGCATTCCATTTTAATTCAGGAGAGGCATCTGCCTGTAAAACCCACGAACTAGTATCGTAAAGTACTGTTCCATCTACAGGAGAAATCAAACTAGCCTGTGATGGTGGTACTATACCGTCAACATTGTCGACATATTCAAACACCAATTGCGGCCTTGTATCAGAGTTTGCGCTTTCCGAACTTGAAAACTTGTGGCTCGACATCGGACTTCCGACCGATTTTAGTAATACGGTAAGCGTCTTATTACCATTAGCAATATTTGATTGAGCGAGGCCGGTTATATCCCATTCCACTATACCAGGAACTGCACCAAGTCCAAGTGTGGACCGGGTGATTTCACTAGAAGAACATACAGGAGAACTATTCCAAGTTACTGTCGCTTCTGTGAAGCTTGCACAGGCATGTGCACTTACTGTCAATGCAGAAGTACCAGTGATCATTGTGCGGTTAAGCCTAATCAGAACATTGGTTGGAGTTGTTGCAGCAGGTAATGGGAATTCGTTTAGATCAAATTCCAATAAAATCTGCGCTTCGCCGCTTCCTGAAGAGGAAATACCAAGATCTAGATCAAGTGAAGTTCCAAGTGCATTGCTTGCAGAGGTTGAATCCAAAGTCGCATCAGGTATGGATGGCAAATATCCACTTTGGCTGAAGACACTGCCCCTAAATAGGGTCATTGTGTTATTTCCTGCACCATCATCAGTTCCTTGGAGAGTAGGAACACGGAAGTTATTGACTGGGCTCCATTCACCAAAGCGATAATCTTGCATTGCTCTAACACGAATATAGTACCATGCATCACCCCAGATGATATTCTTTGGAGCAGTATAGGTCAAAGATGATTCATCCCATGTGCCGCTATACGAACTACTATCAGAAAGATTGTAAGTGGCAGTATTTTTCATGAACCTCTCATCTGTTGAGACTTCAAGTATCCAATCTGTCACATTGCTTTCCGATGAAGTCCAATTAATAACTACATTTTCAATTCCTGTGGGTATTGATGAACTCACATTCCAAAGAGTACTATCTT
>CAJIYT010000022.1 GCA_905181715.1 uncultured Candidatus Poseidoniales archaeon
ATCAATAAATACCCTAATTATTAACATTACCTACATCATTTTCCAGTGGTAGATTGATTATTCAGGGTTTAGGCTCACAAGGGTTCTGGCGTATTCTTGTGCACAATTGCTTTACAGAACTTGGTACTAACAGCACAAGCCAAACTTTCACCAATAAAGGTCTGTAGGGGCGTAACTTGAAAGCAAACAAGTGAAGCGCAAACCATGGCGGTTAAATGCCCACTTTCTGAACAAGAGCAGAGGTGGCTTGATGGCGGCATTACCGAGTTCAACACAGGCCGCTACTGGCACGCACACGAGGACTGGGAGGAGATGTGGAAGTCACTCAAGGCGAGAGAGGCTGACCAGCGATACATCCTAGGAATTCAAGGACTCATCCAGACTACAGCTCTGATGTTCCAATATGAGCGACAAAAAACCCGAGGCATCGTCAAGATGTGGAGTAAACTGACCGACAAACTAGGCACGCCCGACTCGCCTCTCTTCGAAGATTTATGGTCCGTAGACGTTCCAAAAGTGCTTCAAGATGTTCTCCCCTTCTTTACCGATGCAACCACTGAAGAACCCACTTGGGGGCTCAATCCAAACACAATTATAATCTGACTGAGGTATTGAGAAATAGATAGAAATTCATCTGAAGGGAGAAATAAAAACCTGAAGAGCCCCTGTAAACATATGACATTCACTTACCCACTCCAAGATTCCAATTGACTTCACCTCAAGAATTTAATATTGAAACTCAACGTATATCCAATATGGTAGTGAGATGTTTGTGCAAATCCTTCCAAGGCTGATGGCTTTGGCATCAACAATGGGATGCACAAGTCATTCCAGAGGGTGCATGAATCGTTAGTCAAGTGATGCAATGAGGTGATGATGTTACATTTGATTCGGCATACGAGCCTTTTTTTCAGCCACCTGGATGGATTGTTGGTCCTGTGTGGGCCGTGCTTTACATCTGCTTAGCGTTCAGCATCACAACAATGCTCAACGCCCGTGAAGAAGTACCGCAATCGAATCTGATTGTTGCTCTGTTCTTCATTCAACTCGCCGTTAACCTCGCTTGGCCCTCGGTGTTCAATTCAGAACGCTACCTTCTTTCTTTGATGATGATCGTCGTGATGGTTGTGTTCACTGGCATCTATGCCTTTGCAGTCTACAAGCCAGTTCCAACAGCCTCCATGCTGGTTTGGCCCTATATTGCATGGGTGAGTTTTGCTGGAGCGATCAACCTCGCTTACTACCTCGAGGCGTCTTGAAGGGGGAGTCAATGCCTTGAGACTAAATCCTCAAGGTTTGGCTTTGCAACTTGTCTATTCCATCGTGCAGCCATAGCCATGACCACATACACAAAGGGAGCGCTTTCACTCATCCGCATTTACAACGCTAGCGTCTGAAAGGGCGGACTGCTACCCCCTTAATTCAGCAATTACGAACTCATGGGCCTAAGCAGAAACCCATTGATTTGTTTGCTAATCGATTATACTATGCGCTGATTATCTAATTTATCATTAGCCATTGATTCACGGACGAATGAATAATTTGTAGTTTAGCAGATGCCTGAACTGATGGGAAATACGCCTAAATTCTAGGCCAACAATCATCCAAAAAAACATTGCAATACGGCTAATCCCAATATTGAGTAGGGTGAGTAAACCGGGGTATAACCTCCGTTCAAACCCAGCCTTGAGTAATGTCGATTGGAGGCGGACATCCCGAGTATAGGAAAAGAGTCGCCCCCCTCCAAACTGCTCCAGTAATTTATGCGTCAAACCCCTCCCTCTATGATTAGGGTCGACGACGACGCTGTTGATTTCGGAACTGCTCCATCGGTTCGATAATGCGGCATGAGCAATTGGACTTCCCGCCTCATCATGGATCAAAATACTGTTTTCACCTATTTTCGCAAGTGAGGGGGGACGCAAATCCAATTCTTGACGGAACATCTGCTTAAGCCAGAAGATGTCCTCCATTGGATGGTACTGGTGCCAAGTCTATTTCAACATGGCCCAATAGGTTGTCCTGCTAATCATGGGTGGATTAGAGGCTACTCTCTAGTTCATACATGCATTAAATCAGATGAATTGTCGAACCCTTCTCCAAACCAATTCTAACGTCTATCGCCCATGCATCCAATGATCCATTGATGACTACAACCTCAGAACCTGGCTTGATAATCTCGTATTGTGCAGGCCATTGGTTATCCCAACCTTCGACCTTGATTGAGGCGTTGCCATCGAAGATTACCAAGCCTTTGCGCGACCAAGCCTTACCATTGCGAGAGATACCGCTTTTGTGAGTACGGTATGCAACTCGACCAATAACATTCCATCTTGCCCTGAAACCCAAGAGGCTGCTATCGCCCTTTTCTGCTTCAGTTGCTTTTTCAATTCTAGCGAAAGGATCCATTTTTAATTCTATTTCGCCTTTGTAATTAGTTCCTGGTATCACATCTATCAGACGAATCATATCGCCCTTTGCTAAATCCTCGGGATAGTCACCATCGCTCAATATTTTGACTGTTGCATAATCTGTACCTTGCATTACTGAGATGCGTGGACGATCTTCGCCCACCTGAGAATAGCTGAAAACCTCAGCATGGATAGTAAGACGTGGTTCAAGGTCCTGCAAAGGAGTCAACTGATGTTCGACCATCTGTCCAGACCG
The DNA here is from genome assembly GCA_905181715.1 of uncultured Candidatus Poseidoniales archaeon. GTDB lineage: Archaea > Thermoplasmatota > Poseidoniia > Poseidoniales > Poseidoniaceae > MGIIa-K2. The sequence continues at coordinate 2,668 of CAJIYT010000022.1, forward strand.
AGTATAACCGCCTCCATTTTGTAAATCGTCATTTCCGGAACCACCTGGGCAAATACCGGCCCAATCACAATGGTCACAGCGTTTTCCTTCACTTGGTTCAGTCGCCACTCCACCTGCAGAAAAGCCACGTAATGCCAAAGGTTCTGGTGGGCATTCTTCCATACTGATTTCGTTATTGCGCAACTTATCCCACATCTGTTGACAATGGTTTTCAAGTTGCTCCATCTCCTCTATAGAAGGACTTGCTATGGTCTTGCGGACCTTAGCACCGAGATACCATACTTCAAGTGAATCAATCTGCTCTTTACGCTCATGAGTCACCCACCATAGCATAGCGTACAAACGTAATTGTTCGATATAATCACCAGAACGATCCCCGCTACCCATACTAGCTTTCAAATCCATGACTCGGGTCCTTCCTCCCCAGCGATAGACCAAGTCGTACTCACCTTGGAAAAAGAAATCTGGATGCACTGCATTCATGCTAAAGGCAGCAGCATCTGGATCTACAAACCAAGGCCTAGCGATTTCCCATGCTTCGATTAAAGTGCATTCTCCGCTTGCTGCTAATGGGTGATTACCTACCAGTCCATCACGGCCATCAGGGGATGGTATGGTGTCGCGGTGGCCCGACCTCCACTCCTTTAGGACAGATTTTTCTGTCGACTCTAAGCAATCAGAAACTTCAGATATATGCATTCTCAAGGCAGCATCACACATTTCCAAATACCATTGCTCATTTACCTCTAGCCAATTGCCACCTTTGCGATCATTGGATGACCATTCTTCTTTTATTGCTGCGAATATCACTGGCCAATGTACTCGTATTCTGGTGTCAGCCCATTTCTCTAGTTCGCTAACGGTGGCTGGAAGTAACCTTTCGGGAAGGGCGAGTAATCCCTGGGCACCTTTGGCATAGACATCCTCAGGTGCTCCTGAAACCACTAATCCTGGTGATTCTCTGAGAACACGGCAAACAACGTCTTCCACTGCTCTGCCCATGAATAACTTCGGCACTTGAGCGATTTTTAGGCGTAAGCGCTTTTCATAATACCACATACGAGGGCAGGAATTCCAAGTATTCAATTGGGAGGCAGAAAGGCGATTAAATGGTCCAATTACATCGGCCTCCTCGTCGACAATAGTAACTGGCATGGCTGCGGAGGTTACAGGCGAAGTCAATCAATCCTTCCCTATAATCTCGATTCTCGTAGTGCGAGAATCGATGCGCAATTGTACTAAACCATCGCGCCATCCAAGGTCTGCTGAAATTAATTTAATATGATCACCTGGCCGTAATGCAAGTGTTATTTGATTGATAGAGGATCCAAATGCCACACATTCAACCGCATCGGTTCCGTCCCAAATGTGGAAACCTAGCATCATCCATGGTCTACCGTCCATTCTCTTTCCGGTTCTACTGCCACAACTTATGATACGTCCTTCGACATTGGCTTTGGTCCTGAGCATACCCATTCGGGTTATTTCTAGATCCGATTTTTCAACTATTTTCGATTCTCCATCAAGATAGAGTCTGGGTTGGCGCCGCCAAACCCCGGGCAAGGCAGATTCAATGATCACTTCGCCATTTGGGTGGTTATGCATCTCTGGATAATCGTCAGGCGAAGCCTCTTCTAACGTCACTCTTTTTTCACCTGCTTGAATCATGGCACCTAATACCATCTCGCCGAAATGATTGGGTAATGGCCCCCATGCACCTTGTATAACCCCGCGAACATTTACCCGGTTAGGGATTGAGGAAATAGATTCACATGGACTTTCGATTACTACCGCAGAATATTCCATCTCGGTTAATGAACACCAATAGCAACCGGCTTCGGCCACACATGGTTCAGAAAGTGGTAGGGCTGTAGAAACAGGGTAGGACTTCATCTGCTTGTGAATCGCTTGTAATTCAGCACTGGAAATATCCGTTATTTCTACTATTTTTCTTTCCGAACCACTGAGGAACCAACCTTCTAAGCCGGAACATTTTTCTTCGTGGGTCTCATTCCATAACCACGAATAAAAGTTCAATTGGTCGTCTATTGAAGAAGAAAATGGCGAATCACTCGTACCTATTTTGATATCGACGATACGGAGATTACCATCCCATCTCAACACTAGGTCACATTCTCCAGCAGCCCAACGGTCGCTGTGGTACATTCTTTGTGGTTGGAAACAGCGTGGATCTTTTACCCAGGGTCTTGCTATTTCCCAAGCATCTGCCCAAGTCATCTCATCCCCCATCTGATATGGAGAATCAGGCCATTTCAAGCGACTATTGACCTTATGTGGCAGAGGGAAATGAGGTGGCATCTCCCAGCATGGTGCTGGTATTGAAAACACATGTTGCCCTTCCCCAGCAGCATGGCAATTACTGACTTCTTCAAGAATAAATTCACAGCCACTCCTGAGCATTTGTTCGACTTCTTCGACCAATACCTCTTCCCAGTCTCCCTTCTTCCACATCGATTCAGCGAATTCTTCTGCACCTAATTTTAGTACCAAGGCTGCAGATGCTGGAACTTTTTCAAGTATCCAATCTTTGATATCATCTAGGCTATCAATTTCACAAGCGGTGGTCTCATCCTCAAGGTCATGGAATTTGAGAAAACCATTACCTGCTGAGCCAACCCTCTCCATAGCCAAGCCACATAGAGCATCTTCAACCAAGATACCCAAAACTTGTCTAGGCCTTAGAGGAGAACGCAATCCAAGTTTATAGCGCGTGAACCACTGCTTTTGACAACGTAACCAACTGGTTAGAGATGATGCTGAGAGTCGAGCGCGAGCACTACCTATACTGACTGCCTCTGGTGGAGTTTGTGCCGGCATATTACTCACTGGGCCTCAAATGAATAATAATCGCCTGCATTTCTCTGTTCACGGTCTTTCCTCGATGCTGATTTATTGATTCGAGGGCGTTTGGAGTCATGATCACGCCTAAAGGTTACATCGACTCCTTTGAGGAAACGATTCATTCCTTCTTTAAGCGGGTAAGGGCCTGTCGCTAAGCCAGACTTGCCACCTTCTCCCTCGAATACCAAGAGAGTGTCAGAAATAATATCGATGAAGTAAACGTCGTGGTCGATTACGAAAGCACTCTTTTCATTGGCTTCCATAGTCCTGCGTATCGCTTTAGCGGTCTCCATTCTAGCATTTGCATCAAGATAAGCACTAGGCTCATCGAAGAGATAGAGGTCGGCTTCACGTCCAAGGCAGATAGCTATTGAGAGAGATTGTAATTCTCCGCCGGAAAGAACTTGCACTTCCTTGGCCAATAACTGGTCGATACCAAGCGCTCTAATTACGGTACTATTGAATTCACCACTGCGCCACTTTGGCCCCAATTCACTATCGAGCCAGGTTTGTACAGTACAATCCATTTCGGTATCAACATGTTGAGGTTTGTAAGAGATGGTTGCATTTGCGGTAACCCAACCTGCATCATACTCATATTCACCAGCGAGTATTTTCACCAAAGTGGTTTTTCCAGTACCATTTGCACCTACGACTCCAACTACCTCGGATTGATGGACTTGTCCTTTCTCGGTGGTCAATTTGAAATCACCCAAGGTTTTCTCGACATCTCCCCATTGTACTATCGGGTTTCCTCTTACATTATTGCGTTCGGTATGGGTTAAGAATTTGATAGGTTTATCCCTAATACGCACATTTTGTTCAGGTAGGAAACCATCGAGATAGACATTGATGGCCTGACGAGTAGAACGGGCTGGTGTGAAAATACCGTATGCTCCTTTTTCCCCATATACTATGTGAATTAAATCGGCGAGTACATCGAGCACTGCGAGGTCGTGCTCGATGACAATGACCCGTGCTCTTTTTGCTAGTTCTTGAATTATTTTCACCATCCTCATACGCTCGTGGATATCGAGATAAGATGATGGTTCATCGAAGAAGTAAACATCTGCTTCACGCAATAAGGTCGCACATATCGCAACCCGCTGTAATTCACCGCCGCTCAATTGATCCAACTTTCGATCTAGGAGATGTGATAGACCCATTTGTTCAACCAATTCCTCGTATTTTCCTCTTTCATCGATAGAGGAAAGCAATTTACTGACTTTACCTGAAACCACTTTGGGCAAGTTATCGATGTATTGTGGTTTAACTGCAACCTTGATGCCTCCAACCATGACCTCTTCGAAGAAATCTCGCAATTCTCCTCTTTGTAGGCTAGAGACCACTTCATTCCACTGGGGATCGGGGTCTTCCCAATCACCAAGGTTGGGCACCAGTTGTCCGCTCAAGACATTAATAGCAGTTGATTTACCCAGACCATTTGGTCCAAGTATCCCAACTACCGATTCTTTTGACGGTGTCGGTAAACGGAAGAGTCTGAAACCGTTGAGAGAGAATTTGTGAATCATATCGCTTTCTAGTTCACTCGGTAATTGAGTTATTATCAAGGCGTCATGTGGGCACTTATTGATACATATTCCACAGCCGATACATAGAGACTCAGATATGTGTGGCTTACCGGTTTTGTCATCGAGAATAATGCACTCTTGGCCATTACGAACCGGCGGGCAAAATGCATGGCACTCAGACATACATTTCTTTGGTTGACAATTATCTACCTTTAGAACCGCTACTCGCACGCTTCCACCCAACCCCTGCCACAGCCTATGTCTCATCAATCCGACGGCTTGACTACACAGGCATCTTGCCGTTTACTATCAATGAGTACGTGCAGCGGATATCGTAAGCGAACATGGTGCAGTGGTCCATATGACTTGACTTTTCTCTGTTTATCCAACCACGAAAAATCAACTTCTCCATCTCTTTCTCTTACAGTTAAGTATCCAACGCCGAAAGAGACAATGTTCTGGAAGAAATGTGTGCCCTGACTTGGTTCTACTTTGATGTCGACCATCTCACACTCGACGATTGAAGCTGCACCTGAGATTTGACTCCATGACACTGGTATTCCCAAGGAGGAATCGCTTGAACCCCAACGGCCAGGGCCAATCAAGAGATATGGACGCTTTTGCCGCACCAAATGCAGGTTTATTCGTTCGATACGCTCGACGAGGTTCATCGAACGTAAGCGATCGAGCCGAGTTGGGTTTACATAGACGATGTCACGGATATCATCGACTACTCCATTACCCAATGCTTGACTACTCCGCAATAGTAATTGTTCTTCGTCGACCATATCCAAATCGACTTCGACATCGACCGAATCTGCGACAAGTGGCCGCAACTGGACTAAGGCAAAGCGATGAATGTCCTGTTTTTCATCAAATACGTAAGCAAACTCTATTTCAACAGGGCAAGATAATTCTTTTTCTAGTTCTGAAAGAATATCGCTGAGTATTTTCATCAGGGGCAATTTGTCACTCTTTAGAGCGCCATGCATAGTTACCAATTTTGGTCCATCATGCATCACAGAATCGACTATACGGTCATCTGCAGCGATGAATGTGCTACCCAGATGAGTTAATTGCCCATCTTTATGGGCCCGGTTTAGACCTTCACGCATCATGGTTTGATCTGGGTCCATACTCAAATCCCCATCGAATTGGTTCATTCTTATCGACCAGAATGCACGCTGGGTTGTCTTTAATGTCTCTTCAACATTAGCAAATTGGTGGATACGTTTTGGGTGAGATGGCGAAACTCTGATGCATTTCTCTCCTTCGGCAACTGAACGTCCTAAACCGAGAGCGATTGCCGCCAATCCATCTTCAGGTTCGATACTACCCACTGGGTAGTGATTGTGAGAACGGGCTACACCTGCAATTGTTGGATAGAATGATTCGCCGTGGTTAGCTCCAACCACCTCCTGGATAACAACTGCCATTCTCTCCTCCTCAATCGAGTTTGGTGTCGCAGCAACATAGGCCTTTGCTTTACTATAGAACGTTGAAGCATAGACTAGTTTTATTGCTTGCCCTAGATGCTTTACCCGCACCTCAAGATCTGGGTGATCATTTGGAAGCATGAAGGTAGAATATACTCCAGCAAATGGTTGATGCAGTGCGTCTTCGAGCAGTGATGATGATCTTACCGCCAACGGCCAATCGATTAAATCAAGCATTTGCCGCATTACAGTCAAGTCCTCATCAGCGAATTTACCATTTAAGAATGCTTGAGATAATTCTTCGTCACTGGCATCTGAAAGGACGATTTCAGATAATTGGTTACTCTCGATAAAGTGAGTGAATCTTCCTGTGGCCAAGACAAGAGTTCGTGGAACTCCGATTTCTACTCCTGGATATTCATCCTGCAATCCGAGTTCGTTCATCTTGGTGAAGAAAAAGGCTAGCCCTCTTCCTTTCCCACCTAAAGAACCAACTCCCAAACGTTGAAATGGGCTGATTTTTGCAGCTTCTGGGGTGAAATCAAATATCTCTTGTTCGCGCTGAATGCGAAGGAATTGGTCTATTTGTTCAATAATAAAATTACGAATACCATCTGTCGAAGGAAAATCATCGGTTGTGGCAGGTCTGAGTTGCGCTGCTAAATCGAACTCGGTTCTAGTTCGAAGCCAATGAGAGAAATGATTTCTTTGGGCGTGGTAGACCAATATTTCATCATCGATGTCCTCAATACAGCTTTTCAACTCCACTAGTGTATTTGCTCTAGCAACTTCCTCACCGGATTCTGTACGGAAGACAAAATCGCCAAAGCCCATATGTGACTCCATGTATTTTCTGATCTTCGCATGGAGTTTTCCATCATCCTTGTTGATAAATTTGGCACCTAATTCTTCAGCTGCCTCCATATTACTATCTTCTGTGGAAAGAAAAAGAACGGGCAAGTGTGAATGGTCTTCGCGTATCTGCTCCACCAATCTTAGACCAGAATCACCTCTGAGTTTCCCGTTTCTAGGAAATCTACCATCGGTGAAAAGTCCGATGATATTTTGATCATACCGTTTGATAATCGATAAAGCCTCTTCATAATTTGTTGCTAGCAATACCTTGGCCCGTGCACGTAATCTAAGCATTCGGTCATGGAGATTGAAACCCTCATACATCAAACGAGAAGTTTGTTTAAACAGAGTTTTGTAAAACCGAGGTAGGTACTTAGAGTAAAAACGTGGTGAGTCTTCGACCATCAATAATACCTGTACGTCGCCGTGTTCTATATCGTGATCGACATTGTGCTTATCCTCTACCATTTTTGTGATGGCTAAAAGAATAGTCGAATCACCAGACCATACGAAAATGTGGTCGACCCCTCTACCCGAATGTATTGTCGATAATTCTCTGGTATTGTAGGCGAGAAGAACAACAGGTAGGTCAGCCGATATACGTTTGACTTTCATCCCGAATTCATGTACTTTCATCGAACCGACTCTAGCCATTGTTATGACAAGATCGAATCGCCTCTGCTTTAACAATGTCAAGGCCTTTTCAGCATCGGTCGCATGAACAATACGTGGCGCTTGTGAAAGATTCAGCCGTTCATACTCCTCGGCCATAGACCCGGAGAGAAGACCTTCTTCCTCCAAGACGAATTGGTCATAAGGGCTGCTTACGAGAAGAACATCTCTGACACGATATGGAATTAGCCGATCAAAACGATGCGACCCTGTACGTCCCATATGTTCGGCAGAGTGACGCCTCTAGATGAAGGCGCGCCTCAAACCAGGCCCTTGATGTGCTCAGCACCACGAATCAACTTGGTGGTGCAAGGAGTTGGAACTTTCATTCCAGCCTTGCGAAGAGCATCTTTTGCAACAAGGTAATCCTTGCTATTGCATTGAATCGAAAGGAATCTCTGGCCGCTTTTGACACGTGCGGCTGTTCCGACATTCTTACCAAAAGCACAGCGCATACCTTGTGAAACACGGTCTGCACCGGCTCCAGTAGCTTGCTTATTTTCCCTCAGTATGTGATGAGGATAGGTGTGGATTCTCAAGGCATATCCGAAGGTTCCTGCAGCGGTTCTGATAGTTGAATTTGAAACGACACGGGCTGCTTCTAGAGCACTGTGACGGATCTGACAGGACTCGTCAGCGATTAATTCAAGTTCCATTTCAAAGCCACCGGTTTCTGCAGCCTTACGGTTACCAACGTGATATTGGTGAATCCGGTTGTTAGGAACTCCGCCCGTATACTTGCGGCGAGTATATGCGGGACCCTTGATTCGGCGGTACATACTAGCTGGTTTTCGTGCCATAGCATCGTGCTCCGGTCGATTGCCACCGTCATACCGTATTTGACCCTACCGCAAGATGGCAGAATTGTATCCAAGGGAAGTGTTCTTGCACTCGCAACCTCTCGACAAGTTTCATGGGCGACTGGAAAAAGTGGGTGGAGGAAGAATCCGAATACCAATGGTTGTCCTTTGTAGCCTTTACCATATTCATAATTGTGGGTGGGATTTTAGTTAATTTGGCAGGAAATCTGCCAGGTATCAGCCCTGGGTCGACTCTCGGCACCCAAGGACGTCTACTAGATTCGTCCGAAAGCCTTAGCCTATGGGATAGCGATGATGGACGATTTTTCCTTGATGCAAAGAGTGGTGCTAAAACCAGTATGCCATTCGCAACTTGTGTCGAAGAAAATTCAGCTATCCGCTTCGTCTGTAGTGGAATTAAAAGTCAAGTTTGGATAGACTCCGGCGAAGGACTTAATTCCTTTACAACCTCAACAAATCGTACAATAATTGATGCTTCCATTCAGGGTACTGATATTATGATGATTAGCAGTAATGGCATAAAATCGGGTATTATTGGAATGAAAGCACTCTCCCCCTCTACAGCATCACCAGAAGCGGTTGGAGTCGGTGGTGATTTCAATCTCGATACAATTATCGCGACTGGTGAAGGTAAGTGGATGGCTGGTGGCGGCTGGAATCTACCCGGTGCAAGTCAATCTTCAAGTGCGGCCACACCTCTGGCTTACGAAGTAGTGGTGGAGATCACTTGGTCCAATGTTTCACTCGCACCACTAATCCAAGTTATCCATGTCGGTGGCCAAGGTGCGATTCACTATATGGGAATTCTTGCCGATGGCAATATCTTAGCAGCGGGAACAAGCGGTGCAATAATCATCAATGGAATGTCTACATCCGAAATAGATGTCCGCAGCACTACGGCTGTAATCGACAAGAATGGTGGTGTCTGGTTCTTTGGAACATCCGGCGAGGAGAATATCGGCCACTACACGAATGGCGAACTTATGGTTGAGAAATTGTCAAAACCCTTGTCAATCGAACCAGATCATGCATTCATCGATGATAATTCGATTTCAGTTCACGGTATCTCATCTGACAATACTTATGAAGCGATGACTATTGATACCAATGCTAAGAACTCATTATTATCTCTAAGAGGCGTTATCGATTTCCTATTCATCATCACATCTCTGGTAATAATTGGTTTGATGTTTTGGAACGTTGCTGAAGCCATTTCAAAAGGCGAAGTATTCTGAATAATGTACCTACTCTAACTTGTGTTTCGGGCACAACCTTGATTCACCCTGCGCTTAGTCGCTGGTCTCCTGCATAGGGAGGTTGGTGCCAATGTCGAGCAAAAGAGGGATGATGGACCAATTCTGGGACATCAAGAATTCACATCCGGGAACCGTCTTGTTTTTCCGAATGGGCGACTTCTACGAACTGTTCCATGAGGATGCAGTCATAGGCTCTCAGGCGCTTGGACTCACTCTTACAAGTAGAGACAAAAAATCATCAGAACCAATCCAGATGGCTGGTTTCCCTTGGCACTCGCTTGAAGAACATCTCAAAACCATGCTAAACGCCGGTCACAAGGTGACGGTTTGTGAGCAGGAAGATGAATTGAGACCCGGCGCCAAATTGTTGGAAAGAGTGGTTACTCGAGTTTACACCCCAGGTTCTCTTTACGAAGAGAGTCTAATCGGTTTGGATAACTCAGCGGTACTGGCCGCTATATCGATTAGCAAAGAAGCGATTGGTATCGCCATTATCGATGCTTCCACCGGTCAGGCTCATTCCTCACAATACACTGGAGCGAATTCATGGCAATCGCTATACGAAGAGATGATTCGAAGTCAACCGAGTGAACTCGTATTCACTGCGAAGGATTCTGAAGATGAGAACCTACATCAGTTGGCACGGAAGATGGATAAAATTGTGCTCAGTCAACACGATGTTTCAAAAAAGCGATCACAAAAAACCCTCAAGCAAATGCTTGATGTCTCCGATCTAGGCCATCTCGACCTAGATTCAGCACCACAGGCAATATCCGCAGTTGCATTGGCAGCGGACTATCTAGCACAGATGCATCGAATAGAAGAGATACCTTTGCGTACTGTGCAAATCCTCAATGAAGGAGAGTGGATGGTAATCGATCAGACCACTTTACGTAATCTAGAGTTATTACAAACCCTAGCAGGAGAAAAGGAAGGTAGTTTACTGGGCTCAATAGATAGGTGTAGAACCGCAATGGGAAGACGCACTTTGAAACGCTGGCTATTACAACCTCTACTAAATCTCGATGCGATTTCAATGCGACATGAAGCGGTTGCTGTTCTATCACGTTCCTCAAAACGTCTTTCCAATCTCCGAAATCTCCTATTGGGGCTGAGAGACATGGAAAGACTGGCTACCCAATTAGCCTATGATCGCTCGGGCAGTAGAGAACTAGTCGCAATCGCAACTGCATTGGAAAGAATGCCAGCAATAAAGACGCTTTGTCAAGAGAGCGACGACCCATTATTGCTGTCTTTTTCAGAGAGAATAACCTCTCTTGAATTAATGCGAGCTGATATCGAGTCGATTCTTAACGATGAGCAACCGCTAAGCCTCCGCAGTGGCGGAATGATTAGACAAGGGGTGAATTCGGTTCTAGATGACTTGAGAGAGAAGGCGGCAGTAGGTCATAATTGGTTCAAGGAATTGGAAATCAAAGAAAGAGCTCTTTTGCAAATACCATCCCTCAAAGTGCGCCATAATCGCCAGATTGGCTGGTATATCGAAGTTACAAAAACCCATCTCGATAAAGTACCTGAGGAATGGCAACGCAAACAGGAGATGACCAATGGTAACCGCTATGTCACCGATGACTTACGAGAATGGGAAGACCTACTACTCACTGCTGATACTAAAGCAAATAATATGGAATTTGAAATGTTCAAAGAATTGCGCGCTAGATGCAAAAACCATGCCGAGATGCTGACCGATATTTCCAGTAATATTGCAGCAATCGATGTCTTACAATGCTTTGCTGATGTTGCAAGAAGCAGATCATGGAGTTGTCCAGAGATGTTCGATGACATGCGTTTCGATGCAAAAGCCACTCGCCATCCGGTTCTTGAATTGGAAGCAGATTATGTCCCTAATGATATAAAATTCGATAAAAAGAGATCTTTCTTACTGATTACCGGGCCAAATATGGGCGGTAAATCCACTTACTTACGCTGTGCTGCTTTGACTGCAATTCTAGCACAGGCAGGTTCATTCACACCGACTAATAAAGCAAAACTCGGATTGGTTGATCGCGTGTTTACAAGGGTAGGAGCAAGTGATGATATCCGTCGCGGGCGCTCTACTTTCATGGTTGAAATGATGGAAGTCGCTCATATCCTTCGCTCAGCGACCTCGCGCTCATTGATTCTTCTCGACGAGGTTGGTCGCGGAACCTCGACTTTCGACGGGCTTTCTATTGCCTGGTCTGTAACAGAGGACATCTGCAATCGGTTGCAAGCTAGAACACTTTTCGCCACGCATTATCATCAATTGATTGGACTTGAAGGTGAAGTCCCAGGCCTGGTAAATCTCTCTGTTCAGGTAGCGGCAAAAGATGGTGAATTACGATTCTTGCACACAGTAGCCGAAGGTCCATGTGATGATTCCTACGGGATTCAAGTGGCTTCTCTTGCCGGGTTACCACGACCAATAATCGAAAGAGCCGGTGATCTACTTACGTTTTTGGAAGGTAAAGCAGCCGGGGCAAAAGCGGGTGAAAGAGGAACACCACAAGCCCGAAATTCGGGGCAATCTTCGATTATGGGCTTCATGGGCAATGGTGCAGCCGCACAGGATAAAGTCGCTCAGTCTCTTAAGCAAGCAGTTATCGACTTAGATGTGGACTCATTGAGTCCTCGTCAAGCACAAGATGCTCTTTACAAATTGCACAAAATACTGGAGGAGTGATTTTGAGTCAGCCTTTACGTATTCAACAACTCGATGACAGAACCATCGGCTATATCGCTGCAGGCGAGGTGGTGGAAAGACCGGCACAAGTGGTCAAGGAACTGATTGAAAATAGCATCGATGCGGGTTCGAAACGAATTATTATCGAAATCGAACGCGGCGGTTTCGACATGATATCAGTCAGTGATGACGGCTCTGGCATCCATTCTGATGACCTATCACTGGCCTTAAATCGCCATGCAACCAGTAAACTCGCCAATGAAAATGATTTGGCCAAGATTTCGACCTTGGGATTTCGTGGCGAGGCTTTGGCTAGTATCGGCATGGTTAGTCAAATGGTGATTTCAAGTAGGCCAAACGGCCAAAATGGTAATTCTATTGCGATGAATGATGGTCATCGTGGTGAACTAGAGACTTGCGGTATGGCCGAAGGAACAAGAATAGAGGTTGCCTTTCTGTTCAAGAATCAGCCAGCAAGATTAGCATTTCAAAGGCGACCGGCAACCGAGGCTAGCAAAATTGTAGACATAGTCGTCGATCATGCAATGGCGAATGCCCACATCGGTTTCAAACTCAGCAATGATACTCGTGTCGTGCTCGATATTCCAGCGGTAGAAGACCCCAATGACCGCTTATTCGACCTTTTAGGGGGTCAAGCTTCTAGTTTGATAGCACTTGAAAAACCCGATGATGACGAACAAGCTCCTGGTGATGAAAGATGGGATGGGTGGATTAGCACCCCGGATATTTCTCGTGGACGTGGTGATGATATTCACATATTGATAAATTCAAGACCGGTAGCAAGCCAACCATTTCTCAAAGCTATACGTCGCGGTTACAAAACTAGATTGATGCAGGGGAGACATCCTGTAGCAATTCTAAATTTGCACTTACCTAATGATGAGGTCGATGTCAATGTTCATCCGACAAAGAGAGAAGTGCGTTTCAAACATTCTTGGCGTGTATTGGAGCGCCTAGAGAGGGCCATTGCGCACACTCTTGCCAAAATTCCGACCCAACCAGAAGGCAGTGGAACAATCGCACCTATCACAGGATTAGCGCCAACTACAGCGGCACCACAAACTCAGAATACAGAAAAGCGGCCATCTTGGGCGATGAATGCCTCTTCACAACTCTCACTTGATGGAGTGAAAGCAGACCAAAATATAGCGGTTAACAGCACAAATAGGCCAGTTTCATCTTCTCCAATCACCCAGAAAACCCTAACCGGAGAAAGCCCAATCGCTCCGGCATTATCCTCTGCTGAAAGGGAATTGCATCGCCATGCGGGACAGGAAACCGAGAGACCTGACCACGAGGACCCCCTTGGTACTATCATCAATGATCTACCTGAGATGGAACCTCTTTCGCAATTCGCAGACTCATATATCATGGTCCAATCAGATGATGAATTACTGATTGTCGATCAACATGCTCTACACGAGAGAATCCGTTATGAGAGATTGAGAAATGATGACTCGTTGTGGGCTTCGCAACAACGAATAACACCTATTCCAATAGATTTGAATGCTCGGCAACTAGCTAAGATGGCTGCAGCAGAAAACGTATTATCTGAACTCGGTTTTATCTTTGCTAATAATTCTCAAGGATGGAGTATTACCGCAGCACCAAACCTTCTGAACAGTGATAGCGTTGGACCATTCGTCCACGATTTGCTCCTAGATCTCTCTGAAGAGGGAGGAGTGTTAGAATCTGTTGAAAAAGTAAAGGATGAGTTGGCATTTATGCGCTCTTGTCGTGGTGCAGTGAAAGCAAATGAGAAACTAAGCCTTGCTGAAATGCGCCGATTGTTGGAGGATATGCGTCGTATCCCCAATCCGTGGGCATGTGTTCATGGTCGGCCGACAGCGATGAGGATTCCAATCAATGCCCTCGACCATCACTTTGGCCGTCATGGCTGAATCTTAGCGCCGAGAGCAGATAATTGCTCGACAAATGAGGGCCAAGCGACCCGATGAAGTTCTGCTCCCTCAATTTGAGCACCCACTTGTAAGCCAAGAATCAGTGCAGTCATCTGTAAACGATGATCTCCATGAGTCTTGACCACTTCATTAGGTGGGAGAACTCTTTGATTACCTCGAATATTAAAACCATCAGCGTGTTCTTCAACCTCAAGTCCAAAAGAATGCAATAACTCCACGGTTCTCGATAATCGATTCGATTCCTTCAATGATGCATGTGCAGCACCTCTTATCACGCCGCCACTGGTCAAACAGAGATGGGCTGCAAGTGGCGGGACCAAATCGTTAGCATCACGTAAATCGTAGACATCACCGCTTTGAAACAAAACCTCATGACCGAGAGAATCCTCTTCAGCAGGAGGATTTGACACATTCATTCCTGCCAACAAGGCAAAAGCCATCATTGAAGCATCGGCTGGAATCATTACTTCATCGGGACACTTTACCAGCCAAGGCTGGCCCCAATCTTTTGCTCCTGTCTCTTGACACAAACGCCAGGTTAGGTCCGAATGCCGTCTTGAGACAGCTCGGCCGATAGTGGAAATTCGACGTGCTCCATCCATTCGCGGTGTGGCTAATAATAATGCAGATAAGAATTGTGAGGAGTTACTGACATCGACTTCAATATTCTGCTCTACGGTTTTTGAGCCAGAATATAGTGGGACTTTATCACCATCAAGTGATAATGAAAGACATAAGCCTCGCGATGAACGAAGTCGAAGAGAATCGTCGCCATCTAAGAGCACCTCGAAATTACAAGTAGCACACTGGGCTATCAAGAAACGCAATGCAGTGCCACTATTCCCTACATCTAGTGCTGAACTGGGTTCAGTTAATTCACCGCCATAAATCGTATTGGAGTCATAGCGAATGCCTAATTTTTCCAAGCATCCGATCATGGATTCGACATCCTCGCCGAGTTCAGACATTATTATTCGCGTTGGGGATGGGTCATTTGCTGCTAAAATCAACCAACGTAGTGCGTGACTTTTTGAGCAAGGTAATTCCAAAACTCCACTTAATTCGGAAGCAAAGACGGTGATGATATCACGACTCATGTCTTAGGACCTAGTCCCGCCTCGAAGAAAGAGCACATGAACCCATCCAGATGATTCATTACATCCCCGCCAATGGCCAATCATGCTTCGGGATAGGCGAGAACGCCCGCTGCAATATTTACGTATCTCGCTAACCGACCGTTGCAACCTTCGTTGCACCTACTGTATGCCTAGGGAACACTTTGCTTCCAATCACGTATTCTTGCCAAAATCAGAAATTCTAAGTTATGAGGAAATTGCTCAATTAACTGCATCTATGATTCCCCTTGGACTTGAAAAGGTCAGGTTAACTGGTGGTGAACCACTATTGCGTAGAAATATAGAACGATTGATTGAGATGATGCCCAAGGGCGTTGACTTGGCTATGACTACCAATGGTATTCTAC
Source organism: uncultured Candidatus Poseidoniales archaeon (assembly GCA_905181715.1). Classification (GTDB taxonomy): domain Archaea; phylum Thermoplasmatota; class Poseidoniia; order Poseidoniales; family Poseidoniaceae; genus MGIIa-K2. The sequence goes on from CAJIYT010000022.1 coordinate 18,211, forward strand.
TCGAGAAAATGGCACAGAAGTTATGGGATGCCGGGCTAAAGAGAGTGACGGTATCTCTGGATGCAATAGACGAAGATACCTTTCGTAAGATGGCTGATAGTGATGTTTCGCCAGCACAGGTGCTAGCTGGTATCGATGCTGCACTAGAGGTTGGGATGAAAGTAAAAGTGAATGTCGTTGTCAAGCGCGGTGTAAACGAACACTCGGTCGAAGAGATGGTCGATTACTTTGCAAATACCGGAGTAATCGTCCGATTCATCGAATTCATGGATGTAGGTGAAACTAATCACTGGCGTCTCGATGATGTTGTCACTGGCGATCAGATGCGTGAAATGCTTGGTGAATTAGAAGAGATGCCACCGCAGTATGTCGGTGAAGTAGCGCGACGCTTCCACATTGCAGGACAGGAAGTAGGCTTTATCGAATCTGTTTCTCGTCCTTTTTGTGGAAATTGTAACAGAGCACGTATTTCAGCAGATGGTAGCCTATACACTTGCTTATTCGCTAGTAAAGGTCATGATTTACGAGGTCTTATCCGCCTTGGAGCGAGTGATGAGCAAATTGCTGAAGCTGTGAAGAGTATCTGGGAAGGTCGTGATGACGCCTATTCAGAACTGCGTGGTCAAACTGAAAAGCCACGTGTTGAGATGTCTTTTATCGGTGGCTGAGTTTAAATCGCTGGTAATATGAAATCTACCATCACATTACCTGAGCCACTGGATGATTTTTCAATCAATCTAAAACGCCAAGTGCCGTCTGAACAACCTATTTTATCACAGTCTATGACAAAATAATCACCGCTCGAAACCGACCATCCAGCATCACGGTCATGGAATGAGATCTCGGTTCCAATCGCACCATAGACATCGGCATCATTGGTCCATCCACTCATACTGATCGAAGCATTCGTTGAAGTCAGGCTCCATTCGACCTTAGCCGGATCCAATTGTTGATTGAGATACGTAATCTTGACCACATCATAGCCATTGGAAAGCGATCTAACAGAGACCTTGGCAACCGGTGGTTGTTTTTCAACAGAGGAAAGCGAAGAGGTCATCAAAACGAATACCATACTGCTAAGCATCACCGTAATAGCAAGAAGAAGAACCGTTGCGATGACCGGGCTGACAGCCTCTTCATCGTCTTGCATGAAACCCTCTGGATAGTGACATGCCTTCAATCAACCCCTTTGCTATCTGCGAACATCCCTAAATCAGCACTCGACGGTCAGCGTCAAGAACAGAAGCCGATACCACCCTCCATGCCTGATGCCATAGGTGAGTTCCCATCTAGTTGGGATGTCATCATTATCGGTGGCGGACCAGCAGGAAGCACCACCGCTCGTTATCTAGCTCAAGGTGGAGTTGATGTGCTGGTAATCGATGGGCGGGACCCGATTGGATCTCCTCTTCAGTGTGGAGAATTGGTGCCAAGCAATGACGAGATGAAACGCCTCTGCCCCGATGTTCCAGATGTCGATGATCTCTTTCAGACACCTGCTGATGCTATATCACGTACCATCGATGAAATGCAATTGGTTCCACCGTCAAAGAAACCTTTGAAATTTCGATTTGAAGGTATTATCCTCGACAGGGTTAGACATGATGAAGCACTGGTAGAATTGGCTCAAGAAAGAGGTGCTAAATACCTTGTTGGAACAAGGGTAGTAGCAGTAACAGGAACTAAAGTTACCCTCAAAGATGGTCGCGAACTATCAGCAAAAATAATCGTTGGCGCCGGCGGCCATAACGACGTCCTGCGCACCACTTATTGGCAAGAAGAATCTCTAAACATACCAGTCAAATTCTGTTTGATGGACGGGGATTTCCCCGATGCTGTAGAATTACACTTCGGTTCGTGCGCACCAGGAGGATACGCATGGGTGATTCCAAAGAAAGAAGGGGCGAATATAGGAGTTGGAATCCAGAGAAAATTCGCTAAAGGCCGCTCACTGAATCATTTCACCGATGAATTCATCGCTCAATATCAAGGAGATATTACTTTCAGAGGAGCTGGATCTTTACCGATGTCTGGTACGATTCGTAGTTTTGTCAAAGGCAATCATCTCTTGGTCGGCGATTCAGCAGGAATGGTTCTGCCTTCAAACGGGGCCGGTATCACTATCGCGATGATTGGCGGTAGAATCGCGGGAGAGGTCATTGTCGAACACCTAGAGACAGGTCTCTCGTTGCATGAATATGAAAAGCGCTGGCGCAAACAGATGGGAAGGGTGATGAGAAACTCACAGCGTTCATTCAAGTTAGGAGGTCTTATGCTCCGATGTCCGGATTGGGTCGTCAATCTTGGATTCAACAGATTTACTCGCTTTTTCGTTTGGCGAGCGATTACTTGCAAGCGGATGTTACTGATATTTTAGTCATTCAAAGCGGTCTATTACAAGGTCAGTAATCGCTTGAAGAGCATGCTTGGCCTGACTCTCTTCAAAGAGGTCAAGGGCAGACCTAGCTCTTTCGATATGGGTCTTTATCAGAATCTCAGTGTAGGATATGCTGTCTGCCCAGGTCAATAATTCGATCAACTCATCGAACATTGAATCGCTGAATCCAAGTATTATCTCAACTAATCTTTGTCGTTTTGGCCCGTGTAAAATCGTCAATGCATGAATCAGAGGTAGAGTCATCTTACCTTCATAGACATCGGAACCACGTGGTTTACCCATCCTTTCATCACCTCGGATATCTAGTAGATCATCGACTAACTGGAAGGAAATACCCATTTCCGTCCCAAAACGAAGCAGTGCTTCTCTTTGTTCTGCTGATGCTCCTGCGATAACAGCAGCCCCCTCGCATCCTCCCGAAAAGGGACCTGCGGTTTTGCCTTTGACTATCGTTAGATAATCATCGGGAGAAGTCGTTAAGTCCATCACGTGATTAATTTGTTTAAATTCCGCACTAGCGATTAAACCACAACAATCAGCAATGATGGTCACTACTTCTCCTTCCAGTCTCCCGCCTAAGGAGAATCCTTGAACAAATAGCCAATCCCCTGCAATCAAGGCTTTTTCTTGACTGAAACGCTCATGCAAAGTTGGCAATCCACGGCGTGTTTTGGCATTGTCATTAATGTCATCATGAACTAGAGTCGCAGTGTGAATCATCTCAAAGGCTAGAGCTAGTGGCAATATTTCCTCTAAGTCACGTCCTCCTACCAATTCATAGGCAAGAACCACCAATAAAGGGCGTAAACGTTTACCTCCTGCTAGGAGAACGTCACCTGCTAATTCAGCAACTTGGCCATGCTTTGGAACAGACTGCTCAATGTAAAACTTCAGCCTTGAATCTACCAAGTCTTTCAGGTCGCTCAAACACTCCTGCAGCGCCAACTCATCCATTGCTTGGCCACAGGGGTGCCCTTCTTAACGAGTAGTCATCAGGATGCTCTGCGGGCTGGTCCCGCCGAGGTGTTCGCGTGAGCGAAGAAGAGAGGATAGAGTTACTAATCCCAGCCCAAGAAGGCGATGGCGTCAGAGCCGCAGCACTTCGCTTTTTGCAAAAAGACTACGCCGGTTTTGAATTCGTCCCCAAAGAATCTCTTGATTATTCGACTTTGGCATCATTGCTTAGATCTGGCCATGCAGACCTCGCAGCGGTTTCAGCATCATGGTGGTATCAAAATAGGGACAATGGTTTATTTCCGGCATTACTCTTGCCGAGAAAAGAGCCAACTCAAGTTTTGATTAGTGAAGATAAGCCTGATTATTTACCACGCAAAGCGATCATCGTCACCGATTCAGAATTACTTCGTCGGCAGATGCTACGTGCAAGGCCTGACCTGGTGATAAAAACAACAAAGGATTTCGAAATAGAGGCTGAAGAAGATATCGAAAGGACCTGTATCTTAGAAGATATGAGAATTAATGGCATTATCAATGGCTATATCATCGGCCGCTCATTACACGAGGTCTTACCTTTTAGATCGAGACGCCACACCCTTGGAATCCAAAGAGGAAAACCCGAGCGTGCTCATTTCATCCCTCCTCCTCTTGAAGGGATTACCATTTTCTTAGCTCGTAAAGGATTCCCTGAAACAACATTCGATGAATTAAATGATGGTGGAACTGCTGTTGCCCTCCGATTGGAGATGGCTGCCCTTGATGCTATCGAAAAGAGTTTACACCCCATGATTGGCATGGTTATCGAGCAGAAGAAAGTAAGCACTTTTCTCAAAGAAGCTGAAAAGAATGATGATGCTACGGTTCTAGAGAGTCTAAAGAATGCGGAAGGAAAATTGAAAAAGAGTGGCAATCGAATTGAGATGATTATCGAATTGTTGAATCCAGATGGCAAGGTGACTGCACGGGCAGAACGCTTATTCGACTCTAAAAAAGCATATACTTCGATGGCTAGAGTAATCGAAGAGTGGAAAACACTACTCGAAATAATGACCATGGAGCACGAAACTGATACTCGACACGGATTGAGTGCCAGTGGTGCAATGATGAAGATAGATTAATCGCCATCGATTAATCTTTGCAAACGTTCACGGTTTTCAGCGATTGTATGCTCATCGCGATTTTCACCAGAAAGTAGTACATCGTAACCATTGTCTAGTAATTCTCTCTGAAACTCAATCATCTCTACAGGAGGGTTGACATCGATAATTTGCCCAACCGAACCATCCACATCTCTTGCACTTGCCTCCCATGAACCAGTCATGCGTTGCAATTCTTGTGCTGTTTCTTCGATTACATCAACCGCTGATGACTGTGCGTTAATTGCCTCCTGGAGGTCTCCTACCGATTGATTAAGCAATTTTCTGATTCCACCTAATTGTTCGGCTGAAGAGATGATTTCAGCACTCAATTGATCACCATCACCATTCTTAGCATAGCGTTTATTGGCTTTTTCTAATTGTTTACGTGCTTCAATTGACCCCGCAATAATCGCATCTTGAATGGTGGCAGCTTCGCCGATTGCCGGATCTATTATCGATAATCTATCTCTGATGCGGCTTTCTATTCCCTGCTCGATTTTTCGCATATCATCACGAATCGCAACCATCAATTCTGCGATTAATTCATTGGACTTTTTTGTCCGTGACCTCGCTGATTTACCGTATCGACCCATACCAATCCTCTCATTCCCTCTCGGCCACAGTGCTTAGATATGTCGGGGGTCAACCTTTGTCTCTGGTAAGTTGGATTAGCCTCCCAGAATGCCCATCTCAGTCATTGAGTATAGCAAATGAACAAATACTCCATTTGTCGCAACACGAAGCGGTGACTGGGTATGGATGCCAAGAGTGAACTACTTTTGCAACTATATCAGGCTCGACTAGATCGTCTGAAAGAGATAAGTGCAGAGCATTCCATAGTGCGTACTGGATCGGTAGAAACCGTACGCTCAAGACTGATTAAGGACTTGATACTTGAGGAGTGGGTTTTGGATGATAGTGGCATCAAAGCATTGAGAAATGAAGAGATAGGAGGCATACTTGCGGTCTTTGGCATCAAGAAGTCTGGTTCGATTCGCGAAAGGAAGCAACGCCTATGGCTGCATCTAAATCACGATAGCAAACAACTCATACCTGAAAAACTGGATATTCTTTCGCGAGAGGAACTACATGAACTGTGCATCTCTCTAGACCTACCTCGCTCGGGCAACAAACAAGCCTTGTTGATGAGAGTGGCAGGAGTACTAACCTCTCAATCAGGAGCATGGGGTTCGATAAAGAAGAGTTTACGACGCCCTCGTGGTAAGGCTAAAGCCCCTAGCATCCCATCTCCTTCTGAAGATGATGATGAAGTTGAGCCGGCCCCTAGAGTTGAGATCATCCCCTCAGAACCAACAACAAATGAGGAAGAGCAATTTATTGAAATCGAATTTGAAGAGGTTGCTCCAGCAATTGTTGAAGCAATACCAACCCCCAAACAAATCGACCCGGTATCATTGGTTGCATTAGAAAGTAGAATGCCTGAGATTGAAGCTGCATGCCGTGATTTCTTGGCTCTTGGAGATCTTGAGGATTCTGCAGATGTGAAATCTTTTATCGATAGCTTAGCCTCACAAGGGTTCAATGTCGAAGATGATAATCTGAGAGATGGTGTCACACAGGTTCTCCAAGTATTGTCATCACGAGCACATGAAGAAGATCTCGCAATGCACAGTGGCCCTAATTCATGGCGCGAAAGAGAAGAACTTAGGCGCTTTGAGGATTCAAGACAAATCCTTAGAGAAGCTCTTGCAGGAATTCTTGAAGAAGCTGAAGGAGATATTATCAAAGCGCGTATGAACTTTGAAGCATTAGCAAGAGAGCAAAGCCTCGACCTTAGAATGCCTTCGATTTCAGGGAGAGTTCATGCATTATTCGATTTACACATCAGTATAGACGAAGCACATGCCGCTTCAGACCCTCGCACCGCACGCAGAACAAGAGTGGCAAGGCTACTGCAGCACGGTGCTGTTCATCTCGATCATCGTCAAAGACGCACTCTCGACCGCTTGGAAAAGAATATCGCTGGTCTTGAACAATTGGTGGAAACAATCCTCGATAGAGCTGAAGGGGTTTATGGTGAAACCGAACAAGCACTGGTGATTCGTTTCTTAGAAAATAAGGGCTATGAGGTCAACGATGCTGAATTACGACCACGGGTCTTAGCCGCTGCAGGTGTAATAGGTGCTGAATTAGGACACATTTCACCAGCCGATATTCCCCGATTAGCACCAGGTGTTCTAGTCGACGACACACAAATGGACTCGATTATCACCGATCTAAAAAGACTAGCAAATCAATTCCGCGGACCGCAGGCTGAGACGATTGTCACACCAGAAAGTGAAGTTGGTGAAGCTGTTGCCGATGCTAATGATCGAATCGTAGAGATGAAGGCAAAAATCGATGGTATCGACGAATTGCTTGCACGGCTTGACCTAAGTTGAACTGTATTCACAAGGATTACCTCGCGATAACCACGCTTTAGATGACTGTCGCATGGGTACCCTTTGTATAGGGAAATAAAATGCAGAGGGCTATCAGATAACCCCTTTGAAGAAGAAGTAATTAATTATTTCATGCCGAAAAATTCTTTCAAATGTTATCCAAAATAACGGGGACATGTTTATTTCCGTAGTGTTGAAGCATCAATTGTGCAAACTGCTGGTTATGTAATAATTGGTATTTTTATCCAATTAGTATTAGTAAAAATGGTACAGGTTTATACTCGTAAGAAAAGAAATTTCAAAAACGCATTTTGGACTTTTTTCGCTGGAGTTGAATTATCTCTAATTCCTATTGTTGGGTTTGAAATATACTTCCATTTCAATCCATGCTATGGGCAACTTTATTGTGGCTTTGGACAAGGAATTGCATTGCTTGTTTGCTTGATTGTTTCTGCAGTATTGATCTTACTGTCCCTAATTTTCTACCTATTTGGATACTACAGAACACCAACCGAAACTCAAGATTGCCTTTCAGGCGAGGAATAAATTGCAAGGGCCCCCTTGAAACGCACCTAGAACTTATTATTTTCAACCCATTCAAAGAGATGGCCAAGTACTGGTCCAAGCGACTCACCTTTCTTTGATAATGAGTACTCGACTCTAGCTGGAACCTCTGCAAAAACTTCTCTCGTAACGAGCCCCGAATGAACGAACTCTTCCAATCTGCGACTCAATGTTGTGGCCGTAATCGACAACTTATGCTTGAGTTCGTTGAAACGAACAGGTTTATCATGATTGAATAGAAAATAGAGTAACTCTAACACGTAAGACTTCCCTAACAGATCTACGATGTTTTTCCCTGCAGATTTTAGACATGTGGGTTGTTCTTCAAGGACTGGTTGCATATTACTACTAAGTAGCCATCACATATCAACCCCCAAGTATCGACCATGATACTGCAGTGCCAACATTGAAACTTCCTTTCCTTAATACTCAAGTCAAGTGCGACGGGTAGAGGAGATGAAAAATTATGAGTAAATGCGGATGCGGTAGATCACCAACAGGAATGTGCAAAGGATGGCACGGTCTATCCCAAGAAGAATATGAAGCGAAATTGAAAGAACATCAAGAGAGCTCAAAAGAGGAATGAATATGGCAAGAAATTGGAATACAATTCTTCGCTGGGTACATCTGATTTTTGGGTTTTGCTTTACGATTTATTTCGGAGCAATTACGTTCAGTAATGATATCGATTTCTGGGATGACTCGCCCTGGGTCACAATGGCCATGGGGACAGTTGTACTGGGCATTGTGTTCTGGACGGGAATAATCAAATGGCAACTTCCACGGATCAAGAAGTGGAACCGAAAGCGAAACAAGAGTAATTCAAGCAGTGAATAATTCAATTGAGTTCACTCACAAGGGTCTATCCGGACACCCATTACAAAGTTAATGGTATCAAAGGGTTAGCAGTGGGTCTTTTCATTGCCTAGCGATGCAACACCTGTTTATCGGATTTTTTCGAGGAGATAAACTTCCAAGTTATGTCTTAATCTAAACTCAACGAGTAGCATAGAAACCCTGAATGACTTGGGTTACTGTTTGGATATCACTGAGATCTCTTTCGACTAAATCTTTCAAAATCTGCATTCTTTGATTGACGTGTTGCTCGAACACTGCGGGCGTAACACCTGATGCTGTGCAAATAGTCTCCCTGAGTTTAGAAGGAATTCCGGTCTCTTCTATCTTATCTTCAGCTGGATTATATTTCCAAATTATATTCAGACGAGGCTTATCGCCTTCCATTCCTGCTACCTCTGCAACTTCAATTATTTTCCTGGCTGTTTTGCCATTAACGTGTAAGCGTGCTTGAATGATAATCAAATCAAGTCCAGTTAGCATAATCGGTGGAACATCCATAGGAGGGTTGATCATTCTGGTGATGGTTTCTTGCCCAGAATTCGCGTGCAGGCTACCGAAACTACCATCGTGACCAGTATTCATTGCAGTCAATAGAGTAGCACATTCACTACCACGTACCTCTCCAACAATAATGCGGTCAGGGCGCATACGTAGACTTGATTTCAAACAATCATTCATGTCGACTTCAGGAGTACCATCGGGGCGCTCACGCCTGGTCTCCATTCGCAACCAGTGGTCGTGGTAAACCTGCAACTCAGCAGTATCTTCGACAGTAAGTAATCTCTTATCCCAAGGAATGAACATTCCCAAACAATTGAGAGTGGTGGTCTTACCAGAACCTGTTCCGCCAGCAATAACGAAATTCGCCGGCCTGCTGTCCAATCCCTCAATCCAAACCCACATCATAGCGGCTAGTCTGAGGTTAACAGTGCCCCATTGAATCAGATTTATCATAGTCAATGGATCTTCTTGGAATTTTCTAATGGTAAGTGTTGGTCCATCGGGTGTGATTGGTGGTATAGTTCCATTTACACGAGAACCATCTGGTAGACGTCCATCAAAAATAGGCACTAAGCCGGGACCATCACCGAGTGGTACAGCTGTAAATGCAGCGATATTCTTGCCGATTTGCAAACCCATTGCATCATCGACCCAAATATTTGTTCGACACATCCCATGCTTACGATGAGCGATTTTGACGCACTGTTGTCCGCCATTATACATTACCTCTTCAAGACCATCATCTTCGAATAAAGCCTGAAGGGGTCCATAGGGATTAGAAGGTATATTTTCTAATCCATCTACGTGGTACACTGGTGAAGGATGTGTATCCTCGATGTAAATCGTCACTTTGCCATACTGATCTATCACTTCTTCTGCCATTTTTTCAACTCCCTGCGATTTGGTAACCACCTAGATAGATAAACATAGCAAATGCCATCCAGATTGGGACGAACCATAGCATTGAACCTAACCTACCTAGCATTCTTCCACTGATAGCGACTGCCATACCAGCACATGCTCCAAAGAATAAAGAAAAACTACTGTGGAAACCATCTAACTGGAAACCTTTTGACTCCGGTGCGAATAAACCAACTATGAAAGCGATTAGAATCGGTAAACCCATACATAGGAACAGAATGATGAGAATCGCTCTTCCCATCAATTCTTCTTCACGCTGGTTCATCAAATCATTAAGTCGTTCATAATCCATAGCCAAATTCGAAAGTATGTCTCCGAGTGGAGAATCCTGCTCTATTGCGGTCGAAAGAAGATGCATCACACGTTGCACTTGACTTGATCTTGTTTTTGATGCGAAATTTGCAAGAGCGGAATCGAATGAAGAGGCGTGGCTTTCTTCTAGTGTTGTACGTAATAGTGAGCCAAGTATACCGGTATTTCTCTGTGATTCCGCCTGCATGGCTTGTTGAAGACCAAGACCTGCTTTCAAAGAATCCGAAAGCGCCTCAAGAAGTGCTGGTAGGTCATTTTCGATCTTCCTCCGGCGTGAACGCTCAAACATCGGTGGCAAACCGCCCATAACTCCGGCGACTCCAAAAGTGAATAAGACCAAAACAATCGGCTCACCTCTTAGCATTTCCATCAGATCGAATATCATGACATCACCTCAAAGACCAGGGTCCTTTGTGTGAGCTTTTAGCCCAATCATCATCATGAATAGTAAAGTGAAGAATAATCCACCAGATACCACTGTATTCATTATTGGTGCATATTCTGTAACGCCAATGAAATCGGTTTCTTTATCCATCAGTTGCGGGATTACACCGACGATTGCAAGGATGATAGGCCCAATCATGCCAATGGAAAGTAATGTTTCAGGTAATCCACCAAGTTCCTCGATATACTTCTTTACCGCAGTACTTCTTTCTTCTTCCATCCTTCCAGCTTGCTTGCGTAAGGTCTCGATGAGATCTGTATTCTGAGTTACGTTATTGAGCATGGTATTAATCAAGCGCTTATAGCCATCAGTTTCGCAACTACGTAACGTATTACGTAACTCCTTTTCCAGAGATGTTCCAGCCTGAATATTAGTCATCAAATTACTGAAATCATCTGAAATGATACCATAGCCACCTTGCGAAATACTGTGAATGGTTGCCTCAAGTCCGACTCCTGAACCAAGTAGGACGTCCATAGTTCGAATGACATAGAGAATTTCTCTAGATTCATCCAAGGCTCGCATATTGGTAACCCCTCAACGTATGTCCTCGATCAATTCAAATGTGAATTTACCAGTACTTCCTTCAAACCCAAACTTGCTGAAAATAACTTTTACATCGCGCTCGGAAAATGGGTCGTGAATATATGGTTGCCCACCTCTAAACATCTCCATGACCTTTTTGTACATCTCTAAGTCCATCTCTCCTTCTATGGTATACTCAGCAGATTCTGCACCTTCATCGATTAAATCATCGCCTTCGCCACCGTGGGTTATAGTACGAGTCATACGCCTAGTAACCACTACGCTGATATCCACTTCCGGTATTCTAAGCCAATCGCTACTCGATGTCCCATCTGCAGGACGAATGAAGAAGTCTATTCCAGTCATGTATCTACCCTGACCTCGACACGTGGGTCAAGGACTTGAATGTGTTGGATAATATTGGCTCAGGTACGCTTGAACCAACCGAACCTAGGTTCGTGGATTTCTCCGCCATCAGATAATTCATCGAGCATGGCTTCAGCAGCATCTCTTTCATGCCCACGTGCTGCTGCGTTGGAAAGTAAAGTATCAAAATCAACACCTTCACCTTGGTCGAGTGCATCTATCAACTCGAGTATTGTTTGCTTGAGGTCTGATTCTGAAGCAGGTTCCTCTTTAGCCTGTGGGGTTTCCTCTCTTTGTTCAAAAGTTTCTTCCTTAGGAGTTGGTTTTTCCCTAACAATATCCTTGTTTTCGATGATATCCAATGCTTGCATAATGTTGAAACGATACATCTCAGAATCAAACTCACCATAATGAGGTTTAGCCAAAATCAGTCCATCGATTAGATGTTCTGGAATACCAGCTTCACTTAACGATGCTCGATTGGTTTCTAGGGATGCGGTTTTCTGCTGGGCGTCGAGACGAATCAAAGTCTGCTCGCAAGCCTTGGCTAACCATTCACGGTAAACAGATGGTGAAATGATGCAAGCCTCCTCTGGTCTTAGGCTGGTGTAGACCGAACCTTCTTCGTTCTGGAACCAGCGCGCTTTGGCAACCATCAAAAGCATCAAAGATTCACCAGATTCAATGCGTGCTGCCAAATCAATGACCATTTCACGCATCGCTTCAGTAGCGTAATCGCCGACTGAGAAGTAGTGTAATCCGGATGGATCACGCAATTGTCCCTGGTAAAGAGTGCTACCGTTTGCAGTCTCGCGTGGCTCGAGTCTCTCAATTAAGCCAGCAACTATCAAACGATTGGCCTTAGCTCCCAACTTGGTAATTACGAAGGAAGGATCAAATTCGCCTGAACCTTTCTCGTGCAGCGATGATTCGCTAAATTCAGAAGCGAGCATATGCCATGCGGGCTGTCGTGGAGAACGACGAGTTATGACCATCTAAGCCACCCCCCAGTGCTGACGTAATTCAGCGGCTAGGAGAACTGTGTCCACTACTTCAATGGTGCAGGATTCTGCCAATAACATCGCACCTTGTTCGTCGACGATTGTTCGGCCAACCGCAGTTAGTTTCCTCCCCAACATCCGCTCACGTAATGACTGGACGAAAACCGCCTGTCCGTCTGCTGTAATGCGATCTTTGATCTCATCTTCAGTCGAACTAAGTAGTGTCAAGCAAGCATCTCGATTTACGATCAGTGAAAGAGTTGCGCTACCATCGTCTAGTACCATTCGCAAACGGACATCCTCAACACCTTCTTGCTCACCATGAGTCGCACAAGCTCCTTCGCGCAAAACTCGTTTACAATCGCTACAGCGCCTTATTAGCCCAGAATCATCACGGATAGAAACTATGGTTCCAGCGGTTGAAATACCAACTCGGCTAGCGCCAGAAGTCAGTGAATTCAATTCGACTTCGACTACGTTTTCAGAAAGGTCAAGGTCTTTTTCCCACGGTGGACTGGCGAGCAATTCAATTTGCTCGGCACTGTCGACAGTGATGTCGGGTATTCCTTGCCATGCTCGAACCCTAGCCCCAGTAATCTTGACTATAACTGGTAAATCAGCCTCTGTGAAAGGTGGTTGTTGCCAGCAACTCATCCGGCAACGACCAGTAGGGTCAGCGACTTCACCTGACCATACCTTGCCCTCTTCTCCACCTTCTTTGCTAAAGGTTCTGACAAGGATATTTTGCACTTCGACAACACACTCAACATCGCGATTGCCGTCGGTTAAATCCTCTATTTTGGAAACTGTTAGCACCGATAAATCGTCGAGGCTGGTGAAGTTTGTATCCCTATAGACCTCTACCTTAGTCGAACGACCAATGTTTAACTCTGGTGTATTTCTGAAACTACGAACCTGAGCATGTTGGATTTTTACCAGACTACCAACCTCGTGAGTAAATGGTTCCCAGGATAGAAATCCAATCACACCAGAATCATCACCGATTCGACCACGAACAACATCGAGAGTACCGCTACCATCCTTACGATGAATGACATCCTCTCTACTGGCTAATACTCGGCCGACAACAGTGACCATACCTTCGCCTTTAACGGACGAGATTTCAACTGGCTCACTAGGATTTACAACATCTCTAGAGCCTTCTTGTAATACTACTATTCTACTGCTCTGATTGATGTTTAGGCTCATCTTACCTTGGTATTCGTTAACCGAAACACCTTCTAAACGAACTATTGCTCCTGGTGATAGATTCTGATTATGACCCCAGTCCTTGTAATCCCAGAGTTCACCCTCTCCCTCTGCCCATGGCATATCTTCTACTGAACCAAAGGCGATTTGCTTCTCTTCGCCTCTAATCATTTGCACACGAGGATTGTGAGTGGTTATCTTGACTTCGATTTCTATATTACGATCATCGCCTTTCAACTCAGAAAAGCGATTGACCTTACGATTTGGCAATGCTGCTGAAGATGAAGCGCCACCAGTTGCTGGTTTCACTTCGCCCAAATCACTTTGGAAGCGGCGTAATACCGAACGGAATGCATCTTCAGGTGGAACCATGAAATCCTTCTCATAACGAACGAAGGCTTCCTCTACTTTCTTTGGATCAGCGCCGGGGACCTGTGCGACCACCTGCTGGACATGAACATCCATGTCGGATGTCACGAATGACACCTCTGCACAATCCTTCTTCTTCGAAGCTTGCGCAATGGCAAGGCATCGGGCTCTCGTGTTGGTTGGGTTAGACAATACACTACCTTTGACCTCCGTGGAGCCAGACGGTTTGCACGACGGTTCATGAAGTATACCCATGCCAAACTTGGGAAATCAAGCGGGATTTATCCGCAGTCCTTGCTTGAGCAATACATCGGGCAAATACATCGATCCACTCGAATAGGAGCCGTTGCTGCGAATTTTGTCGCCGAGCATCAAATCACCAGCCAATGCCTTTCCGATATTCCCGCTTAGACCAGCTTGTTTGAGAGAACCGATTATTTCTCCTTCTTCAACTCGAAGAACCATAGAAGTCGTAACCGAAAAATCCCCACTGGTAGGATTGGCGGTATGTGCGCCCATTACGCTGTGTACGATATATCCTTCATCCATCTCCTCTATCAATGAATCACGAGAATGAGATTTTTGTGAACTTTGCAATAAGAGGTTACCACAGCCAGTCCCCGGTGGAGATTGGTAACCACCACGTGATGCAGAACCGGTCGTCTGCGCATGCTCAACCTTACCTTCTGCAACCATTCGGCAAGCATCTCTGGTCGACCAGAGCGAGGACTGTAAACGTCCGCTATCAACTAAGGTTTGACGTTTTGTAAGCACCCCCTCACCATCGCGTGAAGAAGAGGACATTCCTCCTTCCATTATTCTATCATCGATAATAGTGAGATGATCTGCAATGACCTTCTCGCCCATGCGTTTAGACCAGAAAGATTCGCCCTGGGCGATTCTTTCACCCATTAAAGCGGTGGGGACAACCATAGAAAATAGTGGTGAGAAACCTTGTGCTGTCATCAATACTGGACAATCACTCACCTCTCCACTATCGATGGTATTTCGAGTGATTTGTGCCCAATAAACCGCTCTCTCTATCACTTGTTCAACATCACTCAATTGACTGCGAGAAGATGAACCTTCGTATGCACTGGTCAAATGATCATCCTCATCGATACCGACCTGGATGCCAAAACCATGCGAGGTATGTATTCCTCCATCCTCAATGCCATTGCTGTTGATAATTACCTCTGCTCCAGCGCCAGCACCAATACCGCCACCAGTGACAACAGCCCGTGAATCAAGAGCTGTGACTGAACTTAGAATTTCATCTGCTTGCTCAAGAATATCATCGCTACTCATATCGATTATTCGTCGATCTATCAAACCTGAAGTTGCAGCCGAACCAGAGTCGACCGGTAACTCGAAACCTGCTATAGAAGGTGACTTACGGGCGATAGAGAGTGCATCTTGGACTGCTCTTTGTGCGCCGCTTGCATCTGCCAGATGAGCATAGCCATAGCGGCCATCTTCGACCACTCTCAAGCCCAATCCTCCAGAGCCGCCGCCTGCGGCAAGAGAGATCTTTCCGGCTTCTAAATCGATTGAGTGGCCATAGTCTTGCTCACCGACAACCTCCCATTGCTGAAGAGAATTGCTTTCACAGACCTTAGCGACCGCTCTCGCAGACTCCATTAAGCGTTCCAATGCATCATCTGGTAACAATTTCAGCCCACCAGTGCCTCTTTGATTCGCATCAATGGACCACCGTCGCCTACTGGCACAGTTTGCCCTTTACCACAAAAACCTGGAGCTGCGAGTGCAGCATCACGAGTTAAGCCATCGACTTGTTTGAGGATTTGTAGAGTCATCCCACTTACACTGACATCCTTTAGTGGATTTGTGAGTTCACCGTTTTCTATTAACCAGGCTTCCTGTGCTGCGAATTGGAACGAACCGCGGCCAGTATCAACCTGTCCTCCGCGCGAACCACAAGCAAATACCCCGTGATCTATATCTTCAATTAATTCATCCAAATCACGATGATTGCCACCCATAATCATAGTATTAGACATCCGAACTAAGGGGTGGTGAAGTCCATCTTGAGCCCTTGCTGCACCATTTGGTATCAGATCGAATTTGTGTGCGGTTTCACGATGGTTGAGATAATCGGTGAGTACACCATTTTCGATTAATGATTTAGTTCTAGTATCTACTCCTTCATCATCGATGGGGTAGGCTCCATAGCCACCTCTAATCATCGGATCATCGATTACAGTAACAATATCTGAACCTATCTTCTCACCCAATTTACCCTCTAAACAAGAATCTCCGGCAGCGACTAGGTCTGCTTCACATGGGTGACCTAATGCCTCGTGAATGTATACTCCAGTCAAATCTCTGTCGGCAACCAAGGTCATCTTACCAGAAGGTGCCCTTTCTGCACTGAGTAAACGTATGGCTGATTCCCTGCAAGTTCGACCCATATTACCTAAATCGGTGGCTTCGATTAATTCCAGTCCACCTTCACCACCGGTACGGGAACGGTAAGAGACTACATCATCTCCATCTCTGGCTGTAACCATGGTATTGGTCATTATTCGCTGAAATGACCAAGTCCTATCCATCCCTTCGCTAGTTAGTAACTCGTGGTGAAGATGTTCATCTGACCAACCACAGCGAACCGAGATAATTCTCTCATCATCGTCTGCTTCTGCGTGAACCTGACCCATCATCTCCAGACGGGTTTCAAGGTCTATTTCACGGACATCCTTAGGGGCATTCCAGTGTAATTCGTCTTGGATGATAGGAACCTCTGCCAAACTAACTCCTACGTCTGCTCTATTGCGACGCAATGCTACGGCCTTGGCTAAACGAACCGTCGATTCTATCTGACTGGGTATTGATGCTATGTCAGTGGTTGAATGTACTCCCCATGCACCGTCAGCGAGAATACGTAAGGTTGCACCTACTTCTTGACCAGGAATAGCGCTGTGCAATTTTCCATCACGAAGACTGGCTGAATTAGTAGTTTCACAAACCAAACGCAATTCAGCATATTGTGCACCTTCGGCTAATGCTAAGTCAAGAGCAGGTTGGATTTTATCTCGATCTAGTAAATGCATTCTGCCCTGACTAGGGCCTTCTTGGGCACGGGTAGCAATGACCATGCAAGGCGGTTATCTAGGCGGGTTTTCAACCCTTGTGTATTCTCACTCGAATTGACCAAGATGGAGATGGCCGATACAAACCGCTTCGCCCCGACCGGTTTCTATCCCCAGCATTCGTTCATCGACCAATTCGGGAACTGGTCTCGTGGCTAGAATTTCGAGATTCATTTTTTGGGCAACTGCTGTGAAATTTGAGTTCTCATCACCACCAAGATGAGCTAGCCATGCTTCACTATCACCCTTTGAAACACCGGCACGTGAAAAGCCATACGATACATGACTGGTTCCAGATAACAAACGTAAATATTCTCCATCTACCGATTGACTTAGCATTTCATCTCGCTCTTTACCACGCAGCAATACATCCCATGCCGCCCAAGCATGAGTCTCACTGGCCAATGCAGATTGTGAAATAAGCACCCAGTATTCATCAGGACGCTGCGCTATCCATTCTGTGACCAATTCCCGCTGATTGGCAATCTCTTGTGGAAATTTAACCCGAACACAGGGGAATTGAGTGATGCTCATATCAAAGGCGAAGCAGCGTCAGTTCATCAATCCTGACGCTCGCCGGGCAGGGGTTCATCATCTGACTCATTATACGTGATCACTGATTTTGCTGATGATAGTTTTGTTATTTGCAACAGAAGGTTATCGACCAATTTCGGCCCCCACCCACGTAATGATTTCAGACGCGATAAATCCGTGGAACCCAATTCTAGTAACTCCTTTGGACTTCTAACTCCAAAGCCGGCCAAGGTTCGCGCCCGAGCTCGCCCTATACCTTTTACAGCCACTAAATCGAGTAGATCTTCGCGACAGCCAGCAGATATTCGTAGCCGTAATTTGTCTAGGAATTTTGCTAACTCCTGAACTGTTTCATCGTGTTGATCAGCAAAAACATCATCAGTAAGCAGTAACTCACGTGCTGCGTACATAAGCCATCTGAGTAATTCTACGCGGTGGTGAACATCTCCCGGAGTAACTCCAATCAACTTCTCTATATCTCGCAACTCACATTCTTCATACCATTTCTCAATACACCAAGCACTCTTCACCAAGCCCAAATGCCCTTCTTCAAGAACCGTGTCGTGGAGAATCTCTTCTGTCATCAATGCTGCCTTGAGCCTTAGATCACTACCCTGCACCATATCCGAGGCTTTTGCCCAAAAGGAAGGGAAATCGGGGGTTGCAGCAGCGAGATGCACCAAACCAAATTCACTTACTGGGGCATGGCCTCTCACTTTTCTACGAATCGAACGACGTAAGCCTTTGAGAAGGATTGCCGCAGAAAGAGGGTCCAAGTATAATTGAGCAACCATTTTCCCCATTTGAGTTGCTTCGTAAGTAGATGCTAGAATCCGATGATGCTCGGAATAATGGTTTCCGACCGGACGACTGCTGGCTTTTGTAAAGCCAAAAGTAACCGGTGAACTCGAGTTCTCAACTAAATTAATCCCAGTTGCAGAAGAGGCAACGTCGGCCCAAATAGGCATATCATCAGACCAATTTTCTGTTAGATCAGGTAGTGAATCAACCAAATCTTCGTCAACACCAGTGCCTCTGATGAACCGTTCCTCGACAAGCCAAGATAGGTTTTTATCGATGATTTCCGACAATCCAACCGACGGATAGGTCATTCCGAGAAAGGTCGAAGAAAAGAACTCCCCAATCTCATGTCTTGAGCGAAGACCACCAGTAGCTATCATGGAAAGAAGATGGAAACGCAATGCTGGTTCGGCTGATAGTTTTGAAACTACATTTTCGACATCACCATGGATATATCTTTCAGCGATATTGTCAGCGGTTTCGAGGCGATCTGCACCACGTGATAGAATCCAGGCTTGACCTTGATCATCATATCCGGGACGACCTGCTCTGCCAAGCATCTGCCTAACTTCCATTACCGATATCAAACGGTTAAATCCATCTTGATACCTCTTGATATCCCTAACCAAGACCCTTCTAGCGGGTAGGTTTACCCCCGCTGCCAATGTTGGTGTTGCCACCAATCCAGCGAGATCTCCGCTCTTGAATGATGACTCGATTACCTTGCGCTGTGTGGTGGTTAATCCAGCGTGATGGAAAGCGACACCACCCAATACCGCTTTAGCCAGAATATCACCCATTACTGATGATGAGGAACGGGATAATTTATCTGATAATTCTTGTAAGTTCGTCTTCCTCTCATCTGTGAGATGCTTAATCATACGTTCTGCCAATTTCCTCGCTTCTGATTGTGCACTCTTACGAGTGGAAACGAATACCAATAACTGGCCGCCCTGTTCATCGACATCTTTGAGCGCTGCCCAAGTGGGCATGCTTTTTGGACCAGATAATTTACGCGGAGCAGACAATGCTGACGAGTCGGTTATCAGAGCGCTCTGTTGTATTGCTCTCGGTTCTAAATCCAATTCAGCCAGTGTCGAATACTCTAAACTAACCGGGCGCCATGATGAAACTATCAAATCCGCATCGAGCCATTTAGCCAATTCCTCGCCATTACCCACTGTAGCAGAGAGAGCAATCAACTGAGCAAGAGGCCTTATAGATTTGAGGCGCGTCAGATTAATCTCTAAAGTCGGTCCCCGACTAGTATCGTTGAGTAAATGGAATTCATCGGCGACGATTACAGATACATCGGCAACGATATCTGGCCTATTACGCATTAATGAATCGAGTTTTTCTGAGGTACAGACGATTATATCGGCATTACCGACATTGCGAGACTCCCCTGTAGCATCGCCTGTCCCAAGACCAACTGTAAGACCAACTGCGTCTGCTAATTGTGAGAGATCATCATATTTCTCTGAGGCTAAAGCCTTTAGTGGCACGATATAAACCGCTCTGCTTCCTTTATCGGTAACCAATAGACGTTTCATAATCCCTAGAAATGCGACCAAACTCTTGCCACTGGCCGTGGGAATGCAGACCATGGTGTTTTTTCCTGATAAAATCGAATCTAGAGCTTTGGCCTGAGGGGGGTATAGTTCTTTTATCCCCCATGATTTAGCCACGAATTCTCCCACGTGTGGAGGTAGGTTCAGCGCAGAAATACTACGTTCTGGGCCATCCATGGAATACCACGACAGTCAACAGTCCAAAAGGTCAACGCATGGATTGTCAAAATCTCAATTGGAATCAATCGACATGCTCAAGGAGTCAACACCACTGTAACAACCTCATGGGCGATGAACCATCTGCTGTTGATGACCGACTCTCGGTATTCGAAGATGAACCTGATTTGAACGATTGGTTCGAGGTTATTTGTGGTTCAGCAATGGCTGTAATAGGTATTTTCCAACTGATATCACCTGGTGATTTAGTAGATCAAGATGTGATGCGATGGTTCGCTGCGGCCGTGGTTTGTGCTGGTGCAGCATGGGCTGGCCACGGACTGAAGGATATGGCGGTCAAAGAAGTCCGTAAGTCAATAGTAATGCTTGAACTGGGTAAGAAGCAAGGTAGTGTCGACCACGGACTTATCCGCGATGTTCTACTTCACCCTGAAGCATACCAAGATTTCCTCCTCACAGAATATGAGAAGGCTTTCTCTGATGGCGTTATTACCGACGAAGAACTAGATGAACTCAAGACTTTCCAAAGAGCACTTGGAATCAGTGACCAAGCAGGGGCAGAGATGGCTCTCAATGCAGCGATTAAGTCGGCATTAGATGATGGTCACGTAACAGATACTGAAGCAGTTATGCTAGAGAAGGCAGCAAAGAATGCTGGAATCGACAAAGAGGGTGTAAAGAAGTTACACGATGCTCTCTCTGACGGTGTTCTCGACGAAGAGGATAAGAAACTCCTCGAAGAATTACTTTCAGAAGAGGAATGATAATCAATTCCATTTAGAGATAACAATCTCTTGGAATAGGTTACGTGCGGTTCTTCGCCTTAGCCTCTCTAATGTAATGGCAGCAATACTTGCTATTACACCAAAGATGAATATTACGCGAAATGATTCAACCAAGCCGTTGACTGGCTTTACTCCAGATGAAGAAGGCGTTTCAAAAGAATTCGGCGGGTCGCTGAATTGTATATCGGTTTGCAAAACATCCAAAGTACAATCACAAAGAGAAAACACTCTTTTCAAGGGATATAGAGCTTGTTGGAATCCAGTCCAATCAGACTCAGAGATATCGCTAGGACGTGTTGCCCAAATTGGAGCAGTGCTAGGACCTGCTGCTTTGGTTTTCACCATATCAAGATCTAGGTGAACAACAGATGAATCTGGTACTTTATCCACGATGAGCAACGATTCAAGCATTATCAAATCGAGAACGATGGCCCTTCCGGCTAATAAGATGAAGTTTACAGTATGTTCGTCAAGCAAACCGTCTGCAGTCGTACTAGCGCCATTATCCCTAGCAGCAGAAAATATAATTTGTTCTAGATCTAAACCATCAAATTCGGTTGAATGCAATTGCCAGCGCCCATCTTCTAGTGGATAGGCAGCATCAACTTCCATCCGCAAGCGTAGAGTTCCACCATCCATTATCCCCCACGTAGAGCCTGAGTGCACAGCATAGGTCGATTCAGGAGTATCTGGGTGAGAGACATCCCATAATTGTTGTAACCTAGCAGATATCAAATCATCGAGTGTAGATTCATCGTCTTGTTGGACTTCACCTGCTATAGACCAAAGTGGTTGGAGGATGCCGCCAAGAATTATTAATAAAATCCCTGGAACAAATAGTCCCAATCTTAGACCCATCGATGTCGTTTGATGACGTAATTCAATCACTAATCCCAAAAGCAGCAATATCGCTAATAGCAGCAATATTGAGTGCCCAGATGAAGATATTTCCTCGCTTTGAGATATATCACCGATGAGAACTGCTCCAGCAGGATACATTACATCACCATCAAAACCACCAGGATCGGTCGATCCAAGGACTTCATAGGACAATTGTCCAATCCAAGAATATGGCTGAAAAGAGCCACTTTCCCCAGCTAAGCAAAAAGTGTAAGAACCCAATGGCAAATCCCGCCATTGCATTTTCACCCGCACTACGCTATCCTCAGATTCTGTAATTACATCTGGTGAACGGGCTTGTTTCCCATCTGCCATATAAAGATCAAATTGGTTATGTTTTTGCGCTATTTCGGTTGGAACTTCATCCCAGTCGATGATAATACTCATAATCTCATGGTCATCTACTTCAAATTTCCAACAATCACGATCATTTTCCAATAGAGCGCCTTCATGGAAATCTGACAGAAAGCTTTCAACTGGTGCTGCGTAACTCGAGGGTTCGTCGACGTTACGTGAATTCATATCTTCTGACCAAGCAATATCCAGCTCAAAAAAGGTTGAACCGCGTAATCTTATCTCCCAATCACCGGGCGACTCAATAGTTAATTCTAGGATGATTCTAACATCATCTCCAGGCCATAATATTCTTTGATCACCTAAATTTAAGGCACCATCTTCAACCCGATACGGTTCTACACTTGGAGATGGGGTTTGTGACCCCTCAAAGGAAACCAATGTATTCGTATTACCGATAATAATGGTAGCATCTAGTTCAGGACGCCATTCTCCGCCTGCGTTCGACACCATTTTCAAATCTATTTCCAGTATTTCATAATTCTCAGGAAGTAAAACCACTTGTTCTTGAGGTGCCATCATCAAGAATTCTAAAATCACGGTCTGTGGAGTAACGGGGGATGCTTGCGTAACTGTTCCAGTAATCATTTCCTCACCGGTTGGAACTGGAGTAAGGCTACATTCATCATCATCGAAGCAAGAGAAGAGTAATCTCTGTTCATCATCTGCTTCAGAAAGGGATGCTCCTGCCACATCAAAGACCAACAATAGTAGTGAAAGTACTACCATGGTCTGCAGACGCATGACTCGTGACTTTAGCCATCATTGATGAGTCCTACGTAGTATTGGTTACATCTTGCAATACTTTGCCACATTTTCGACATTGGTAACGACCATTGCTCCGCCTTTGACGATAATGTGAAACGCTACACTTCGCACAACGCCAAATCCACTGTGCACGATTTTCAGACATTTCTGTGGTAAATGAACGGCCCATCTCTTTGGCCTCTTTACTTGGCCAAAGTGATTCTAAACTGTAGAAAGCTGAATCGTGTTTGATATTTCCCAAAGCGTGCAAATACTCATGAAACAATACTTTAGCACCATATGCCAACCATTTTTCGGTTAGCAATTGTGGGTGTAAATCGATAGTGTCTACCTTTTTAGAAACTAAAGGAGGGCTACTGCCTAGCTTCCATCTAGTAACTCCATGCCGCCGTGTAGCATTACTTCGCAGCACTCCGAGCGTGATTGGCTTCAGTTCTGCTAATTCGCTTGAACTCCATATATCCAATGTTGCCATCACTTCAAAAACAATGTTCCTGATGTCTTCAAGCCCTCGACTTTGAGTTTGGTTTGCTTTTACCACGGCCTCACGACCAACGGTGATAGGCAGGATGACCTTCTTTTACCGCTACAAAAAGGCCTTTACCAGTGGCGCAAAGCTTCCCTTCTGCCATCAGCAACATCGATATCTCTGCTCGATCATCACTCAGAGATTCAACTTGGGAGGTAATGTGTAGTTCACAACCGTGCGGTGTGGGTCGACGTAATTTTATCTCATAAGAGGCAGTGACAGTACAAGGTGGTTCAACTGCACCATCCTTGTCCATTAATGCAACAGCTGCAGTCCAATTGCCATGACAATCAAGAAGAGTACCGATTATACCTCCATTTACCATTCCAGGGAATGCCTGATGTTCTTGTTCAGGAGTATAACGTAACTCTAAACCGTTTTCAATACGATAGGAGTCGATTTGCAAACCTTTCTCGTTAGCTGGACCGCAGCCAAAACAAATCGATGTTGCTGCAAATTGTCTTTGTACACCATCTGCCATGGCCTTTGGATTGTAAGGTAGTGCATCATCATGCCGCCATCACCTTGATTGCATACTGAATGATGGCAGGGCTGTGGCCAAGAAGAAACGGACCGTGCGCATTGCCCATGAATTGCCACGTGACCGTAGAATAGCCATCAAAAAAGCCCTTGAAGATCATGAAACCGAAACTCGTTCTGACTGGGACAGAGAAAATGAGTGGAAGCAAATTCGCTTTTGCCGTAAAATCATCAAACCAGGTCAATTACGAACCGTAGAAATGCCCTTACTCAATGTCTCTCTTGGCGATAAATGGCCAATTTCAGTGACTATAATTCATGGTAAAAGACCGGGACCTGTCGTCACAATTCTCGGAGCGATTCACGGTGATGAACTAACCGGGACAAGTGCTTGTACCAATCTTTTGTCACCAAAGTTCACTGGTCCAGAGGGTTCCCTAAACCCCAATACCGTCGCAGGTACTATTCGTATCGTCCCCGTAGTCAATCTGCCGGGATATCGAGAAAAGTCACGTTACTTCCCTGATGGCAGAGATTTGAATCGGAATTTTCCGGGAAGATCTAAGGGTAGTACTACAAGTCGTGTTGCCAGTCAATTATGGCATAATCTGATCAAGAGTAGCGATGTGATAATCGATATGCACTCTGCGGCTAAAGGTCGCTCAAATATGCCACAGATAAGGGCTGATCTCTCACATCCTGAATCCAATCTATTGGCCAAGGCGTTCGGAATTGAATTGATTCTCGACAGTAGACCTCCAAAGGGTAGTTTGCGACAAAAGGCCAATGCTAACGACATCGCTTCGATAACATACGAAGGTGGCGGCGCTGATCTACTCGACCAGCAAGCCGTTGGTGTTGCAGTGCACGGTTGCATGAATGTTCTAAGAAAATTGAAAGTAATTCCAGGAAACCCACATCGGCCTAAATTCCGATTGAATGCCGGTGGATCGAAATGGTTGAGAGCAGGAGAAGGGGGGTTGTTAGATATGTTTGTCAAACCGGGTAGCATCGTTGAGCGTGGAGACGTATTAGCAACTATTTCCGACCCAAATAGCCCTGGACTTCTTGTCGATATCGTCGCTCCTGAAGATGGTTTAATGATTTGTACTGCGACCAATCCATTCGTAACCGCAGGAACTCCAGTCGCACATTTCCTCCCTGTTTCCAAGCACATTGAATTGATAAAAACCCAAATCGCCACCGATGGGACGTTAATCGTCAGTGGTAGCTTAGGCGAACCGATTTGGCGCGAAGATGATGAGGTCGAAGAAGTCGAAGTCGGAGGAGAATGGTCTGTTGGTGGTGTTGACGCTGAGTGGAATATTGAAACTGCTGCCGACAATGACGATGATGAAGATGTCGGAGAGACCTCACCTCAGAAAAGTGCAGTCTGAAACGCTGGTTTTCAACTTGAAAAAGAGGCGATTACAGCCTCTAACTCGGAGTCTTCCATCAGACGGCGTTGACTTTTAGCAACATCAAAAATATGAGAAACTAGGTCATCGCTTGCTTCAATACCTCGGTTCTCTAACCACCAGACAATATTCGAGCGACCAGACATATGACCGATGCGAATCTTTTGTTGCAATCCGAATTCACCGGCAGGGACGCCAGAATAAACTCTATCTGCAAGCCAATGATCACCTTTCTTCATCGCTTTGATGACCGCACTAGCATGAACTCCAGTTCCGGTTTCAAAGGCGTCTTTCCCAAAGACTGGATAATTACGTGGAAGAGGTACCTCAATGTATTCATTGGCCTTTTTCATATATTCATCGAGTAAGGTTAAATCATTGTTAATAATTCCCATAAGTGAAAAGTTAACTAAAGTTTGATCCAATGGTGCATTGCCTGCCCTCTCACCGATACCTAATGCAGTACCGTGAATCACATCGGCACCAGCTTCTACCGCTGCGATATTGTTGGCCACACCTAGACCTCTGTCCTGATGCCCGTGCCAATTAACCTCTATCTCTCGCCTCTGGTAGCCACCGTCTTTAATGACTTCTTCATCGATAAATGAAAGTAATTTCTTGACGCCATTTGGTGTCACATGGCCACAGGTATCGCAAATACAGAGCCTGCGTACTCCTAATTCCATAGCGCGATGGTAAATCTTCTTGATATCTTCAGGTTTTGAACGCGTTGTATCTTCGGTGACAAACATCACTGGTACATCATTGTCAACCGCATATGATACTGCCTTTTCCATAGTTGAAAGCAGTTTATCCATTGTCCAACCCTCTGCAAATTGGCGGATTGGACTAGTGCCAAGAAATGCACTCGCTTGAATCTCCATCTCGTATTTGGCTTGTAAATCAACCAAAGGTTCAATGTCACCCATTAAGGTTCTAACCGCACATCCTGGACGAATCGAATAATCATTCTCCTTGATGTGACCAAGCAATGCTTCGATGTGCTCAAGATGGAATGGTCCTGCTCCTGGTAGTCCAAGGTCTACTTTTTGCATACCCAATCTCTCCATGTAAGAGAGTAATTCTATTTTTTCAGGGATGGTAGGATTACGCGCACTTGGGCTTTGTAATCCGTCACGAAGGGTTTCATCATCGAACCAAACGCCATGAGGATGGTTTTTGGCATCCCGTGAAAAATCATAATCAACTACATTCCAATCGAATATCAAGTCATTTTCATTCATCGATAACTCACCTAAAGGCTGTGCGGCCCATGGGAGGAGAATAGCCTCAACGGTTTGAACCCGTCGGATTTTTCTACTCACTCTTCTTCAGATGATGCGCCTTCGCCGTTTTCAGTATTTTCAGTAATTTCAACGGTTTCTTGGTTTGACTCAACTAAATCCGCAGGTAAACGGGCAGCGGAGATAATCTCATCGACAAATCCACTACGGTCCTTATTTCTAAGTTCCATTATCCTAGTTCCCTTAGTTGACTTACCGCTAGTAGCTTTGGTTTGACCTGCGACAAGTCTAATCATCATTCCCTTACCAGTAAGCATGAATAATTGATCTTCGAGGTCAGGTACTTGTTTGACACATACGATACAATCACCATTACCGGTGTTGATATTCATGGTTTTTACGCCACCAGCACCACGGTTAGTCTTACGATAACCATCACGATCTTGCTTTGGCTCACCTTCAGCACCGAGAATAGGTAATCCTTCTTCATCGACCAGATCGACCATGTCACCGGTACCTAATACCGAGCGTTTAGCCATTCCATAGCGAGTGATAGTCAATATCGAAGTCTCTACATTAGAGGTTACTATCATACCTGCTACCGAGTCACCCTTGGCTAATTTGATTCCTTTTACACCCTGAGACACTCTACCCTGCAATTTGACGGTAGTGGTGACATGTTCCTCACCGCTTTCGGAATCAATACGAGTTTTAGTCTCGGCTGGCTTGAATCGACATGCCTTACCAAACTTGGAAACAAGTACCACATGATCATCTTGAGTTCCAGATTTAACAGCAACTAATGTGTCGGTTTCGTTAGCGAATTTCAAAGCGAACTTACCGTTCCTGTTTATCCTTCTATAGGCTTCCAACTCAGTCCTCTTTATCCTTCCTTGACTGGTGGAGAACACAAGATAATGGCCTGCCCAAGGTGAGCAAAGCTCACAAATACATTCTTGATCATCATGATTTTCTTTGGCTTCAACCAAGTCCTTGCTTATTGGTAGAATAGTGACTATACTCTCATCCTCACGGAGGCCTTCGAGCAAGTTGCGAATGTGGGTGCCGCGCGCATGGCGACTAGCCAATGGCGTCTCCCATGCCTTGAGCCCGTAGACCCTTCCTTGGTCGGTGAATATTAGCAACCGGTCTTTAGAGAAGCAAGTAATTATTTTCTGAGGGGTATCCTCTGCCTTTGTAGTGACGCCTTTGAGGCCTTTTCCACCTCTATTCTGGATACGGAAAGCCTCCACTGGGATGTGACGGATGTAATTGTCCTCTGATAGAGTGATCACTACAGCCCTCTCTTCGACAAGATCTTCTCTATCCATGGATAGAGGCATTGCGTCAATGATACTACGGCGGTCATCACCATGACGTTCGACCATAGTAGCCAATTCTTCAAGAAGAATATTCAAACGCTTTTCCCTACTTTCTAATATCGACCTCAAATCGCCGATTAGGATTTGCAGTGTATCGTATTCATCCTGTACTTTTCTTACGTCGATTCTGGAGAGTTGATACAACCTTCTCTCAGCAATAGCCTTTGCCTGCTCGGCGGAGAAGTCAAAGTCTTCAATACCTTTGAATGACTCTTCACCGCGAAGAATCATCTCGAATTGCTCACGGCTAGCCGAACCTCGACCAGCCTTGATTACATCATCAATACGGTCTTGTGCTTTTACTAAACCCTCTAAGATGTGAGCGCGCTTCTGGGCTTTGCTCATCTCGAATTGAGTGCGTCTCTCGATAACTGATTCACGGTGGCATACATAGGTGTGCAGCATTGTAGAAAGAGTCAGCAATACTGGCTGTCTATCAATAATACCCATCATATTAGCCGAATATGATTCTTGTAACCGGCTCGATTTGTAAAGTTGGTTTAGCACAGCATGGGGGTCAGCGTTTTGCTTAACCTCGATTACCACTCTAATTCCTTCTTTCGAAGACTCATCGCGAATATCTCTAATTCCTTTGACTACTTCCTTGGTAACCAACTCTGCGATACTCTCTAGCATCATACCCTTCTTCACTTGATAAGGAATTTCAGTTATGATAATCCTCTTGCCCTTCTCATCATCTACTACTTCGCATCTTGAGCGAACGTGGAATTTGCCATGCCCGGTAGTATACATGTCGATGATGCCCTCAATACCGTGAATGCTTGCCCCTGTTGGGAAATCAGGACCTGAGATGTGTTCCATGTATTCTGAAACAGCAATCGATGGTGCCTTTTTGGCGTCGATTGCATCGCTTCCTTCTTCTATCATCCTCTCAACATGCAATTTGACTGCCGATGCAACCTCTGTAAGGTTGTGGGGAGGGATTTTAGTTGCCATCCCTACTGCTATTCCGTCGCTCCCGTTTAGTAGAAGATTTGGAAGACGAGCAGGTAATACGGTCGGCTCACTCTCTGAGTCATCGAAATTGGGCTGGAAATCTACAGTTTTCTTATCGATATCCTCGAGCATATGTTTAGCAATCTTGTCGAGACGAGATTCGGTATAACGCATAGCTGCAGGTGGGTCGCCGTCTATGGAACCAAAATTACCCTGCCCATCTATCAAGGGATAACGCAATGAGAAATCCTGGGCCATTCTAACCATCGTATCATAGATTGATTGATCACCATGGGGGTGATACTTACCCATCACCTCACCGACAGACCTCGCAGATTTGGAATATTTACGCTCGGAAGTATGACCACCTTCGTGCATTCCGAAAAGAATACGGCGGTGTACCGGCTTTAGCCCATCTCGTGCGTCGGGAAGTGCTCTGCCGATAATGACTGACATTGCATAATTGATGTAACTGCTCTTCATCTCATCACTAATCGAGTGACGGATTTGAGTATCGGTCGGATTTGCTTGTGGTTCATTATCATCAGACGTCAAGGTTGGTCACCTCCTGTGCGTACTTCTCGATGAAAGCCCTGCGTTCGGGGACATCATCACCCATCAGGGTTGAGAATATCTGAGAATCTCCGCCGGCATCGGTGAAATCTTCGGCGGTTACTCTGAGCATGGTTCTGGTTTCGGGGTCCATCGTAGTCTCCCATAATTGCTCGGGATTCATCTCTCCGAGACCTTTGTAACGCTGTATTCCGATCTTAGCGTTCTCATGGCCTACCTTTAACTCAGCGATGTGCATATCTCTCTCAGCATCGCTGAAAGCATAGCGTGTCTGACGACCTCTTGCTACCTGGTAAAGCGGTGGTTGCGCGATGAAAATCTTGCCGTGCTCGACTGCTGGTCGCATGAAGCGCCAAATAAACGTCAAAATCAGAGTCCTGATGTGAGCGCCGTCGATATCTGCGTCAGTCATGATGATGATTTTTCCATATCGGAGTTTTTCGACATTGAAGAACATATCAGCGAAATCACTGGTTAGCGAATCTTCGCCTTCTTCGGCTATTATTGGATTGCCAACGCCAGCGCCGAGTGCCTTAATCATGGTTTGAATCTCTTGGTTCTGGAACACTTTAGCCTGATTCTTCAACTGCCTTTCGACATTTAGAATCTTACCTCGAAGTGGCAATATCGCCTGAGTCCTACGGTCTCTTCCGGTCTTTGCCGATCCTCCAGCAGAATCTCCTTCGACAATATAGATCTCGCATTCCTCTGGTTTACGAGATTGACAATCGGCCAATTTCCCGGGCAAACCGCCGCCCTCTAGTACACCCTTTCTTCGAGTGAGGTCGCGGGCTTTTCTCGCCGCTTCTCTAGCCGTGCTAGCTAGGACTGCTTTTTCGATGATTATCTTAGCAATAGATGGATTTTCCTCGAGGAATTCACCGAGTTTTTCATTGATTATTTTCTCGGTAATACCCTTCACTTCACTCGAGACTAGTTTGTCTTTGGTTTGTGATGAAAAAGATGGATCGGGGTGTTTGATACTTATGATGGCTGCAATTCCTTCGCGGATATCCTCGCCGGATAATTGATTGACATTCTTGAGTAATTTTCGGTTTTGTGCATATTGGTTAAGGGTTCTTGTCAACGATGTTTTAAATCCAGAAAGATGAGTGCCCCCGTCATGATTGCGGATGATATTTGTATAACACAATACAGATTCATTGTAGGCATCAGACCATTGTAAGGCCACTTCTACCTCAACCGTCCCCAATTCTATTTCGATAGACCCTTTTATGTGGACTACTTCGTTGTGTAAGGGGTTTCTTCGCTCGTTCAATTTGCGAACAAACTCCGAAATACCGCCATCATAGCGGTGTTCGATCGTATCTATTTCTTCTTCCCTTTCATCAGCGATAGAAATACACAAACCTGCATTCAAAAACGCAGTCTCTCTCAACCTAGTATCAATTATACTGAGGTCGAAATCAATGATGTGCGTGAAAATTGTCAAATCAGGCTTGAAACGTATCATCGTCCCCGTGGCATCAGCCGGGCCGATGTCGGCCAGTGGAGCATCTGGGATTCCTTTTGAGTAAGCTTGCTCCCATGTCCTCCCATCCCGGTAGATGGTCATCACCATCCATTCCGATACTGCGTTGACCGCCGAAACTCCAACTCCGTGGAGGCCACCAGACACTTTGTAGGAGTCGTTATCGAACTTTCCGCCTGCGTGCAATTTAGTCATTATGACTTCTGCAGCACTGATTCCGAAGTCGGCGTGGATGCCCACTGGGATACCGCGCCCATAGTCGCGGACGCTTACCGAGCCATCGAGGTGCGCGATGACATCTATTTTGTCATTATATCCTGCGAGGTGCTCGTCGACCGCATTATCAACTGTTTCCCATATGCAATGGTGTAATGCTGAGCCATCGTGGGGATCTCCTAGGTACATTCCTGGCCTTTTGCGCACTGCTTCCAAGCCCTCAAGGACCTGGATACTGCTTGCACTATAATCATCTGACATCAAGTAACCTCCATATGTGATTGTGAAATGTTTACGCACTTGGCTATAATTCCTGAAAAAACTAGTTGGTTGGCAGCCAGAAATCTCCACTCGTAGCCTCGCCGTTGTTTGTTTAACCGGCGCGTCCCACTCCTCGATTAGAGGTGGTTCGGCAGGGTTATTGAACATGTTGGAAAAGGGGCGTTAAAAGTGCTAATTAGGCGGTTAAATGTCTCATCTCATCGACTTGATTAATCGGAGATGGGCCGTAATCGTTAATGAAGCAATCCGAGTCGCCCGAATCATGTCCGGACCCCAAATCTGCGTGTCGCTTGATGGCACATCTCTTGAAAGCATCACAGATGAGTCTGCAAGAGCGAACCTCGCTGGCGCTGATATGGTCGAAGTTCGCTTTGATCGCTTATACTTGATTCAGCCCGACCCCACTATATCAGAAGAAGAAGAGGGAGAGCCTCAGAAACTGCCACCAGAGGACGAATGGGCCTTGAAAGATGTAGAGGAAGTTGAGGTTGAAGCATCGATTAAAGCACTAAAGAAGGCATTGCCATTACCTGTGGTATTCACTGTCAGACCCGTATCCGAAGGAGGATTCTATCCAGGAATAGAATCCCAAAGATTGGCCATTCTTGAAGCGGCTATCGAATCTGATGTTTCTTGGATCGACCTCGAACTGAGTATCGAAGATGATGCAAGGTCTTCATTGATGGAAAAAGCCACTGCCAAGGGAATCAAAATTATCGCTAGTAAACATGATACCAATGGCATGCCAACACAGCAAGACATCATTGACCTAGTCGCAGAAAATCAAGACAAAGGAGAACTCGTCAAGTTTTGTGGCACATCTCGTGACCACGGTGATGCTCTGCAAATCGTAAATGCTGCTGAAGAACTAAAAGACAGTGGCCATGGATTCAGCCTTATGTCCCTGAATAATGGTGGCGATTGGGGCCGACTTCATGCACCGATCTTCAACCAGAATCTCGTTTATGCAACAATGCAAAACGAATTCCGCCTTTCAGATAAGGGCCTAGTAAATATTAGAGACCTCAAAGAAGCGTGGACTCTGCTAGAGTATTAATCTAGCTGAGTTAGCTTTTTTCCTGTTCTAAGGAAGGCATCAATTTCGCTGCATCACCAGTTTGATTTATCTCTAAACCAGCACCCATGTATTTGCGATTCATCACGAATGGTGTGATTAATACTGCTATCATCGTCGACATGCAGGTTAGAGAAACCGTCCAATTAGGCAACACAGTGCCTCTCTCTTCTACGATGATAGTCACATCGGCTACTGTGACCACACCTGGGGAGGGAGCGTCATTTTGATGATCGTTATCCCATGTATCAACAACAACGTAAAATTGCTCCCATTGCGAATCTCCCCAAAGATTCGAATGGACCTCAGGTCCATCGAGTGATACTGAAAAGGTCACTTCATCAATCGATTCATACAAGTGGGAATCCCTATATGTGTCCCATCCTAATATGTTGAAACTACGCCATTCAGGAGGTATGTCACTCGTTGCACCCATCTCGTCATAATAGTTGCTAAACGATTGACCATAAGTTGTTGTATAACGGTCCCATTCTGTCGACGTAAGCAGGTAAACATCGCCTTTAACGGCTGAATAATTGCCATTATCTAAACCCTGTAAAGTAACACAAAACGTGCTACGGTGTGATGATGAAAGGTTCACCACATAGGCGCCAACACTATTATTTCCAATAACCATAGTCGCTCTAATATTCTCCTGCAAAGGTTCCAATGTCCAGAAATTATTATTTTTCATCCACGATTCTTCGGGTTCCTCAGTATCATCGATTATGACCGTATCTTCGAATGGCTGTGAAGACATATCGTCACCACCTCTACGACGATTATCACCCTCCCAGTCCTCATAATACCAATCATTGGAAGATGAAGGAGTGATGGCAACCCTACTTACGGTCTCATTCCAACGCACGGAAGGAATCTCCCCGCTACAATTGCTCGCAGCCTCTACTGCTGGCAAAGGGTCAAGAGCAGAGGGCATCAATGGCAAAAGCATAGCCAAGACGAAAATTGAAACCAACTTTGCTCGCATGCCTGCCCCCCTATACGGATATGAGACGTCAAGGCTTGAAGGTCTTTTCATCAGGGCCGTCGTCGTAAAGGCCTAACGTAACCACTTGATGTGCTACGCCGGTTTTCCTTTGAAAGTATTTCAGGAGCAG
Organism: uncultured Candidatus Poseidoniales archaeon; assembly: GCA_905181715.1. Taxonomy (GTDB): domain Archaea; phylum Thermoplasmatota; class Poseidoniia; order Poseidoniales; family Poseidoniaceae; genus MGIIa-K2. Next base: position 51,944 of record CAJIYT010000022.1, read on the forward strand.
GAGGAGGCGTATGCTGATCCATACCCAAAACCCCTCCTTTGACTTCAACATGCTCAACCTCGTAAACTTCAGCAGCCTCACCTGCTTCTGACTCTAAATCAGTAGGAGTACGCATTACCGCCCATCCTAGAATTAATACAGATACGAGGAGGAGGATTACCATCAAAGAATCGCTTCCCGCCTCTCCAGCCCATGCCTTCCATTCATCCATAGAGAATTCTGAAAAAGATGGATCTGCATTAACCTCTGATTTTATTTCGATACTGAAATCCTTACTGACACAGATGCCTAAACCATCACAAACTTGGATTCTAGCTAATTGATAACCAGATTTATTGAATATCGAGGCGATTTTTACTCCGCCTTCACTATTTGGAATAATCCAATCATTCTCGCTATCACCATCGCCATCATCATCATAAAGCAGGTCTAAATCCCATTTTACAGAAAGAATAGAGGAGATTCGAACATCTTTGTTAGTTATGTCGCCATCTTCGACATTGGTATCACGCCATATGATTCGTTGCTCATCCGTCTCTAAATCTGTGATGTTTGCATTGAAAATTGTGGTTTCATTGACATTAATGTTCAGCGGATAATCCAAACTATTGACCACTGGTGCTTCGTTTATTACGATTTCAAAACTCGCACGGGTCACATCCCCTGTCAGATAAGAATCACGTACGATTAGAGTGATGGTATAATTACCTGGCAATTCATAATGATGCCAAGGCATAGGATCATGATCAACCGGAGTTGCATCACCGAAATCCCAGGTATATTCTACCAAACCATTCCAATTGGAATTTTCCATTTCAAGAGGTAAAAATCTACCATCGAACTTATCGTCTCCATCTCTAGTTCCAGTCGAATCAAAATAAAGCATTGTTCCGATTGCCGCATAGGTGCGGCCTTCGGGGTCAAATGTATGAGACCATGAATCAACTACTGTCCCTACGGGCATAGGAGTATATTTGTCAATAATTTCATCATCTATCCATCCTTCGAGTATTCTCAACTCAATTAGTGGCAAAGGATTGACGACAATTATCGAAACATTGCGCTCTTCACTAAGATCGCCAACTTCATCGGTAACTATCAATCTAGCCCAATGTTGCCCCGGTTCACTGAAATTATGACTTACCTGAGCCTTATCGGAAGTGCTACCATCTGTAAATAGCCAGTCAAAAGTAAGGATGCTTGAGTCTGGAAGACTTCCATCTGGGTCATAGCTATCACGGCCATCGAAGGTATATGCAGTGCCTACTCTGCCATCACTTACACGGAAATCGATTTCCGGAGTTGCACTATTTGTAGAATCTCTTACGCTGAAATCTGCAGTTGGGCGTTGATTTATCACCATCACCTGCAATTGGCGTGTACTTCGATCACCATCATTGTCTATAGCAGTAACTGTAATGTTTTTCAGACCATGAGAATTCCATGCTGGCGAGGGGTTACTTTCGCTAGAAACAGTTGAAATGAAGAGGTCGGTTCGATCTACATTCTCTCCAGCAAGATTAACCGGCTCACTAAAAACCCATTCCCAAGCGATAATCTGACCATCGACATCATCAAAGGTATCGGCCATAGTGAGTGGAGTGTAAGTTAAGGTTGTCAGATCACCAGTGTAAACTAGTTCTGGAGGTCGATTCTGAATGTAAATTAGCAACTCCTTATAGCCAACATTAGTTCCATCAGAAACACTCAGATTCAACACATATGCCGTAACATTGGTATCACCATCAGCCCACATATGAATCGCTTGATATATGCCCAAACCACTTGTTATCTCACCATCACCCCAATCCCAACTAAAGTGAAGCATGTCATCAGGAACATTGTCACTCGTTGCTATTGCATCGAATTGGATGGTTTGACCAGTTAAGAGATACAACTCTGTATCATATATCACACCATTGACCCTAATGATCGGCACAGGAATGATGTCGTCAGTGATATTGATTGTGAAATTCTGAATATCAGACCAATCACCTCCTCCGTCCTGCACTCTCAATGTGACATTGTACTGACCGAGGTCCGGGAATGAACGTACAGGACTATGCAGCCCAGAGTCATTACCATCATCGAAATCCCATAAGTAAGCGACTGGAGACTCATTGTATGGCAAGGTGTTATTGGCCAAAGAAAGACCCCATCTGTCGACACCCCCTCCTAAGAATTGGATATTCTCCCAGTTGCGGACATCAGTGTCGGTAACACTACCATTTGCAGTCGGCCTCATATTTGCAATCGCCGTAAGAGGAGTGGATTTACTATCGATTTGATTGCCTTGCAAATCCTTTATTTTAACCTCGAAAAGATAGTTATCAGTCTTGTCGGCAGTAAACCAAATCGCTGAAGAGGTAGGTGAACTCCCTCCTGCTTGAACCCTCTGAGTGATAGTGTCGACAACCGCATTAGTGCTATCGCTAACCACAACTTCAACATCTAATAATTCAAGGAAGGCATTAGAATCAACTTCAAAACCAATTCTGACAGTATCATCGAAAGTATCACCATCACGATCAGTTAATTCGATTATTGAATCGAGGCTAAGAGAAGCCGGGTCTACGATTCTTGCAACTTCGATATCAACTGTTGCTACAGGGTAGTAGCCACCTCTCTTCAACACATCACCAACAAGTACGTCTGTAACAGTGTTATCTTCAAAAGTTATTTTTTGGCCTCCTGTGGCCAGATTATTAATCAGTTCAATCTTACCTATATGAGAATCTGTGCTTGTAAAAGCGTGATCACCAACACTGAATTGACTAGCGGACGAAGTCCACAATTCTTTGGTGCTTCCAGCAGGGAAATCCCCACCAAGTGAAGGATTATCGGTATTCTCGATTACTGTTGTAGTTGTAGAAACGCCAGGCCAAAAACCACAATTCTTGTAATTACAATCCCCGAAATTTGGAACGTCGAGCCAGGTTATGACGTGTACTTCATCGACATCACCACCAAAACCACTTACCATTCCGGTGCCGATACCATTTGTAAAAGAGATATCATTTACAGTATATTGACCATCGGCTGAAGATCGAGATACCGTAATACCTTGGAAGCCATCTACTGAACCAGTCAAACGCAAAGTCAAGGGAACCGCACTTGTACCGCCTGGTTCGAGTTTGAAGACCCTCAAGCCCCAACCTTCAGTCTCATGACCCGTTGATACCCAAGAGTTGGAATCCCAATTGGAGTTTGTATCTGCTGGTTGAACTCGGCAAAACGCATTGCTCGAGCAAACCGGAGTGAGATCGATATTTGACATGCCATATATCGACTGATCGCTATCTAATGTTGCTGCTATTGAGAAGTTTTTCCATATACTATTGAAATCATCTCCGATGTATCCTGAAGGCACACCTATCGGATTGAGACCAAGGTTTTCCACACCTCTCCATCCAGTGGAAGAGTCAGATACAAGATTACGTATTGCAGCACCTCCGCCTAATTGATCTGCAAGATAGAGCATGAAAAGGAAGCCAGCGCCATAATCAGCAGTATCCAATGACTGGTCCCACCAACGTACGGACTCTGAAGATCTTTGACTCCAAGCATTAACGTGCCCATATAGTGTTGAAGAGCCACCAAAGCACAAGAATGCAGCCATATCTGCTGCTCCTTCATCAACCCAATTATTTTCATTAGGGTCTAATGCATTATGCAATAAATGTTGCAACTCATGAGCTAAGATAACTTTCGACCATGGTAATGAAGCATCGGAATAATCGACAAACACAGATTCACCAAAGGTCGAAGACGAAAAGAAGCCGCCGGTGCCGAATGCACCATCGATTTCGATGATGACGACTTCGATTTGGCAATTGTTATCTGTATCTGGGGGAGAAAGACCATTTCCATCGTTGTAATCTTTACCGAAATAAGTCATCAATACTGGCTCGATGGTTTGATCCCATGTTGTCGCCCAATCATTTAGCACCGAGGCTTGCAATACGTAGCCGTCTTCGACCATGAAAGCCGCGGTCGGAGTCACTTTCTGAACAGTTAGAGCTTTTGTCGAACCCGATACAGACATCGTAGTTGTGTCGCTTATTGCCCATGGAGTGCATGCACGACCTGAAGTACGAACATTGATCACTGGCTGAGAGAATCCCGAAGATGCAAATTCTTCACTCATATGTCTTGTTGCAGAAAAGACTGGCTGCTCTGCATTAGGCATTAGATATTGACGTGCTTTACTAAGATCATTAGTAGCCGGGTTTCCGATTACAGAAACGATTTCTCCAGTCAATTCTTGTTGACCATCTGCTGAGACCAAAGGTGCTGCAGCAGAGACCAACATAAGCAAGGAGAATAGAAGCGGTGCTGTGTATCGATTATTTGACATCGTGACATCTCCTCTTTGGCAGTTAACCCACCAGAACTAACCTGATGAAATGAGGTATTTAAGACTCGGCGATGGTGGCGTCATCTATGATGAGGCGGGTGCTTACGGCTATCGCCCTTATTCTCATATTACCAATCGCTTCATCAGATGGTGAAATTCACACCACTAATGGCATTATCACTCATGATATCTTGTGTTCACAGATAGATGAACTGCAATTTGATGGCGAACGGGCGAACCAAAGCGTAGCCTACCAAGTTGGACTCGGACCAAGAATACCACAGAGTAATGCAAGTTCAATATTGAGAACTTCGATTTCTGAAAACCTCACCGGCTGGCAGGTACAAAACCAAAGTCATCAATTAGATGGACTTGAAATCGTAAATCTAGAAGCAACTCTCAATGCCGGCGCAGGGAAGATCGTGGTACTGATGGCTCATTATGATACCAGACAGGTCTCTGACCAAGAAGAGGATTCTAATCTATCTATACTCCCGGTGCCTGGCGCAAATGATGGAGCGAGTGGAGTAGCCGTATTATTGGAACTAGCTCGTCACATTCCTGCCATGAATCTCTCACATGAGATAAGATTAGTATTTACTGATGTAGAAGATCAAGGCGATATTGCTTCTGGCGGGGTATCCATTCCATGGGCTAGCGGATCCCGCTTGTGGACTGAGAATCTGACCGTAGGTGAAATAGAAAATATTTCCTCGCTTATCGTGGTAGACATGGTTGGCGATAGTAACCTCACATTAACCCGCACATCACCCGGAAATGAGACGATGTGGCAAGCCGTTGAAATGCTCTCAGCATCCTTGGGAATGGTCGCTGATAAAGAGGATTGCAATGGAGATAATGGTAGTGGCCAGATGGACACAAGTACCACCATCGGGATTTTGGATGACCACACTTATCCTATATCAGTCGGAATTCCGGCGATTGACATTATTGATGTCAAATATGGCAGCGATGAGGTCTTAGCAGGTCATTGGCACACACAAAACGATAGTATCGATAAGGTATCAGCCCAGAGTCTTCAATCTGTTGGTCATCTGGTAGAATTGGGTTTGCGGGCGCAGGTATGGAGCGGGATATCAGAGCCACCATCGCATGAGATAGAAGAAGAGCAGAAATTGATTACTGATGATATTGCTGAAATCGAGGCCAAATCTCTTGATATGGAGTCGGCTGTAGTTGGTTCACTGATTATTTTCATGTTATTCGCTACAATTGCTGCTGTAGCGTCTGTGATATTCGCGGAGAGTGAAGGTGAACTGTGAAATCCGCGCACGTTATCAGCGGCATTAAGCGGAGGGGTTTGATTGACAGATGACAAGAGCAACAAGCTCGCAGCACTTCGTGAAAGAGTACGTGCTAAAGTCGCTGACTCGAGACTAAAGTCGATGCGGAGAGAAAAAGCATTGGAAGAGGAAAATGATGGTGATGATGATGTCATCGAAATCATGGTCGAACCGAGAAAACTACTGCATACAAATCTCGATTTCGAGGTTGATGAAACATATCATCTGCGAAAAATCGCATCAACTTTAATCCTGATTGGCAGTATATTGGGTATGGTCACAGGGGGCCTGATCTTACAAGGAAACCCTTCTGACCTACTAACTTCACCACTTTTTAGCAACTCTGAATCGGTTGATGTGCATGGTTTTATTATAGATGAATCAGGTGAATTCGTAATCAATGCTACAATCCAATTGATTGAGCTATCGGATGATGCTGTCATTCAAGAAACTATGTCGGATGAGAATGGTAGATTCTTGTTAGATGGAGTAATAGTCAAGAGGTCATTGATCAGAGTTTCAAAAGAAGGACATATTACAGTTGAAAGAACATTTGTTCCACAAGAGATAGGTGTTGATGCTATCACTTTGAATTCTGGCGAGGGCATTAGGGAAGAAGATGACGACTCCCTCACTCAAGGATGGTCTTTAGAAGCTGCTGTGTCATTATCAACCATAATTGGTTTGTTCACACTCGGCACATCATTAATCGGGGTTCATGCCTCTATAGAAGCAGTTAGAGGGAAAAGATACCGCCGCACTCAATACCTGGCCGGAATCGGGATTTTCAGTAGAGGATTAATCGTCTTCGGACCAATACTAATTCTGTGTGGCATGGGACTGCTTATCCTCTCAAGAGATGGATTTGATGATCGGATGGATAATTGATGTATTTGATTTCAGTCGAAGGAGGGGACGGCTCGGGTAAAGGTGAGGCGGTAAGGCTACTCTCCGAGATTGCAGCCACATTCCCCTTTCCTAAAGTTCACGTCACTCATGAACCAAGAAGGCATAGCAAATTAGGAAAAATAGCCCTGGCGGCGGTGAAAAAAGAGAGCCTCAGCCCATTGAGAGAAGCTGGCCTCTTCGCCGCTGATCGCGTCGACCATTCACATACTTGGATCAGACCTAAATTGCAATGTGGTGAATTGGTCATCTCAGATCGTAATGTCCATTCCTCACTGGTCTACCAAGGAATTGTTGGAAGTTTGGGGGTGGAATGTGTTGCGCAAATGAATTCGGCTGCAATGCGTCCTGATTTGGTGATTTGGATTGATTGCGACCCGAAAAAGGCTATGAAAAGAATAGAAACGGGAACCCTGAGGATCGCCGGAAGTGGTAAGCAGGAGTACTTTGAAACCACCGAGTTACAAACCAAAATCAGAAAGGGATTCAGTGATATGTTTACTGGAAAAATCTCAATCCCACAACCATTCCATAAATGCTGTGTTGTCGGACCAATACTCAATGAAGGTGGATTGGGTGAATTGGAACGTCAGTTGACAGAAACACTACGTGAGTTCATGAATCGCAGACCAGACCCCTTGAATTGCATTTCTGCCGATGTAGATATACACTTACTTACGAGGTTAGCACAAGGTGTCCAAGCCCAAATGCGATTACCTGGTGGACCACCAACCAATAGTTCACTATTGGAAAATTGGCTCGGAGGAAAGGCTCCTGCACAATTAATGCAACAGGCAGAAGACGAATGGCCTACCGAAAGCGCAATGCGAGCAGACGTGCCAACGAATGTCCTTTCACGTTCTTCTTGGGCAGTTATCGGTACCCTCTCTCTAATGGATACCACAGATGTACCTACGCTGCATCAAAAACTTGGGCCGGTGCGCATGGTAACAAAACGTCATACTCAACGCTTGATTAAATGGATGGAATCCGAAGGTTGGATTCACAAGCAGCAAAATCATATCCCGTTTAGGGAAGCACAGTTATTCAAATTGAAGAATAATCGCACAGGATATGCCAGATTGTCGTTAGTGATGTGGCCACTGCGTGCGGCATTGTCTTCGTGGCGGCGAAGTAACCCCAAAGGAGAGTGGGTAGACGCTTTGAAGGAGATCCTAGGAGAAAATTCCACCATGAGTAGCAAAGGTATCAATCAAGCGATTTCTTCAATAATATCACGCTTAGAGTTGATTTCCTCTGGTCACAAAGATTGTCCTTGCCCTAGCGACATTACAGAACTCATAGCTTGGTGGTCAACTCCACCGCCATGATTATTCTTGCTCGGTTAGTGGAATTGTAAATCTAGCAGTTGAGGGTAAAAGAACCCTAGATGCATCATTATTGAAGAAAGATGGTCTAGATGAGAAAGATGCAGCAAGATAGAGAGAAATCAAAGTACCAAATGGTATGCCTGTCATTATTCTTACAAGGTTTGTAGATTCATATGAGGTTATCATTTGAGTAAAACCATCGATTGCAAGAGGTATTACTGTAATCGCAGCAAGTAATAATACCGCCTTGGTACGCAAATTATTGCGATAGACAGATTCCAAACCGTTATCTGAGAAGATTGATAGCATTGTATCCCTTACAGTCCATCTATTCAATCCCCTACGGCTAAAGATAAAACCACCAAGCGCTAATCCAAAGAAAATACCTATATCCCTAGTGCAAACCGGCATCTGATTGCCGTTTACCTGCCATGAACGCTCATATTTTTGATGACAATTCAAATCTCCAAAAGCATAAATGGAGGCTGAAAAAGGATCTAATTCAGACCATGCAAAGAGGCCTTCTGAAGGTTGATCATGGCCCATTTCACCTGTGTGCATATTATTACCCCAACTCGTAGTAGTCGAATAGTCGATTGTATTTGCTCTCCCAGAAAGCTTGGGAACTGAGGACTCGGGTAACATGTAAGGTACTAGGAAGAAAGAAAGAAGGAAGAAGAGACTTACGCCGCATACCCACATTCCGATTCGCCTTTCGCGATAACGGCCGCCAAGTCCATTCCTTTCCATACAACGACGTGTGGTATTAATGACATATGCTTTGCCCTAGTGTAATTCATGGCAGAAAGGGTTGGTTGGACTCGCGGCTCTTCTGCTGCTGCGGTTCTAGGACTCTACTGCGGATTCATGGTTGCTGTTGCTGTTGCCGTAATTTATCCCGAAGACCCTTTGCGTTCAGCTGCAAAAGCGTGGGGAATTACCATGATTGTCTCTATCATTACCTTGACGCCCTTTTTATCTAGAGGGCGTAAGCGAGGTCGGCCAGAAACTCTGTTGATCCTCGAAAATGTCAGAGATGATTTGCAGGTTTTTAATGAAGGGGTAAATCGATGGCGTGCATTATCTCATATCCGCAGGGAGGGTACTGGAGTATCGATAAAAATACTCGACTCCTCGAAACCGATGGCTATCGTTAAACAAGCAATTACTCATGCCAACATATGTAGTATCCAATTCAGAATCAAACCCCGGGAAGATGCGGAGTTACGGAGCGCTATCATCTCCTACCTAGTCAAAGAACTTGGGGCGTCACGAGTATCAAAGAAGAATAATTCAATTACACTAATGCAACCTCTAATAATGGACAGAGCTACAATTATCACCCGCTCGATGATGATGATTCCTCCTCTAATGCTGATGGGGATAATGGCCTTTGATTCATTTTCCCCAGGTAACCTTGTCGCTAGAATAAGTGGTGGAATCGCGGGTATGTTTCTAGGCATAATGATAATCACCAATCGCGGTCGCTGAAGAACGAAATCAATACACACCCTTACAAATAACGTCGCACAACGATGAGGCGATGGCGGACATTGAAAACCTCATCATGCGTCTCCGTTCTGCGGGAATCGACTTCACTGAAGAGATTGCAGAAGCGATGCTCAACACACCTATCGAGGTCTTTTCCGACCATGATCACCGTGCTTTTTATCACGATAGGCCGCTGGTTTTTCTCGAGACCGAGGATGGTGGTGTCAAAACCATCTCAGCCCCACACATGATAGTCACCCTCCTACACCACTTGGAGATTAGAGAGAAGCAAGAAATAGTCCTCCTCGGCGCTAAAGGAGGCTACTTAGCCACACTAATTGCCCACATCGTCGGCCCGAAAGGGAAAGTGGTTATCGTCGACCCCTCTGCAGAGGTTATCGAATATGTCAATTCACGTCTCGACGAATCGGTTTGTATTACCTGCACGCATATGGAATCGGTTGACAAAAAGCCAAAAGGTTTGCCCAAAGCGATGCATCGCGTACTTGTTACTGGTCAGATAGAAGCACTACCAGAATGGTTATCTGAAAATCTGGTAGAAGGTGGTTTTGCCATCGCTCCAATCGGTGAGAGAGAATTTCAAAACCTGATGAAGTTTGAACGACAAGGAGATGAGATAATGGAAACTGGATTGGGTCAAGTGATTTTTGGCCCTGTCGATATCAAAGAATCGATACCAGAAACACCATCGCCAGAGGAATTTGCCTCCATGATTGAAGATGCAATGGAAGCACTGGACAATCTCGAGATGATCGAACCTGAAACCAAAAATGAATTGCATGATTTAATCGCTGATCTACGCCTGCTACCCGATGATTTAGCACCACCACAACATGGAGAAGAGGATGAAGAACATCCAATGATTCGTCTATTACTGGATAAAGGGGGTCTGCTAATGACCCTCTGGCCCTTGATTCAATTGATGTCAGACAATCGATTAGCTCATCCTGCATCACCTGGTGCTGATTTGATGCGCAGTGGTCATGAGGACATGGTTCCATAGCGAAATTCAATCGAACAACCTATCAGCCGTCTGCGATAGACAAGACATGGGGATACTTGTGTCAGGTCTGCGATTCACAGCCGATGCACGGCAAGGTGCAACGAGATATTTGCATGCGGGTGTTGAAATATCAGCTCCTTTTACTGAATCTCGGCTAATATTACGTTTTCCTCGCTGGGTCCCAGGGTCATATATGCTCAGAGAGCCGCTACAATTCATGGATTCTATTACCGTTCATGACGCGGAGGGATCTAAACTAAAATGGCAAAGAATAGATGTCGACGGATTAAAAATCACCATTCCTACCGGTTGTGAAAAAGTGATTATTGGTTATCGACTACTAGCTACTATGATGTCTGTAAGAGCAACCCACATCGACGATTCACATCTGCATTTAATGCCACCATTCACTTGGTGGATACCGGAAAGTGGTATTGCAAAGAGTAGATTATCCGAAGTTCACTCGATTGACATAAAGGTACCGGAAGAGTGGTCCATCTCCACTCAGTTGGATGGGTCAGCAGGAACTTACACAGCAGATGGGCGCGATGAATTACTCGATGGAATCATCGAAGCAAATGCAAACCCAGAAATCTCATGGCAGGTAAAGGGTATCGAACAAAAACTAAAGATTTGGGATTCAGGTGGAACGCCCTTCTCTGCTGAAATGATCAATAAATTCATCGACAAAGCAACTCTTGTAATCGAAGAACATTACGGCCTTTTCGGCATCCCGCCATGGAAGGATTATCTGACAATTATTCACTTGACTGATTCTGCGAGAGGGGGGCTAGAACATATGCGCAGTCAAACCTCTATGGTGCCGCGTAGTTCTCTTTGGTCGACTGATTCTGATGAATGGCGTGACCTCATCAGTTTATTCAGCCATGAGTTCCTTCACCAGTGGAATGTGAAAAATCTGAGACCACGCAACTTCTTGGACTATGATTTGCAGAAAGAAGTGCATACCGACCTCCTATGGTGGTTTGAAGGTGGAACCTCATGGCTTGGGGATTTGATTTGCTTACGCAGTGGCGCCTGGGACATCAAGGATTGGAAAGAGGAATGGAAACTTAAGATCAAACGACACCTCACCAATAATGGCTCTGATATTGAATCATTGCAAGAATCCAGTAATGATGCATGGATACACCTATATCGGCCTAATTCACATGCTCGGGAAAGTCGAATCTCGTATTACCTCGAAGGCGAATTGGCATTGTTTTGTCTCGACGTCGAGTTACGTAAGCGTTCGAAGGGACTACACGGTCTTGACGAAGTGATGGCAGACCTGTTCCACAACCATGGACTCGCTTCCGAGTCACCAGGAATCAATCATTCTGATATCCGTCGTGCAATTACCAGCAAAAAGGGCTGCCGCAGATTAGGAGTATTGCTCGACGATGCGGTAAGTCAGCGAGAAATGCCTGACCTCGCCCGAGCAATCAAATCATTGGGAATGGAAATGATTCCAGATAAGGGAGAGAAGGGGGGCTGGCTAGGAATTGAATGTAGTGAGAAAAACTCAGCACTATTCGTCAGAACCCATTTGGCAAAATCACCTGTTAGAGATCTATTGAACACCGGTGATGAGATAATAGCTCTCGATGGTATCCGCATCAATTCCAAAAAGCGTATGAATGCATATCTTAAGGGAAAAGCAGATTCTAACTGTACTATAACCATCGCTAGACAAGGCAATATCAAGAAAATAGAGGTAAAAATAGCCTGTGATCCTGATTATGCAATCAAATTGAAAGGTGACGGAAATAGCCTATGGCGAAGTATAATTGCCAGCAGGCGTTGATTAAGCCAATTCTTCGAGTGTAGCGAAAATCGGTGGAAGGTCGCTGCCAATTGTGTGCTTACTTGTTTTTGGAGGATATAACTCATCGCTGAGCGCCATATCAACAATATCTTGTTTTGTAATAGACTCAAGGTCACGCCCTGGCCAAACAGTTACTGAAATTCTATCATCAGTAAGGTAATCCAACATAATTGCTGGTATTTTACTCAAATTCAAACAGCGTGCTACATCAAATCTATGATGGCCATCTAAAATCGTCAAAGAGATACTATCGACCAAAAGTGGTTTGGTAAAACCACCCCATTTCTGAGTCATTTCAAGCAATTTGTCACGATTTTTCTCTTTAATCTCCTCATGAGGATGGAGGATAGACACATCTACCAATTCGACATCCACTTCAGACCAAGACATGGTTATTCGACCTGAGTCAGAGGGATAATGCTTTGCAAGTCACGTGCTCGCCATTGTCTAGGGGCTGGGTTAATGCTGGGGCGGGAGGCTGATTTACAGGGCCAAGAAGCACCCGGTTTACTCAAAATGGATGCTGACCTAACTGCTGTTATCGAACGTCTGGCACAAGCAGGCGCAGGAGTTTGGATCGTAGGAGGGGCCGTACGTGATGCAATACTGGGTTTGAATTCGAGCGAGTTCGACCTAGCCGTCGATATCCCCCCGCATGAAGTTCTCGAGATATTCACCGATGCTATCGCTACGGGATTGAAATACGGAACGGTTACTATACGTTCAGGTAATTCATTGTTTGAAACTACAACCACTCGCACTGAAGCCGAATATGGCGATGGGCGCCGTCCAGAAATCGTCGAATGGGGCACCTCACTAGCTGATGACCTCTCACGCAGAGACTTGACAATCAATGCCATGGCATGGGATCCTCTTCGAGAAATTCTTTACGACCCATATCAAGGTGCTCTCGATCTTGAAGATAGAGTCTTACGAGCGGTAGGTAATGCTAATTCTCGTTTATCAGAAGATGGTTTACGGATAATGCGTGTCTACCGTTTCATGGATAGAGGGTTCGACAGCCCTTGGTTACCTGAGAGAGAATTGTCAGGCGCACTCATAAAATGTCTTCATATGCTGAAAAAGGTCTCAAACGAAAGAATCTGGAGCGAGTTTCAGAGAATAATACTTGGTAAGAATGCAAGTGAAGTACTAATGAGAATGCATCTTGATGGAGCTTTAAAAGCCATTTTTGGCACAGATTTGGAAGTTGATGAACGTATTTCAAAATGCTCACAACATCTCCCTAGCCGTATGAGTATATTATTCTCTAATATCGCCACCGATGAGGTAAAGAAAATCATGGCTAATCTGAAAGCATCGACTGCAATCGGAGCCAAAACCATAAGATTACACTATCTAAGAAATGATATTCCTTCACCAAAAGAAGTCAATCTATATCGCGAGGTAATGGGCGATGATGTCCTCGCTCATCTCGAAGTTTTGACCATCCTTAACCCAGATACTGAATTCTCAGAAATAGAAAAACAGGTGCGGCAAATCGAACCGGGAATCAAGCCATTGGCCACTGGAGATTGGTTGATGAATCAGACTGGAATAATACCCGGCATGAGATTAGGACATCTCAAGGAATGGCTACATCGGATTCAAATCGATAGATCATTTACCGATTTATCACAAATCGAAACGGTGTTGTGCACTTTAGCCTGGCAAGATGGCGATTCAAAACTATGGCCTAAATTACGTTGGCCAAACAAGCCATCAGATTCATGACATGGAGTGTTCTCCACTTAATGTGTCCGAGGTTACTAATCCAAAAGAAACCATCAAAGGTGGCGTAATTGGGACTATTATCGCACTTTTTCTTTTAATGATAGGGGAATCGTCCCTTGGTGGCATATGCTGCATGGGTAGTATTTTTGTCCTCTTTGCAGGAATAGTTCAACAGTCAAATCAGGCCGTAAACACCAAACTTGAAGAACAGTCAAATCAGGCCGTAAACACCAAACTTGAAGCCGTGAATACGGACCCCTTGGGCGGACTTACTTGGGCAGAAGATGCCAATGGTAATTGGGGTTGGCTAGAGAATATAGATGCTGAAGCGATCGATGCAAGAGCGAGTGAAATAACCGAGCAAATAAACATCTCACCCGAGGTCATATCAGCCTTACAAAAGACCAACGGCGACCTTGGTTCTTTGAGTACAAATGAATTGAAATCATTTTCTACCAGCCTTGGCATGGGTACTTCAAATCGTGAGATTATGGTAAATAATATCAACGATTCCCAAGCTGGAAATAAAATAATCAAAGGAGCACTTACAGCAGTTGCAGCCGGTGGAGCAATCACTGCCACAGGGGTAGCAATTGCTGCAAAGCGGGAACTAGCAAAGAAGTCACTAAACAGCGTAGGGAAGCGAATTAACAGTATAGATGACGTTGATACATGGCTCAAATCTTCAGGGATAAATGCAAATGAAATTGTTGCTTTAATCGACCCTGATGGAAGTGGTGCAGTTGATGCTGCTGAGTTCGCCGCCTTCACCAAAATGCACACTGGTACTATTATCCCAAGTTGGATGGTAAAGCAGATTTTCGATAAAATCGAGCCTGGAAATAGAGGCACTATTAGCATAGCAGCAATGTTAGCACACTTGGAAAGTATTGGTATCGAAATTGAAAAACCAGAGGTAGAGGATTCTATTGCAGATGGCTCTGATGAGGGTAGCGACCAATTTCGAGTAGGCGATCGATTGGAAGCGGTGGTACTAGGACATCCTGATACTATCGCTGTAGCTTCAATTATTGCCATTGAAGGCGATAATCTCACAATACACTTTGATGGCTGGAATAGCAATCACGATTATACAACCACTGCTGATGATTTGGATATACGTCCAGTAGGCACTCAAGAGGCACGTGGAGAGGAATTGCACCCTCCCTATCGTCATGTAGGGGAATTCGATTGGAACCAATATCTGGCCCAGATTGGTGCACGTGCTGCACCGGAAGCAGCCTTTTCAACCGCTAAGGAGAGCGAGGAGTCTGATTTAGAAGAAATCAATACTGAAGAGGAAGTTGAAACTGAGGATGAAGTTGAAACTGAGGATGAAGTTGAAACTGAGGATGAAGTTGAAGAAGTTGAAACTGAGAATGAAGTTGATGATGACGATGATGATGACGACGATGATGAATACGGTGGCATCGATAGTAAGTTGGAGTTAATCATTGAAGAATTAAACGTTACAAAACTACGTGGTGAGCGTGAACAACTCATTTTGGAGAAGAATTCAACGTTCAAATCCTATCTCAAAATAATCTCAATACAACGTACCTTGATTGCAGAAGGAGATTATCGTGGTGGCAATACTGCAACTGCTTTACTCGACGGAGGACCTTTCACTGCAAAATTCCAGTTTAAACTCGCAGATAGCGCAAATCTTCCTGAAATTAGTAGTAATTCAGATGTAAAGGTATTATGTGAACTACTAGACTACCAAAGTGCGATTAAATCGGCGCAATTATTAGTTACAAGAATCCTTGATTAATCAAGGCTGAATCGCTCGACTGATGACTATTCTCTGCACCTCTTGGGTGCCTTCATAGATCTGAGTAATCTTAGCATCTCTAAAGAAACGTTCAACTGGGAAATCGGTGGTATAGCCGTATCCTCCTAGAATCTGGATTGCACGTTCTGACACCCACATAGCTGTATCACCGGCAAATAATTTTGCCATGCTAGCCTCTTTCGAATGCCGTGGACCAGCGTTTTCATAATGTTCTTGTTTCACTGCTGAAGCCCTATAGACCATCAAGCGTGCAGCCTCTATTTGAGTCGCCATATCGGCCAGATATGCAGTTATCATCTGATGATGTGCGATGACTTTTCCGAATGCTTCACGTTCGTGGGCATAGCGTAATGCTGACTCAAAAGCACCTTGAGCAATTCCTAATGCTTGAGCGGCGATACCGATTCGACTATTGTCTAATGCATTCATTGCGATTGCAAAGCCATTGCCTGATCCCTTTAGTACATTCTCGACTGGAACCATACAATCCTCGAGAATTAGAGTACACGTATCTGAAGACCTTATTCCGAGTTTATCCTCTTTCTTTCCAACATTAAAGCCTGGAAAGCCGCTTTCGACGATGAAAGCGGTGCTACCACCATGACGTTTCTCACCATAGTCAGCATGATCGACATCCTTGGCAAAGAGTACTAATATCCGAGCCTGAGTACCATTTGTCACCCACATCTTCTCTCCATTCAAAACATAATGAGTGCCAGCATCGTTGAGCTTAGCCCGGCAAGACATCGCTGCTGCATCGGTACCAGCGCCAGATTCTGAAAGCGAATATGCCCCGACTTCACCTGCTACCAAGCGAGGTAAATACTTCGACTTTTGTTCTTCGTCACCGTGAAGTGCAATCGTCATTGAACACAAGCCCACATGGACACAATACATTACTGCGAACGAGGGATCGACGCGAGCTAACTCTTCAATGATTATCGACTCAGAGATATCATCTACTGGAGTACCGCCATATTGTTCTGGTATTGTAACTCCTTGTAGACCAAGGTCTAGAAACTCCTGCCATTCTTCTAATGGTGGAGATTGAGTACTATCCCGTTGCTTTACTGTTACCGAGAGCACTGATTCTGCAAAATCTCGGACTAGTTCTCTAATCATCGCCTGTTCATCAGTTTCAAAGAAGTGCATTGAACACACCCAGATGGTTGTAGGTCATGATGATTTCCAAGAAAGAACTGAGGATTGATATACCACTTCATTGACGCCGATTTGGGTGGCCACATGGAAGCTGACGTGATGGAGTTCTCAGTAGCGCATAACCGAAAGTACTCTAAGGAGCATGTTTGGTACCAAGAAAAGGACGAAAGACTGGTAGTCGGCATCTCCGATTTCCTCGCTGAAGACATAGGTGAAATCCTCAGGGTGATCCTTAGGCAGGCAGAAAATGAAATCGATGCTGAGGAGAGTATGTTTTCCATCTGGACAGCAGAAGAAAAACTAACCTTCCCATCGCCATTCAGTGGCATGATTGATGAGGTAAATGGTGAGGTCGAAATCTCACCAGATTTGGTGAATGATTCACCATATGACCTCGGCTGGATAATGATCCTAAATCCACACGAATTGGACCTGGAGAACCTCCTTGATGCCGATGAATATGTGGATTATCTCGCAGAGTTGTGAGGGAGATAATTCAATGAACCCGATTCAAAAACTTCGAGGTAGTCTTGAGAGAGCACCGGTGATTTGGAAAGGGGATTATCCATATTTTATTCACTCTATTACCGATGGTGTGCCTCGACTTGAGCCAGAGGTCCTGCAGGCGGTAATCGATTTAGTGGTCGAGAGGGTCGATTGGCAGAAAATAGATGCTATTGTTGGTATTGAAGCCATGGGGCTGCCAATTTGTGCACCACTGGCATTAGCAGTCAATAAACCGCTCATAATAGTGCGCAAACGCAGTTATGGCCTTGAGGGCGAGGTTAAAATCGATCAATCTACCGGCTATTCGAAAGGGGAGATGTACATCAATGACATCAAGGATGGAGAGAGGGTATTCATTATGGAAGATGTGATCTCAACTGGAGGGACCATGCGAGCGGTTCTAAAGGGATTAGCGAACACCAAGGCTACCGCATCCGTGGTAATGACAGTGGTCGAGAAGGGAGAAGGGATGGCACAATTGAAATCCGAGTTTTCTAATACAAACTTTGAATCACTAGTTGCCCTCCACATGGATGGAGCAAAAGTGGTAATACACGACTGAGGTGAAAAAATGGATTTAGATAAACACGATTTTGAACTAGATAAGTTGATTGAATCTATCAAATCAAACGATAACCGTCTCATCGCATTACAAGTCCCTGAAGGCCTAAAGATGCAAGCGCTTTCAATGATGGATTCGATAGAGGATGAAACCTCAGCACAGGTGGTTCTTGCTGCTGACCCCTGCTATGGAGCCTGTGATCTAGTGCACGATAAAATGCGCATGATGGGAGTGGAGTTGGTTGCTCACATGGGGCATAGTCAGATGAATATCGACTCGGGAATGCCAACACATTTCATCAATGTAACCTACGATGGCGACCCCGAATTGTCGCCAGTATTACCGATTCTTGAAAAACATCGAGCCATGGCGCAAGTGCGCTTAGAACAACAAGATGGTTCTTTGAGCGAAAAAGAGGCTCAAGATAGATTCCTCGATGCTGTTGGCCGTGTTGCACCTTTGAAGGGCAATAAATTAGGTTTAGTTGGAAGCATTCAGCACCTTCACTTGATTTTTGAGTTCAAGGAGAGATTGGAAAAAGCTGGATTTGAAGTTGAAGTACCGGTTGGTGGTGATAGACTAACTTTCCCAGGGCAGGTACTTGGATGTAATTATTCAGGTGATAACGATACTATTGGCCATTATCTATTCCTTGGGAGTGGCGATTTCCACCCGATTGGACTGGTTATGCACACTGGTAAACCATTGGCTTTGCTAGACCCATATACCGGCGATTCATCAGAGATGTCACTAGAGAGGATCGAGCGTATCTTAAGACAACGATTCGGATTGATAATGGCTGTGCAAGATGCGCAAACATTTGCCATACTGATCGGTGAAAAACCAGGACAAATGCGTAGAACTCTAGCCTTGAGAATGAAGAAGTTGCTGGCTAAGCACGGCAAAAAGGGCTATTTATTAGCTCTCGAACATATCAGCCCCGATTTGATCAGTTTCTATCCAGTAGATGCTTACGTGAATACCGCCTGCCCAAGAATAGCTATCGACGATTCAGTTCGCTATGACAAGCCATTGATTACACCGTTTGAACTCGAGGTTTCCTTGGGTGAAAAGAAATGGGAGACTGGCTATCAATTCGATGAAATTCCTTGATTAAGGCATAACCACGGTTATTTTCCTGAGACACTGATAGAAAGAAACTTTCAACTCAATTACCTGCGCATCCTATGCGACGTAGTGGATGGGCTGTACCCCTCTTCGCTTTCTTAGTACTAATTCTGCCTTCCTTTTCTACATTGCAGGATTCTGGAATTATTCTTCATTCCGGCTCCGAGGATGACCCATGGGAGTACATTCACAGCCTAGATAGCGGCGCAGATGATCATGGTTACGGCATTGCTGTTGATTCATCAGGCAATACCTATGTCACCGGTTCATTCAGCGGTGAAAATATAACTTTTGGCGCTACAACCTTGACCAATACATTAGTTGGAACCTCGGATGTATTCATTGCAAAATTAAGTGAATCTGGTCTCTGGTCATGGGCACTTTCAGCGGGAGGAATCTCCAATGACTGGGGTGCTGACCTCACAGTAGCAACAACTGGCGAAATATATGTCACAGGAGCATTTACAACAACACCTGATGATATTAATGAAGACGGAAGATCTGCTTCTTTTGGCCCAGATGAACTTATTGGCGCTGGTGAAGCCGATATATTCGTGGTTAAAATTAGCAATAGTGGCACATGGGAATGGGCACTTGCAGCAGGAGGTGAGGGGGAAGATATTGCTTCAGGCATAACTCTGGATGATACTAATCTACCATACATCAGTGGAAGTTTTACCGGCACATGGGCCGATTTTGATGGCACAAATCTCAGCGGTGATAATGGCATAGATCACGATTTATTCGTAGCTCGCCTGACACCAACCGGATTCTGGGTTTGGGCTTTAGAAGCAACTGGTGACGGTGATCAGGTTGGACAATCCATAGCTATTGATTCGTCGGGTAATGCCTATGTCACTGGCTTTATCGAAGGTAATTCAACATTTGATTCAACTCTAACTCAATGTAAAGGAAAGGATGTATTCATTGCCAAAGTGAATAATGGTGGAACTTGGGGCTGGGTCGAACATATCGAAGGAGATGGCGATGATTATGGCAGAGGGTTAGCAATCGATTCTGAAGATGGAATTCATATCACAGGCCAACATTCTAACTACTCTCAATTTGGAATGGTCAATCTCACAGCAGGGTTTGGCCCAGAGGTTTTCGTCGCCAAAATCAGTAACACTGGTACTTGGCAATGGGCAGTCACAAGCATTAGTTCTAGCCTATCACTCGAAGGTGAAGAGGGTAATGAGGCTAAGGCTATCGGTATCGATGCAAGTGGAGATCTCCACATCACTGGAACATTCCAAGCACAGATGACTCTCGGAACAATGGACCTGATTAGCAAAGGTCATGATGATGTGTTTATTGCTAAACTCAATGACCGTGGCTCGTGGTTGAGTTCGAGCACAGCAGGTGGATTATCAAATGAAAGTGCTAACGACATCGCAGTGGATAGCAGCGGAGTTGCCCGGATAATTGGTGATATCGATCTCTCAATAGAATCTGCTGATTTCGGCCAGTTCTCAATTAGCCCCTCTGGATCTTCCTCCGATATTTTTCTCACAAGCACCTGGGCCGATACCGATGAGGATGGTATTCGCAATTCATTTGATGATTGCCCAACCGTCCCGGGTACTTCGGATAAAGGAGGCATCGATGGCTGCCCAGATGTCGATGGTGACGGATGGGATGATGATAGCGATGAATTCAAATTCGATTCAAGTCAATGGAATGACTCCGATGATGATGGTTATGGAGATAATTGGGCAGACTCTCTACTCAATGATTCACGGACTAATGGTACTGGTCAATGGGTAGAAAATGCCAGCAATGTCGACCATTGCCCCGAATATGGTGGAACATCTACCATAGATAGACTTGGATGCTTAGATACTGATGGTGATGGTGTGAGTGACCCTGATGCTGATTGGAATGTAACCGATGGTGCTGATGCTTTTGCGAACGATTCAAATCACAGTTCCGATTTAGACTTAGATGGAATACCAGATGGGCTCGATGAGTGCCCTTCTATAGCAGGAAATTCAACTGGTGGCTGTCTCGATTCCGACGGCGATAGTATCCCGGATTCACTTGATGATTTTCCGCTTAATGCCAGTGAATGGAGCGATAGTGATAACGACGGTTACGGTGATAATTCCGATGCTTATCCTGAAAATAGCGCTGAATGGGCTGATACCGATGGAGATGGTTTTGGAGATAATATCGACTCTTTCCCAACTAATTCTACCGAATGGAGCGATAAGGATCTTGATGGTGTTGGCGATAATGCCGATGCATTCCCCACCAACAGTTCAGAATGGATGGATAGCGATGCTGATGGCTTTGGTGACAATGCCGATGCTTTTCCCTTTGACATGGAGGAATGGTCCGACCTAGACATGGATGGAATCGGCGATAATGGTGATGAATTCCCATTGAGTAATCTTGGCGACTTGGGTGGTGATGTTGGTGATGTCAATCCGAATGCTACCGAAAATGAAACCGCTAATGAGGATGAAAAAGAGAGCTTTATTGATAAAATAGATGAGCAACTGAAAACTGATGAAGGGATGATTACGGTTATTTTGATTATTGGCTTATTGATTTCATTTGTAGTAATCGTCAAAGTCCGTGGTAATTTCTTCAAGCAATCCATGCGCTATATTGCCGAAACTAATACACGCGCAGAACTCCGTGAAGCAAAAGGCATGGTCAAGAAAGGTCTCGCATTAGAGAAAATCGATCGCGAGAAGTACATTATCCTTACAAAAGCGATTCAAATTCGTAAGAAACTGATGAGTGGTAGACGTGCAAGGGCTAGTGGAGCCGCTGAATTAATACATACAATCAGTCGTAAAAGCGGGGCATATCACCCAGTTGATGAAGCTGTACACTCCGGGTGGGAATCTCGATTCGCCAAGGCAGTTAGAGATGATTCCTATGAAGTAGATGAGAAGGGAAGCACCTGGTGGAAAGATGGCAAAGGTAACTGGTGGTTCCGACAATCCGGGCGTAGTGATTGGATTCGATCATCGAGGAACCGCTTCTTTGGGACGACTTCCAGATTCAAATCAGCACTACGACGAAGGTGATTTTTGCAATTGATATCGCCCGTATGTTCAATAACGGTAGGCAGGAACGTGACTCTGATATGGCAGACTATCTCGACAGAATCGGTTCCGGGCTCGTTCTCACACGACCTGAGGTTTTTGGCTTTGATTACATTCCTGATGAAATAGTTGGGCGGGAAGATGAAAAACGTGAATTAGCAAGTATGTTCATTGGTTTGGCTCACCGCGAAGGTACGGCAAGAGCGGTTGTTACTGGCCCAGTTGGTAGCGGTAAAACCGCGTTGGTCAAAACTTTCTGTCGTGACATCATTAGACACCTCGTAGGCAAAAGAGATGTCATGTCGGTTCATATCAACTGTAGAAATGCCAATACTGCAACTAGGGTAGTTCAACGAATCATCCAGCATATGGATAAAGGTCATCCCCATCGTGGTTTGGCTGCTGATGAATTACTATCGAGTATTAGACGCCTGATTCAAAGTTCTAATCGACATATGATTCTAGTCCTTGATGAAGTCGATCATCTGCTACGCCATTCCGGAGATGACCTGCTCTACAAATTATTGCGTTTAGACGAGGATCAAGACAGTATTGGTACCCTCTCACTAATAATGATCAGCCAGGAACAGGTTCTTGATTTACTAGAAAGTGCTGTAATCTCACGTATGGGGCACTCCAGTCATCTTAGACTTTCATCCTATTCTGAATCTGGTTTACTCAAGATTGCTCAACAACGCTGTGAATTAGGATTGACAAATGGTTCTTGTTCAGAAGAAATACTAGGTTTAGTCTCTCAATCAGCAGCTGCTACGGGTGATGCTCGTAGAGTGATGGAGTTACTCGAAGGAGCGGCAAAGCGCGCTGAATCTTCTGGCCGTGGCGAGATCTTGCCGAAAGATGTACAAAAAACAGTTCTTACTCTACCGACCAATGTTGACTCTGATAATATTATCGAACTTCCTTCCGACTGTATGCTCATTCTAATGGGAATCAGTCGACGGCTCAGAAGAAGCGAAAGTTTGACCAGTGGCGAGGCTGAAAATCTCTATCATGTGGTCTGTGAAGAGTATGACCAGAAGCCCAAAGGTCATACTACAGTTTGGAAGCATATCAAGCATATGGCCGACCTCGACATCATTGCCACAAAGTACGATAATGTCAGTGGCGGCAGGGGTCGAACCCTGCACATCTCGATGCCGCACATGCTTCCTTCTGATGTTCAAAGACGGGTTGAGACCTTCATTAAGAAGAGACTGCGCCGCTGAAGCGTGAGAGTGGCGCCCCGATGGGGCTATATACACGGCCTATCTCGCCAACTCGTTCAAGAGTTGATTATATGGCAGAAGATTCAGGTTTTATCGCAGTGGTTAACGACACTGACCCCGCCAATAATGGCGCTTCATACAATATGTCCATTAGTGGCAATAACCAATCTCAATTCCTTGGTAAGAAAATCGGAGACATTGTCGACGGAATATTTGTCGGCGATGGTGAAACAATCCTATCAGGTTACAAGTTACAGATTACCGGTGGCTCTGACAAGACTGGAACACCTATGCGAAGTGATATCGATGGCGGAGTCAGGAAACCAGTTCTCGTCACGCAGTCAGTAGGCTACAAAGGTCATGATTTAGTCCTGAAAACCAAGAAAGGTGAGAAGAAGCGTTTCCGCTACAAGCCAGCTGGTATGAGAAAACGCCGTAATTTCCGCGGCAACACCGTCACCCAATACACCCGTCAAATCAACCTAAAGGTTGTAGAGGCAGGAAATAAGTCGCTAAGCGATATCCTGACCGCAAATGGGGAGAGCACTGAGTGAAGCCGAGAGGCTGTTTGCTCGAAGTGTATGGAGACTAGGAGGCATGTCAATGAAGCTTCCAGCCCAACCCGTAATCAACATCGGTTTAGTTGGTCATGTAGATCACGGAAAAACCACTCTTACTCAAGCGCTTTCAGGGGTTTGGACCGACACTCATTCCGAAGAACGCAAGCGTGGAATCTCGATTAAACTAGGTTACGCAGACACCGCATTTTACAAAACACCTGATGGCGATTATTATCCCTCAGGCCGACGACCTGATGGCAGTGCTGATGTCGAGAAGGAATTACAACGAGTAATATCATTCGTAGATGCGCCAGGTCACGAGACTTTGATGGCGATAATGATTACTGGTGCTTCGATTATGGATGGAGCATTGTTAATGGTCGCAGCCAATGAGACATGCCCGCAGCCACAAACCAATGAACATCTAATGGCTCTTGAGATTGCAGGAATCAAGAAGATAGTGGTAGTCCAAAATAAGATTGACTTAGTCACTAGTGAGAAAGCGATGGAATCATATAACCAAATTAAACAATTCCTCAAAGGAACAATTGCTGAGAATGCGCCTATTATCCCTGTTTCTGCCCATCATGACGTTAATCTCGATATCTTGATACACGCAATTGAAACCGTGATTACAACTCCAGAGAGGGACCCTGATGAGAGATCTGTAATGCATGTAGCTCGTTCATTCGACATCAACAGACCAGGTACAAGACCTGCCAAATTAAAGGGCGGTGTAATCGGTGGAAGCATCGTTCAAGGTAACTTTGCGATAGGTGACGAAATCGTCATTGGACCAGGTAAGAAAATCGGCGAGGGGAAGAAAGTCCATTATGAGCCAATTACCTCTGTCATCTCAAGTATGAAAGGTGGCGGCCTGGATTTGAAAAATATGCATGCAGGTGGCCTTTGCGGTATTGCCACACCACTCGATCCTTCTATCACCACAGCCGATAACCTCAGCGGACAAGTGATTTCAAAAGTGGGAGAACTTCCTGAGATATTGAGTGAGGTTTCAATTGACATCACCTTGATGGATAAAATGGTATCATCAGAGGGAGAAAAACCCGAAACTGTGATGCCGCTAAGAAATAACGAGATGTTGATGCTAAACGTTGCAACAGCAACAAGTGTTGGCGTTGTAGCGAATACTCAAGGCGGTAAGGCAAAACTCAATCTCAGATTACCAATATGTGCCGATAAGGGCCAACGCATCTCTCTATCAAGGCGAGTAGGTGCCAGATGGCGACTTATCGGCTACGGCACTATCGAGTGATAATATGCAACGAGTCTTAATCGATGCCTGCGGATGGGTCGCTGTCGTCGAAGCCGGCATCAATATCGATATAGCGCTTGCAGAGTTGATTGGGCCTGCTGAAATCTGTGTTTTACCTGCGGTAAAAAAGGAGATTGAAACCATCTCTAAAAACGGAGGCAATTCTATGCTCCTACCCCTCCTTAATGCTAAACAAACCATTGTCGAAGCTGATGCAGAGAGTGGAGATCACCCCGATGATCAATTATTCGATCTGAGTCTCAAGAATAAATGGAGAATACTGACTATCGATAGATATCTCAAACACAGGCTCGCTGACGCTGGTTTATCGTGGATTGAAGTTCAAGGACGTAAGCGTTTAGTTTTACTAGACTAAGGCAAAGTGAACAATTCATCATCACCATGGCCATCTAGTAGCCCCAATTTCACTGCAGCATCAATCCAAGCATGTGCGTAATTTATCGCTCCGAATGCACGTACAAAGTCACCATTATCCTTGAAAAAAATGGCATCTGACGAATAATCATCGGCCATTCTCATCAGGATAGACAATTGCTTTGACTCCTCGCTTCCCGCCCCGTGTATAGGTGTGGCTTTCGCTCTAGCCTTGCTAGTCAAAGCCAAATAATGATCTAGTTTCTCTTGACTGATCTCTTTTGAATCTACTGTCATGTGTCCTCACGCTCTCGTGTCAATAAGCGCTTGACGTCCTCGGTTCTTCCGAGAGTTTGATAGAGGGTTATCGCCAATGAAACTCTCCCTTCTTCCTCAGCTGTGCGCGCACGCTGGAAAATACGCCTACGTTCATCCCAATCACTCGCTACCTTTGCATCTGCAACCATCTTTTGGATTAATGAATGCTTGAGTGCAGCAAGATGAGGAGCATTCCAATATCTAAGCAGTCCTTGACGGTTGGCTGTGACCATTGTATCGGGTCCAAGGCCGACTAATAGATGCCCGAGATCTTTTCCTAATACAGTGGTTTCCAATTTATCAGGGGTATCTATCCCACTGATATTAGTCATCACACCATCTATTCCCAACAACCACCAACCGTCGCCTCCCCTGATAGCAGACATCGGCTCTATAGAGGCGTCCTGGATTTTCTCAAGGGAATCCCAACCAAATGGATGAGGTATTCCTTCCCATAGAGATCCATCACTTGACTGTAAAAGACAACGCCCATCGAACATTCGGCTAACCCAGCTCCAAATCCTCTCTTCCAATACCCTTTGAGAATCTTGTTTTGCTAATCTGGCGCATCGCAGGCGGCCACCATCATCTTGCCAAAGCAGATGTTCACGGTCGAACCAACCCAATAAACGACGAACTTTTCCGCTAGCTAAACGCCTTAATCCTCTACCTTCTTCGTTGAACAGATGTAGATTACCCTCACGGCAGGAAAGTATCCAGCCACCTCCAGGGCGTGCCAAAATATCACTGAACCCTCCCCTTGTGCTCCTTCCTTCGGTAACTCGCGTGCCATCACTTGAATTTATCACAAAGAAACCATGGCCGCATAATACACCGATTTTACCTGATTGAAATGCCGCTGAATGGATTAAGAACGGCATCTCTTGGCGCCAACGTAAATTTGCATCTAAATCCAGTAATTGCAATTCAAGACCAGAGCAAACCACCAAATCATTTCCGGCAGCGACGAGATAGGACAATTTGTCCTCTGCTTGCCATGAGTGTGTGACGCTCCAACTCATTGACTCACCTCCAGCATGCCCCAAGCAATTAATTGGGCTCTAGCGTCATTAGTAAGTGAGAACTTCCTTGAACGGCCCTCCTGGCGAACTTCGAGAAGTCCTGCCCTCTGCAAGTGGTTACAGATTTGAGATAGGCGTGGTCTTTTAACACCTAGGCGATCCTGCAATCTTGAATCTGATGGCGAAAAACTTCTCTCTGAAGCCACTTCAACCACAATTGATTCGACCTTTGAAAGATTACGCAGGGTATTGACGTCTAGTGGAAAACTGATTCTTTCGCCTATAACCGGTTGGCGGAGTGCGGATAACATCTCAGAAAGACGTGCCTTTGAGGCTCTGCTCATCAAATGGAGCATCTCTTGGAGCAAACCACCGTCATCTGAATATTGATGCTCAGAGGGCCCTTCCTCGTGTATTTCAGATGGAGCGATGAATGGTTCGTCCGCAGTGATATCTTCATCTGGAGTGAAATTTTGATCTAACACATCTTCATGGATAGTCTGTTCGATTAGATCTGCTCCTTTGGCCATCCACAACTGAGTACCATCCTCACCATCACTCCTTCTTGCATCGCCCTTGGATGGATCTGGCGTTTTATTCTGAGTGACCCTCTTGCTCAGGTTGTTGCGATTGCGCCCTATTAGCCCTGAAAAGGGACTCTTTCCTGCCGCTGGAGGCGCTAATACAGGTGGTGGGATTGACATCGGCTCCTGAGCCATCAGTTCCATATCCAATTCGAAATCTGGTATATTTTCTGAAATCTCATCTACTTGATCCTCGACACTAGGTACCTCTGCAACCACCTCCTCCTGCTCAATAACGGGCTCCTGCGGCAATTTCCTTGGTCTTGAACGCTCTTCGTCAACCATATCTCTAAGAATGCGAATCACTCTACCAACCTGGCCATTGGTCTTATGCATGACATAAGCAAGCGCCTCAGGGTTCATTTCCCATGATTCTCTCGAGACTGATTCGATCCTCTTTTGCGCTAATACAGCGATTTCATCCTCGCTTAGTGTCGATATTTTCTCCACGTGATCAAACCTCTCAACTAATCCTTCAGGCCATTCGAGACGCTGATCTGTAGTAAGTGTGACAACAACCAACGCCTGCATCCTTTCCAGGGCTGAAATCAACCTAGAGATGACCTCGGAGAGTCCTTTACCATCCGCACTGGAGAAATCAAGAGCTATCAGCGGTATTGGTCCTTCGCTATAAGTGGTCGATTCGACAAGACGGTGGACGATTTGTTGCCTACTCGATGGAATGTCGAATCCGACCAATGCAGCATACATCTCATCGAGTATACAACGGGTGTGATCAGCCTCTGGATACATGTCGATATGGACTACTTGTTCGACTTCTTCGGAAAGACAGCGTAACAAGGAGGTCCTGCCGCTGCCCCTTTCCCCAATTAATAGCGAAAAACGGGCAGCACGCTGATGAAGAAATCTGGCCCATCTCGCAGATATTACATCCCGGCCCACGAGTAATTGAGACTGCCCAGACTCGAGAGGTCTAGCTTGGAATGGATTCTCCTTGAGTAGAGGCAGTCCAAGTGTGGGCCTCTCTTCAACCATAACCAACAGCAGTTTAACAGAGGTATATGATGTTTCACTGATTTGCAGCATAACTGGTCAGCGTTAGGACATGTTAATCACAATACCATGAGGATTATTATGCACAAAATAACGGGCTGTTGACGCGTGGTCGACGCGTTAGTTAACGCGTTAAACTGCGCATCTTTCATGTGTAATAACCCACAGGCCTCACCAGTGGAGTTGCTACGACAATGCCAGTCGAAAATAGTAGAATGAAGGGCTTCTACCAGTTCTCCGTAAAAGAACGGCTCAATCTGATCAAAGCTGCTGCTGGATTGAGCGATGAAGCAACAAATGCCCTCGGTTCATTTGCTGAATTAGATATTGAAACTGCCAACCGCATGGTTGAAAATGTGATTGGAACCATGTCTTTACCCATAGGAATAGCCACTAATTTCGTAATTGACTCAAAACACTACCTAATCCCCCTCTGCACCGAAGAAGCAAGTGTAGTTGCTGCAGCCTCAAACATGGCTAAGCGTTGCTTGAAGAACGGAGGTTTCTTCACCGAATGTGACCCTCCGCTTATGATTGCTCAAATCCAGGTCTTAGATGTAGAGGACATACCTGCTGCAGAAGAAGCAATTGCAAAGGCCAAGGAATCTCTAATCAGCCAATGCAATGATGTTGAATCGACAATGATACGCCGAGGTGGTGGTTGTAAGTCTATGCTTACCCGTGTCATTAAGACCCAAATAGGCTCAATGCTCATAGTACATTTAATCGTTGATTGCCAAGATGCAATGGGAGCAAATGCGGTAAATACAATGGCAGAAAGGATCTCACCACGCATTGCTGAATTATCGAAAGGCAGAGTTAATCTCCGCATACTCTCAAATCTCGCAGTCCACAGAATTGCTAGAGCTAGTGCAATCTTTACCCCAGAGGAGATAGACAATGACGGCGGTAGAGAAAATGGATTAGCGATTATCTCAAATATACTAGAAGCATACCATTTCGCCGCATCCGATCCATTCAGAGCAGCAACTCATAACAAAGGCCTGATGAATGCCATCAGTAGTATTGCTCTTGCCTGCGGGCAGGATTGGAGAGCTGTCGAAGCTGGCTGTCATGCATGGGCAAGCCATGGTCGCGAACATTATTCATCCCTTACAGATTGGTGGCAAGACGACGAAGGTAACCTCTGCGGACGAATAGAAGTGCCACTAGCAGTTGGAATCGTAGGCGGTGCATCGAAGATACACCCTGCTGCTAGAGCGAACCTTGAGATTATTGGTGTCGAATCAGCCCAAGAGTTAGCTGGAGTGATGGCAGCAGCAGGTTTAGCGCAAAACCTAGCTGCAATGAGGGCCTTATCGACAGATGGCATTCAAGCAGGCCACATGCGCATGCACATGCGCAACATGGCTAGTAGCGAAGGGGCGAATAGCGATGAAATTGATCAAATCGCCATACTACTCGAAAATTATAGTGAAACAATAACCCCACTAGTAATTCGCACTACTCTGCAACAGATTAGAGAATGATCATTCTTCTTGCAACAACAGCGTAGATTGAACTGTTTCATCCATTTTCTCATCCCTTAGGGCGACCTTATCGGCCATCCCTTCAAGCAATCCCGCATTAATCACCTTATCTCTAAACCATTTCTTGACCTTTTTGCGATCGGTATGCGGACAACCGAATACCTCTGAAAACCGCAAAGTGGTTGTCAATCGGCGAGTATTTCCAGTCCTACGACGGTCTACCAATCCCGCTTGAGCCAATTCCCGAATATGATCATAGGCTTTCTGACCTAGCAATTCGACTAGTCGAGATTGCTGCATAGGTTGGTGATAAGCGATTAGTGCTGCTGCTTTGAGAAGCTTTTGGGGAATCTCTGACTTGGTCTCCTTTGGCAGATGATCGGCTATACCTGGCTTGACCTCAATAGCAAACCTGCCAGCAACTTCAACCATTTGTAACGCACTACCCCGGCGCCTTTTGCTGGTTGCAATCAATGATTCAAGAGCTTCTTTCACTTCTTCTATCGGATAACCCAGCAATTCGCACAATTCTTCGCCACGTAACGAACGGCCGGCGCTGAAGATAGTGGCTTCCAATAATGCCTCCAAATCTATCTCGCTCATACTTCCATCCCCTAATCCACTAGCCACCCATCGAGTTCTCCGACAACTTCAGATCTCTCTTCGACACTAGCCTGTAACGAATCCTTTACCACAGCCGCTCTTTCTTGCAAGTTTGGCTGCGGGTTGTTTTTCAATTCCACCAGAGATTTCGCCTCTTGGAAACTAGTTGCATCTGGGCAAAGGTCTGAAAGCACTATCTGCCCCGCAGGAACCTCTTTTTGAGATATTTGCGCATATCCGCGGTTGGCTAAGAATAGACAGGCAATGAATGAGGTAACCTTAGCTTCGGCTTTTTGGTCAGCCCCAGTAAAGCCTTTTGCTGCAAGTTCTTCCAGCATAAATTCTCCCAAAGAGGACAACTCAACTTCAGATTTACCAACTTTCTTTGTAGCCTGCCGCATGGCTCGCCAACTGATTTCAATATCGCTCTCAAGGTTTTCATCATGCATTCGAGAATCTACTGAACTCAGCATCTTTGCCAATTCTTCAGCATGTAAAATACGGTTTTCATCACGAACCTTTTGCACCTCTGCGTCATCACATGCATCTTTTAGAGCAGAGAGTAATTCTCCAAGAGTTACTGGTCTACCCTCCTCGTTCCTACGCACTCGTTCATCGAATAAGTTGGGCAAGACCTCATCTGCTTCACCCGCCAAGATGGTCTGTGTGAAAACAAAACCTTCGTCGTCATAATCAGATTCCCAGCCGAAATCAATGAATTCCTCTTCGCTGAAATCAATCGCTTGCACTCTCTCGAACAATATTGCAGCTTGATTGTGCAATACCTCCCACGACAGTCTAATCAAACGACCACAGGCTGGAAGGTCTAGGTCACTTGCTTCTTTTCTCACACGCTCGGTGAATAGTTTCAAAAAGGCACCAAGGTCGATATTCCATGGATCCAAACCCTCTTCTTTGACAAGAGAGAGAACTAAGGCTACCGAACGGTCAAACGGATCGACTAAGGTTTGATGCTCTGCTTCCTCGGATTCGGCTATCTGTTGTATACGGTCTGCATAACGAGCAGCTTCATCAGAATCCTCTTCTGCCGCTAATAGTTGATCGAGAACATCTTGTCTCAAGAACCAAGAGTCGAGAAGGACTTGCTGCAAGTTCAAACCTCCTCTTCAATACCTATTTGTTCTTCATCAGCAGAAGTTGTTTCCTCTTCCTCAGAGGCTGCTTCCAACAGTGCTTCGACGATTTCCCTGCGCTCTGTGATATCTTCTGTTAAGTCTTCAGTCCTTTCAACTATAGAGGAGAAGTTTGTATCTACTGCAGCCTCTGACTCATCTGCAACAACCTCTTGTGCTATGTGATTTAGAAGATTTCCAAGACTGCTTGGTGCTGCTAATGCCTCTGGTACCTTTGGCATGTCCTTGGCCTGATTACTCGCTTCTTCGATACGGCTGTGATTTACATCTGCAGCCTCTTTCGCTTCCTTGAGTGCAGCCTCACCTAATGTGATTGCTCTCTCACGGTCAAAGTCAACGATTCTCCGGCTACAGCCATCTCCTCCGTGGGTTATGCCGATGTGATGATCGGCCAAACGCAATGAGACCTTACGTAGAGTCACCATGATGAATTGTGCTGCTTCACTGCGCTCTCTACACATTTTTGCGATTAATCCTGCATTATATGCATCAAGGTTTTGATCGACTTCGTCGAAATAGTAGAATGGACTAGGGTCGTGATCTTGAATAGCGAAAATCAATGCTAATGCTGCCATGGATTGTTCACCACCAGAAAGGCCCTGCAGTCGGCTCTTACTCGACTTACCACGCGGTTGTGCCCACATGTCGAGACCGCCCTTGAATGGATTCTCAGGATCTTCTAGGAACAACTCACCTCTACCACCATCGGATAGTTGATTGTAGACCTTCTTGAAATTCTTATTTACCTCTTTTAGGACCGCTAGCAAACGGCTCTTGCGCTGTCCTTCCAACTTATCGGTAATGGTAATCAATTGCTTTCTTCTTTGCTGTAAGGTTTTGAAATCATCCTTCATCGAAGATAGTCTTTCCTCACATTCACCATATTGCTCGATTGCGAGCATATTGACTGGTCCATAGGCTTCGAGTCTACGCTCGAGGGCGCGCAAACGCTTTTCTGCATCACCAACACTTGGCAATTCTACCTCGGGGTCTGCTATAGCAATCGCCATCTCCGCCATCTCTGTAGCTAACTCAATCAGTTCGTTTTGCTTGTTAGCAACTGACCTAGTGATTTCTTCTGCTAAGCGACGACGGTTCTGAGCATCATTCGCTTTCTGGGAATAACTAGCGCGTAATCCTGCACGTTCTTCGGTCGAACGCATTCTTTCGTCCTCTAGACCTTCGTGTTCTTCCATAATGACGGCTCGTTCTGACTCTCTCTCTGTCAATTCCTTGCCGTCTGTTTCGATTGAAGCAGTCCAGGTTTTGATTGAGGCTACTCTCGCGGCAATTGACGATTGGATGTCGTCAGCCTTACCGGTTAAACGATCGACCATGTCTTGTAAAAGACGACTCTTGTCCTCTCCTGATTCGAGAATAATAATCGCTTTTGCACGCATTCCTTCAGCTTCGACCCTTTGTTGCTGGGCCTCATGCAAACGCTGACGTAGATGCTCTGGGCTGGATTGTTGTAATTTATCTAGGGCCGAGTCTCTCGCTGCCTCACTGGTCGAATGGATTTGTTTAGCAGCGGTAAGGGCGCTTGATTTGTTATTGTTTTCTTTACCTAATTCCTCAAGCCTCTTCTCATGAGCGATAACCACTCCTCTCGCCTGCTCGAATGCTTTCTTACCCATGGCCATCTCCGAGCGCCACTCACGTAATTTGATTGAATGGTCGTCGCTTGAAAGTGCAGTGATGCGATTACGAACTTCTTGTTGGCGAGTCATAGACTCGCTCAATGCCGCCCTAACAGTATCCGACATCAACGATAGGCGCTCGACTTCGGCTGCTAATTTATCGACTTCGCTAGCCCCTTGAATACGTCCGCCAAAGCCGACTTTCATCCGCGCTCGACTGCCACCTATCATCGCTCCACCGGGTTCTGTGACTTCACCTCTAAGAGTAACTAGGCGAACACCGCCCATCAAACGACGTGCGGTAGCTAGGTCTTCTACGACTAGAGTATTACGCAATGCATAGCGTACTGCTGCTTCGATACGAGGGTCGAAATCGAGTAATTCGTATGCGAAACCGACAACACCTGGTTTGTTCACAAGCATTGCTGCTTTACCGGATGCTCGATTGGCTTGCATTTTATTCAGTGGCAAGAATGTTGCTCTACCGGATTTCTTTGAGCGTAAATGTGCCATTGCTTCGGCAGCGATGCGGTCATCTTCGACCACTAGAGAGGACATTCCTCCTCCGACTGCCGTTGCTAGAGCCTCGGCGTGTTCATCTTCCTTTGGAGCACATAATTCAGCAATTGTGCCGATTATTCCGCGTAATTCCCCTCTATCACGAGCAGCGATAACCGATGCTGCACCTCCGCTCATTCCATTGGTTCCAGAACGGCTTTCTAATTCGGTTCTAACACTGACCAATTTGCGTTCAGTCTCTCTTAATCTGCGCTCAACCGCTTCGAATTCAGTCCGTAATTTAGATTCTTCACGTTGGCTATTCAGTAGATCTTCGGCTAATTTACTTCGATCTTTATCGGGGTCAACATCGCCTAAATCCTCGCCGAGTAATTCAAGGTCATCGATTTGTAAGCGCGCATCTTCCAGCAATTCCTCAGAGGCTGCTACCTGTTCGGAGATCAATTCCATCTGTGTTTCGATTCTATCTGCTTCCAATTGTGCATGTGCAACTGCTTCTCGTGCAGTTTCCAGGGCTTCGGTCGCTTTTGAAAGGTCTCTTGAGAGGCCAATTGTTGCTTTATCAGTGTGTTCAAGAGTGGTGCGGACATCCTTTTCGGTTGCTTCAGCAGCTTCGAAAGTTGTTTTTGATTTCTCAAGATCGAGTTTTGCAGACGCTAGTGCCTCCACGTGGCCGGCCAATGATTCGCTTACTTCTGCGATCTCGGCTTCGATATTTTCAACCTCTGCCATTCCTTCCACGTTGAACTCATCTGCTGAACGGATTCGGTCACGGTTTCTATCGCATTCCAATTGTAATCTGCGAATAACATCCATCAAACCTCCGCGCTCATCGCCCATGACCTGCTTTATCTGCTTCTCAAGTTCTCCGATACGGTCGTCGAGTGAAAGTAAAATCCTCTCACCTTCCTTGACCTCTTGACTCAAGGCACCGGCTTCAGACTCATACCTTACTCTCTCATCTATTTGATAGCGGATTTCAGCATCTAATGAGCCATGGCGAGATTGGTAATAGCGAACCCTTGCTTCGTCATGCTCTTCTTTGAGTGATTTGACCTTCAGGGCCTGTTCCTTTTCCTTTTTTAGGCTTTGAAGGCGTACTTTTTGCTCGTCTTCGAGTAAGGTGATTCTTTCGATGTATTCCTCGACTTGATCTTTTTGTCGGTCTGCCTTACGAATCTCATCGTCATAAGAAGTGACTCCTGCTACTCCATCGAGAACCTTTCTCCTCTCTACAGTAGTCATTTTTGAAAGGCGGGTTACATCTCCCTGCAAGACGATATTGTATCCGTCTGGGCGAGCGTTGGCTTGGCCCAAAATTCGGTGGAATGATTTTTGCGAACTCTCATTTCCGTCGAGGAAATAGGTAGTGACGATATTATTCGACTTTGTCAAACGAACGTGGCGGCTCATTCGCACCTCGTCGTTGTCAACGGGTAATCTCCTTCGACCGTTTGCAAGCATTGGATTAGCAAATACCAATGTTACTTTGCATTCCCGTGCTGGGTGATTGGATTTACCGCCATTAAATATCAAATCCTTGGCATTTTGGGCGCGAAGAACTTTGGTAGAGCGTGGGCCGAGGACGAATTGTATGGCATCGCCACAATTTGATTTACCAGAGCCATTAGGTCCGGTAATGGCAGTGAAACCACGAACAAATGGAATTGTCGCTTCGCCTTTGAACGACTTGAAATTTTCAACCTCTAGGCTCTTGAGATACATCCCATTCCCTCATAGACGGATACTAAGTTCCGACATTAAGCCTTCAGCGGCTCGAGATGGGTATTAAACAATGGCACTGGACTAGACCTATGGCTTGCGTTTTGAAGACCCTATCGTGACGCCGAGAACCCTTGAATGAAATCGCTATAAGTTCTCTAAGAAATCTTATCTCACTCGATATAACCCTTATTGCCACAGCGCTTACAGCCCTGGCCGCTACATATGTGGCAAGATCTTTCCACTTTGAAATCGCCATCTTCGCGAAGACCTGCTTCGAATTCACATTCAAAGGTAGAAAGACCCATTTCACCCCAGAGGTCACCGACGGTGGTGAACTTATCCATTGCCTTGGATTTCTTCTCCATGCCTTTTAGCGACCCGCCGCTGGAAAATGCACGATCCATCTCTACGCGCTCTTTTTCAAGACGCATTGCATCATCGACTTTTTTCTTATCCCCGCCATCATCCTCGTTAACGAATTTACGACCTCTGACCAAGAAGACACCAAGGATAAATGCACCTAGTTGAATTACAACTGGCTCAAGATGATAGGGCAATAGCACCGCTATTTTCTCAGCCTCGACATGGGGGCTAAGCTCAAAGGCATCAACGATAGCAAAGGCAATGAATACTGGACCAAACATGAGAGATATACGCCTGATTCTGGTTGCCCACTTCCCAGTTCGTGGCATTTTTATAAATCCTGCACCGAATAAAGCCACACCTTCGATCAACATCATGATGTCTGGCCCACCAAAGGTCCCGAGGTAGTCAAAACAGTCACTAGTCATCCCCCTCTCGACACTGGCTTGAATCGATTCATCGGAACAAGAAACAGAGCCCAATTTAGAGAGATTCATCTTAACAGGAGGGTCTACTGGTGAAAATGCACCGAGATATACGTTGGCAATAACCACGCCAATCAGTACCAAGCCGATGAGGCTGGCGAGTTTACCCTTGCGCGCCATCATTAACTGGGGGGTGATTAAGAGTCATAGTGATGTCGGCTGATAAAGCAAGTCGTTTTCAATAATAGACCTCTGGACAGGTTGTTGCTGATGCCGCGAGTAATCATTATCGGAAGCGGTATCGCTGGACTTTTTGCCGCATTAGAACTCAGTGATGCGGGTTATGATGTGCTCGTAGTCACAAAGCAACGCCCTGAGGACTCCTCGACAAATTGGGCTCAAGGAGGAATTGCTGCTATTCTCGATCAAACCGATAACTCGGGTATCGAGTCACATATCACTGACACACTAGCCTGTGGCGATGGACAATGCGATGAGGAAGTGGTAAGGGTAGTGGTTTCCGAAGCAGGTGATAGAATCAGAGATTTACTATCAATAGGAGTATCCTTTGAAAAAGCCGGAGAGGAGTTCCATTTTGCTAAAGAAGGAGGACACAGCACTGCAAGAATCCTTCACGCAAAAGATGCAACCGGTAAGGAGATAGAATCCGCACTGAATAACGAAGTTTCTCGACGAGAAAATATCGAGTTGAGACCAATGACTCTCGCTGTCGATTTGATTCAAAGAAAACATGGCGCTATCGAAGAGGGAATATGTGGAATCTGGTGTTTGAACCTCGATGATGACACCATGACCACCGAACTTGCTGATGCAATAATGATTGCAACTGGAGGTGCAGGTAAGTTGTGGGCTAAGACCACAAACCCCCCAGTAGCAACAGGTGATGGTTTGGCAATGGCCCATAGAGCAGGTGCTTGTGTGAAAGATATGGCCTTTGTTCAATTCCATCCAACCGCACTTATGATTACTGATGAGCGTCCATTTCTCATCACTGAAGCCTTACGCGGAGCAGGTGGGGTCTTACTCGATGATGAGGGGTTAGCAACTCATCTCAAGGAAAGAGGCGACCCAGCACCCCTCTCATTTACCCTTGAATATTCAACAAAGGGATCATTGGCAACTCGAGATATAGTAGCGAGAGCTTGTGATAATGTCATCAAACGGAGTGGGGCTGATCACGTGTGGTTGGTTTGCGACCATCTCGACACTGAGGAGTTACAATCTTCATTTCCAACAATTACCGAAAGATTGCAGCGCCACGGACTCATACTAGGCAAGGACCCGTTGCCTGTTGCTCCCGCTGCTCATTACATGGTAGGAGGTCTTGACGTAGATTTGCAAGGAAGAGTCCAAACCTCGGATTCAACTGTTATTCCTGGCCTCTATGGCATTGGCGAGGTGGCTTGTACCGGCATGCATGGTGCAAACCGTTTAGCTTCGAACAGCCTTCTAGAAGGGGTCGTCTTTGCCCAAAGAGCCGCTAGACATATCATCACCGAGTTACCATCATCTCTCTCACAATCACCCGATTGGCTAGCCGATGGCTTGCAAGAATTGTTAGAACATTCACCATTACGCCATGACCTAGAATCATTGCAGGCAACGATGACTGATGATGTCGGCCTTGTGCGTCGGTTTTCCCGCCTGAAAAGAGCGCTGAGAAGATTGAATCTTCTAAGTGATGAAGTCGATCTGGTTTGGAGCACTTGCCGGCCAAGTCGGGATCTAATCGA
This sequence comes from uncultured Candidatus Poseidoniales archaeon, assembly GCA_905181715.1. GTDB lineage: Archaea > Thermoplasmatota > Poseidoniia > Poseidoniales > Poseidoniaceae > MGIIa-K2. The sequence goes on from CAJIYT010000022.1 coordinate 90,179, forward strand.
ACTAAGAAATCTGATTTTAGTCGCTACGTTGATTGCCCAAGACGCCCTACAGCGTACACAAAACCATGGTTTGCACTTCAATGCAGACTTAGTTTAGTGAATCTATCTGTGCTAGCAATAAGGTGTTTCTAGGGCAAGGAAATCCTGCTCTTTCGCCTCTTCGGACAACCTCGCCGCAAATCATCTCAATCTCGGTCTTCCGCCCATTGCGTACATCTTGCAACATACTGCATTCGTTTTCATATGTACGAATAATCACTTCCCGTAAAGTCTCGACTAAATCCTCATCTGCCTCAAGAGAAACACCTTCAATTCTAGCCACATTAGCAGCCTCTAACATTACTGCACAAGCCTCTTCGAATAGATTATCCTTTAGCAATTCACCATTCTTAATGCCGCATAGTGCAGCAAGTGGGTTGATGCCTACATTAATCAATAGTTTATTCCATAGCAACAGAGATACTTCGTCACACACGCTAGGATTCAAGCCTGCTTTTTCAAAGACTGTGAAAAAGGGGGATTTCGATTCGATCTCGATTTGACCGCGCCCCGCCCAATTCAATTCTCCCGGTCCAACTTTGGTCACACCATGAGTCGTCGTAGCCGCAAATGCCCGTTGCGGGCCGAGGATTTCACTGACAATCTCAAGATTACCGAGACCATTTTGCAGTGAAAGGACTGGCCCTTGACAAAGCGAACCAGCGATTATTGCTAACTTTTCAGTATCCATGGCCTTCGAGGTGATTATTGCCATCTCACATGAGTTCTCTAATTCGGGTGATATACCCACTTCATCGAGAGTGACCAGCCAATCTTGAGCCGCTATTGAGAAACTCATTTCACCACTGATACTCAGGCCTTCTACCGCCATACGTGCACCATGCTCGCCGCGTGAGTGAACCAATACCTCATATCCAGAAGTCACTAGATGCGCCGCAACTAGGCCTCCAATCGCTCCTGCACCAAGCACTGCGATGCGCATCACTACACCTCGTGATTGATCAATTTGATCTCAACTACAGAGTCGTTAATGTCTATCCAAATCAATTCGTCACTACCAGGATTAGTAAGAGGGATGACGGTTTCAGCACCGGCGGTGAGAATCACATCATCGGGATAGGACCACCTTTCCCCAGCACCTAGTGTCTCGAAACTGACACTGATGTTTTCATCTCCCGGATTATAAAAGGTCAGATTACCATCAGCTAATTGTTGATAACCTGTCCAAAAGCGAGTCGAATCAGCACCGTTGATTAATATCAATTCAGGGCCTCTAACGACTTCATATTCACCAGTGGCCAAACGCTGGCCTTCACTGCAAGAACTGATGATTGAGTTTTCAGTCGCTTTCAGCAATAGTGAGTCATTTTCAAGAAGCACCGGTATCTTTGCTTCAGGACGAACCAACATATCCCATACACGTACCCCATCTTTAGGTGAAGCCGGTGTTGAGAGGGTGTGTATGATCGGGCAATCTACGTCTGCATCTAACCTCAGCATAGTTGCATCAGATAATTGCGACCAACCACGTCTCGAATCATTTTCGTAAATAGGGAGTCCCTGCTCTGGGATAATTATCTTACCGATCTCCTTTGGAGGAAGAATGTGATATTTGCTATTGTTGAAAGAAATAAATAAATCATTTAGTGAATGTAAAGGAGTCCCCATTGGAGCCTCGAGACATAGGTCATTTTCCTCACCTGAAAGAACTGTTTTATTGGCAGCAGTTTTTCCGTCTATAGTAAATAATTCAGTAAGATTATTACTACCATCAATACTGGTATTAACCTCGGTTGAATTCAACCAATGAAGGGAGATGCAAACTCGAGGTTCAAGGAAAGTACCAACATTATTCCAAGTATCAGAAAGTGGAACTACATCGGTCATACTTGCAATGCCGAAACTCTGTATTTGCTCACCAGCAGATGTTGTAATAGCCACACGCAATTGAGTCATAGGTGCTTGTTTCGACAATGAATTCCATTTGAGAACAAGGCTAACCGAGTCGATAGAGTCGGGTGCAGTAATTCCTTGACAGGGACTGAGTAAGGCGCCTTCCACTTCACAGGACCAAAAACCACTCCCATTGAGCAAAGGATTCTCAAACCAACCACTCTCAAGTCCCTCTTCGATAACCTCGAGTGACCAATTCTGTTGTATTAGGCCAATGTTGGTGAAAGAAATTCCCATTTGAGCATTATCGTCAATGAAATAAAGATGGTCAGCGGATAATTGGACTTGTAACTCTTCATCCCAATCACTAGCATATGCAAAGGGTATTTGCGCTGGTAGCATTAAGATGAAAGCGAGGAAAAGATAGAGCCCTAGGCGGCGATGATCATTATCTGACAAGCCCTTTGCATCGTCGAGAATGATAGGCAAACGAGGATCGCCGCCTCTGGTTATCAACAAGATGGCTGAGATTAGAATCAAAACGGTCCAAATCGAGAAGCTCGCAAAGGCTCCATAGAGGAAGGAAAATAATAGCACAGTGAATAACAACATCATCTGAGTGGAGCCTGATCTAGCATCATAGACACCCATTCTAGCCATCAACAATCTACCACCAGGGAAAGTCGGTAATGGAATTAGGCTTACCCAGCCAAAAAAGAGTAATGTCGCCCCCGCAAAGGTCAGGGGATGAACGAATGAGGTAACCAATAGCCAACCGTGTTCTCCCATCGAACCCAAACCAATCATCTGGACGAGTAAAGGTAGTTCCACCGTTAATGGCATCGAACTCAGAGCCACTAACTCCGGCGTCAGATTAATTCCAGCTATTACGAGAATTAGTCCTCCTATTATCATAGTGAGAGGTGCGGAAATAGCAGTCCATCCAAGACTAGCACGATCTGGCCAAATACGAGCATCCATCCGTGGAATCGAGACTACGCCCAACAGACCAAAAGGCCACCACAGCGCTGGGAAAGCGAAAACAGGGAAGAGGTGCGGTACTCTGATCCCGTGTGATGCAGCGATTCTTTTATGGATAGAAGATGCTATGAAAATCACTGACAAAATTGGCAGAGCGTAGCCAATGAAGCCATCAACAGTGATGGAAGAATGGAACCAACCGCCTTCTGGCCTACCGGTTGACATCCAAGTCTCAGCGGCATACATCAGTGAAAACAAAGCAAAAGTCCACATCACATAGGGGATTTTCCGAGATGGGAATTGTTGAACAGGAGTAGGTAATACTTGAATTATCCAAGGATCGTCAGGGTGCAGACTAACCACCCAGTCTAAGCGACTAAGATGAAGGTTGATCTCAACTAGAATCTGATGAATATCATCATCTTCTTCCTTTGTCTGAATGACAAATGCTGGCCATATCCCATAAACATCAGAAATGATGTCGACGTGACGCGTAATTATTCGAGCCATCAATTGCTGTTGGGGCCATCTTTCTTTATGAGCAGGCATAGGTTCTGCCTGAACTTCATCATCGGTAATGGATACTCCCCCTTCACCGCACTTGGTCATCCTACTTCAAAGTCCACATTCTTCTCACATTAGCGGGAAGTTGAGTAATCACTTGTTCTTGAATCTCTTAAGGCGGAAGGTTTCTTCTCTCTCCATCTCTTCGAGTCGCAATTGAATGAAGACACGAGCCTCCTCCAATTCGGGAATAACCTTGTGCTCGAGTGCGTTTACACGCCTCTTTGTAGCCTCTATTTCAGCGAGGAGACGCTTTAATGTCGCTTCCATCTCTGAAGCCTTAACGATTTGAATTATCAGATCACCAAAGGAATCAGCAGCTTCATCAACATATGGACTCGAACCAACAAAACCAATTCCACGCTCACGAAGTGATTGTTTTAGATTGGTTCCGCTAACACTTGGAACAACAACACCCATGATATTACGGGGCTCGACCATGACTTCAGGATGGGTTGAGTTGGCAATTGCTGCCGAGCGAACCTTGAGTGCACCTTCGATCGAGTTAGCCAAATCAATCCTACCCTTTGCTAGAATAAACGCCGAAGTCAGATCTTTCTTGGCCTGAATCATATCAGCCAATAGATTTCTGAATTCGTGAAATAGACCATCACGCTTCATCTTTAACAGATTATAGCCGTTCTTGGTCTGCTTGATACGACGCTTGAGATTAATCAGCTCACTCCTGGTGGGCTTGATATCCAATGCCATTTTTACAACCTCCTCTTTTCAATTGAATTCTCATTCCCTGTTATCAGGGTGATACTTCTCAATCCACTTCTGATCCAGACGCACTAGATACTTGAGGTCGATAGCGCTGAGAAGATTCCAACATAGATCGAGAGTTTCCTCGATTGTTCGGTCTTCATCACGGCCTTGACGAAGGAATTTATCCTCAAAGACCGCTGAGAAATCGAGTAATTGCTTATCTCTCTCATTCAGCGCATCCTCTCCTACGATTGCAACTAGACCGCGAAGTTCGCGACCTTGGGCATATGCAGCATACATTTGGTCAGAAACCGATTTGTGGTCTTCACGAGTGGTTTCCTCACCGATACAACTTCCCATCAGACGCGAAAGCGAAGGCAACACGTTGATTGGAGGATAGATACCCTGTTGATGTAATTCACGAGAGATAACTATCTGCCCTTCAGTAATATATCCAGACAAATCTGGGATTGGATGAGTTATATCGTCACCTGGCATGGTTAGAATTGGGAATTGAGTGATTGAACCCTTCTTTCCTTTGACAATTCCAGCGCGCTCATAGAGCATAGCCAAATCGGTATACATGTATCCAGGATATCCACGACGTCCAGGTACTTCTTCACGAGCAGCACCAATTTGACGCAGTGCATCGCAATAATTAGTCATATCAGTGTAGATAACCAGAACGTGATAATCTCTCTCGAAAGCGAGATATTCCGCAGCGGTAAGAGCAAGACGTGGAGTAATAATTCTCTCAACGGCTGGGTCGTCTGCTAGGTTGACGAAGAGAACAGCGTTCTCTAATGCACCTGTACGCTCAAGATCGGTTCGGAAGTAATTGTATTCCTCAGCGGTAATTCCCATGGCACAAAATACCACAATAAATTCCTCATCGCTACCCTTTAGGGATGCTTGACGAGCAATCTGCAGAGCAATGTCATTGTGGGGTAATCCTGAAGCACTGAAAATTGGTAACTTCTGGCCGCGCACCAATGTGGTACAACAATCGATTGCTGAAACACCGGTCTGTATGAAATCGTGTGGGCTTTGGCGACTGAATGGATTGATTGCAGCGCCGATGATGTCATCTTTTTGATCTGCGACAATCTCTGGACCGCCATCTCTTGGTCTTCCAGCACCATCTAGAATCCTACCGATTAGGCCTTCACTCACTGGCAATTTGAATACATCACCCATGAATTTTACACCAGTCGATAGATTGATTCCAGCGGTTCCTTCGAAAACCTGAACAACGACAATTTCGTTGCTGGTATCGAGTACCTGGCCGTTTTTCATCGAACCATCGGACATCCTCAATTGGACAATCTCGCCAAAAGCGACTGGTTCGGTCTTGTTCAGGAACACAAGTGGTCCCTTTACGTCTGTGATTGTGCGGTATTCTTTGCCTGACATATTATTCAACTCCTCAATTTTCCTCGACCGTAGCAGCGATCTCTTCAACCATCTTTTCGACCATCTCACCGATTACATCGATATAGCCTTTTTCGAATCTTGCCCTAATAAGATTTGAGCGGGCGGGGACATTGACTACATCATCGAGTTGTGCACCGGCTGCTATTGCATTCTTTGCACTCTCTTGGAAGGTCAGAATGGCTTTCACCATTGCATATTGTTGCTCGATACTACAGAAGGCATCGACTTCGTGGAATCCATTCTGTTGTAAGAAGTATTCACGAATCATCCTTGCAACCTCTAAGGTCAACTGTTGATCGATTGGAAGAGCATCTGAACCAACCAATTGCACGATTTCCTGCAACTCGGATTCGACTTGCAACAAACCGCTGATCTCGGTTCGAATCTCAGGGAAATCCTGAGCGATATTATCTCTGAACCATTGGTTCAGACTCTGTGGGTAGAGACTGTAAGAGTTCAACCAATTGATAGCTGGGAAATGTCTTTGTCTAGCGAGTCCGGCATCTAAGCCCCAGAACACCTTGACTATTCTCAAGGTTCCTTGACTGACTGGTTCAGAAATATCTCCACCAGGTGGTGAAACAGCACCTATTACAGTGATTGATCCATCATCTCCATCTAGGGTTTGTACACGGCCTGCTCGTTCATAGAACTCAGCAATTCGACTCGAGAGGTATGCTGGATATCCTTCCTCACCAGGCATCTCTTCAAGACGAGAGGAAATCTCTCTCATAGCCTCAGCCCAACGACTGGTTGAATCAGCCATCAAAGCGACGTCATAGCCCATATCACGGAAATATTCTGCAATGGTGATACCGGTGTAAACACTAGCCTCACGAGCAGCCACAGGCATGTTGGAGGTGTTTGCGATCATCACGGTACGATTCATCAATGGCTTACCGGTATTAGGGTCAATCAAATGTGGGAATTCGTCGAGAACTTCTGTCATCTCATTACCACGTTCGCCACAGCCGATGTAAACCACGATTTGAGCATCGGAATATTTGGCAAGAGATTGTTGAGTAACGGTCTTTCCAGATCCGAATGGACCAGGGATTCCTGCAGTTCCACCTTTAGCAAGAGGGAAGAGGAAATCTAGGATTCTCATTCCGGTAACCAGAGGGGTATCTGGAGCATATTTCTGCTGGTAAGGGCGTGGTGTTCTAACCGGCCACTTTTGCATCATCTGCATCTCAGTTCCATCCTCTAGAGTACACACGGTATGTGTGACGTTGAAATCGCCGCTTTCAATTGACTTGATGATTCCACCTTTGCCAGGAGGGACCATGATCTTGTGAACGATGGTCTCGGTTTCTTGGACTGTGCCAATAACTTGACCTGATCCAACCTCATCGCCGACAGCGACAGTTGCTTCGAATGTCCATTTCCTCTCAAGGTCAAATGCATCAGCATCAACACCACGAGTGATGAAAACACCCATGACTTCTTCCAATGTTGGTAGAGGCCTCTGTATTCCATCATATATCTGAGTCAATAAGCCGGGGCCTAGAGCAACAGATAGGGTTTCACGAGTATTTCGTACAGGTTCTCCGGGACGGATACCGCTGGTATCTTCGTAAACCTGAATTACGGCTTTATCGCCATGTAATTCGATTACCTCGCCCATTAGACCTTCATTTCCAACTCTTACTACGTCATACATACCCGCTTCCATACCAATGGCCGTAACCACTGGTCCAGATACACGGAAAATTGTTCCTTCATCACTCATATTTCTTCCTCCGGGAATTATTTTTTCTTTACTTCCAAAGGTCGACTCCTATTGCCTTGCGAATTGTTTCTCGCAAAGAGTTGTCCTCTTCAGCACCGATACCGAGAACGGTAGGTGTGATGGACGCAGAGGCCCGCTCACGCAGACGCTCTGGCAGGGTTGCAAGTATCGCGGAGTCGACCACTACGATACCAATGCCCTTATTGTTGAGTAAATCCCTAAAGGTTTGAACAGTTTCCTCTTCTCCTTCAGGGTTGTGAAATTCGCTTACTCCTGCGAGTTGAAATCCGAGGGTGAATCCCGATGGTCCTACTACTGCAATCTCCATCATATCACCTCACAGAATGTGTGCCTCCAAAACCTCGGCCGATAAACCAGCCGAAGCTCCTCTGATAATGAGGCGGAGATTCTCCACCTCTCTGACTTTGCATGAAACATAATGCACCACTGGCAGGGCTGAGACGGGGTGGAGGTAGCTCAAACTCTGCATTATGGCGATTTCTCTCTTACGTAGCCAGATGATTACTGGGTCGAGGGTGTTTTCAGTCTCAGATTGAGCGATCATCTTCTCGAACTCATCGATGTCAAAGCGCCTTGATTGGCGCAATACGTCAAGTAAGCCACTTTTTCCACTATTGGCGACGGTGTTGAAAGCCGATTCTTTGACTAGCCTACCACCGTTGATCAATACGGACAAAGTTTCTTCTGCTGAATAGCCAAATTCAATGGCCTCCAGAATATTTATGATATTGCGATGATCAATCTCTGTCGCAAGAAGATTCTTCAGAACCCTTGTCTCAGGTGAATTACCAGATAGCTTCTCAAGGCTATTTTGGAAATAATGTCTATCCAATACATCCTCGTATTCACCTAGTGTAGCTGATTCAGATAGAGCAAGAAGTGCGCCACCAAAGGGCAGTCTTCGCATTTGCTCGACTGCTGACCTCAGGCCAGTTGCCTCTTCCACCATCTTCAACCAAGGGACGTTTATCTCATTCTCTTCCGGCATAACCGTATGAGCGATTTCGCTTGACTTGATTTCGTTGAATGACGCTCTCATCACGACTTTAGCGTTATGATAACGGAATCTACCAGTATAAATCTCGACCTGCTTACGGAGATCTCCGCTACAAAGATCGATGATGTTTGCGAGTTCTGTTTCCAGATTATGAGTTAGACCAACTTCAATCAAATCACTGCCTTTGAATGAACTTGCATACTTATCAATTTCTTGACGGTAGCCAGAATCAGCAATTGAAACAGCTAACTGTTCCGGTGTTTGTTGAACTAATTGGCGGAAACGTGTGCTATCGATGAGCTTACGCTTACGCGATTTAGCGCGCGCTGCGACGTAAGAACTATTTGTCGATAACAATTTCATTTCATTCCCTCCATTCAGAATAGTTTTTCGTTTATTTGAGTACGCTTGTTGGACCATGCGTCATCTAGCAAGGTGTCAAACCTGAAATCGAAAGATATTGAGGAATCCGCAGCCACGAGGATAAATCCTCCAAGGCCATCGACATCATCTCCCATCTCAAACTCTGAGGACGCATCCTTCAGAGCAGCACGGTCGATTTTTGTCGGTTGGATAACCATCTTACCTTCACTCGTTCTAGCAGCCTCTACCAAGAGTTTCTTGAGAAGACTTGCTCGACCAGCGAGCGATGAATCCCCTAACTTCTCTTTGGCAAGTGCGAAAGTAGCATCGAGCTCAGTACGTCTCGCTACAAGAACTTCTTGCTGATTAGATTGACGGGCGCTAGCGACGATCTCTCGCGAGATCTGGCCAGCTTCCTTGTTTGCTTTGGCACCTGCAGTTCCTTCGATTGCACTAGCGCGACTTTCGGCTTCGGAGATTATCTCCTTTGCTTCAGCATTTGCAGTTTTAATCAAAGCCTTAGCTTCTGCCTCAGCAGAGCCTAGGATATCTTTGGCCAATTTCTCCAATGTCATTTTATCACCTACCATTCAAAGGAACAAGTCCCTTGAATCGTCCTCCTCAGAGGAACAGGGGCATCATACCCAGGATAACGAGCGATTCTGGCAAAGCAGTAAAAATCAGTGCAGCACCGAATTTACTTTCATCCTCAGCCAACATTCCAACAGCAGCGCTACCAATTCCACTTTGTGAAATTCCAGCACCGATTGCAGCCAATCCAAGTGCTAATCCAGCACCCAGATTCTTGTATGCCTGTTCTGTGCTTGCGTTGTCTGCTGCTTCTCCTTCTACTGCGGTAACGGTTTGTCCGATCAAAATTATACCCATAAGTACAATCAGGATACGTGCGCTCATCCTTGTATTTCTTACATTCATTGTTTTTCCTCCATTTTGTCCTAGGGACTCAGATATGACCCTCTACATGGAGGGGACGGCCACCCAGGGGGCTGAAAGCAGCCCCGGAGCCGTCGTGGAACTTGCTCATCCATTCCACGAAGTGGAGACGGGCGGCGTGTATTGATGGTGATAGGATGCCCAATAGAATGGCAAAGACATGAACTGAGACCCAAAGCACGAAAGCAGCGGCCATTACAAAGGGGCTACCAGTGGTAACCATGGTGTGATATCCTAATTCGTTGCCTAACTCGGCAATCTTCACACCAGCGACACCGACGGCCATTATTCTGAGGTAGGATAGAGTGTTGGCCAATAATCCGAAAGTCTCTATTGGGCCCATAATCAGGCCGCCGACCCATCCGAACTTCTCGAATACAGCTAAACCGACAATCAGACAAGCGATTCCCAAAAGAATGGTGATCGACCAGCCAGTGAGATCGAATAAGCCGTAACTAGTATCGGTCATATAGCGGAATATATGCCCAAATCCTCCGAAGAGAATCATTAGCCAACTGCCTTTCTCAAAGAAAGCGGCAGCGAATCCATGGGCCCTGAATACATTGATGAAACCAATACTGAAACCGAGTACGAGATGAGTTGCACCTAGGTATATCGAGAGAAGAACATAATCCACTAATGCTCCGCCGACCCTATGGAATGGAATGTAGGTGTGATTCATGTTCAAGGTCTCTGCAAAGAATGCTGGGACATGGAATGAATCATGGGTCCAGTGGTAGAAACCAGCCATTGGACCCCATTCATCGATAATGAAACCGAATGCTTCTGCATATAGAACTCCCCATATCATTGTCCATGCAGCCATCCAAGTAAGGATGGTCGATGCTGTTGCACCGAATGGCGTGTGACCGATTTTGAGGCGAAGAGTAAGGGCAAGAGCCAGCAGTACCAAACCATAGCCAACGTCACCAAGCATCATTCCGTAGAAGATTGGGAAAGTGACCATCATCATGAAAGTAGGATCTGTTGTTGAATAAGCAGGCCTTCCGACCAACTCTGTAAGAGATTGGAATGGTTTTGCTAGAGCAGGATTCTTAAATTCCACCGGTGGTTTTGCTTCGGGGATATCCTCATCATCATGTCCATATCCATGAGATTCGACATACTTACGGATGGACACATGGCTTGACACATTCTTCAGCGATGCAATGGTTTCCTCTGCATCCTTGCGAGGAACCCATGCCTCAAAGGCATAGGCGTGTGAAGTAACTGCACATTTGACGTGCCCGGTCAGAATCTCTTCTTCGCGCTCAAGGTGCTCATTGACCGCTAGTAGTAATCTGCCGTGTTTCTCGCTCCAGTCTGTGGCTTTCTTGCCATTAGACTCAATGCTAGTAGTTAATTCAGAGATTCGCTTTTTCGCATCCCGGAGGACATCCTCTGTGCTGCCCTTACCAGTTGGGACCTGGATTGGCTTTGAACCCAATTCTCCGAGCGCCATTTGAACTTCAGCAGAGCGGCCGGATTCGCAAGCGATGGCGATAATGTTGCCAGAGATCCGCATCTCAATAGCGTCCTTTAATTCAGCGAATACGGTTTTGACTTTGTTGACCCTTGCACATTCGGCGATGTAAACCTCAACCGATTCTATGCTGGTAAGCAGATCCAGTGGCAAACCCAAAGGTGCAATCATAGAAAGGATAGCGACCTTCTCTTCCAACCGGTTCACTTCTGCTTCTGATTCACGAGAATCATCAACCACTTTGAGAATAGCATCAACATCGTTTTCAAAATTATTAGACAGTGCTTTTACCACTGCTGCTTGGTTCAGTGGTCCTTCGCGATTTACTGATTTAAGTGCAGCTACTGCGGCTCTAGTTCTGGCTAAAAGTGATGTTACGCCATCTGCATCGGGGTTTGGACTTCCTATGCCAACACCTTCTGTATCTGCTGAATGTTCTTCGATATGGACTACTCCGAGATCGGCACAGACGCGCAATGCGTCATCTAAATCGCTGCGCGACCCAGCAGCGATAAGCCGAACCATCTCAACAGTCTCAAACATCTAAAACAACTCAGGGCATCAGAGAATCTATAATCAATTGAACTGCATCATCACGAGATTTAGAGGCGGAGGAATGAACTGCTTCTATCGCCCCTGACCCGTCAGATTGGACAGTCTTTGCTTCCTTGCCCGCTTTATCGCGGGCGGTGTTGAGCACAGAAAGTGTGCTAGTCAGAGAACCATCGGTTGCATCTTGGACGATTTCAGTAGCCTTACGACGTGCACCAGCAACAATCTGTATCGCTTCTTCCTTGGACGCAGCAAGTGTTTCGTTAGCAGCGGTTTCAGCTTCCTTGATGCTCTTGAGAACGTCTATCATAGCCATGCTAATCACCTTGGATGAACTGACGCACAAAGAAGAGGTTCATAACCATCTTGGTCTGTCATGAAAATCGTGGTTTTCTCTAAGCGATAAGCATTGAATAGAGAGTGCTTGTCGCAGACCTGATGACAAGTCCCTCCAACGGCAATGGATTTGATGCTGCAGGCATCGATGAACAGACTTGGACTGAGTTGGAAAAACAACTCGAAGCAACTATTCCAGTCTATGACAGGGTAAACCGCTTAATGACTCTGGGAACCGACCGCGGAATGAGAAGACATGTTGCTAAATTAATCGAGCCAGGGATGAATGTATTGGAAGTGGGTTGCGGACCTGGAAGTTTTGCAGAAACCCTCCGTGGTACAGAATTAAGTTGCCTTGACCCCTCTGCCGAGATGCTAAAGGTCTGTAAGAAAAGAGTTGATGCGGCAAGGGAAATACACTCAGAATCACAAGTGAAATACATAGAAGCCATTGCAGAAAACATCCCTATTGAAGACAATACATTCGATCGAGTTGTATGCTTATTCTCATTCAGGGACTTCAAAGATAAAAAGAAAGGACTCCAAGAGATTTATCGTGTCCTAAAACCAGGAGGTATGTTAGTTATTTGTGATGCGGGTAAAGCAAATTGGCTGCACGGAATATTCGGCCGTCTATGGATGGCAACATATGTGCAAATTGTGGCAAGAATCGTCACCAGAGACCCCAAACACCCATGGAAATGGTTAGCAAAAACATATACTCACTATGGCACTCATAAGTTCTACAAACAAATCATGAAAGAAGTAGGCTATAATCCGGCTAAAGTCAGACTTTTATTACCACTAGGCATGGCTTCAAGATTCATAGCAGTTAAACCAGAATGAATATACAGTGGTTTTTGAACTGTTGAAACCACTGTTTCTAATGGTGAATCACTGCAATTGAGATTGGAAACAGACCAGCATCGTGATTGGCACAAACCAACTACTCAGTGGTCAATGACCGCTCCAGCGTGAATAAAGAGTAAAGGTATTTTAATTGAATAGAGATACGAGACATATGGGACTATTTGTTGTGAACCAGAGCAATGTCGAAAGGCTGATTAGGGCTGCAATCGCAGTTGTGTTGATCATCGCATATTTTTTAGTAGATTCTTCATTGACCATGATACTACTTGCAATAGCAGGTGCATTGTTGTTCAATGCAGTTTCAGGTAATTGCTACGTTTATCGTACATTTGGAATTAATACCTGTGCATTACCAGAGAATGATGCATAGCGACTGTATCGGCCCATTGCATATCCTTTGAAATAGGTGAAAAACGCACTGATTCAAGTAGTACGAATCAGGGGGTACCGGCGCGTTCAGAAATCATCAGTGGTTCCGATTGGCATGAATATTCTTAATTCATCCAATCTCAAGCCAGAGCTTGAGCACTTCGGAGCTGGAATTTTATTCCTGCCCACCCATGCCAATCGGAACACAGAGCTATCTGTGATAGATCACTCTTCAGATGCATTGGACTTAGAGTCCATGGTGGCAGCATACCAAACCATCATACCG